>NZ_JBCNUN010000014.1:0-1396 GCF_039605615.1 Microbacterium rhizophilum | reverse complement strand
TGTGATGTCTCAGGACATCGGTGACGGAACTGCATCAGGACATCGGTGACGGTTCCTGCATCAGGACATCGGTGACACTGGGGTGGCCATGAACCCGCCGGGTTTGCCGTTGCCGACGTATCGAGTGCCCTTGGCGGGGCGGGGGAAGGTCAGGATCGCGGTGCCGCGGGCGTCGAAGACGGTCACGTTCTCCTCGTCCCAGATGACGTCTACGGTGGTGCCGCCGTGCTCCTTGCCGACGTGGACGGGGACGCCCAGGACGGTGATGACTCCGCGGGGATAGACCAGGCAGGTCTTGTGGCCGGCCGCGTATCGGTCGGGCTTGACCTGCGCCGGCTCGGCGGGCTGTGGACGAGGAGGCTCAGCGACGGCAGTGGCATCCCAGGCTGCCTGTGGGCTCATTCGCCCGGGGAGGGCTTGGTGGCCGCGTTCGTTGTTGTAGCCGTGGTCGAACTCGTCGACGAGGGCCTGCAGCTGCTCGAGGGATTCGGCGAGAGGCTGCTTGTCGAGCCATCTGAACAGCGTCTGATGGATGCGTTCGTTCTTGCCCTGCGTGGTCGGCTTGTAGGGCTTGCCGGTGATCGCCTCGACTCCGAGGCGGGTCACGTAGGCGACCAGCTGCCCGATGATCCCGCGACGAGACGGATTCAGTGCCGCCCCGTTGTCGGACAGCAGCCGCTGCGGGACGCCGTGACGTTCGATCCCTTTGGAGACGACAGCCAGCGCTCCCTCGGCGGTCTCACCCGAGGCGACGTGGGAAGCGATCGCGAGGCGGGAGTGGTCGTCGATGAGCTGGAAGATCACGCAGACGCGGCCGCGGGTGAGGACGTATTCGGTGGCATCCAGCTGCCAGCAGGCGTTCGGGGCCGGATAGACAAACCGCCGCCAGGACGCGCGCGGACGTTTGCGGGGCTCGAGGCGAGCCACGCCCGCCTCGCGGAAGATCCGTGCCAATGCGGCGATCGACGGCGGGGTGAGCCCCATCCGGAGCATCTTGTCGTGAACGCTGATCGGCCCGTGATCCCATCCGGACTGCTCCAGCGCCGCGCGGACCTTGAGAGCTTCCGCCTTCACTGCCTCGCTCGTCGCAGTCGGAGACGATCTCGGGCGGCGCGAACGCGGTTCCAGCGCCGCCGCCTCCCCCTCCTCGAGGGCGCGGCGGCGGATCTCGTAGAACGTCTTGCGGGAGATCCCCGCGTCCGCGCAGAACGTCGTCACCGCCCCGCGCGGGGCGTCCAGCGGCCACCGGGAGATTTCGAGACGTATGCGGGGATCGACGGGTTCAACTCGGCTCACCCCGAAAGCACACCGCCCCGCGAAGTGTCACCACCAAACACACCCGAAGTGTCACCGATGTCCTGATACAGAACTGTCACCAATGTCCTGCGACATGACA
>NZ_JBCNUN010000013.1:0-5489 GCF_039605615.1 Microbacterium rhizophilum | reverse complement strand
GCAGAAGGGCCACCCGTCGTTGGGTGGCCCTTCTGTCTTCACGTTAAGTCCGGCGGTGTCCTACTCTCCCACAGGGTCCCCCCTGCAGTACCATCGGCGCTGAGAGGCTTAGCTTCCGGGTTCGGAATGTGACCGGGCGTTTCCCTCTCGCTATGACCGCCGAAACACTCTTCGATGTTTCGAACAACTCATGCACTCTATGCAGTTGCTTTGTTCTCGACCGTACATCGAGAACCACTCAGTGGACGCGGGCGCTTCTAGGAAAGCGAGGTGTTATCAAGTCATCGGCTTATTAGTACCAGTCAGCTGCATGCATTGCTGCACTTCCACATCTGGCCTATCAACCCAGTAGTCTGGCTGGGAGCCTCTCACCCGAAGGTATGGAAGTCTCATCTTGAGGCCGGCTTCCCGCTTAGATGCTTTCAGCGGTTATCCATCCCGAACGTAGCTAATCAGCGGTGCTCCTGGCGGAACAACTGACACACCAGAGGTTCGTCCAACCCGGTCCTCTCGTACTAGGGTCAGATCCTCTCAAACTTCCTACGCGCGCAGCGGATAGGGACCGAACTGTCTCACGACGTTCTAAACCCAGCTCGCGTACCGCTTTAATGGGCGAACAGCCCAACCCTTGGGACCTACTCCAGCCCCAGGATGCGACGAGCCGACATCGAGGTGCCAAACCATGCCGTCGATATGGACTCTTGGGCAAGATCAGCCTGTTATCCCCGAGGTACCTTTTATCCGTTGAGCGACAGCGCTTCCACAAGCCACTGCCGGATCACTAGTCCCGACTTTCGTCCCTGCTCGACCTGTCAGTCTCACAGTCAAGCTCCCTTGTGCACTTACACTCGCCACCTGATTGCCAACCAGGTTGAGGGAACCTTTGGGCGCCTCCGTTACTTTTTGGGAGGCAACCGCCCCAGTTAAACTACCCACCAGGCACTGTCCCTGAACCGGATCACGGTTCGAAGTTAGATATCCAGAGTGACCAGAGTGGTATTTCAACAACGACTCCACAGTAACTGGCGTCACTGCTTCAAAGTCTCCCACCTATCCTACACAAGCCACACCGAACACCAATACCAAGCTGTAGTAAAGGTCACGGGGTCTTTCCGTCCTGCTGCGCGTAACGAGCATCTTTACTCGTAATGCAATTTCGCCGAGTTCGTGGTTGAGACAGTTGGGAAGTCGTTACGCCATTCGTGCAGGTCGGAACTTACCCGACAAGGAATTTCGCTACCTTAGGATGGTTATAGTTACCACCGCCGTTTACCGGGGCTTAAATTCTCAGCTTCGCCTTGCGGCTAACCGGTCCTCTTAACCTTCCGGCACCGGGCAGGCGTCAGTCCGTATACATCGTCTTGCGACTTGGCACGGACCTGTGTTTTTAATAAACAGTCGCTACCCACTGGTCTCTGCGGCCACCACACCCTTTCGGAGCAAGTCCTAATAAGTGGATGGCCCCCCTTCTCCCGAAGTTACGGGGGTATTTTGCCGAGTTCCTTAACCACGATTATCTCGATCTCCTTGGTATTCTCTACCTGACCACCTGAGTCGGTTTGGGGTACGGGCGGCTGGAACCTCGCGTCGATGCTTTTCTTGGCAGCATAGGATCACCCACTTTTCATCCGCATCGTGTCTCAGCCTCATGACTCCCGGATTTGCCTAAGAGTCGGCCTACGCACTTGCACCAGGACTACCATCGCCTGGCTTGGGCTACCTTCCTGCGTCACACCTGTTAATACGCTAACCGCACCAGCATGGGGTCGCGCGCTCCACCACCCGGTGTCACCCGAAGGTGACGATGGATGGTTTCGGGCGCTTAGCACCACTGGATTAGCTTGGGCGGTTCTTCGCCGGTACGGGAATATCAACCCGTTGTCCATCGACTACGCCTGTCGGCCTCGCCTTAGGTCCCGACTTACCCAGGGAAGATTAGCTTGACCCTGGAACCCTTGGTCTTTCGGAGGACATGTTTCTCACACGTCATTCGCTACTCATGCCTGCATTCTCACTCGTGTGGCGTCCACGGCTGGTTCACACCGCCGCTTCACTCGCCACACGACGCTCTCCTACCCATCAAAACGGCTGGACCACGAAGGCCTGCCAATAGTTTCAATGCCACAACTTCGGTGGCGTGCTTGAGCCCCGTTACATTGTCGGCGCGGAATCACTTGACCAGTGAGCTATTACGCACTCTTTCAAGGGTGGCTGCTTCTAAGCCAACCTCCTGGTTGTCAAGGCAACTCCACATCCTTTCCCACTTAGCACGCGCTTTGGGACCTTAGTTGGTGGTCTGGGTTGTTTCCCTCTCGACTATGAAGCTTATCCCCCACAGTCTCACTGCTGCGCTCTCACTTACCGGCATTCGGAGTTTGGCTGACGTCAGTAACCTTGTAGGGCCCATCGGCCATCCAGTAGCTCTACCTCCGGCAAGAAACACGCAACGCTGCACCTAAATGCATTTCGGAGAGAACCAGCTATCACGAAGTTTGATTGGCCTTTCACCCCTATCCACAGCTCATCCCCTCAGTTTTCAACCTAAGTGGGTTCGGCCCTCCACGACGTCTTACCGTCGCTTCAGCCTGGCCATGGATAGATCACTTCGCTTCGGGTCTAGGACACGCGACTGAATCGCCCTATTCAGACTCGCTTTCGCTACGGCTACCCCACACGGGTTAACCTCGCCACGTATCGCTAACTCGCAGGCTCATTCTTCAAAAGGCACGCTGTCACACCTACCAGGGGTGCTCCAACGGTTTGTAAGCAGACGGTTTCAGGTACTATTTCACTCCCCTCCCGGGGTACTTTTCACCTTTCCCTCACGGTACTTGTCCGCTATCGGTCATCTGGGAGTATTTAGGCTTACCAGGTGGTCCTGGCAGATTCACACGGGATTTCTCGGGCCCCGTGCTACTTGGGATACTCTCCACGCCAGCACACGCATTTCGACTACGGGGCTGCCACCCGCTCTGGCCGGCCATTCAAGACCGTTCGTCTATACGCTGCTGTCACGTCGACCCTTCGGCAGAAGAGTCAGGTGAGTCCCACAACCCCGAACGTGCAACGCCTGCCGGCTATCACACACGCCCGGTTTAGCCTCATCCGGTTTCGCTCGCCACTACTCACGGAATCACTGTTGTTTTCTCTTCCTGTGGGTACTGAGATGTTTCACTTCCCCACGTTCCCTCTACCCGCCCTATATATTCAGGCGGGAGTCACCAGGTGTTGATCCTGGCGGGGTTTCCCCATTCGGACATCCTCGGATCAAAGCTCGCTTATCAGCTCCCCGAGGCTTATCGCAGATTGCTACGTCCTTCTTCGGCTCCAGATGCCAAGGCATCCACCGTCTGCTCTTAAAGACTTGAAATCACATGAGCCGACAGATCCCTTTTGAAAGACCTGTCGTTCGCTCTCTTTAAAGATGCTCGCGTCCACTGTGTAGTTCTCAAAGTACGGGCGGTACCCCCTCCGCATCCCCACAACCGCGAGGAAACAAGAAGAGGCCCAGAAGGAGGGAACCAGAGGTTCCGGTCCTTCAGGACCCAACAGCGTGCAGCCGCCCCGCTCCCCGACCGACTCGTTCCAGACCCGCAAGCAGGTCGTACTAGATCCGATCGGCTGCGCCGACGGCATGTCAAATGTTCCACCCATGAGCTAACCGGCACCACACATTCGGTGATGATCCGGCGCCTGGAAGGCCCTGAGGCCTCCAGATGCTCCTTAGAAAGGAGGTGATCCAGCCGCACCTTCCGGTACGGCTACCTTGTTACGACTTAGTCCTAATTACCGATCCCACCTTCGACGGCTCCCTCCACAAGGGTTAGGCCACCGGCTTCAGGTGTTACCGACTTTCATGACTTGACGGGCGGTGTGTACAAGACCCGGGAACGTATTCACCGCAGCGTTGCTGATCTGCGATTACTAGCGACTCCGACTTCATGAGGTCGAGTTGCAGACCTCAATCCGAACTGGGACCGGCTTTTTGGGATTCGCTCCACCTCACGGTATTGCAGCCCTTTGTACCGGCCATTGTAGCATGCGTGAAGCCCAAGACATAAGGGGCATGATGATTTGACGTCATCCCCACCTTCCTCCGAGTTGACCCCGGCAGTATCCCATGAGTTCCCACCATTACGTGCTGGCAACATAGAACGAGGGTTGCGCTCGTTGCGGGACTTAACCCAACATCTCACGACACGAGCTGACGACAACCATGCACCACCTGTATAGAGACCTTGCGGGGGGACTGTTTCCAGAACTTTCCTCTATATGTCAAGCCTTGGTAAGGTTCTTCGCGTTGCATCGAATTAATCCGCATGCTCCGCCGCTTGTGCGGGTCCCCGTCAATTCCTTTGAGTTTTAGCCTTGCGGCCGTACTCCCCAGGCGGGGAACTTAATGCGTTAGCTGCGTCACGGAGACCGTGGAAAGGCCCCCACAACTAGTTCCCAACGTTTACGGGGTGGACTACCAGGGTATCTAAGCCTGTTTGCTCCCCACCCTTTCGCTCCTCAGCGTCAGTTACGGCCCAGAGATCTGCCTTCGCCATCGGTGTTCCTCCTGATATCTGCGCATTCCACCGCTACACCAGGAATTCCAATCTCCCCTACCGCACTCTAGTCTGCCCGTACCCACTGCAGGCCCGAGGTTGAGCCTCGGGTTTTCACAGCAGACGCGACAGACCGCCTACGAGCTCTTTACGCCCAATAATTCCGGATAACGCTTGCGCCCTACGTATTACCGCGGCTGCTGGCACGTAGTTAGCCGGCGCTTTTTCTGCAGGTACCGTCACTCTCGCTTCTTCCCTGCTAAAAGGGGTTTACAACCCGAAGGCCGTCGTCCCCCACGCGGCGTTGCTGCATCAGGCTTCCGCCCATTGTGCAATATTCCCCACTGCTGCCTCCCGTAGGAGTCTGGGCCGTGTCTCAGTCCCAGTGTGGCCGGTCACCCTCTCAGGCCGGCTACCCGTCGACGCCTTGGTGAGCCATTACCTCACCAACAAGCTGATAGGCCGCGAGCCCATCCCAGACCGAAAAATCTTTCCCACCAGTAACCATGCGGTTCTGGTGCATATCCGGTATTAGACGCCGTTTCCAGCGCTTATCCCAGAGTCCGGGGCAGGTTGCTCACGTGTTACTCACCCGTTCGCCACTGATCCACTCCAGCAAGCTGGAGCTTCACCGTTCGACTTGCATGTGTTAAGCACGCCGCCAGCGTTCATCCTGAGCCAGGATCAAACTCTCCGTAAAGAAAAAATGCTGACCCCACCGGGAAAACGGTGAAGCAGCGAGTTTGAAACTGACCAAAACGGATGTCATTACTGACTTCCAAAATTTGATCCAAAGGAATCTCGCAGCCAACCAAAAAGGTCAGCTGCCGAGGTTATTTGGCATTTGACAAGTGCACGCTGTTGAGTTCTCAAGGATCGGATGCTCCCAGCCCTGCGGCTCCCACCGCAGCCCTCCGGGGCAACTTCTCTATCTTATCC
>NZ_JBCNUN010000012.1:0-19450 GCF_039605615.1 Microbacterium rhizophilum | reverse complement strand
TGTCACCGATGTCCTGATGCAGGAACCGTCACCGATGTCCTGATGCAGTTCCGTCACCGATGTCCTGAGACATCACACGCGCTTTCACGCCTCACAGCGCGTGTCTTCGGCGACAACACGTGTTCTCGCAGTGACCGGAGCGGTCCGAGCCCACCACCCCTGCGACCGGGCGGGTCAGCCCAGCAGGGCCGTGAGCCAGCCGGCGCCCCGGACCGTGGCCCCGGCCTCCTCGGCGCGCGCCCGCAGCTCGCGGTCGCTCGTGACCACCGTGACGGCATGACCCTCCTCGACGAGGGCCACGGCCTCCGCGGCGATCGTGTCGTCGCCCTCACCCGCCGCGCGCACGGTCCGGACGCCGGCGACATCCGCCACGTCCCGGGCCTGCCCCTCGACGACCACGACGAAGTCGGGGAACCAGTGCGTCGCCCCGAGGCCGAGGTCGGACGCCGCCACTCCCGACGCGGCGAGCGCCGCGACGCGTGTGAGCAGACGCTCCGCCGCGCCCGCGCGGTCCTTCCACCAGCCGTCCGGCACAGATCCGACGACGTTGGCGCCGTCCACGAGGATCACGGGACGCACGTGCAGCAGCTCGCGCAGCGAGGTCCACGCCGCCGCGAAGCCCGGGTGCAGCGGCCGCTGATCCACGTCGGCGAGGCGCGCCCACTCGACCGCGAAGCTCTCCGGATCCGTCACGGCGCCGGCGAAGTGCTCGATCACGTCCGCCACGACGGTCGTGTACGACCACACGTCGAGGTCGAGCACGTGCGTGAACCGCGGGCGCACGGACGTCGTCGGGACGCCGGCCTCCTCGGACGCCTCCCGCAGCGCGCCGTCGATCGCCCGCTCGTCCTGATGCAGGGCTCCGCCCGGCAGGGCCCACGTGCCGCCGAAGTGGCTCCAGCCCACGCGGTGCTGCAGCAGCACGCCCCGCTCGACGTCGAACGCCATCAGACCGGCGGCCCCGAAGCGCCCCCAGTACCGCTCGCCCGACGCCGTCACGACCCAGGCGTCGCCGGGATCGCGCGGGCCGGAGAACCGCGGGGACTCTCCGCGTCGGGCAGGCTCGATGGTCACCATCCCAGCCTGTCACAGCCTCGCGGGGCACGCCCGCCGGGGCGTCATCCGGCTTCGCGAAGCACCCACACACCGGCGGTCCTGCCCGGAGACAGGCTCACCGGGCACGCCGCACGACACCCGCCCCATCCAGCCTGCGAGCGGCCCGCGCCTCGCCCGGCCACAGGCCAGCGCCCCGAGGCGCAGGCTCACGAGCCACGGCAGCGCCCATCAGACACATCCAGCCTGTCAGCGGCCGCCCAGCCCAACCCGCCGCGGCCTAAGCCGCCCTACCGCTGCCGGCGCTCCCGCACGCGCATGTTGATCACGATCGGGGTGCCCTCGAAGCCGTACAGCTCGCGCAGGCGGCGCTGCACGAAGCGGCGGTAGCCCGGGTCGAGGAAGCCGGTCGTGAACAGCACGAACGTGGGCGGACGCGAGCCCGCCTGCGTGCCGAACAGGATGCGGGGCTGCTTGCCGCCGCGCAGCGGGTGCGGGTGCTCGGCGACGAGCTCCGACAGGAACGCGTTGAACTTGCCGGTCGGGATGCGCTGGTCCCACGAGGCGAGCGCGGTCTCGAGCGCGGGCACGAGCTTCTCGAGGTGACGCCCGGTCTTCGCGGAGATGTTGATGCGCGGGGCCCACGCGACGTGCGCGAGGTCCGTCTCGATCTCGCGCTCCAGCATGCGACGGCGGTCGCCGCCGCGGCGGTCGTCCTCGAGCAGCTCGTCCCACTTGTTGAACGCGAGCACGAGCGCGCGCCCCGACTCGAGCACGAGGTCGATGATGCGGACGTCCTGCTCGCTGATCGGCTGGCTCACGTCGAGCACGACGATCGCGACCTCGGCCTTCTCCAGCGCGGCCGACGTGCGCAGCGACGCGTAGAAGTCGGCGCCCTGCTGCAGGTGCACGCGGCGGCGGATGCCCGCGGTGTCCACGAGGGTCCACAGCTTGCCGCCGAGCTCGACGATCTCGTCCACGGGGTCGCGCGTGGTGCCCGCGAGCTCGTTGACGACCACGCGCTCCTCGCCCGCGGCCTTGTTCAGCAGCGACGACTTGCCGACGTTGGGGCGTCCCAGGATCGCGACGCGGCGCGGTCCGCCGATCTCGTGCTTCGCGACGGCCGAGACCTCGGGCAGCACCTTCATGATCGCGTCGAGCAGGTCGGCCACGCCGCGGCCGTGGATGGCCGAGACGGGGTGCGGCTCGCCGAGGCCGAGGTTCCACAGCGCGTAGGCCTCGGGCTCGTGACGCGCGTCGTCGATCTTGTTCGCGACGAGGAACACGGGCTTGTCGGTCTTGCGCAGCAGCTTCACGACGTGCTCATCGGTCGACGTGGCGCCGACCATGGCGTCGACGACGAACAGGATCACGTCGGCCAGGTCGATCGCGACCTCGCTCTGCGCCGCGACCGAGCGGTCGATGCCCTTGGCGTCCGGCTCCCAGCCGCCCGTGTCGACGAGCGAGAAGCGGCGGTCGAGCCACTCGGCCTTGTACGTGACGCGGTCGCGAGTGACGCCGGGGGTGTCCTCCACGACGGCCTCGCGGCGTCCGAGGATCCGGTTCACGAGCGCGGACTTGCCCACGTTCGGGCGCCCGACGATCGCGACCACCGGCAGCGCCGGCAGGTACTCGATGCCGTCGTCGCCGCGCTGGACGCCGGCGAGCAGCTCGGCGTCCTCCGCGTCGAGGTCGTAGTCCTCGAGGCCCTGGCGCAACGTGGCGGCGCGGCGCTCGGCGAGCTCCTCGTCCACCTCCGCCAGGCGCTCGGCGAGCCGGTCCGGCTTGCCCTCGTACTCGTCGTCAACGGCCATCGTGGCCTCCCAGCTTTCTGTCGATCACCGCGGTCACGGCGTCGATGGTCTGTTCGAAATCCAAGTCGCTGGAGTCGACCACGTCGACCCCCGGGTCCGCCTCCGCGAGATCCAGCACGTGGCTGTCCGACTCGTCGCGGGCGGTGATCGCCGCGGCGACGGTCGCGGTGTCGGCTCCCAGCTCGAGCCCGCGGCGCGCGGCGCGCACCTCGGGCGATGCGGTCATCAGGATGCGCACGGGCGCGTCGGGCGCGACGACCGACGTGATGTCGCGCCCCTCCATGACGACGCCGGCGAGCCCCGACTCCCCCGCCAGCCGGCGGTAGATCGCGTTGAGGTACGCCCGCACCTCGGGCACGCGCACGAAGCCGGCGATCGCGGCGGTCACCTCGGGCGTGCGGATGGCGGCGGTCACGTCCGTGCCGCCGACCGTGACCGTGCGGTCCTCCGGGTCGAGGCCCAGGCGCAGCTCGAAGCCGGCGAGCGCCGCGATGACGGCGTCGGCGTCGGCGGTGTCGACGCCGGACGCGCGCAGGTGCCATGACAGCGCGCGGTAGCCCGCGCCGGTGTCGAGCAGGCCGTAGCCGCGGCGGCGCGCGACCTCCTTCGAGACGCTGGACTTGCCGGATCCGGCCGGGCCGTCGATCGCGATGATGGGGCTGTCGTGCTCAGTCATACGTCGTGCTCGCAATCCGCCATCCGCGCTGCTCGAGGCCCTCGACGGCCGAGCGCAGCACGCCCGGCACCACGCTGATCTCCGCGAGGCCGAACTGCGCGCCGGGCGAGTGCTCGAGGCGCAGGTCCTCGATGTTGATGCCCAGCTCGCCGAGGTCGCCGAACAGGCGTCCGAGCTGGCCGGGAGTGTCGTCGACCATGACGACGAGGGGCTCGAAGCGCCGGTTCTGACCGTGCTTGCCCGGCAGGCGCTCGACGCCCTCGTTGCCGCGGCGGATCGTGTCGGCCACCGCGCGGCGGGAGCCCGCCGCGTCCGGCGCCCGCAGCGCGTCGGCGAGCGACGTCAGGTCCGCGGCGAGCGCGTCCAGCACGTCGACGACCGGCGCGGAGTTCGCGCCCAGGATCTGCACCCACAGCTCGGGCGCGGAGTGCGCGATGCGCGTCGTGTCGCGCACTCCCTGCCCGGCCAGCCGCAGCGACTCCTCGGGCGCGTCGGTGAAGCGCCCCGCGAGCAGGCTCGCGACCACCTGCGGCACGTGCGAGACGAGCGCGACCGAGCGGTCGTGCTCCTCGGGCGTCATCTCGATCGGCATCGCGCCGAGGTCCAGCGCGAGGTCCTCGATGCGGTCCAGGTCGGCGGAGGACTCGGAGCCGTCGCGGCAGATCACCCACGGGCGCCCGGTGAAGATGTCGGCGCGGGCCGAGATCGCCCCGCCCCGCTCGCGACCGGCCATGGGGTGCGAGCCGATGTAGTGCGCGAGGTCGACGCCGCGGGCACGCAGCTCCTCGCGCGGGCCGAGCTTGACCGAGGCCACGTCCGTCACGACGACGCCCGGGAACCGCTCGAGCTCGCGCTGCACGACGTCGGCCGTGACATCCGGCGGCACCGCGACCACGATCAGGCGCGGCGCGTCCTCGGACGACTCGGCGCGGCCGGCGCCGTAGTCGATCGCGAGGCGCAGCTGCGTGGGCGACGTGTCGGTCAGGATGACGTCGACCCCGTGCGCGCGCAGCGCGTGGCCGATCGACGCGCCGAGCAGGCCGGCGCCGACGATCCGGACGGGTCCGGTCGTCCGTGCGGCGCGCGCAGCGATGTCGGTCACGAATTCTCCTGACCCTCGGCCGGTCCGGGTGCCTCCCCCGACGGATCGACGGTGTCAGAATCACCGGATCCCTGGCGCGAGAGAGTCAGCAGCGCGCCTCGCTCCACCTTAGTCAACTCCCGGGCGCGTCCCACTGGGAGGGTTCCCAGGTGCAGCGGCCCGAACTGGCGCCGCACCAGCTCGACGACGGGGTGACCGACCTCCGCCATCATGCGGCGGACGATGCGGTTGCGCCCAGAGTGCAGCGTGAGCTCGACCAGGCTCGACCCCGCGGAGGCGTCCAGCAGCCGCGCCTTGTCGGCGTGGATGGGCCCGTCCTCGAGCTCGATGCCCCGTGTCAGCCTCTGGATGGTCGCGGGCGTGACGGTGCCCTCGACCTTCGCGATGTACACCTTCGTCACGCCGAACGACGGGTGCGCGAGCACCTGCGCCAGCTCGCCGTCGTTGGTCAGCACGAGCAGACCCGACGTGTCGTAGTCCAGGCGGCCGACGTTGAACAGGCGCTCGTCCCAGTCCTTCGCGAACGCGCGCAGATCCGTCCGGCCGCGGTCGTCCTTCATCGAGCTGATCACGCCCGTGGGCTTGTTCAGCATCACGTAGCGCTTGCCCGCATCCAGCTGCACGGCCGTGCCGTCGACGTCCACGAGATCGTTCTCCGGGTCGATGCGCGAGCCGAGCTCGGTCACGACCCTCCCGTTGACGCGCACGCGCCCCTCGACGATCAGCTGCTCCGACACGCGCCGCGAGGCCACGCCCGCGTTCGCGAGCACCTTCTGCAGGCGGATGCCCTCTGCCTTGTCTTCCATGTCCCACTCTCTGCCCGATTCGCGCCCCCATTCCGGCCGGAAGTGGGACACGCTCGATGGTGTCAGCCGACGATGTCGTCGAAGCCCTCGGATCCGTCATCCAGCAGCGGCGAGATCGGGGGCAGCTCGTCGAGCGAGTTGATCCCCAGCTGCTGCATCAGCAGGTCGGTCGTGCCGTACAGGATCGCGCCGGTCTCCGGATGCGTCGACACCTCGGTGATGAGGCCGCGCGCGAGCAGCGTCCGCACCACCGAGTCGACGTTCACCGCGCGGATCGACGCGACCTGGGAGCGCGTGACGGGCTGCTTGTACGCGATCACGGCGAGCGTCTCGAGGGCGGCCTGCGACAGACGCGCGGGCGCCTGACCGCCCACGAACCCGGCGACCATGTCGTCGTACTCGGCGCGCACGTAGAACCGCCAGCCGCCGCCGACCTCGCGCAGCTCGAAGCCGCGCTCGGCGGTGCCCGAGGTGCCGTCGTAGTCGTCCACGAGCGCGGCGAGCGCCTTGCGCACGGCGGGCACGGGGGCGCCCACGGCCGTCGCGAGCGACACGACGCTGAGCGGCTCGTCCGCGATCATCAGGATCGCCTCCAGCCGCTGCGCGATGCCGCCGGGGAACTCGGCCGGCTCCTCCGCGGGCTGCTCGACGGGCTCCAGCTCGGGCTCCAGCTCAGCCTCCTCCGTCGTGGTGTCATCGGTCATAGTCGGCCCCCAGGGTCGCGAGCGTCTCGTCGGACCAGTGGTCCGCCGTCCAGGTCAGCGTCAGCTCGCCGAGCGGCTCGAGCTGCTCGAAGCTGATCGCGGCGTGCCGGTACAGCTCCAGCACGGAGATGAAGCGCGCCACCACGATGCCGGCCTCGGTGATCCCGGCGACCAGCTCGCGGAACGACAGCCGCTCGGATCCGCGCAGCAGCGTCACGACCACGGCGGCCTGCTCGCGGATGCTCACGAGCGGCGCGTGCAGGTGGTCCAGGCCGACCCGCGGGATCTCCCGCGGTGCGAACGCCAGCATGGCGATCGCGGCGAAGTCCTCCGGCGAGAGCGTCCAGACCAGCTCGGGCGTCTTGGCGCGGTACTTCGGGTCCAGCGGCACGCTGCGCGTGTGGCGCCGATCCTCGCCCTGCAGGCCCGCGGCGAACCACGCCGAGACCTCCTTGAACGCGCGGTACTGCAGCAGGCGCGCGAACAGCAGGTCGCGCGCCTCGAGCAGCGCGACCGACTCGGCGTCGACCAGCTCGCCCTGTGGCAGCAGGCCCGCGACCTTCATGTCGAGCAGCGTCGCGGCGACCACGAGGAACTCGGAGGCCTGGTCCAGCTCCTCATCCGGTCCCAGCTCGCGCAGGTAGCCGATGAACTCGTCCGTCACCTTCGACAGCGCGACCTCGGTGATGTCCAGCTCGCGCTGCGAGATGAGGTTCAGGAGCAGGTCGAACGGCCCGTCGAAGTTCGACAGCGAGACGCGGAAGCCCTTCTCCGGGGCGCCCGCGGGCGCGGCGTCGGGCGCTTCGGCGTCGGGCGAGGTGCCGTCCGCCGCCTCCGGCGGGACGTCGCTACGCGACTGCGCCACGGGCGACCAGCTCCCGCGCCAGCCGCAGGTAGGCCTGGGCGGCCGGATGCTGGGGCGCGAACTCGGTGATCGGCATGCCCGACACGGACGCGTCGGGGAACTTCACGGTGCGGCCGATGACGGTCTCGAGCACGTCGTCGCCGAAGGCCTCGACGATCCGCTCGAGCACCTCGCGCGAGTGCAGCGTGCGCGGGTCGTACATGGTCGCGAGCAGCCCGTCGAGCTGGATCGTCGGGTTGAGGCGATCGCGGACCTTGCCGATCGTCTCGATCAGCAGGGCGACGCCGCGCAGCGCGAAGAACTCGCACTCCATCGGGATCAGCACGCCGTGTGCCGCGGTGAGGGCGTTGATCGTCAGCAGGCCGAGCGAGGGCTGGCAGTCGACCAGGATCACGTCGTACTCGGGCGCGACCTTGCGCAGCACGAGCGACAGGATCTGCTCGCGCGCGACCTCGTTGACGAGGTGCACCTCGGCCGCCGACAGGTCGATGTTGGCGGGGATCACGTCGAGCCCCTCGACCGCGGTGGGCACGATCGCCTCGTGCGGGTCCCGCTTGGTGTCCAGGAGCAGGTCGTAGATCGTCGTGACGTCGTGCGCCTGCACGCCGAGGCCGACCGTCAGGGCGCCCTGCGGGTCGAAGTCGACCGCGAGCACCTTGCGCCCGTACGACGCGAGCGCGGCCGCCAGGCTGATGGTGGTCGTCGTCTTGCCGACGCCGCCCTTCTGGTTGCACAGCGCGATGATGCGCGCGGGGCCGTGTCCCTCGAGCTTCTCCGGAGTCGGGAAGCCGTGATACGGACGTCCGGTCTCTCCCAGGATGACCTCATCCTGCTTCTTCGCCCGGGCCTTCTTGTCCGTCACCGATACTCCCGCCTTCGACATGCTTGCTCGATTGTAGCGATGCCCGTCCGGGCACCCGCGGAGCGGGGGCGGCGATCCGGCGTTCCGGACCTTCGTCGCGGGATCCCGAGCCGGGTCGTCAGCCGGCGATCAGCTTGGCCGCGGAGGTCTTCGACGCGGTCGTGTACCCGGTCTTGGTGCCCGTGACCCTCACCGTGATCTTCCGTCGGGCGTCGGCCTTCACGAGCCGGTAGGTCGACGCGGTCGCCCCGGCGATCGCCTTGCCGTCCCGCAGCCACTGGTACCGCACGGTGACCGGGGCGGGCTTCCACGTCCCGGCCTTCGCCGTCAGCGTGGATCCCGCCTTCGCCGTGCCGGAGACGGTGGGAGTGACGCCGGCGAGGGTCCCCCTCGCGACGGTCTTGGCCGCGCTGGTCTTCGACGCGGAGACGTAGCCGGCGCGCGAGCCGGTCACCTTCACCGAGAGCTTCCTGCCCGCGTCGGCCGCGACCGGGGTGTAGCTCGGCGAGGTGGCCCTGCTGATCGCCTTCCCGTCGCGCAGCCACTGGTACCTGAAGGTCGCGCCGCTCGTCCACGTGCCGGGCTTGGCCGTGAGCGTCCGGCCGACCGCGACCGTGCCGCTGATGGCGGGCGTGCCGGCGGCGATGGGGCGCGTCGCGTGTCCGTACAGCTGCGCGACCTTGACGGACTCCCCGGTGCCCGAGACGCCGAAGACCTGGACGTAGTAGGGCGTGGCACCGCGGAACGCCACGCCGACGCCGATGCGGTCGAACTCCCTGCGGAGGATGTTGGCCCGGTGGCCCGGGGAGTCCATCCAGCCGACCATCACCGCGGCGCCGTCGGCGTGCCCGTACGCGATGTTCTCGCCGATGCCCATCCAGCCGTAGGCCCAGCCGCCCGCGGCGCCGACCGTGTCGGGGTTGTGGCGGAAGTCGCCGGTCCGGGCCATGGTGTGGGCCCAGCCCTGCGCGGCGCTGTCGAGCTTCGCGGAGGGCAGGAGCGCGGACAGGCCGCCCGCCTTGCGCTCCTTGTTCACCTGCGCGTAGATCTGCGCCTCGAAGGTGTCCGCGGTGGTCGCCGCCTGGGCGTCGTCGGCCGGGACCAGGACGCTCGCGAGCACGGCGAAGGCGACCGCCAGCACCGCCCCGATCCGGGTGGGCTTCCTCAGCGGCGCAGCGGTCATGCGGGCATCGTGACACGCCGCGGCCGCGCGACCGGCGGGGGCTCCCACCGCGCGGGCCCGGGGCGCCCATCCGGTCCCGCTGTCCGGGGGACCCGGCTCTACCGCGCCCGCGGGTGGCTCGTGGCGTACACGTCGCGGAGGGTGTCGACGGTGACGTGCGTGTAGATCTGCGTGGTGGCGACGGAGGCATGGCCGAGAAGCTCCTGCACCACCCGCACGTCGGCACCGCCCTGCAGCAGGTGCGTCGCGAACGAGTGGCGCAGGGTGTGGGGCGACACGTGCGCGGTCAGCTGCGCCTTCTCCGCCGCCTCCTGGATCACGAGCCACGCGCTCTGCCGCGACAGCGGCGCGCCGCGGGCGCCGAGGAACAGCTTCGGCGATGCCCTGCCGCGCGTCGCGAGGTCGGGCCGCACGCGCGTCAGGTACGCGTCGACCGCGGCGCGCGCGTACGAGCCGACCGGCACGATCCGCTCCTTGGAACCCTTGCCCCGCAGTCGCAGGATCTCGCCCGTCGCGAGGTCGTCGACGTCCAGCCGGATCGCCTCCGACACCCGCGCGCCGGTCGCGTACAGCAGCTCGAGCAGCGCGCGATCGCGGATCCCGATGGGGTCCTCCCCCGACGGGGCGGCGAGCAGCCGCTCGACCTGCTCGATCGTGAGCGCCTTCGGCAGCCGGCGCGCCTGCTTGGGCGGGCGCAGCCGTTGCGACGGGTCCGCGTCGGCGATGCCCTCGCGCGCGAGGAACCGGTGCAGCCCCCGCACGGACGACTGCAGTCGCGCGAGCGAGGACGCCGCGGGGGCGGGATCGGCGGAGGCGCGCTCGGCCGCGAACTCGGCCACGATCGCGGGCGTGACGTCCGTCGTGTCCGCGACGCCGCGGTCGTCCAGCCACGCGACGTAGCCGGCGAGATCCCGTCGGTAGGCCGCGATCGTGTGGTCGGACAGGCCGCGCTCGATCGTGATGTGACGCAGGTACGCGTCGACGGCCCGATCCAGGTTCATCAGCCCTCGGCGGCGCCTCGCCGCAGCCTCTCGGCCGCGAGCATCACGCCGAGCATCATGGCGCCGTTCGAGACGCGGCCCCCGAGCACGGCGGACACCGCCTCCTCGATCGGCACCCAGGCGGTCCGGATGTCCGCCTCCTCGCCGTGCCGCGCGAACACCTCGGGCGCGTCCGACAGGCCCGTCGCCAGGTAGATGTGGATGATCTCGTCGCTGCCGCCGGGCGTCGGCGCCATGCGCGCGAGCTTCTCCCAGTTCTCGGCGACGAGGTCGACCTCCTCGGCCAGTTCGCGCCTGGCCGTGTCGAGCGGGTCCTCGCCGTCGACGTCGAGCAGGCCGGCCGGGATCTCCCAGTCGCGCGTGCGGACCGGGTGGCGGTACTGCTGGATCAGCAGCACGCGATCCCGGTCGTCGATCGCGACGATCGCGACCGCGCCGGTGTGATCCACGTAGTGCCGGATCAGCTCGTGCCCGTTGTAGAGGAAGCGGTCCTCGCGGACGTCCCACACGCGGCCGTCGAACGCGAGGCGCGAATCGACCACCTCGACGTCGAACGGCTCGTCGTGCAGGTCGGTCGGCGCCTCGGTGCCCACGGTCAGTCGGCCTCGACCTCGAACAGCTCGCTCGCGCGGTGGCGGTCGACCGCCGCGCCGACGAGGCCGCGGAACAGCGGGTGCGGCTCGGTCGGGCGCGAGCGCAGCTCGGGGTGCGCCTGCGTGGCGACGTAGTAGGGGTGCACGTCGCGCGGCAGCTCGATGAACTCCACGAGGTTCAGGTCGGGGTTGATGCCCGAGAACACCAGGCCGGCGTCGGAGATCTGCTGGCGGTAGGCGTTGTTGACCTCGTAGCGGTGGCGGTGGCGCTCCTGGATCTCGTTCGCGCCGTACGCCTCGGCGACGATCGAGCCTTCGGCCAGCTGCGCCGGGTACAGGCCGAGGCGCATGGTGCCGCCGAGGTCGCCGCCCGCGAGGATGTCGACCTGCTCGGCCATGGTCGCGATGACGGGCGCCGCGGTCTCCGGGTCGAACTCGCTCGACGACGCGCCGTCGATGCCGGCGACGTGGCGCGCGTACTCGATCACCATGCACTGCAGGCCGAGGCAGAGGCCGAGCGCGGGGATGCCCTGCTCGCGCGCGAAGCGGAGCGCGCCGAGCTTGCCCTCGATGCCGCGGATGCCGAAGCCGCCGGGCACGCAGATGGCGTCGAGGTCGGAGAGCTGCTTGGCGGCGCCCTCCGGCGTCTCGCACGTGTCCGACGGGATCCAGCGGATGTTGACCTTCACCTCGTGCGCGAAGCCGCCGGCCTTGAGCGCCTCGGTCACCGACAGGTACGCGTCGGGCAGGTCGATGTACTTGCCGACCAGGCCGACCGTGACCTCGAGCTTCGGGTTGTGCACGGCCTGCAGCACGGTGTTCCAGCGGGTCCAGTCGACGTCGCCGGCCTTCGCACCGAGGCCGAGGCGCCGCACGATGTACGAGTCCAGGCCCTGGTCGTTGAGCGTGGACGGGATGTCGTAGATGCTCGGCAGGTCGACCGTGTTCACCACCCCCTCGATGTCCACGTCGCACATCAGGGCGATCTTGTTGCGGTTCGACTCGCTCACGGGGCGGTCGCTGCGCAGCACGAGCGCGTCGGGCTGGATGCCGACCTGGCGGAGGGCTGCGACCGAGTGCTGCGTCGGCTTGGTCTTCTGCTCGCCCGAGGCGCCCATGAACGGCACGAGCGAGACGTGGACGAAGAACACGTTGTCGCGGCCGAGCTCGTGACGCAGCTGACGCGCGGCCTCCAGGAACGGCTGCGACTCGATGTCGCCGACCGTGCCGCCGACCTCCGTGATGATCACGTCCGGCTGCGGGTCGGCCTGCGACTGCAGGCGCATGCGGCGCTTGATCTCGTCCGTGATGTGCGGGATGACCTGCACGGTGTCGCCGAGGTACTCGCCGCGGCGCTCCTTCGCGATGACCTGCGAGTAGATCTGGCCGGTCGTGACGTTGGCCGCCTGGCTCAGGTTCACGTCCAGGAAGCGCTCGTAGTGCCCGATGTCGAGGTCGGTCTCGGTGCCGTCGTCCGTGACGAACACCTCGCCGTGCTGGAACGGGTTCATGGTGCCCGGATCCACGTTCAGATACGGGTCGAGCTTCTGCATCACGACGTGCAGACCGCGGGCCGTCAGCAGATTGCCGAGGCTCGCCGCGGTGAGTCCCTTGCCGAGAGAGGAGACGACACCACCCGTCACGAAGATCTGCTTGGTGGTGGTCTCGGATCCCGCGCCAGGTGTCTGCATCACGGGCTTCGATCCTAACAGTGGTTGCTTCGAACGGGCCGAGCGGCGCGTCGTCGCCCGCGGGATGCGGGGATTCGGATCATCCTGGCACGAGGCGTGCGCGCGTCGCGACCAGCGCCCGCACCGCCGCCGCGTCCCGCACGACGGCGTCGTCCGGCGCCGCGACATCGGGCCCCGGACCGGAGGGACTCATGCCCGGACGGATCCGAGCGCCAGCAGCTCGCGCGCGTGCGTGAGGGCGGCGTCCGAGTCGCTCAGGCCGGACAGCAGGCGCGCCATCTCCGCCTCGCGCGCGGCGCCGTCCAGACGCGTCACGCTCGAGGACGTCACGGACCCGTCGTTCGCCTTCACGACGCTCAGGTGGTTGCCCGCGAACGCCGCGACCTGGGCGAGGTGGGTGACGGCGATCACCTGGGATGTCTCGGCCAGGCGCGCCAGGCGCCGGCCGACCTCGATCGCGGCGGCGCCGCCGATGCCGGCGTCGACCTCGTCGAACACGAACGTCGGCACCGGATCCGTCTGCGAGATCACGACCTCGATCGCCAGCATCACGCGGCTGAGCTCCCCGCCCGACGCGCCCTTGGAGACGGCGCGGGGCTCCGCGCCGGGGTGCGGCGCGAGCAGGAGGGAGACCTCGTCGCGGCCGTGCGTCGACTCGGTGCCGGCGGCGACGTCCACAAGCAGCCGCGCGTCGGGCATCGCGAGCGCGTGCAGCTCCTCCGTCACGGCCTCGGACAGCCGCACGGCGGCCTGCGTGCGCGCGGCGGTGAGCGCGTCGGCCCGGGCGTCGAGCGCCTCGCGCGCCTCGGCGAGCTGGCCCCCGAGTCGCTCGACGCGATCGTCGTCGTCGTCCAGCTCGGCGAGCCGCGCGGATCCGGTCTCCAGGAGTGCGATCGCCTCGTCAAGCGATCCGTGCGCGCGCACGAGCGCGTTCAGGATCGCGCGCCGCCCCTCGACCGCGGCGAGCTCGGCCGGGCCGGCTTCGTCGAGGTCGGCGAGGAAGCCCGAGAGCTCCACGGCGATGTCGGCGGCGCGGTAGCCGAGGTCGGCGAGCTGCTCGCCGAAGCCGGCGAGGTCCGGATCCGCGACCCGCTCGAGCGCGCGCCGCGCGTCGGCGAGCAGCGTCGACACGTCCACGCCGCCCTCCTCGCTGGACAGCGCCTCGCGCGCGACGGCGGCCGCGGCGCGCAGCTCCTCGGAGTTGGCGAGGCGCTCGGCGCGCTCGCCGAGCGCGACGTCCTCCCCCGGCTCGGGCGCGGCCTGCTCGATCTCGGCGAGCGTCGCGCGCAGCGCCTCGGCCTCGGCGGCCCGGGCGTCGCGATCGGTCACGAGGGTCGTCAGCTCCCGGTCGAGCGCGCGCCACGCGTCGTACGCCTCGCGGTACGCCGCGAGCGCGTCGCGGACCGGATCGCCCGCGAACCGATCGAGCGCGTCGCGCTGCGCGGCGGCGGACTTCAGCCGCAGCTGATCCGACTGCCCGTGGACGACGACCAGCGCGTCGGCGAGATCGGCCAGGACGCCCGCGGGCGCGGCACGGCCGCCGACGCTCGCGCGGCTGCGGCCCTCGGCCGCGAGTGTGCGGGACAGGTAGAGCTCGGCGCGGCCGCCGCCGATCGGCTCGAGGTCGCCGCCGGCGTCGCGCACGCGCTCGGCCACGGGGCCCTGCTCGGGCACGATCCACACGCCCTCGACCGAGGCCTGCGACGCGCCGGCGCGCACGGCGCCCGAGTCGGCGCGCTGGCCCAGCAGCAGCCCGAGGCCGGTCACGACCATGGTCTTGCCCGCGCCGGTCTCGCCCGTGATCGCCGTGAACCCCGCGCCCATGGGCAGGCTCGCCTCGCTGATCACGCCGAGGTCGCGCAGCCGCATCTCCTCGATCATCTGGTCGCCTCCGCGACGGGCTCTCTCACGCGCTCACTCCATCGCCTCGGCCGGCACCGTGTCGATCACGCCCGTGGCCATGGGATCGGCGGGGCCACGCCATCCGGTGACGGGGAGCTTGAACTTGCGCACCAGCCGGTCGGTGAACGCGGCGGGGTGCAGCCGAGCCAGACGCACGGGCTGCGGCGAGCGCCGCACGGACACGCGCGCTCCGGGCGGCAGGGGGTGGGAGCGGCGGCCGTCGCACCACAGCACGGCGGACGCGCCGGCGCCGCCCTCGAGCACCTCGACGGCGATCGCGTGCTCGGGGCCCACGACCAGCGGACGCGCGAACAGCGCGTGCGCCGACAGCGGCACGACGGCGATCGCCTGCACGGTCGGCCAGATCACGGGCCCGCCGGCGGAGAAGTTGTACGCGGTGGATCCGGTCGGCGTGGCGATCACGACGCCGTCGGCGCCGAAGGTCGACAGCGGGCGCTTGTCGATCTCCATCACGACCTCGATCATCTTCTCGCGGCTGTCCTTCTCGACCGTCGCCTCGTTCAGCGCCCACGTCTCGTACACGACCCGACCCGCACGATCCTTCACCCGCACGTCGAGCGTGAGGCGCTCCTCGACCGCGTAGTCGCCCTCGATCGCGCGCTGCACGGCGGAGTCCATCGCGTCGCGCTCGATCTCGGCGAGGAAGCCGACGTGGCCCATGTTGATGCCGAGCACTGGAGCCGTGCCGTCGCGCACCAGCTCGGCGGCGCGCAGGATCGTGCCGTCGCCGCCCAGCACGATCGCGAGGTCGATGTCGGCGAGCGGCACGTCCGTGCCGAGTACCGGCACCTCGGCGAGCACGGGCGCCAGGGCCGACAGCTCGGTGCGGTCCTCGCGCGACAGCACGGGCTGCGCACCGGACGTGCGCAGCAGCTCCGTCACGCGCACCGCGGCGTCGACCGTGTCCTCCCGGTGCGCGTGCGCGACGACCAGGATCTTCCGCTCGCTCATCGGCCTCCGTCGCTGTCCGTCGGGCCGTGCCTCATCCGGCACAGCACCGCTCGATCGTGGTCTTCCATTCTGTCGGATCCGTTCCGCGCCCCGGGGCGATGTGGATGAGCGTCTCCACATTGCCGTGCGTGCCGTGGATCGGCGACGGCAGCACGCCGAGCGTGCCGAGCCCGAGGTCGTGTGCCGTGAAGAGCACCTCCAGCACGGCGTCGGCGCGAAGGCCGGCGTCGGTGACGACTCCCCCGCCGATCCTGGAGCGCCCCACCTCGAACTGCGGCTTGACGAGCAGGATGACGTCCGCGCCCTGCGCCGCCACCAGCGCGACCGCGGGCAGCACCTGCGTCAGCGAGATGAAGGAGAGATCCCCCGTGACCACGGACGGCGGCTCGGCGACCCCGCTCGCCGCCGCGAGGTTCTCGGCGGTCATGTACCGGACGTTGAAGCCCTCGACCGAGCGCACGCCCGCGTCCACCGCGACGCCCGGGGCAAGCTGGCCGTGTCCGACGTCGACCGCGAGGACCGGATCGGCGCCGCGCTCGCGCAGCACCTGGGTGAATCCGCCCGTCGACGCGCCCATGTCGAGGGCGACGCGGCCCGCGACGTCGATGCCGAAGCCGTCGAGCGCGCCGATCAGCTTGTGCGCGCCGCGGCTCACGTAGTGATCCGCCGCGCTCACCGCGATCTGGGTGGCGTCGTCGACCTTGAGGGATGCCTTCGCGGCCACGCGGCCGCCGACCTGCACGCGGCCCTCCTCGATCAGGGTCGCCGCGTGCGTGCGGGACCGCGCCAGTCCCCGTGCCGCGAGCGCCGCGTCCAGGCGCTGCGTCATCCGCCGTTCGCCGGCTCCGGCGGCGCCTGGTCGAGCCGGCGGGCGAGCTCGTCGTGCAGGCTCGCGTAGGCAGCGGCCCGGCCCGCGAGGGGCTGCCCCTCGATCACGCGCACGCGGCTGACGAGGCCCTCGGCCTCCCGGTCCTCGCTCGCATCGCTCATGCCCTCAGCCTACGTCCCGCCTGCCGCGCCCGCCGTCGGGCGAGCCGCGGGCGGGTCCGAGCCGGAGCCGCTCAGCGCGCGACGCGGAACGGGTCGGCGTACAGCCGCTCGGGCACGCGGAAGCCGAAGATCTGTCGTCCGGTGTCCCAGATGGCCTTGGCCGCGGCGCGCAGCAGGTCGATCGGCTCGCCCTCGGCCACGATCTGGACGTCCGGTCCGTCGATCCGGATCGCCGCGTCGCGCACCCAGACCGTGTCGCCCTTCACGCGCGCCACGGGGTAGGGCTCGAACAGCTGCCGCAGGTCGGACACGATGTACGTCGGGCGGCTGTCCGGCGGGGCGGCCAGCACGTGCTTGGGCCGGTCGATGCCGGTCAGGACCAGCGCCGACGGCACCCCGGCACGGTTCGCGCCCAGGATGTCCGTGTCGAGCCGATCGCCGATGAACAGCGGCGAGGTCGCGCCGAAGCGGGCGACGGCCTCGTGGAAGATCGGCGCCTCGGGCTTGCCCGCCACGGTCGCGAGCCGCCCGACCGCCGTGTGCACGGCGGAGACGAGCGTTCCGTTGCCCGGCGCGATCCCCCGCGCCTGCGGGATGGTCCAATCGGTGTTGGTGGCGATCCAGGGAATGCCGCCCTCGTCCTCCGGCAGCTGCAGCGCGAACGCCGCCTCGGCCAGCTGCGTCCACGAGACCTCGGGCGCGAAACCCTGCACGACCGCCGCCGGCGACTCCTCGGAGCTGCGCGTGACGACGAAGCCCGCCTTCTCGACCTCCACCACGAGGCCCTCGCCGCCGACGACCAGCACGGTCGCGCCGGGCGCGATCCTCTGCGCGAGCAGGCGCATCGCGGCCTGCGGGCTCGTGACGACCTCGTCGGGGCGCGTGTGAAGCCCGAGCTCGGCCAGGTGGGCCGCGACCGTGGCGTCGGTGCGGGAGGCGTTGTTGGTGATGTAGCCCAGGCGCCGGCCCTCCGCCGCCGCGCGGTTCAGACTCTCGACGGCGTGCGGCAGCGCGCCCGGGCCCGCGTACACGACGCCGTCGAGATCGGCGAGCACGACGTCGACGCCGTCGAGCGGCGTGCGCTCGGGGGCGCGCTTAGAAAAGAGCGCCATCGGGGCGCGTCCCGCCGTCCTCGTCGCCCTTCGCGGGCTTGCCGTCCTCGGACACCTCGACCTCGGGAGCATCGTTCTCAGGAGCCTGGGGCGCCGGGGCATCGTCGATCTCGGAGAGGATCTCCGCGACCTCGTCCTCGACCGTGAACTCCTCGTCCTCGGGCTCGTCGGCCACGGGCTCGTCGGCCACGGGCTCGTCGGCCACGTCATCGGCCGGCACCTCGGGCTCGTCGGCTTCGTCGGCCTCGGGCTCGTCCTCCGTCAGCTCCTCGGTGTCGGCGTCGTCGATCTCGATGACGTCGAACTCGTCCTCGTCCACGCTGTGGCCGAGCGCGTCCGCGGCGATGTCGGCGCGACGGCGCCAGTCGGCCGCCTCGTCAGTCAGACCGAGGTCCTCGAGCACGGCGGCGCGAGCCGCGAACAGCCCGGGGCTCCACTCGAACGCGCGATCGGGGTCGAGCTCGGGGATGTCGAGCTCCACAAGCGCGAGCTGCGTGTCGCCGAGGTCGAGCCGGGCGCCCGACATCGCGATGGCGAGCTCCACGCGCGCTGCGGTCGGCAGGGTCGCACGGTCGACCGCGCGGCCCTCCTCGAGCGCGCGCTCGGGGCGCCCCAGGCCGCGCTCGCTGTCCACGATCAGCGCGATCTGGTCGTCGCGACCGGTGATCCGCCGGTAGGTGCGCAGCTCGCGCAGGGCCAGCGCGAAGTCGCCCACCGTGTAGGCCGTGATGGCGAGTGTCTCGCGGGCGATCGCGACGCGGCCGGCGTGGCGCACCGCGGCCTGCGCGTGCTCGTGTGCGAGCGCGGGATCCTCGTCGAGGGTGCGCGCGGCCATCGCGAGGTGACGCGCGACGCGCTCGGCG
Organism: Microbacterium rhizophilum; assembly: GCF_039605615.1. Classification (NCBI taxonomy): domain Bacteria; kingdom Bacillati; phylum Actinomycetota; class Actinomycetes; order Micrococcales; family Microbacteriaceae; genus Microbacterium; species Microbacterium rhizophilum. The sequence continues at coordinate 1,261 of NZ_JBCNUN010000012.1, read as the reverse complement.
TTCTCCTTGCTCAGGGTCTTGAGCTCGTTGCGCGCCCCGCCGGGCAGGTCACGCGGAGTGATGTCGTCCGGCAGCTCGGGGTCCTTGATGCGCAACGACTCCGGCGGTCGGGAATTGCCGCGCTCGTAGCCGTCGTCCGAACGGCGGTCGCCGAACCGGCGGTCCCCGTCACGCTGCGGCCGACGATCGCCGTCGCGGAAGGATCCCCGGCGGTCGCCGTCGCGCTGCGGACGGTCGCCGTACGAACGGGGCTTGTCGCCATCCCGCGAGTAACGGGGACGGTCCCCGTCGCGCTGCGGACGGTCGCCGTACGAACGCGGCTTGTCACCATCCCGCGAGTAACGGGGACGGTCCCCGTCACGCTGCGGACGGTCGCCGTACGAACGGGGCTTGTCGCCATCCCGCGAGTAACGCGGACGATCCCCATCACGCTGCGGACGGTCGCCGTACGAACGCGGCTTCTCACCATCCCGCGAGTAACGCGGACGATCCCCGTCACGCTGGGGACGGTCCCCGTACGAACGCGGCTTCTCACCATCCCGCGAGTAACGCGGACGATCCCCGTCACGCTGGGGATGGTCACCGTACGAACGCGGCTTGTCACCATCCCGCGAGTAACGCGGGCGGTCCCCGTCACGCTGGGGACGGTCGCCATACGAGCGCGAGCGGTCGCCGTCGCGCTGCGGACGGTCGCCATACGAGCGCGGGCGGTCACCGTCACGCTGCGGACGGTCGCCATACGAGCGCGGACGGTCGCCGTCGCGCTGCGGACGGTCGCCATACGAGCGCGGACGGTCGCCGTCGCGCGAGGGGCGACCATCGCGGTCGCCGTAGCGGGGCCGATCGCCGTCGCGCTGAGGACGGTCACCGTACGAACGAGGCTTGTCGCCGTCGCGCGAGGGGCGCGGGCGATCGCCGTCGCGCTGCGGCCGGTGGTCGCCGCCATCGCGCGAGTAGCCGCCCTGGCGGGAATCACCGCTGCGCTGGCCGTCACGGGAGCCGCCCCGGTCGCCATCGCGGCGAGGGGCTCCGCCCCTGCGGTCGCCGTCTCGAGGAGCGCCGCGGCTGTCGCCTCGGTCGTCCCGTCCGCGGTCGCGTCGGTCACCGTCGTCTGCAGCCATGTCCATTCCTCTATCCAAACCCCAGCGGGATCACTTTTCCAGGCCATCCAGGCCCCGGTAAACGCAGAAGGGCCACCCGTCGTTGGGTGGCCCTTCTGTCTTCACGTTAAGTCCGGCGGTGTCCTACTCTCCCACAGGGT
>NZ_JBCNUN010000011.1:0-43432 GCF_039605615.1 Microbacterium rhizophilum | reverse complement strand
AGTGTCACCACCAAACACACCCGAAGTGTCACCGATGTCCTGATACAGAACTGTCACCAATGTCCTGCGACATGACATGCGCCGAAACGGAGTGTTCTCGGGGAGAGCACGTGTTCTCGGGAGGGTTGGTCAGGCGAGGCCCTGGCGGTGGGCGTAGACGACGGCGGCGACGCGGTCGCGCGCGCCGAGCTTCTGCAGGATGTTCGAGACGTGCGTCTTTACGGTGGCCTCGCCGATGAAGAGCCGCTCCGCGATCTCGGCATTGCTGAGCGCGTCGGCGAGCAGGCGCAGCACCTCGCCCTCCCGCTCGGTGAACCCGGGATCGGACGCCACCGGCGCCGCGGCGGGCCGCGCGTGGCGCTCGATCACGCGGCGCGTGACCTCCGGGGCGAGCAGCGCGTCGCCGGCCGCGACGACGCGCACGGCCGCGACGAGCTCCTCGGGGCCGGCGTTCTTCAGCAGGAAGCCGCTCGCCCCCGCATCGAGCGCCGCGAACAGGTAGTCGTCGCGGTCGAAGGTCGTCACGATCAGGATCCGGGGTGCGCGGTCCGCGCCGAGGATCCGCCGGGTCGCCTCGATGCCGTCCATGTCGGGCATCTGCACGTCCATCAGGATCACGTCGGGCGACAGGGCGGCCGCGGCAGCGACGGCGGCGGCGCCGGTCGCCGCCTCCCCCGCCACGGCGATCCCGGAGGCCTCGAGGATCGTGCGGAAGCCCATCCGCATGGTCGCGTGGTCGTCGACGAGCAGGACGCGCGGAGTCATGCCGCGCTCCCGCCGGGCACCGGCACGCGCACGCGCACGAGGTAGCCGCCGCGGTCGCGCGGGCCGAACTCGAGCGACCCGCCCGACGCGATCGCGCGCTCGCGCATGCCGAGCTGACCGAGCCCGGGACGGGCGTTCGCGGGCGCCCGGCCCGTGTTGGAGACCTCGAGCTCGACGGCGTCGCTCGCATACCGCAGCCGCATGTCCGCCGTCACGTCGGGTCCCGCGTGCCGCCGGGCGTTCGTGAGGGCCTCCTGCGCGATCCGGTACAGGCTGACGTGCACCGTCTCGGGAACCTCGAGCGGCTCGCCCACGACCTGGAAGGTGGTCGGGGTGCCGGCCGCGGACGTCTCGTGCGCGAGCGCCGCCAGGCCGTCGATCCGCAGGGTGGAGGCGGCCTCGTCACCCAGGCCAGGTGCGCGGAGCGTGTCGAGCAGCAGGTGCAGCTCGTCGATCGCCGAGCGCGCGGACTGCTCGACCGAACTCAATATTCCCGTCGCGGCATCCGGATCCCGGGCGAGCACCGTGCGCGCCGCACCCGCCTGCACGCCCATCGCGGAGACGTGATGGGCGACGACGTCGTGGAGCTCGCGAGCGATCCGGATGCGGTCCAGGGTGACGGCCTGCGCGGCCGACATCTCGCGCTCCTCCTCGAGTTCACGCGAGCGGCGTCGGAGCGCCTCGCGATCGCGCGCCGCGGCGTAGGCGCGATCGCCGAGGTAGTAGGCGCCGCCGAAGTACGCCGCGTTGACGAGCCACATGATGAGCATGTACGCGACGTACGGGGAGAAGGCGCCCGCGGTGTCCGGCGTATGCTCCCCTGGGTTCACCGCACCGAGATATGTCGTTGCGAGCATCCACACGAACATGCCCGCGATGATCACGCCGCGGCTCCACGCCGCACGGCGACGGTCGTCGACCCACGCGCCGATCGTGTAGAACGACACGAACATCGTGACCTGACTCACGTAGAGCTCGATCATCTCGAGCGTGACCCCGGCGAAGTAGGCGGCGGCGATCGTCACCGCGACGGCGATCGGGAACCGGCGCCGCGCGGCGAGCGGCAGCGTCGTGAGGGCCGCCAGCAGCAGCGGCCAGGCTCCCGCGTCGTCGCGGAACGTGAACAGCTGGGACACCGTGGACAGTGCCACGCTCAGCACCGAGGCGACGAACAGCCCGATCGCCAGCAGGATGTCCATCCGCAGGTCGCGCGCGGAAGGCCGGGCGCGCGGGGTGCTGCCGGACGCCGGGGATGCCGGGCCCGCGGCTGGTGTACGCGTGAGGAGCGCCATGCCCCCACGCTACGGAACCGCGAGTCGCCTCTCCTCCCCCGCGCGACGGACGCGCGTGAAAGATCCTTCGCGAGAGGTCTTGTCCACGCACTTGTTTTTTGCAAGCATGACGTCGGACCCACCCGGATCCAGCACGGCGGGGCCATCCGCGCCCCAGCAGCGAAGCAGGAGAACGTCATGGTCACGCACATCTTCGTCAACCTGCCGACGGCCGATCTGCCGAAGGCGAAGGACTTCTACACCGCGCTCGGCGCCGAGATGGTGCCCGAGTTCACGGATGACAACGCCGCCTGCGTGAAGTGGGACGAGAACGTCTTCTTCATGATCCTCACGAAGGAGTACTTCGCCTCCTTCACCGACAAGCCCGTCTACGACCCCGCGGCGGGCGCACAGGTGATCACGGCGCTGAGCCGCGAGTCGCGCGACGGCGTCGACGCGATCCGGGACGCGGTGCTCGTCGCGGGGGGCACGCAGAACGGCGAGGCCAAGGACTACGGCTTCATGTACCAGGTCAGCCTCAACGACCTCGACGGCAACATCATCGAGTTCATGTGGATGGATCCGGTCGCCGCCGAGCAGGGCCCCGAGGCGTGGGCGGAGCAGGGCATCCCGCAGGGCTGACGCGTGGCCTCGCGCAGCTACGGGCAGTACTGCGGCGTGACGACGGCCGTCGAGCGGGTCGGGGAGCGATGGGCGCTGCTCATCGTGCGCGACCTGCTCGTCGGCCCGCGGCGCTACACGGACCTCAAGCAGGGACTGCCGAAGATCCCGACGAACATCCTCAGCACCCGCCTCAAGGAGCTGCAGGAGGGCGGCGTCGTGCGCCGCGTCCCGATTCCGCGGTGCGGTCTGGTGTACGAGCTGACCGAGTACGGGCGCGAGCTCGAGCCGATCGTGCTCGCGCTGGGACGATGGGGTTTCCAGCAGATGGGTGACCCGGGCGAGGGCGACATCGTCACGGCGGACTCGCTCACCATGGCATTGCGGACCGCGTACCGGGTGGACGTCGGCGGGAGCATGCCGGAGACGACATACGAGCTGGCGGTCGGCCTCGTGACGCTCGGCGCGCGGGTGGCCGGGGGAGCGCTGCAGGTGTGGCAGATCGCGCCCGCAGCCCCACCGGTGGGCGGGGCGCTCCCGGACGTGGAGCCCGACGTCCGGATCGCGGCCGGGCCGGCGATCCGGCGCGTCATCTCGGGGGAGCTGTCGCCGGACGATGCGATCGCCGGGGGACACGTGCACGTCGTTGACGGCGACCCCGCGCTGCTGGCGCGCTTCGCGGCGACGTTCCACATCGAGCCAGGGGAGCGAGCCGCCTGACCGTCGACCTTCAGCGGGTGATCTCGACTCGCTCGCTCGCTCGATGGCCGGCCCGGCTGCTGCGCGCGCCTGCGAGCCGAAGCGACCGTCGTAGCCCCTCGCTCGGGTCAGCCGAAGATCATCGGGACGTCGTCGTCCTCGTCCCCGCTCGGGAAGTCGAGGTCGACGACGACCGGCACGTGGTCGCTGGGGGCGTCGCCCTTGCGCTCGTCGCGATGGATCGCGGCACCCGCCACGGCATCCGCGAGGGCGCGGGAGCCGAGGATGAAGTCGATGCGAAGTCCCTGGTTGCGGGGGAATTTCAGCGCCTTGTAGTCCCAGTAGGTGTAGCCCTGGGGCACGAGGGGGCGGACGACGTCGCTGAGCCCGGCCGACTCGAGGGCCGCGAACGCCTCGCGCTCGGCGGGGGAGACGTGGGTCGTGACGCCCTCGACGACCTGCGGGTCGCCGTTGTCCGCGTCGGTCGGCGCGATGTTGAAGTCGCCGACGAGTGCGAGCGGGAGGTCGGGCTGGGCGGCGAGGGTCTGGCGGGTGTGCTCCTCGAGCGCCTTCAGCCAGTGCAGCTTGTAGACGTAGTGCGGATCCTGCAGGGAGCGGCCGTTGGGCACGTAGAGGCTCCAGACGCGGACGCCGCCCACGGTGGCGCCGATCGCGCGGGCTTCGAGGGGCGCATCGGGGCCGTCATGGTCCTTCAGGAATCCGGGCATTCCCGGAAAGGAATACTCGACGTCCTGGATGGGCTCGCGGCTCGCGATGGCGACGCCGTTCCACTGGTTCAGTCCGTGCGCCTCGACGTGATAGCCGGCGGCCTCGAACTCCGCGAAGGGGAACTGCTCGGGCTTGCACTTGATCTCCTGCATGGCGAGCACGTCGATGTGCTCGCGCTCTGCGAAGGCGACGATGCGCCCCACGCGCGCGCGGATGGAGTTCACGTTCCAGGTGGCAAGCCGCATGCCGTCCAGCCTAATGAGGGGTGCCGACGTCGCCGTTCGCGCCGGCACGCGACCGGCAATACCGAAGGTGGTGGCCAACGAGTTTCGAAGAAATCTTCGCCTGGATCCAGCGGATCGGCCGGCACGCGCTCGCCGAGCTCCTGGGCGAGGCGCGGTCGATCCGCCGCGACTTCTAGACTGGCCCTCATGGCCGCATCCACGCCCGAGCTCGAAGAGGACCGCCAGGCGCTCGTCCGCCTGATCAAGGACGAGGCGGTGTTCCACGGCGACTTCACGCTCTCGAGCGGCAAGAAGGCGACGTACTACGTCGACATGCGCAAGCTGACCCTCGATCACCGCGCCGCCCCCGTGATCGGACGCATCATGCGGGACCTGATCGCGGACATCCCGGATGTCGTCGCGGTCGGCGGCCTCACGCTCGGCGCCGACCCGATCGCCAACGCGGTGATGCACGAGTCGGCACGCTCGGATCGCCCGGTCGACGCGTTCGTCGTCCGCAAGGAGCCGAAGGACCACGGCCGCGGCCGCCAGATCGAGGGCGCGGACGTCAAGGGACGGCGCGTGGTCGTGGTCGAGGACACGTCCACCACCGGCCAGTCGGCCCTCAAGGCCGTCGAGGCGCTGCGCCGCGAAGGCGCGGAGGTCGTGGCCGTCGCGGTGATCGTCGACCGCTCGACCGGCGCCCAGGCCGCGATCGAGGCCGAGGGCCTCGAGTGGCGCGCGGCCATCGGCCTCGTCGACCTCGGTCTCGACCCCCAGTAGGCATGACGCGCTTCGCGCTCGCCCTCGACCTGGGCGGCACCAAACTGGACGCGGCCCTGGTCGCGGAGGACGGATCCGTCCTGCCGGGCAGCCGCAACCGTCGCCCCACGGGGCGCACCGCCACGCCCGCGGACCTCGACGCCGCGATCGCGACGACCGTCGCGCAGGCGCTGGCGCACCTGCCGTCGGACGCGGAGTTCGCGGGCGTCGGCATCGGCAGCGCCGGCCCGATCGACCTCGTGGCGGGCGCGATCCACCCGGTCAACATGCCCGAGCTGCGAGGGTACGGCCTCGTCGAGACCGCGCGGCGCTCGGCGGCCGAGGTGCTCGGCGCGGACGACGTGCCGGTGCGTCTGCGGCACGACGGCGGCTGCCTCGCCCTCGCCGAGTCCTGGATCGGCGCGGCCGCGGGATCGCGCGCCTCGCTCTCGATCGTCGTCTCGACGGGGGTGGGCGGCGGGATCGTCGTGGACGGCGCCCCCATCGGCGGAGCCTCGGGCAATGCCGGGCATCTCGGGCAGACCGTCATCGGCGACCTGACGCTCGAGGAGATCGCCTCGGGCCCGTCGAGCGTGAACTGGGCGCGGGGCGAGGGATGGACGGGGGAGACCGGCGAGGACATCGCGCGTGACGCCGCGAACGGCGACCGGATCGCCCGCGCGGCGATCGAGCGCTCCGCCGCGATGGTGGGCCTCGGCCTCGCGAACGCCTCGACGCTGCTCGACCTCGAGGTCATCGCGATCAGCGGCGGCTTCTCGCGCGTCTCGGACGACTACGTCGATCTCGCGGCCGCCGCCCTGCGGCGCACGGCCGTGCTGCCCTACGCGCGGGCGACGCGCGTCGTGCGCAGCGCGCTCGGCGACGAGGGCCCGCTCGTGGGCGCCGCCGCCCTCGTGCTGCGCTGAGGCCCCAGCCTCTCAGCGCCTCGGCGGCTCCGGCAGGCGACGACCGCGCGGCGGGCGCCGAGGCAGAAGCCGTGCTCGACCGAGACATCTTTCACGCGCGACCGAGCGCAGGGACCTTCGGCACTCTGTCAACAAAGGCCCGAGCGACGATGATAGGACTGGGGGTCCGCCCGGGGGATGCCCGGGTGATCGATCGGCGCTCGACGACGAGGCCGGAACGACGGAGTAGAGATGGCCGCATCGCTGACGGACAGGCTCACCGACGACCTGCGCGCCCGCATCCTGACCGGGGCGCTCGAGCCCGGGTCGATGGTGGTGGAGCCGCGCCTGGCCGACGAGTTCGGGGTCTCGAAGACACCGGTGCGCGAGGCACTCGGGCGCCTGGCCGGCGAGGGCCTCGTGGCGGTGCTGCCCAAGAAGGGCTACCTGGTGCGCCCGATGGCCCTGCGCGACGTCGAGGACGTGCTCACCCTGCGCGAGCTGCTCGAGCCGCACGCCGCCGCCGCGGCCGCGTCGCGCATCACGCGCCACGAGCTCGCGCTGCTCCATGGCGTGATCGACACGCAGCGCGCGCACGCGGGGGAGGAGCCGCTGGAGGCCATGCGGGACGCCCGCGACTTCCATCGTGCGATCGCCACGGCGTCGGGGAACACGCGCCTGGCCGAGGCCATCGCGGGCCCGCTCGACGAGACCTCGCGGGCGCACCACATCCTCACGGGCATGCAGCGCTACATGACCCAGCCGCAGGAGATCGCCGAGCACGAGCGGATCCTCGACGCGCTGGAGTCCGGATCGCCCGCGGATGCCGCGGCGGCCATGCGCGCGCACCTGGCGTCGATCCGCGAGGCCATGCTCGGCGAGGCACGTCGCGCCGAGCGCTGAGGATGGTTGTCTCGGTGTGGCGGGGCGCGTCAGCTCGCCCCTGATGCAGACCGCTCGTCCTCGATCCGGAGCACCCATCCCCATGCATGACGACATCCCACTCACCGTCGGCCGCGCGACCCGCGTGCTGAAGGAGCGGATCCAGCCCGCGGTCCACGCCCTGCGCGTCCCGCTCGAGGTGGGCGTGCACGAGCTGCCGGGCGAGCCCATCGCGCCGGCCGACGGCCTCGCTCTCGACTACGCGCCGTTCGAGGTCGGATCGCCGTGGGGCGCCGCGTGGGGCACGACCTGGTTCCGCGTGCGCGGCACCGTGCCGGCGGAGTGGGCCGGGCAGCGCGTGGAGGCGGTGGTCGACCTGGGCTTCGACGTCGATATGACTGGCTTCCAGTGCGAGGGCCTCGTCCACCTGCCCGACGGCACGCCCGTGAAGTCCCTCAACCCGCGCAATCAGTGGGTCAGGATCGCGGATGCCGCGGCGGGCGGCGAGCGGGTCGAGTTCCTGATCGAGGCGGCGTCGAATCCGGTGCTGCTCGACGTCGCTCACTGGCGGACGGGGCACCCCTTCCTGCCCACGCAGGAGGGCGACATCCGCACGTCCTCGCCGAAGAAGCTCTACACGACGCGCCACTTCGACCTCGCGGTGTTCGACCGGGAGGTGTTCGAGCTCGCGCTCGACATCGAGGTGCTGCTCGAGCTGCAGGCCGAGCTGCCCCCGTCGGCGCCGCGGCGCATGCGCATCCTGCAGGCGCTCGACGACGCGCTGGACCTGCTCGACCTGCAGCGCATAGCGGCCACGGCCGCGGAGGCGCGCGCCGCGCTCGCCCCGGCGCTCGCGTCGCCGGCCGAGGCGTCGGCGCACGAGATCTCGGCGGTCGGCCACGCGCACATCGACTCGGCGTGGCTGTGGCCCGTGCGGGAGACGATCCGCAAGGTCGCACGCACGACGTCGTCCATGACCGACCTGATCGGCGAGACCGACGACTTCCTCTACGGCATGTCGAGTGCGCAGCAGTACGCGTGGATCAAGCGGCACCGCCCCGAGGTGTACGAGAAGGTTCGCGAGGCCGTAGCCGAGGGCCGGTTCCTGCCGCTCGGCGGGATGTGGGTCGAGTCGGACACCGTGATGCCCACGGGCGAGGCGCTCGTCCGTCAGTTCCTGTACGGCCAGCGGTTCTTCGAGCGCGAGTTCGGCATCCGCTCGAAGGGCGTGTGGCTGCCCGACTCGTTCGGCTACTCGCCGGCGCTGCCCCAGCTGATCCGGCGCGCGGGCTTCGAGTGGTTCTTCACGCAGAAGATCTCCTGGAATCAGGTGAACCGCTTCCCGCACCACACGTTCGCGTGGGAGGGCATCGACGGGTCCCGGATCCTCAGCCACTTCCCCCCGATGGACACCTACAGCTCGCAGCTGTCCGGATCGGAGGTGGCGCGCGCGTCCCGCCAGTTCCGGGAGTCGCGTCTCGCGAACGGGTCGATCGCCCCGGTCGGGTGGGGAGACGGCGGCGGCGGCACGACGCGCGAGATGACGGGCAAGGCCCGGCGCCTCGCGGATCTCGAGGGGTCGGCGAAGGTGCGGTGGGAGCATCCGGACGCGTTCTTCGACCGCGCCAGGGAGCAGCTGCCGCAGCCGCCCGTGTGGGTCGGCGAGCTGTACCTGGAGCTGCACCGTGCGACGCTCACGAGCCAGCACAGGACCAAGCAGGGCAACCGCCGCACAGAGCACCTGCTGATCGAGGCCGAGCTGTGGGCCGCGTCGGCCGCGTTCTGGACCGGCGCCGAGTACCCCTACGACGAGCTCGACGCGCTGTGGCAGCAGGTGCTGCTACAGCAGTTCCACGACATCCTGCCGGGCACCTCGATCGCGTGGGTGCATCGCGAGGCCGTCGAGCAGTACGCGCGCGTGGCCGTCGCGGCGGAGGCACTGATCCAGTGGTCGCTGGCGGCGCTCGCCGGATGGGGCGACGAGACGGTCGTGTTCAACGCCGCGCCGATCGCGCAGGGCGGCGTCGCGGCCCTCGGGGCGGCCGCGCCGGCGGCGGCATCCGGCTCCGTCACGGTCTCGCCCGAGGCCGGCGGCTACGTGCTCGACAACGGGATCGTCCGGGTCGTGATCACGGCCGACGGGCTCATCACGTCGGCGGTCGACCTGGCCAGCGGGCGCGATGCGATCCCGGCCGGGTCCGAGGCGAACCTGCTGCAGCTGCACCAGGACTTCCCGAACATGTGGGACGCGTGGGACGTCGACCGCTACTACCGCAACCGCGTCGACGACCTGCGCGACGTGGAGTCGATGACGGTCGAGGAGACAGCGGACGGCGTCTCGGTGACCGTGTCGCGCCGGTTCTCGCAGTCGTCGCTGGCCCAGCGCCTCACGCTGCGGGCCGGATCCCCCGTGCTCGAGATCGCGCAGACGGCCGACTGGCACGAGACCGAGAAGTTCCTCAAGGTCGCGTTCCCACTCGACATCCATGCCGAGCACACGGCGGCCGAGACGCAGTTCGGCTACGTCAAGCGCGTCACGCACACCAACACGAGCTGGGAGGCGGCGAAGTTCGAGACCTCCATGCACCGCTTCGTGCACGTGGAGGAGCCCGGCTTCGGCGTCGCGCTCGCGACCGACTCGACGTACGGCTACGACGTCACGCGCGACTCGACGCCCGAGCACGGCGTCACGACCACGGTGCGGTTGTCGCTGCTGCGCGCACCGCGCTTCCCCGATCCCGAGACGGATCAGGGCGAGCAGACCCACCGCTACGCGCTCGTGATCGGCGTCGGCATCGAGGACGCGACCGCCGCGGGCCTGGCGATGAACCTGCCGCTGCGTGCGGCGACCGGATCGCCCGTGGCGCCCGTCGTGGAGGCGTCGGGCGGTGCGCTGGTGTCGTCGGTCAAGCTCGCCGCGGACCGCTCGGGCGACCTGATCGTGCGCGTGTACGAGCCGTACGGGCGTCGCACGGCGGCGGGCCTGCGGTTCGGCCGCGCCGTGTCGTCCGTCGCGACCGTGTCGCTCATCGAGGACGCGGACCCGTCGCTCGCGCCGGTCGAGCTCGTGGGCGGCCGCGACGTCGCCCTCGCGCTCACCCCGTTCGAGGTGCGCACGCTGCGGGTCACGCTCTGACGCCCGGTCGCTCAGCGACCGGGGTGCGGGCTCAGAGCAGGGCGGAGGTGCGCGGGCCGAGGCCGAGGTGGGCCGCGACGCTCAGCTGGTCGGCCGTGTCGACGTCGCGGCGCAGGGTGGACGCCGCCGGGATCGGCAGCGACGCGAATCCGGATGCCGCGTGGCGCGCGGCGGAGGCGGCGCCGAACGCGGGCTCGATCGGCGCCCCGGCCGACGCGGTGATGAGGGTCGTGCCCGTGCCCTCTGCGTCCGGGACGAAGGCGCGCTCGTGCGCGGCGGCGAGGTCGAGCGCCGCGTCGAGGTCGGCCGCGGTCAAGGCCGGCAGGTCGCCGAGCAGGGCGGCGCGCGGCCGGTCGGGGCGCGCGGCGGTCAGGCCGGCGGTGATCGCCGGGTTGAGGCCCGCGCCCGGGTCGGGCACCACGCGGACCTCGGGCCTGCGGCCCCCGCCCACCTCGCTGACCGTCCGCACGGCGAGCTGGCCGTCCGACGTCACCACCACGACCTCGGCAACATGCCGCGCGCCGCATACGGCCTCGATCGTGTCGAGCGCGATCGCCGAGGCGAGCTCCGCGCGGTCCGGATGCGCAAGGCGTGACTTGCCGGTCGACCCCTTGACCGGGATCACGACCGTCCAGCTCCCGGACGACGGGACCCCGGTCAACGGAAGCGCTCGCGCAGGCGCGGCAGCACCTGCTCGCCGTACAGGCGCAGGAACGCCTCCTGGTCGTGGCCGGGGTCGTGGAAGACGAGGTGCCGGAAGCCGAGCTCGACGTAGGTCGCGATGGCCTCGATGTGCTGCTCGACGTCGTCCGACACGATGAAGCGGGACGCGGCGCGGTCGATCGGCAGCTCCTCGGCGCGGCGCTGCATCTCGATCGGGTCGTGGATGCCGGTCTTCTCCTCGGGCTTGAGCGCCAGCGGCGCCCAGAAGCGCGTGTTCTCCTTCGCCTGGGCGAGATCCGGACGGAACGAGACCTTCACCTCGATCAGGGTGTCGACGTCGTCGGGGGAGCGGCGGCCCTTCTCGATCCCCTCCTCGAACGCGGGCAGGAGGTTGTCGGTGTACAGCGACGGGTCCTTGCCGCTCGTGGTGATCCAGCCGTCGGCCATGCGTCCGGCCAGGCGGGTCGCCGCGGGGCCGGACGCGCCGATGTAGATCGGCACCAGCGTCTCGGGCCGGTCGTAGATCGTCGCGTTGCTCGTGGAGTAGTAGGTGCCCTCGAACGTGACGCGCTCCTCGGTCCACAGGGTGCGGATGAGGGTGATCGCCTCCTTCATGCGCTGGAAGCGCTCGGGCGACTCGGGCCACTCCAGGCCGAGGGTCACCTCGTTGAGCGCCTCGCCCGTGCCGACGCCGAGGATCATGCGGCCCGGGTGCATCGCGCCGAGTGTGCCGAACGCCTGGGCCACGACGCCCGGGTGGTACCGGAACGTCGGGGTGAGAACCGAGGTGCCGAGCAGCACGCGCTTCGTGCGCTCGCCGACCGCCCCGAGCCAGGGGAGCGCGGCGGGCGCGTGGCCGCCGTCGTGCATCCACGGCTGCATGTGGTCGGAGAGGAACACCGAGTCGAAGCCCATCTCCTCCGCCAGCACGGCGTAGTCGAGCAGCTCGCGGGGTCCGAACTGCTCGGACGACGCCTTGTAGCCGAAGCGCATCGGGATGGTCATGTCGGGGCTCCTTCTTCGGAGGTCAGGGGATGAGTGCGGGATCCAGGATGTCGTCGCGCACGCGCGCGAGACGGTCGCGGAAGTCGGCGACGGTGCCGGGCCAGAGCAGGGTGAGGCGACCCGAACGCGGATCCGTATACCAATTCCGGCATCCACCCTCGAGCCAGGGTGTGCCCGCCGCGCGCTCGGCGATCTCAGCGGTGTAGTCGGCCTCGGCCTCCGCGGTGACCCGCACGGTCCGGCCCGCGGCGACCACGGCCGCCGAGAACGCGGCCTGCTGCTCCATGATCAGCACGGCGGAGTTGTGGCCGAGCGAGGCGTTCGGCCCGTTGAGGATATGCAGATTCGGGAATCCATGGACCAGCGTCGATCCGACCGAGGTCATGCCCTCCGACCAGTGCTCGTCGAGCGTGAGGCCGTGCTCGCCGGTGATGAGGCGGGCGTAGGGCTGCCTCGCGGCCTCGAAGCCCGTGGCCAACACGATGACGTCGGCCTTGTGCCGGGCCCCGCTCGCGGCCACGAGGACGTCGTCGTCGACCGCGGCCAGGGCCGAGGCCTCGAGCGTGACGGATCCGTCCGCGATCGCCGGGTAGAACGCGTCGCTCAGCAGCACGCGCTTGCAGCCGAACGCGTAGCCCGGCGTGAGCGCGGCGCGCAGCGCCGGATCCGGCACCTGTCGCGCGAGATGCGCGAGGGCGACGTCGCGCGCCTCCGCGGCGGCGACCGGATCGCCCGACCGCGATGCGAAGCGCGCCTCCCCCTCGACGTGCAGCTCGTCGCGCAGAGCCGCGAGCGCCGCGGGATCATCCGCCCACGTGGAGCGCTCGGCGGCGGCGTACGCGCGGTCGCGGCGGGGCACGATCCACGCCGGCGTGCGCTGGAACAGCGTGACATCCGCGCCCCGGCGCGCGAGCTCGGGCGTGAGCTGCACGGCGCTCGCGCCCGTGCCGATCACGGCGATGCGGGCGCCCTCGATCCGGATCCGGTCGTCCCACCGCGCGGAGTGGAACACCGCCCCCGGGAAGTCCGCGAGCCCGGGGATGTCGGGGATCACGGGCTCGGTGAGCCGGCCCGCGGCGAGGATGACGTTCGTCGCGTGGATGATCCCGGGCCCAGTGCCGGTCGCGACGACCCAGTGGTCCTCGTCCCAGCGCGCGTCGGTCAGGGCGGTGCCGAGGCGCAGATGCCGGTCGAGGCCCTCGTCGCGCACGATGCGCTCGAGGTAGGCGCGGATCTCCGCGCCCGGCGCGAATGCTCGGGACCACCCTGGCCACGGGTGGGTGGACAGACCGTAGAGGTGCGCCGGCACGTCGCACGCGACGCCGGGGTAGATGTTGTCACGCCACGTGCCGCCGACGGCATGCGCCCGCTCGAGGATCAGGAAGTCGGAGACGCCCTCGGCGCGCAGGGCGAGCGCCGCGGCGATTCCCGCGAAGCCCGCGCCGACGATCACCGTGTCGGTTCGTTCGCTTCCCGAGGAGATCCTCGATCCAGAGGAGATCATCGAGGGGAATCCTCCTCGCGAAGCCGGGTCTCCTCGTGAAGCCGGGTCGTCCGCACGGCGGTCATCCCGGTCCGCGCGGGTACGTCGCCGTAGGTCGTGGAGCGCTGCCGGAACGGGCGGAACAGGCCGCGCGCGATCGCGCGCGCCTCGTGGACGGGCAGCTCGAGGCCGCGCTCGACACCCGCGCCGGGCAGCACGCGCCCGTCGAGCAGCGTGCCGCCGAGGTCGTCGCCGCCGGCGCGCAGCAGCTCGATGGAAGCGGGGATGCCGTGCCGCGTCCACGGGATCTGGATGTGCGGGATCACGCCCGACAGCAGCAGGCGCGACACCGCGGCCATCGCGCGGTGCTCGTCGAGCGGCGCGCGGCCGGGGACCAGCGGCACGCCGCCGCCCATCGCCTCCGGCAGCGGGATCGGCACGAACTCCGTGAAGCCGCGCGTCTCGCGCTGGATCGCCGCGAGCTCGCGAAGGTGGGCGATCCGCTCGCCGGCGGTCTCGACGTGCCCGTAGAACAGCACGGATGTCGACCGGAAGCCGGCGCGATGGGCGGCGGCGATGTTCTCGCGCCACCGGTCGATCTCGAGGTCGCCGGGAGCGATCAGCTCCCGCACGCGCTCGCTCAGCACCTTGACGCCCGTGCCCGGCACGGTGTCCACGCCGGCGTCGCGCATCGCCGCGAGGGCGCCCGCCAGTCCGAGGCCCGAGCGGTCCGCGAGGTCCGCGACGTCCTGCGGGCGGAAGGCGTGCAGGTGCATGCCCGGAGCGGCATGCTTGATCGCCCGCGCGATGTCGAGGTACGCCTCGGCGTCCTCGGACGGCGCGACGAGGCCCTGCACGCAGATCTCGGTCAGCCCGAGCTCGAGCGCGTCGCGTGCGATGTCCGCGAGCACCGCCGGGTCGTAGGTGTTGGGCTCCCCGGTGGGCACGCGCCGGAAGTTCGCCGACGCCACGTTGCGGTTCGCGACGATCGTGAGCGCCTCGCCGACCGTGTACCGCCGCACGTCGTCGGCCGTCGCGGCGAGGGCGTCCGCGTCGGCGCCCGACGCGCGCAGCAGGATCTCCCACTCGGCGTCGTCGAGCGACGCGGGATCGGACGCGGCGCGCGAGAGGACGGCGCCGAACCCCGCGTCGGCGCGCGGGCGCGGCGCCTGACGCGCCGGCGCGATCGGCGAGGTGCGCGCGAGCCGCGTGACGGGATCCGCCAGCGCGTACGTGGCGTCGCGGATCGCGGGGTCCAGCCAGGCGTCCGTCACGTACGGCGGGTGCGCCGTGAGCCGCTCGCGCAGCTCGAATCCGGCCTCCGCGGTGAAGCGCGCGAGGTCGTCCAGGTGCGGCCAGGGGCGCTCGGGGTTCACGTGGTCGGCGGTCAGCGGAGAGACGCCGCCCCAGTCGTCGGCGCCGGCGCGCACGAGCAGGTCGAACTCCTGCGGGTCCGACAGGTTCGGCGGCACCTGGATCCTCATGCCCGGCCCCATCACGAGCCGCGCCACGGCGACCGCCGCGACGTACTCGACGAGGTCGGCGTCGGGCGCATCCTGCATCGCGGTCCGCGGCTTCGCGCGGAAGTTCTGCACGATGATCTCCTGCACGTGACCGTGCCGGGCCTGGGTCTCGCGCAGCGCGACGAGCGACTCGGCGCGATCGCGCAGGGTCTCGCCGATCCCGACCAGGATCCCGGTGGTGAACGGGATGCGCGCCCGGCCGGCGTCCTCGAGAAGCCGCAGGCGGACATCCGGATCCTTGTCGGGCGAGCCGTAGTGCACCTGCCCCGGCTCCTCGTACAGGCGCCGCGACGTGGTCTCGAGCATGACGCCCATGGACGGCGCGACGGGACGCAGCATCGCGAGCTCGTCGGCGGTCATGATCCCGGGGTTCAGGTGGGGCAGCAGGCCCGTCTCGGCGACGATCGCGCGCGCCATGTCGGCGACGTAGTCCAGCGTGGAGGCGTAGCCGTGGTCGTCGAGCCACGCACGCGCCTCGGGCCAGCGGTCCTCCGGACGGTCGCCGAGGGTGAGCAGCGCCTCCTTGCAGCCGAGCGCCTGGCCCTGCCGCGCGACGGCGAGCACCTGCTCGCGCGACATGTACGTCGGCTTGTGCTGCGTGAGCAGCTGGCCGGGCGTGTCGACGAAGATGCAGTAGTGGCAGCGGTCGCGGCACAGCGTCGTGAGCGGGATGAACACCTTGCGCGAGTAGGTCATGACGCCCGCGCGCCCGATGGCCCCCAGGCCCGCGTCGCGCACCCGCGCGGCGGTTGCGAGCAGGCGGTCGAGCGCGTAGCCCGAGGCCCCGAGCAGCGCCTCGGCGTCGTCGACGCCGATCTGGCGGCCCGCCTCGGCATGGGCCAGCGCGGCCTCGAGCGCGGCGACGCCGGACTCGACGCCCTGGCTGGGACGGTGCGGATCGAGCAGGGTCACCGAATCAGTCTCGCACCGCGGGCGGCAGCGAGGGCCGACCGATCGTTGCCGTCCTGTGAGGAGACGCGCGCACCAGAGCGGGCAGGATGGATCCATGGTGACTCTGCTTCTCGACCAGCGGCAGCTGGAGATCGTGCTCACGCGCGTCGAGCGGGTGCTCGCGGCTCAGCGCGGCGATCTGCGCTTCGACCGCACCTCGATCGCGAAGCTGCAGCTCACGGACGAACCGGCGACGTGGCTGCGCGGCGTCCGCGCGCCCGGCACGCACCTGCCGCAGGTCCTCGCGCTGGGCACGTGGCGCTCCGCCCAGGGCGACGACTTCGTGGCGATCCGCCACGGCCGCCCCGGCGTCGTGATCGACCTCGACGGCCACGAGCGCTTCAGCCGCCTGATCCTCTCGACGCGCCACGGTCATGCCCTCGCCAAGGCCCTGCAGCTGGAGGCGGGCGAAGCCGAGGGCTGACGCCTGCCGATGCGCCGTCAGCCGTGGCGCTCGTCCTCGTCCGGCCATTCGATCACCGAATCGGGTGTCTCGAGCGCATCGGGATCGTCGGCGTCCTCCTCGCGCGGCGAGAGGAGGACCTCGGGCGCGGGCACCCAGCCCGGCGTGGGCTGCTCGCCCGCGGGCGACGCGGCGATCAGCTGGGCCTCGCCTGCCGTGACGTCCTTCTCGATCTCCCACAGCGGGCGGCGCAGGAAGCCGAACGGATCCGGATCCGCGTCGGTCACGAGGGACGGGGCGCTCAGGTCGCTCGCGGTCGCCTGCTCGTCCACGACGACCTCGCTGTCCACGGTGGTCGGCGTGAAGGGCAGCTGGTCGACGGTCTCGACCTGCGCACCCGCCTCGTCCGTCTCCGGCGCTTCGGGCTCGTCCGCCGCGGGCTCTGCGTCATCCGCCCCCGGCTCGTCCTCGTTCGCGGCGACCTCCGGCGCGTCGTCGGCCTCATCCGCGTCCGTGCCGTCCGGCTGATCTTCGGCCTCGCCCGCCTCGGCCGGAGCCGGGACGTCCCACGTGCCGTTCACGATCTTGAGGAAGACGTCCTCGAGGCTCTGCTGCCGCAGCTGCAGCGCCGACAGCGGCACGCCGGCCTCGGCGGCGAGCTCGCCGATCTCGGCCGTGGTGGCGCCGGTGACATTGATGCCCGAGCGCAGCAGCTCGAACTGCAGGCCCCGCGCGCGCAGCGCGTCGCGCAGCGCCGAGCGGTGCGGCGAGTCGACGGCGACGACCGCGTCCATGACCGCGAGCTGCTCGATCCCGCCGCTGAACAGCAGGCGGCCGTTCGAGATGATCAGGATGTTGTCCGCGACCTGCTGGACCTCGCTGAGCACGTGCGACGACATCAGCACGGTGCGCCCCTCGTCCGCGAGGCGGCGCATCAGGAGGCGCATCCAGCGGATGCCCTCCGGGTCGAGGCCGTTGGCCGGCTCGTCGAACACCAGCACGGCGGGGTCGCCCAGCAGCGCCTCGGCGACGCCCAGACGCTGGCGCATGCCGAGGGAGAAGCCGCCGATGCGCATGTCGCCCACGCCCCCGAGCCCGACGACGTCGAGCACCTCGGCCACGCGCGCGGCCGGCACGCCGATCGCGCGGGCCATCGCCAGCAGGTGGCGCTCGGCCGTGCGCCGCGGCCGGTAGGTCGTGTTCTCGAGCAGGGCGCCGACCTCCCGGCGCGGCTGCGAGAGCTTCGCGTACGGGACGCCGCCGATCAGCGCCGTGCCCGCCGTGGGCCTGATGTCGCCCAGCAGGATGCGCAGCGTCGTCGACTTGCCCGCTCCGTTCGGTCCGACGAAGCCGGTCACGACACCGGGCTCGACGCGTGCGGTGAAGTCGGAGACCGCGGCGACGTCACCGAAGATCTTGGTGACTCCGCGGAACTCCAGCACCTTGCCGTCGGCCATCCGCTCCCTCTCTTGGGTGTACAGGTCCCCCCTATCTTGGCGGATATCCCGCGGAACCTGGGGATCCGGGCCGTTCGCCGGGCGATCCGCACCCCCGCGCCGGCGCCCGCGCGACGCGCAGGCCGCCCGCGCGAGAGGCCCCGGTAGCGTGGACCCGTGACCTCTCCGACGCCGGATCCCCGCATCCTCACCCGCCGCGAGGGCGGACTGGGCACCATCACCCTCAACCGACCGGAGGCGATCAACGCGGTCGACCTCGACATGATCGAGGCGATCCGCGGCGTGCTCGACGCGTGGTTGACGGATCCGGACGTCCAGGTCGTGCTGTTCGACGGGGCGGGGGAGCGTGGCTTCAGCGCGGGCGGTGACGTGCGGCGCCTGCATGCCGCGGTCGCCGGCGGCGAGGTGACCGCGGCCGAGCGGTTCTTCCGCGCGGAGTACACGATGAACGCGTTCATCGATGAGTACCCGAAGCCGATCGTCGTCTTCGCCGACGGCGTCACGATGGGCGGCGGGATCGGGATCGCCGGGCACTCGCACGTGCGCATCGTCACCGAGACGTCGCAGCTCGCGATGCCCGAGACGCGCCTGGGCTTCACGCCCGACGCGGGCGGCTCGTGGCTGCTCGGGGCGGCGCCCGGCCGCCTCGGGGAGTTCCTCGCGCTGACGTGCTGGGCCATGGGCCCCGCCGACGCCATCCACGCCGGCTTCGCCGATCACTTCGTGCCAGCCGAGCGCCTGCCTTCGCTGCACGAGGCGCTCACGACGCGCGCGGATCCGTCCACCCCCACCGAGCTCGTCCTGCTGTTCGACGAGACCGCCGAGGCCGGCCCGATCGAGCGCGCCCGCGACTGGATCGACGACGCCTTCGCGGCCGACACCGTGCCCGAGATCGTGGATCGGCTGCGCGCCCTCGCCGCCGACGGCGTCGCCGAGGGCGAGGCCGTGAGTCCCGCCGCCGCGCTCGCCGCGATCGACGAGCGCTCGCCCGTCGCCCTCACGGTCACGCTCGCGGCCGTGCGCTCGTCGCGCGCGCTGCGGGGCCTGCGCGACGCGCTGTCGCAGGAGTTCGCGCTCGTGCTGTGGTTCATGGCGACCCAGCCCGACATGGCCGAGGGCATCCGCGCGCAGATGGTCGACAAGGACCGCGCGCCGAAGTGGAGCCCCGCGACGCTCGCCGAGGTCACGACCGACACCGTGGGCGACGCGTTCGCGTTCGAACCCGAGCGCCCGCTGTTCGACTGATCCGGCCCCGCGCGCGCGTCGCGCTGGGACACTGGCTGCATGACGGACTTCGGCACGTACGGGGTATGGCGGGGCGCGGCGACTCTGGATGCGCGCTTCGCCACGGAGGTCGAGCGCCTCGGCTACGGAGCGCTCTGGGTCGGCGGATCGCCGGGCGGCGATCTGCGGATCGTCGAGGACCTGCTCGACGCGACCGCGCGGATCCGGATCGCCACCGGCATCGTGAACATCTGGAAGGACGACGCGGCGGTCGTCGCGCGCTCCTTCCGGCGGATCGAGGACCGTCACCCCGGCCGATTCGTCGTCGGCATCGGATCGGGTCACCGCGAGGCCACCGCGCATCGCGTCCGGCCGCTGGCGACGCTCTCGGCGTACCTCGACGTGTTCGACGCGGAGGGGGTCGGCCGGGACCAGCGGCTGCTCGCCGCGCTGGGCGATCGCACGCTCGCGCTCGCCGCAGAGCGCTCGCTCGGCGCGCACCCGTACCTGACCGTGCCGGTCCACACGGCGCACGCGCGCGCCATCCTGGACGGCACCCGCCCCGGCGCGCTGCTGGCGCCCGAGCAGAAGGTCGTGATCCACGCGGACCGGGACGAGGCCCGCGCCGTCGCCCGCCGCTACCTGAAGCGCTACTTCGGCCTCGAGAACTACGTCGGCGCGCTCATCCGCAGCGGTGTCGACGAGGCCGAGTTCACCGGCGGGGGCTCGGACGCGCTGATCGACCTCGTGGCCTCGAATCCGACGGTCGGCGCCGCGGTCGCGGGCATCCGCGCGCACCTCGACGCGGGCGCCGACCACGTCCCGGTCCAGGCTCTCGGCGACGACCCCCTGGGCTCGCTGGCGCGCCTCGGGGAGGCGCTGCGCCTCGGAGCCTGAGCGGGCTCACCGCGCCACGCGCTCCGTCCCGGTCAGCGGGATTGGGCATGGGAGCGCTCCCATTGGTTGGTGTCCTCCACATGGGGGACACGATTTGTCCCCCATGTGGGGGACAAATCCAAAGCCGGTCTTAGGGCGAACTTGACGCTCGCCTGAGTATTCATCCGTATGTTCTTCCCTGGCGGCGACCACAGCGGAACACCCGTGACCGCGGCGGCAGAGCCTCGCACCCCCCGGCGAAAAGACCTGCTCTGCCGCGTGGCCGCCCCATCATTCGGCGTGCCCGCACGCCCCACCGGCTT
The DNA here is from genome assembly GCF_039605615.1 of Microbacterium rhizophilum. Taxonomy (NCBI): domain Bacteria; kingdom Bacillati; phylum Actinomycetota; class Actinomycetes; order Micrococcales; family Microbacteriaceae; genus Microbacterium; species Microbacterium rhizophilum. Next base: position 23,530 of record NZ_JBCNUN010000011.1, on the reverse strand, counting down.
CCCCCCACCCCCGAAACACCTGGAGATACTCGTGAACAAGTTTGCAAAGAGCTCGATCGCCGCTGCCGCGGGCATCGTCCTCCTCCTCGGCGGCGCCGGCTCGCTCGCCTACTGGAACGACTCGGCCGACCTGGCCGACGTGACGGTGAACGCCGGCAAGCTCGAGCTCGCCGCCGACGAGACCGCCACGTGGTCGAAGCCCGCTGCCGAGGCCTGGGTGCCCGGTGACAAGTCGACCTACACCACGACGCTGACCCTGACCGCTGAGGGAGCGCAGATCCACGGCACCGTCGCTGTGGACAGCACGTCGTACGTCATCCCGGCCGAGTTCGGCAGCGACTTCACGGTCGTCGCGACCCAGGGAACCGGTGCCACGTACAAGGCGTCGTCCTCTGGGTCTGCCGTTGCCGCCACCAGCAGCGAGCTCTCGTTCGCCGGCGGGGTGTTCACCTTCAAGAAGCCGGGCGTCTACACGATCCCCGTCACGGTGACGGCGAACTTCGCGTTCAAGGACACCGCCGCTCAGAACAACTCGATGAGCAAGTCGGTCGACCTCACGGGCCTGAAGTTCGTCGCGACTCAGACCCAGCCGTGATCCAGTCCGCCGTGCCCCGTTCCTCCGCGAACGGGGCACGGCGGCGCCTCAGCCGCTCCCGTCCCACACCCCGCAGGAAGTCGCCGTGTCCCAGCCCAGCAGTCCCGCCTCGCAGCCCCGCCGGCTGCGCCGCGCACGGGTCCGCAGGGCGCAGCGGGTCCGTGGACTCGTCGCCTCCGCGCTCAGCGCGACGGCCCTCCTCCTCGTCGCTTTGACGGGGGTCGGCGGCACCTACGCGATGTGGGTCGACGGAGCGGCGGTCACCGGCACGACGGTGCAGTCCGGTACCGCTGCCCTGTCCCTCTCGGGCATCGACAGCGCCCTCGTGTCGAACATGCTGCCCGGTGAGTCCGTCCGCCAGACGATGACGGTCACCAACACCGGCCAGGCCGCCCTCGCCGTCACGGCGACGGGTGCGGCCGTCGCAGGATTCGAGCTTCGGATCGCGGCGGGCGGCTGCTCGGGCACGTTCACCACCCTGGCGACCGGCGCACATCCGTCGATCGCGACGAAGCTCGCCGGGTCGCAGTTCACCACCGTGTGCCTCGAGGTCCGCGCTCTCAGCGGCACCGCCGCTCCCGCGCCCGGCGCCGCCGCGGACTACACGGTGACCTTCGACGGCACGCAGGTGCGCTGATGGCGCCCCTTCTCCGCCGGCGCCGCGCCGGACTGATCGCTGCCCTCGCCGTCTTCCTCACCCTCGCCGGCGGCGGCATCGCGTCCGCGTACTGGGCGGCGAGCGCCACGGCTCCCCTGCAGGCCAAGGCTGCGACGGTCGGAGTCACCCAGGCGGTGTACGCACCTGCCTCCGGCGGCACGCCGCTGGGCACCACGTACACGACGCAGAACCTCCGCGTCGGCGGAGCGGTGACACTTGCGAACACCGGCAGCCGGCCCACGTCGGCATACTCGCTGACCCTGTCCGGCACGTCGACGACACCCGGCTTCACCGGCGCCATCCAGGTCGCGGCAGGGACGGTGGGAAGCGTTGCGGCGTGCACGTCCACGGCTCAGCTGGGGGCGCTCAAGACGGGTTCGCTCTCGTCGGGTTCATTCACCTACTCGGGGACGACCCCTCTGGCGGAGCGCGGCGGAAGCGTGGTGCTGTGCGTGCAGACGTGGATCACCTCCGGCAGCGTCTCGACGTACGGCGGAGCGACCGCGACGCTCGCGCTGCAGTCGCAGCTCACGTACTCGACCGGCACCGGCTGGCAGAAGTCCAGTGAGACGACCTCGTTCGACCAGAAGGTCGCCGCGGCGAGCCTGGGCCAGACGATGACCTGCAGCGGAAACGACCCCTGGCACATCCAGCTGTCCTACCCGGCGACGAACCCCCAGCAGGGAACGAAGTTCCGGGCATATCTCGCCCGGGAGTCGTCGCCCACCACTCGCGTCGAATTTCCCGCGACGTCGATGAATCCCTGGTACACAGTGCTTCAGTTCTCTCAGGGGAACGCCGACCTCCAGGCCTACGTGCGTGCAGCTGGCGGCGGCACCGGCAACACCTGGGTCTATGTCGAGGAGCAGGTGGGGGGAACCGGAGCCTGGAAGCCCGCCGGAGTCGGCAAGATCCACATCCTCTCCGCCAATCCCGTGCAGGGTGTCGTCTGCGGGTGGCAGTGATCGCCGCCTCGACTCTCGCTCTTGTCGCGGCGTCGGCGCTGGCGCTGCCAGTCGTGCCGGCGGCGGTCGACGACTCCCCGCTCGAGCTCTCCGTCGACGGTTCCACGTGGTCGCACGCGGCCCCGGCCTCGCTCTTCGCGGACGGTCTCCGGCTCGTTCCCGGAGACCGCACCACGGCGACGATGCACGTCCGCAATGCGGAGGAGACGTCCGGCGTGCTCGTCGTCGTCGTGCGAGAGCCGAGCGGCCAGAGTCCCGCAGCCGAACGGGCGTTCCGCCTCTCGGGTCAGGATGAGCGCGGGCCCGGCCTCGCGCCCACCGCCGTCGCGGATCTCGGCGTCTGCACGTCCGTCGTCTCGCCGCAGATGCTCGCGCCCGGCGAGTCCGTCGCGGTCGATCTCGGCGTGCAGCTCGACCCGGGTCTGTCCGGCGAAGAGGTCCAGAACGAAGCGATCGACTTCGACCTGTGGTTCGGGCTGACCGACGCCACGGTCGCCGGGGTGGACGAGGACGGCTGCCCCCAGTTCGTCCAGAACAACCCCGGACTGGATCCGGCGCCGCCTGCCGCGCTTCCCACCGAGGACCCCGACGACGCGGCGGCGGCGCCGCCCGTCCCGGGGCCCGGCGACTTCATCCCCGGACCGGGCGGCCTCGCCGCGACCGGCGGCACCGTCGCGCTCTCCGCGGTTATCGTGGGTAGCGCATTGGGGGGTGCGGGATGGCTGATGCTTCTTCTGGCGCGGCGGCGCCGACGCCGCCGCGCGTGAGCGAGCGCCGCGCGCACCGCGACGCACTGGCGGCCCCGAGCGGTGCGCCCGATCCCGGCGACGAGGTCGAAGCCGGTTCCGAGCCCGGCGCCGCGGACGAGGCGCCCCGGCCGAGCGGCCTGCGCGAGACGCTGCGCGCCCTGATCCGCGGCGTCAGCATCGGGATCCTGGTTCTCGTGCTCGGCCTGGGCGTCCTCGTGATCGGCGTTCCGGCGGCGGTCGGCGGCATCCCGCTGACGATCCTGACGGGGTCCATGCGCCCGAATCTGCCCCCGGGCACCCTGATCGTCGTCAAGCCGACGCCCGTCGAGGAGATCGGCATCGGCGACGTGCTGACCTTCCAGCTCGAGTCGGGTCAGGCCGCGCTCGTGAGCCACCGCGTGATCTCGCGCATCACGGATTCCGCCTCGGGCGAGCTGCGCTTCATCACGCAGGGCGACGCGAACGACGTGCCCGACCCGGATCCGGTGATGCCGGTGCAGATCCGCGGCACCGTCTGGTACGCCGTGCCCTGGATCGGATGGGTCAACAGCGCGGTGAGCGGATCCGCGCGCAGCTGGATCGTGCCCATCGTCTCGGGGGGACTTTTCGCGTACGCGGGCTGGCTCGTCGTGAGCGGCATCGTCGATCGCCGCCGCAGGAGACGCCGCTCGTGAGTCCCGACCAGCTGATCCGGCGTCCCGGTGCGCTCGGATCCGGTGCTCGCCATGTCCGCGATACGGGATCCTGGATCCAGTCCGGAAATCCCGGGCTCCGGGAGCGCGGTGCGTTCCGCCGAGTTTTCTGCGATATCTTCGCCTCGGATTCGGATCGTGCGAGAGGCGGTGCAGTGGAGGACCCACGTGTCGCCGTCGTGATCGAGGACGATCCCGACATCCGGGGCCTTCTCGCCGAGGTTCTGACCCAGGGCGGGTTCGACGTGCACGCCGCCTCGACCGGTGCCGAGGGCGTCCAGCTCGTGCGCGAGTTCGACCCCGTGATCACCACGCTCGACGTCAGCATGCCCGGTATGGACGGCTTCGAGACGGCCAAACGCATCCGCGAGATCAGCCCCACGTATCTGGTGATGCTCAGCGCGCGGTCCGAGGAGATCGACGTGCTGCAGGGCCTGCAGGCGGGCGCGGACGACTACGTCACCAAGCCGTTCCGGCCGCGCGAGCTGCGCGCCCGGATCGAGGCGATGCTGCGCCGGCCCCGCATCGCGGGAGCGGTGGCGCCGCCCGCGGAGCCCGATGGCCCGCCCGAGCAGGAGGGCTGGCTCGAGCACCGCGGGCTGCGGCTGCATCCCGAGATGCGCGCGGCCACGGCCGACGACGCGCCGCTCGACCTCACCCGCACGGAGTTCGACCTGCTGCAGGAGCTGCTCGAAGCCGGATCGCGCGTGGTCTCGAAGCATCAGCTCTCGCTCGCGCTGCGCGGCGACCGCCACGGCGGCTTCGTGAGCGACCACGACCTGCGCGCCATCGAGGTGCACATGGCGAATCTCCGCCGCAAGATCGGCGAGTCGGCGACGAGCCCGCGCTGGATCGAGACGGTCCGCGGCATCGGCTACCGCCTCACGGCCGCCTGAGCGCGGGGTCGGCCGCCGGATCAGCGCTCGGCGCGCACGACCGGCAGGCCGGACGTCGTCGCCGACCGCTCCGCCGCTTCCGCCGCCGCCGCCACGAGCACGCCGGCGTCATATCCGAAGTCCTCGGTCAGGGCGAAGCCGACGCCGATCGCCGGCAGCACCGCGTCCTTCAGCGACGCGAGCTCGTCGATGAGGTTCTGCCGCAGGTCGTCGCCCGCGGCGGCGGCCTCGTCCGCGGTGTGCGGATCGATGACGACGCAGGCCGTGACGTCGTCGAGCGCTCCCGCGGGACTGAGCGGGGCCAGGTGACGGTGCAGGGCGTCGTGCCAGCTCGATTCGATGAGCTCCGCGGTCTCCGGTCCGAAGGCCGTGGCGATCTCCGCGAGCCCGGAGATGCGGATCACGACGACCGCGAGGGGCGTCGCGGCGCGCTCGCTGCGTCCCGCGACGTCCTCCAGGGCGCGCACGATGATCTCGCGCGGAAGGAGCACCGTGCGGGTGCGGGTCGCGGCGAGGGATCCGGGCACGGGCGGCGACGACACGGACGTCACGCGCAGCACCGATGTCGTCACGACCGCGATGATCGTCAGCGGGATCGTGACGAACGACGCCATCCTGGTGTCGAACCACTCCGCGAACAGGGAGCTGTCCGGGCCGGCGGCGAGGAACACGACCGTGCGCAGCGCGTAGTACACCCCGGCGATGCCGAGCACGAAGGTCAGTCCCCAGGCCGCGAACACCGCGCGCAGGGCGCCGCGCAGGGTCTCGAGCGCGCCGAGCGCGGCGAACAGCGCGACGCCCGTGAACAGCACCGCGGCGCCGGCCCAGTCGCCGGCCTCGCGATCCAGCGCCGCGGCCGCCAGTGCCAGGAAGACCACGCCCGCGACCAGCCAGCGGTGCAGGAGACCCAGCCGGCCGTTGTACACGCGGCAGCCCAGCCACATCATGCCCATCTGCGTGACGAACGCCGCGTTGCCGAGCGCGACGGCGAGCCACAGATCCCGGTCCACGGACCACGCGACGTAGCAGAACGTCGTCAGGATGCCCGCGACGAACGACGCCGCCCAGTACCGTCCCGATCCGCTCTCGCGGCGGACGACGGTCTCGAACAGGAAGACGACTCCCGCCGAGATCACGACCACCGCGGTGACGAACGACGTGGTGAACAGATCGAGCTCGGTCATCGGTCCTCCTCGGCGCGGGCCGGGTCGGGGATCGGGACGGGCGGGGTGGTCACCGGGGCGGCGGCGGGGAGTGTGACCACGAACGTCGCGCCCTCGCCGGCCTCGCTCTGGAGCCGGATGTCCCCGCCGTGCGCGCGCACGATGTCGCGGCTGATCGCGAGACCGAGGCCGCTGCCGTGCGTGCTCGACCGGCGCACCGCGTCGGCCCGGTAGAAGCGCTCGAACAGGCGCTCCTGCTCCGCCGCGGCGATGCCCGGGCCGTCGTCGCGCACGGCGATGATCGCGTGGTCGCCCTCGTTCGTGCATCCGATCCACACGCGTCCGGCGTGGTGCGCGTACTTGATGGCGTTGGACAGCAGGTTGTCGACGACCTGGCGGATACGGGCGGCGTCCGCGTGCGCGGTCGTCGGCTCGATCCCCTCGGCATCGATCACGATCCCGCGCTCGGCCGCGCGCGGAGTGGCGGACTCGACGGCCTGGCTCAGCACGGCCGCGACGTCCATGGGCGCGAGCCGCAGTCGCGTGTCGAGGTCGGCGTGGGGATCGGCGGAGGCCGAGAGCATGTCGTTGACGAGCGCGAGCAGACGCTGGGCGTTGCGCTCGGCCACCTCGAGGTTCCGGCGCACGGGCGCGGGCACGGAGCGATCGTCGAGCGCCAGGTCGAGGAACCCCATGATCGAGGTCAGCGGGGTGCGCAGCTCGTGCGAGACCGAGGCGACGAGGTCGTCGCGCGCGCGCAGCGCCGTGCGCTCGGCGGTGACGTCTCGCGAGACGACCACGATGCCGGAATCGCCGTCCGCTCGCACCGGTCGTGCCGTCACGTGCAGGGCTCGGCGGGCGCTGCCGAGGCCGCCATGCCACAGGTCCACGCCGTCGAACGACTCGCCGCGTCGGGCCCGGGCGAGCGGCCGCTCGTCGGGCGGGAGCGGAGTGATGCCGTCGGCGCGGAACAGCGGAGCATCCGGCTCGCCGTACATGCGCGCGTGCGCCGGATTCGTCACCGCGATCCGCCCGTCGTAGCCCACGCGCATGACGCCGAAGTCGACCGTCTGCAGCACCTCGCTGAGCAGCGCCTCCTGGCTGCGGGCGCGCTCGAACGCCCCGCGCAGGATGCGCGACTGACGCGCGAGCAGGGTGCGCTGCGCGGCGGTGCGCCGCGACAGCAGCTGTCCGAACGACGCCAGCGCGATGACGGTGAGCGGCAGCATCAGCCCGCGGACCTGGAACTCCGAGTCGGACGTGGCCAGCAGCGACCAGTAGATCGCGATCACGGCCACGGTGACGGCGGCCGTGAGCAGCGGTCCGAACACCACGGCGACCCACAGCACCGGGAACACCCACAGCAGGCCGATGCCCACGAGCGGCTGGGAGATCTCGAGGAACGCGATCGCCACGACGTCCGCGAACGGGATGATCGCGACGGTGTAGGACGGCAGCCGGTCCCAGCGGATGACGACCGCGCATGCGCACGCGAGGAACATCAGGCCGATCCCGACGATCAGCGCGTCCAGGCTCCGGTATTCGCCCGCGCCCAGCACGAGCACTCCGGCGATCAGCGCGATCAGACCCAGCAGCAGCTGGTTCAGGATGACGGTGCGCTCCCGAGACGGATCGCGCGGCGATCGGGAGTCGGGGGCCATGTGGCGACGTTACCCTGTGCCCGCGGACGTCCACGATGCGCTCCCGCCGAGCGCCGGATCGTGCTACCGGCCCCGATTGCGCCTTCAGCGGACAGCGGGCGCCGTCGCTGGTGGAATGTCCGAGAGGGGTGGCAGAGTCGATCCGTCCTCGCGCGCGCCCGTGCGAGGTGTTCTGTGTGGAGGCCCCCGTGCTCGGCAAGCTCCTGTTCCGATATCTCTGGCGATACAAGTGGCTCCTCGCCGGCGTGCTGGTCTTCCAGTTCGCCTCCGTGATGGCCGCGCTGTACCTGCCCTCGCTCAACGCGGACATCATCGACGAGGGCGTCGCCAGCGGCGACACCGGCTACATCGTCCGCACCGGCATGCTCATGCTGGCGGTGTCTCTCGGCCAGATCGTGGCCTCGATCATCGCGACCGCGTGCGCCGCCCGCGCCGCCATGGCGACCGGTCGGGACCTCCGCTCCGACGTGTTCGAGAAGGTCGGATCGTTCTCCGAGCGAGAGGTCTCGCAGTTCGGCGCGGGATCGCTCATCACCCGCAACACGAACGACGTGCAGCAGATCCAGATGCTCGCGATGATGGGCGCCACGATGCTCGTGCAGGCCCCCATGCTCGCGATCGGCGGCATCATCATGGCCATCCGACAGGACGTCGGGCTGAGCTGGATCATCGGGGTCGCCGTGCCCGTGCTGCTCGTGCTCATGGGGCTCATCATCTGGCGCATGGTGCCGCTGTTCCGCAGCTACCAGACCCGGCTCGACGCCGTGAACCGCGTGATGCGCGAGCAGCTCACGGGCGTGCGCGTCGTGCGCGCCTTCGTCCGCGAGCCGATCGAGGAGCAGCGCTTCGGCGCGGCCAACGACGACATCGCGGCGGTGGGCCGCAAGGTGGGCTCGCTGTTCGTGCTGATGTTCCCCCTCGTGATGCTCGTGCTCAACGTCACGGTCGTCGGGGTCGTGTGGTTCGGCTCCTTCGAGGTGAACGAGGGGAACGTGGAGATCGGCACCCTGTTCGCGTTCATGCAGTACGTGGGCCAGATCCTCGGCGGCGTGATGATGGCCGCGTTCATGACCGTGATGATCCCTCGTGCCGCCGTGTCGGCCGACCGCATCGGCGAGGTGATGGCCGTGCCGAGCTCGCTGACGCCGCCCGCCTCGCCCGTGACCGAGCTGCCGGCCCGCGGCGAGATCGTGCTCGACGACGTGGCCTTCACCTACCCGGGAGCCGAGGAGCCCGTCATCTCGGGAGTCTCGTTCCGGGCCGGGCCCGGCGAGACCGTCGCGATCGTCGGATCCACCGGCGTCGGCAAGACCACGCTGATCAACCTGATCCCACGCCTGTACGACGTCACGGCCGGGTCGGTGCGGGTCGCGGGCGTGGACGTCCGCGAAGCCGACCTCGAGGTGCTGTGGGCCGGCATCGGCCTGGTGCCGCAGCGCCCCTTCCTGTTCAACGGCACGATCGCCTCGAACCTGCGGTTCGGTCGCGAGGACGCCACGGATGACGAGCTGTGGGACGCGCTCGAGATCGCCCAGGCCGCCGACTTCGTGCGCGAGAAGCCGAAGCAGCTCGACGAGCCGATCGCCCAGGGCGGCACCAACGTCTCGGGCGGCCAGCGGCAGCGGCTCGCGATCGCGCGAGCGATCGTCAGCCGGCCGGACATCCTGATCTTCGACGACTCGTTCTCGGCGCTCGACCTCACCACGGACGCCCGCCTGCGGCAGGCGCTGTGGCGCGAGCTGCCCGACGTCACGAAGATCGTGGTGGCGCAGCGCGTGTCGACCATCACCGACGCCGACCGCATCGTGGTGCTCGAGGGCGGCCGCGTGGCGGGCGTCGGCTCGCACGACGAGCTGCTCGCGAGCAGCGAGACCTACCGCGAGATCGTCGACTCGCAGCTGGGAGCCAGGGCATGAGCGCCGTCGAGAACGAGGTCGTGAACGACGAGCAGGCCCGCATCGAGGCCGAACTCGCCGAGAAGGCGCGCCAGGAGGGCGGCGGCTGGGATTCTCCGCCTCCCGGCAAGCCGAAGAGCTTCGGCCCGAGCTTCATCCGCTTCGTCGGGCTGCTGGGCCCGTACAAGTGGGTCTTCGGGCTGGTGCTCGTGCTCGGCGCCGTCGGCGTCGTGCTGTCGATCATCGCGCCCAAGGTGCTGGGTGAGGCCACGAACATCGTGTTCGAGGGTTTCATGTCGACCATGCTGGGGGCGCAGTTCCCGGCGGGGATGACGCAGGATCAGGTCGTCGAGGCGCTGCGCCAGGCCGGTCAGACCGACTTCGCGAACACGATCGCGGCGATGCAGCACTTCGAGCTCGGCGTCGGCATCGACTTCGCCGCTCTCGGCGTCGTCATCCGCTGGGTGCTCGCGCTGTACGTGGTCTCGGCGCTCCTGCAGTGGCTGCAGGGCTATGTGATCAACATCGTCATGGTCAAGACGATGTGGCGCGTGCGTCAGCAGGTCGAGGAGAAGATCAACCGCCTGCCCCTGGCCTACTTCGACAAGGTCCAGCGCGGCGAGCTGATCTCGCGCGTCACGAACGACATCGACAACATGACCCAGACGCTGCAGCAGTCGCTGTCGGGGGCGGTCACGTCGATCCTGACCGTCGTCGGCGTGCTGATCATGATGTTCTCGATCTCGTGGCAGCTGGCCCTGGTCGCACTCGTGGCGCTGCCGCTCATGGCCGTGATCTTCGGCGTGATCGGACCGCGCTCGCAGAAGGCGTTCCAGGCGCAGTGGGCCAAGGTCGGCCGTCTGAACGCGCGCGTCGAGGAGGCGTTCTCCGGTCACGCGCTGGTGAAGGTCTACGGTCGCGAGAAGGCCAATCGCGAGGCGTTCGCCGCCGAGAACGACGAGCTGTTCAGGTCGGCGTTCACGGCGCAGTTCTTCTCGGGCCTGATGATGCCGAGCGTGCAGTTCATCGGCTCGCTCACGTACGCCGGCATCGCCGTGCTGGGCGGCGTGATGGTCGCCAGCGGTCAGCTGCGCATCGGCGACGTGCAGGCGTTCGTGCAGTACTCGCAGCAGTTCACTCAGCCCCTCATGGAGCTCGGCGGCATGACGAGCGCGGTCATGTCGGGCACGGCCTCGGCCGAGCGTGTGTTCGAGCTGCTCGACGAGGACGAGCAGGAGCCCGACGCCGAGGGCGCTCCGAAGGCGCCGGACGGCCGTGGCGTGATCGAGTTCCGGAACGTCGCGTTCTCGTACACGCCGGAGCAGCCGCTGATCCGCGACCTGTCGTTCCGCGTCGAGCCGGGTCAGACCGTCGCGATCGTCGGCCCGACCGGCGCGGGCAAGACGACGCTCGTGAACCTCGTGATGCGGTTCTACGAGCTCGAGGGCGGCGCGATCCTGCTCGACGGCCAGGACATCTCGAAGATGACCCGGCACGACGTGCGCGAGCGCGCCGGCATGGTGCTGCAGGATCCGTGGCTCTTCTCGGGCACGATCCGCGAGAACATCCGGTACGGTCGCCAGGACGCGACCGACGAGGAGATCGTCGAGGCGGCCAAGGCGACCTACGTCGACCGCTTCGTGCACACCCTGCCGGACGGCTACGACACGGTGCTCGAGGAGGACGCGGCCAACGTGTCGGCCGGCGAACGTCAGCTTCTCACGATCGCCCGCGCGTTCGTCTCGCAGCCGAGCGTGCTGATCCTCGACGAGGCCACCAGCTCGGTCGACACGCGCACCGAGCAGCTGCTGCAGAACGCCATGGCGGCGCTGCGCCAGGGGCGCACGTCGTTCGTGATCGCGCACCGCCTGTCGACGATCCGCGACGCGGACCTCATCCTGGTGATGGAGCACGGCGACATCGTCGAGCAGGGCACGCACGACGAGCTGATCGGCCGCGAGGGCGCCTACTGGCGCCTGTACCAGTCGCAGTTCGAGCACGCCGCGGTCGACATCGACGCCGTGGAGGCGGCCGAGGCCCCGACCGGCACGGCGTCCGTCCCGGTCCAGGAGGCCGCGGCCGGCGCCGACTCGGCCTGACCCGCCGCCGGGCGAGGAGAAATCCCTCAGCGAGGACGGATCACCGGGATCCGCCCCTCGCTGGGGGATTTCTCCTTCCGTGAGGGTGGACAGTGCCCCCGCGGATGAGTCGTCCACAGGTGCGCGACGGACTCCGGCTCGTCCCCGACTCGCGAATCGACCCGTTCCGGGTGGGCGTGATCGCCACCATGGCGGCATGGACCCTGTGACCGCACTCATGCGACTCGGCGGAATCGCGCGCACACCGACCTTGGCACGACTCGGCGTCACCCGGCATGCGCTGCGACGCTCGCTCGCCGCCGGACGGATCCACCGACCACGTCACGGTTGGCTGTGCCTGCCGCTGGTGAATGCCGAGCTGCGCCAGGCGGTCGAGGTGGGCGCTGTCCTCACCTGCGTCACGGTCGCACGCCGGCAGGGCCTGTGGACGCACGAGATCGATGAGCCGCACCTCGCGGTGCGCGCGAACGGGCAGCTGCTCGCGCCGATCTCGGCGCACGTGCACTGGGCGAAGCCCGTGATCCCGCGGGACCCCGATGGACTCGAGGACCCACTGATCAACGCGCTGGTGATCCTCGCCACCTGCCAGCCGTACGAGCACGGGCTGGCCGCGTGGGAGGCGGCGATCCGCAGAGAGCTGGTGGACGTCGACGTCCTCCGGGGGCTGCCCTTGCCTCCCGACGCGCGTCGGCTTCTGGCCGATGCGCGGAATTTCGCCGACGAGGGCACCGAGACGATCGCGTTCAGCCGTCTGAGCCGACTCCGGCTCGGGATCCCGCTGCGCCGCCAGACGGTCATCGCCGGCCGCCCCGTCGACATTCTGATCGGTGATCGTCTGGTCCTCCAGATCGACGGCGGCCATCACGTCGACGCGCAACGGCTCAAGGACAACGAGCATGACGCACGGCTGCGACTGATGGGCTACCACGTGATCCGGATCGGGTACTGGCAGCTGATGAACGACTGGGCGACCGTCCAGGACCTGATCCTGACCGCCATCGCGCAGGGTCTCCACCGGGCGCGTGCGTGACCGCGCCGCCGTGGACCGAGGAGAAATCCAGGATGGAGGACGGATCGCCGCCATCCGCCCCTTGTCGAGGGACTTCTCCTCCGCTGGTGGCGGCGGCGCGAAGCGCCTACTGGAGCCCGAGGAGGTCGAGGGGGTGCGTGAGGCGCCAGAGGAGCGAGGGGCCGGGGACGTCGCCCTCGAGGCGGAGGGGCACGCTGGTCGAGTCGAACGGGCCCGTGGCGGTGAGCTCGCCCACCTCGGCGCCGTCGGCGAGACCGACCTCGACGTCGTAGTCGGTCTCGACCGCGGCCGTGCCGCGATCCCACAGCACGACCGAGGCGTCGTCGTCCGCGACGACCTGCGCGTCCTCGCCCCACTCGGTCGTGATGGTGGCGATCGTGGTGCCCTCGGCCACCGACGGCCCCGGCTGCAGTGAGTGCTCCACCTGCTCGAGCAGCGAGCGGCTCACACTCTCTCGCGCCTTCTCGTCCGTCTGCCCGAGCACCGCGGCGTACACGCGCACGGTGGTCTGGCCGATCGTGATGTCCTTGGCCGTGAGCAGGTTCCACTGCTCCCGCCAGCCGTCGAGCAGCGTGCCGGTCTTGACGCCGACGACGCCCGGCTCGCCCAGCAGCGGATTCGTGTTCTTCACGACCCCCGCGCCGGGCAGGTCGATCTCGGGCATCGCGACGATCTCCGCGATGACCGGATCCGCCAGGGCCGCGCTTGCGAGCTTGACCAGCGCCGCCGGGGTGGCGGTGTTGCGCGGATCGATGCCGCTCGGGTCCACCATCGTGATGTCGCTCAGCCCGTGCGCGTCGAGCCACTCCGGCACGGCCAGCACGAACGCGTCCTTCGAGCCCCACAGCTCGGTCGTGAGGCGGTCGATGTAGTTGTTGGCGGATCCGATGAGGATGCCCTCGAGCATCTCGCGCTCCGTGAGGGTGCCGTCGATCGGCACGTCGAGCGCCGACTCGTTCTGGAAGCGGTACTGCCAGTACAGCTGGTTGTCGGCCGCGGTGAACGCGTAGGACGGGCCGTCCTCGCCGACGGGGAGCGGCGCCTCCTCGAGGATCATCAGCACCGTGACGAGCTTCGCGATGCTCGCCATCGGCACGGCCTCGCTGTTCAGCGCGGCGATCGTCCCGAGACCCTCGGCACCGACCGCGGCCGTGCCGGCGCCGGGCCAGGTCACGCCCAGCGGGTGCCCGGGCGCCGGTGCCACGGTGGCCTCCGAGACGGTGGGCGCGACGCTTCCGAGCGGCCACAGCGCGCAGCCGCCGAGGTAGGCGACCGCGAGCGCGCCGGCGGTGATCAGCGGTGCCGCGGCCGAGCCGCGCCGGCGCCGGCGGGGCGGCGGCAGCAGGTCGGTCGTGGCGGGCACGTGCGACGACGTGCTCAGCGAGGTCGGGGCGGGGCGCGTGGAGAGCGCCGCCGGGTCCACCCAGGCGAGCGCCGCGGTGGTGGGGCCGCGCGGCTCGTCCGCCGCGGCCGCGAAGCCGAGGGCCTCGACGACGAGCGCCGTCTCGCGGCGCGCGCGCCGTCCCTCCGTGGCCGGCGGCTGCGGATCCACGTCATCGGCCGACACCGCGCGCCGGGTCGCGCTCTTCTCGAACGCGATGAAACCCGCGACGTCGAACGCCTGCGTGGCCTCGAGCTCGTCATCCGGCGTCTCCCCGAACGCGTCGGCGCTCGTGCCGTCGGCGAACTCGGTCGCGGGGGCGGATGCCGCGTCATCGGCGGCGTGCGCGCGGCGTGGGGGGAGTTCGTCGAGGGCCACTCGATCACGGTACCCGCCGATCCCCCGAAGAAGCCGGAGATCCGCTGGTCAGCGAGCGCGCCGGATCCGCCCTAGAATCTCCCTCACACACCACGGGAGTCCGGCGAGCCGGGCTGAGAGGAAGCGAACCGCGCTTCGACCGTCGAACCTGATCCGGATCATGCCGGCGCAGGGAGGAGAGAGATGAACACGTTCACGTCCGTCGCCCCGAGTGCGAAGACCGGCCGCCGCTTCACCTGGCGGGTCGTCGACATCGTCGTCGCCAGCGTCGTCGGCGTCGCCTGCGCGGTGACCTTCGCGCTCTGGAACATCGGCTACGAGGCCCCGGGAGCCCTGCTCACGGCCGCGCTGCCGGGCCTCGGCGGTCTCATGGCCGGCCCGTGGCTGATCGCCGGCGTGCTCGGCGGCCTGATCATCCGCAAGCCCGGCGCCGCGCTGTACACCGAGCTGCTCGCCGCCACGATCTCGGCGCTGATCGGGAACACCTGGGGTCCGCTGACGCTCGTGTCCGGCCTCGTCCAGGGTCTTGGCGCCGAGCTGATCTTCGCGGTGTTCCTCTACGCGTCCTTCCGGCTGCCGGTCGCGGTCCTCGCCGGCGCCGCGGCGGGGGTCGCGTGCGGCATCAACGACCTCGTACTCTGGTACGCCGGGGCGGACGCGCTGTTCGCGACCGTGTACATCGTCTCCACGACCGTCTCGGGCGCCCTGATCGCGGGCGTCGGCGGCTGGGCGATCACGCGCGGCCTCGCGGCCACGGGCGCGCTCAACCGGTTCGCGTCGGGCAGGTCCTCGGCCAAGCGCGTCTGACGTGACGGTCCACGCGCGCACGGCGTCCCGGTCGCGCGGCCCCGTCGCCGTCGAGGCGCGCGGCTGGGGCTGGCGCTACGCGACCCGCCGGGCCTGGGCGGCGCAGGGGCTGGACCTGTCGATCTCCCCCGGAGAGCGCGTGCTGCTGCTCGGCGCGAGCGGATCCGGCAAGTCGACGCTCCTGCACGCCCTCGCCGGTGTTCTCGGCGGAGACGAGGAGGGCGAGCAGACCGGATCGCTCCTCCTCGACAGCAGGGACCCTCGCGACGCGCGGGGCAGGGCGGGGCTCGTGCAGCAGGACCCGGACGCGCAGGCCGTGCTCGCCCGTGTCGGCGACGACGTGGCGTTCGGCTGCGAGAACCTCGGCGTCCCGCGCGAGGAGATCTGGCCGCGCGTGCGCGAGGCGCTCGACCTGGTCGGGCTGGACGTGCCGCTCGACCGGTCGACGTCCGCGCTCTCGGGCGGGCAGAAGCAGCGGCTGGCACTCGCGGGCGCGCTCGCGATGGGGCCGGGCCTGCTGCTGCTCGACGAGCCCACCGCCAACCTCGACCCCGAGGGCGCCGTCTCGGTGCGCGACGCGGTCGCGCGCGTGCTCGACCGCACGGGCGCGACGCTCGTCGTCGTCGAGCACCGGCTCGACGTATGGCTGCCGCTGATCGACCGGATCGTCGTCCTCGACGCGGGGTCCGACGGATCCGGGGTCCTCGCGGACGGCGCACCCGACGACGTGCTGCGCGCGCAGGGGACCCTGCTGGCCGAGCGCGGGGTGTGGGTGCCCGGGATCCCGCCACGGCACCCGGCGCCGCCGGTCGCGTCCGGCGGCGAGGTGCTCGTCACCGCGCGCGACCTGGAGGTCGGGCGGGCGCGGCGCCCGGTCGCCGGGCCGTTCGACGTCGCGCTGCGTGCGGGCGAGGTGCTCGGGATCACGGGGCCCAACGGCGCGGGCAAGTCCACGCTCGGCCGGACGCTCGCGGGCCTGCTGCCTCCGGTCGGTGGTGTCGTCGAGGCGGCCGCCGTCCTCGCGGCGGGGGCGGACCCGGCGCCGATCCGGTGGTCGTCGCGGCAGCTGCTGACCCGCATCGGCACCGTGCTGCAGTCGCCGGATCATCAGCTGCTGACCGCCACCGTGCGGCGCGAGCTGGAGGTCGGGCCGCGCGCGCTGAAGCTGCCCGAGCCCGAGGTGCGCGCCCGTGTGGACGAGCTGCTCGCGCGGCTGCGGCTCGATCGCCTGGCCGAGGCGAACCCCCACACGCTCTCGGGTGGCGAGAAGCGGCGGCTGACGGTGGCGGCCATGCTCGCGACGCGCCCGCGCGTGGTCGTGCTCGACGAGCCGACCTTCGGGCAGGACGCCCGCACGTGGGCCGAGCTCGTGGACATCATCGCGTCGGTGCGGGACGGCCGCGGCGACGAGCCGCCGGTCGCGGTCGCGGCCATCACGCACGACGCGCACGTCCTCGAAGCGCTCCGCGCGCGGGTCCTCGCGCTGCCCGCGGGGGAGCGGACGTGATCCCCGCCACCCGCGCGCGATCCGGGTTCCTCGTCGGGGCGAACCCCGTCGCCAAGCTCGGGGCGGGGCTCCTCATCGCGCTGCCCCTCATCCTCACGGTGGACTGGGTGTCGGCCGTGACGGCGCTCGTCCTGGAGGTGCCGCTGATGCTCGCGGCGGGGCTCGGCTGGCGCGAGTTCTGGCTGCGGACGTCCCCCGTCTGGATCGGCGCCCCGCTGACGGGCCTCACGATCGCGCTGTACGGGCAGGCGAGCGGGGCGATCCTGTTCGAATGGCTGTTCGTGCGGATCAGCGAGGGATCGCTCGCCCTCGCGCTCGCCGCCATGTTCCGGATCATGGCGATCGCGCTGCCGGGAATCGCGCTGTTCGCGACCGTGGATCCGACGGACCTCGCGGACGGGCTGTCGCAGCGTGTCCGGCTGCCGACCCGTTTCGTGCTCGGAGCGCTCGGCGGCCTGCGCCTCGTCGGCCTGCTGGTCGACGACTGGCGGGAGCTCGCGGTCGCGCGCCGCGCGCGGGGCGTCGCCGACGCGGGGCGCCTGCGCCGCCTGCTCGGCATGGCCTTCGCGCTGATCGTGCTGGCGATCCGGCGCGGCTCGACGCTCGCGACGTCGATGGAGGCGCGCGGATTCGGCGCGCCGACGCCGCGCACGTGGGCGCGGCCGTCGCGCTGGGGCGCGCTCGAGTGGGCGCTGCTCGTCGCGGGGGCCGCGATCTCGGCGATCGCGGTCACGGTGTCGGTCGCGACGGGATCGTGGAACGTGATCCTCGGTCCGGCGGACTGACCGGACGCGCTCAGGACGGGGCCGGGCCGTCCAGTTCGCGCACCAGGCGCAGGCGGAACAGCCGCACCTGGCGTCCCGAGTCGTGCTCGTACGCGCGATAGCCCGGCCACTGCCGCTGGATCCGCTCCCACGCGGCCTCGCGCTCATCCGGATCCGTGTCGATGCGCGTCGCCACGACGGCATACCGGCGCCCGCGCACCTCGATCTCGGCCTCCGGGTGGGCGATGAGGTTGTGCGTCCAGCCGGGGTGGCGCCCTCGCGCGAAGTTGGTGCCCGCGACGAGGGCGGATCCGCTCCCGTCCGGCGTGTACATCAGCTCGCTGGCGCGGAAGTCGCCGGATCGCGCGCCCACCGTGTGCAGCGTGAGCGACGGCACCAGCAGCCCCGATACCTGGGCGCGGCCGCCGCTGAGGGCGCGCACGATCCGCTCCGCCACGGGCAGGGCGATCGGCCCGATCCAGCGGAACACCCGCGTGCGCGTGACGGGCGCGAGCGCCGACCGCACCCCCTGCACGATTCGCGACATGTCTCGATCCTGCCGCTCCGGCGTGTCGGTGGCCAGGGTCTGGTCGGGGTCCGTGGTCAGGTGGCGTTCCAGAGGGCGCGGTAGTAGGACGTGCGGACCGGATCCGGGTCGACCCCGTACGCCGCGAGGAACGTCGCGTCCCAGCCGGGACCGTAGTTCCACTCGAGGCTCATGGTCGCGACGGCGATGTCGGCCCAGCGGTCGGCGACGCCCAGCGCGCCGAGGTCGACATGCGCGATCCAGCGGCCGTCGTCGCCGATCAGGGTGTTGGGCGAGCACGCGTCGCCGTGGCATACGACCAGCCGATCGATCGGCGGCGGATCGCCGAAGTCCGACGCCAGGATGACCCCCCGCTCGCGCCCCCGCAGGACGCGCACGGGCACGGACCAGTCGAACGGGCACTGCTCGACGGGAAGCGCGTCGTGCATCGCCCGCAGACCAGAGGCGATCGCCCGCACCGCGGTCCCGGGATCGTCCTTCCACCGCGGCGCGACCGCGGACTCGCCCGCGATGGTCGCGGTCACGAGCCACTCCTCGTCGTCGGTCTCGCCGTGCTCGAGCACCGTGGGCACCGGCGTCCAGCGCGCCGCCCACGCGAGCCGCTCGGCCTCCTCGGCCATGGACGCCTCCCCGTGCCGCGGCCCCCACTTCACGTGCCGGTCGCCCGCGCGGAACGTCAGCCCGCCCAGCTCGTTGCGCCACACGGGGACGAGCTCGGCGTCCCCCGCCACGGCGCGCACGCGATCGGGCACGGCCATGCCGGCATCCGGGATGAACGAGCGCAGCGACATGCGCCCATCCTGCCCTCCACACGAGCGCGCGTCCCGGGCATCGCCCGAGACCCACGCTCGGTGCGGTCGCGTCAGCCGCCGAGCGCGCCCACGATCGCGTTGTACGCCTGGTAGACGCCGAGCGCGATGAACAGCAGCGTCGTGATGCCGAGCGCCACGTTCAGGTACCACTTGTTGCGGAACTCGCGCGGCACGCGATCCGTGTTCAGGATCGGCAGCAGCGTCAATGCCAGGAACGGCATGAACAGCGCGCCGAGGAACCCGTACAGCAGCACGAGGAAGATCGGCTGGTCGAGCATCAGCAGCAGCATCGGCGGGAACGTCAGCCAGACCAGGTAGACCTTGAACCACTTGCCGCCGGCCTGCGAGTCGGGGTGACCAGATCCCTTGCCCGTGACGTTGCCCATGAAGTCGGCGAACATCAGCGAGACGCCGTTCCACACACCGAGCACGGAAGAGAAGCCCGCGGCCCAGAAGCCGACCAGGAACCAGACGCCGACGAAGTCGCCGTAGCGCTCGCGCAGCACGGCATCGAGCTCGAGCAGGCCCTGGTCGCCGGCCGAGAGTGCCAGGCCCGCGGCGCGCACGACCTCGGCGCCGACGATCAGCATCGCGATCACGAAGATCCCGGTCATGACGTACGCGGCGGTGTTGTCGATCCGCATCACGCGCAGGAACTTCGGCTTGTCCCAGCCCTTCTCCCGCAGCCAGTAGCCGTATGCCGCGAGCGTGATGGTGCCGCCGACGCCGCCCGCGAGCGCGAGCGTGTTGAACACGCCGCCCTCGGGGATCATCGGCACGAGGCCCGAGATCGTCTCGAGGAAGTTCGGGGCCGCGATGATCGCCAGGATCACGATCGTGACGAACATCAGGCCGACGAGCGCCGCGCTGATGCGCTCGAAGATCTTGTACTTCGAGAACCAGATCATGACGAAGCCGGCGAGGCCGGTCAGGATCGCCCAGAACCACGTGTTGGCGCCGAAGCTGCCCTCGGGGAACAGCGCCGCGATCGGCAGGGCGGTCGAGCTCATCGCGGAGGCGCCGTACACGAAGCCCCAGATGACGATGTAGGGCGCGAAGTACCAGACGGGCCAGCGGCCGAGCGAGCGCCAGCCCTCGAAGATCGTGTTGCCGGTCGCGACCGTGTAGCGGCCGGCGCCCTCGACCAGCACGATCTTGAGGATCACGCCCAGGACCACCGCCCACAGCAGCATGTAGCCGTAGTTGGACCCGGCCACGAGCGTCGCGACCATGTCGGCCGAGCCGACGCCCGTCGCGGCGACCACCAGCCCGGGGCCGATCACCCGCCAGCGCGGGGTGTCCGTCGTGTCCTCTGTCTGCTGTGCGCTCATCCGTCCTCCTCGATCGGATCGATGATGCGCCCGACCCTATCGGGCGGCCCCGGCCCTTCTCGGGCCATCCCGTCCGGGATGGGGAGAAGTCACCAGGTCGTGGGGTCAGCCCGCGAGGGCGGCGATGTCCTCCGGGGCGGCGGCGTCGGGAACGCCGATGCAGACCGTGTCCGCGAGGCCCGCGAAGCGGTCGTCGAGCGCCGCACGCACCTCGGCGGGCGTGCCGGCGACCGCGAACGCGTCGAGCATGTCGTCGTCCACGAGCCCCGCCATCTCGCGCCACTCGCCGCGGCGGGACGCGTCGTGCATCCGATCGGCGGTGTCCGCCCAGCCGTGCAGCTCCATCACCGCGCGGTACGAGGGCGTCGAGCCGTAGAACGCGATCTGCTGGCGGACGGCGGCCTCCTGGGCGGCGCGCGCGGCCGCGTCCGGCCCCACGACGACGAACGGCAGCGCGATCAGCTTCACGGGCTCGGTCAGGGCGGAGCGGGCGCGTCCTGCGGCGAGGGCGGGCACGCTCACCTCGGACAGGTACTCGCGCGTCGTGAACGCGTGCGCGACGAAGCCGTCGGCCGCCTCGCCGGCCAAGCGCGTCATGGCGGTCCCGACGCCCGCGAGCCAGATGGGCGGGTTGCCGTGCGGGTTGGGGCCGGGATCGAACATGGGCGTCATGAGCGTGTGCCGGTAGTGCTCGCCCTGGAACGCGAGCTTGTCGCCCGTCTCCCACGCGCGCCAGATCGCCCGCACGGCGCCGATGAACTCGCGCATGCGCGGTGCCGGTGCCGACCACGGCATCGAGAAGCGCCGCTCGATGTGGGGCTGCACCTGCGACCCGAGGCCCAGCGCGAAGCGGCCCTGGGCGGCGAGCTGCACGTCATTGGCCGCCGCCGCCACGGTCATCGGGTTGCGGGCGAACGCGACGGCGATCGCGGTGGAGACGCGGATGGCCCGTCCCGCGCGCTGCGCCTCGCGCGCGGCGAGCGCCGCGCCGATGAACGGATCGTGCTGCAGCTCGGTCAGCTGCAGGCCCTCGAAGCCGGACTCGGCCGCGAATCGCGCCGCGCTCTCCGCGCCCCGCGGGCTGGCGTCGCGCGTGCCGACCTCGATGTGGAACCCCGTCGTCTCACTCATCCGGCCATCCTGCCCGATCCGTCCTCCAGCGGCCGTTCCCCTGTCGGATCCTGCCGATCCAGCACCCGGGATCACCGCACATCCCCGTGCCGTCCGGATAATGGCCGCATGACCGACGTCCCCACGACCGACATCGACATCCTCCGACTCGCGGCGTTCCCGGCCGCGGCCGGCGGGGGCAACCCCGCCGGAGTGATGCTCGATGCCCGCGGCTTCGGCGACGCGCGGATGCAGCGCATCGCGGCCGACGTCGGATACTCCGAGACGGCGTTCGTCGTCGAGCCCGGGATCGGGGGCGACGCCCGCCGGATGCGAGTGCGCTACTTCTCGCCGAGCGCGGAGGTGCCGTTCTGCGGGCACGCCACGATCGCGCTGGCCGTGGCGTCCGCCGAGCGCAGGGGCGTGGGCGCCTTCCGCTTCGCCACGCCGGTCGGCGAGGTGGTGATCCGGACCGAGGCCGGCGATCCGGCTCCCCGCGCGTCGTTCACGAGCGTCGAGCCGTGGGTGCGCGAGCTCGACGCGGGCCTGGCCGACGAGCTGCTCGGTCTGATCGGCGTCACGCGCGACGACCTCGACCCGCGCTGGCCGCTCCGCGAGGCGTTCGCGGGCAATCCGCACCCGATCGTCGCCCTCCGTGACGGGGATGTCTTCGACGGCTTCGCCTTCGATCCGGCCGCGATGCGTGCGCTCATGGATCGCGCGGGCTGGACCGGAACCGTCACGATCGTCCGGTTCTCCGATCCGGAGGCACCCGAGCCGGTCGTCGACGCGCGCAACCTCTTCCCCACGGGTGGGATCACGGAGGATCCGGCGACCGGATCGGCCGCCGCCGCGCTCGGCGCATACGTCCGGGACGTGCTCGGGGCGGGTGCGCCCGCCGGGCTCGTCGTGCACCAGGGCGCGCACGTCGGGCGTCCGAGCGTGCTGGAGGTCGACATCCCGCCGCGCGGCGGCATCACGGTGTCGGGCACGGCGCTGCCGATCCGCTGATTCGTCACCGGATCCGCACCAGCGCGCTCGCAGGAGCGTTCCCCTAGCCTGGGTCCATGACCGACACGCCCGCGCGCCGCCCCGCGAACACGCCCGTTCGATCGACCGGCGGCACGCGTCAGGTCCGGCCCCAGACCGAGGGCTGGCAGCAGCAGAAGGACGACACCGGACGGCCGCTGCTGCAGTTCGCGAGCCCCAAGCGCGGCAAGCCGCCCGTGCACCTGGCCGATCTGACGCCCGAGCAGCGCGTCGAGAAGGTCAAGGAGCTCGGCCTGCCGGGCTTCCGCGCCAAGCAGCTGGAGAAGCACTACTTCCAGCACTGGACGAGCGACGCCGCCGACATGACGGACCTCCCGGCGGCCGGCCGCCAGGAGCTCGTGGCGGGGGTGCTGCCGAACCTCCTCACCGAGGTGCGTCGGCTGCAGACCGACAACGGCGACACGATCAAGTTCCTGTGGCGCCTGCACGACGGCGCGCTGGTCGAGTCCGTGCTGATGCGCTATCCCGGCCGCATCACGCTGTGCGTCTCGTCGCAGGCCGGCTGCGGCATGAACTGCCCCTTCTGCGCGACCGGCCAGGCGGGCCTGACGCGCAACATGTCGGCGGCGGAGATCCTCGACCAGATCGTGCGCGCCAACCGCGCCATCGCGAACGGCGAGCTCGGACGCCGCGAGCACGCCGACGAGCGCGTCACGAACATCGTGTTCATGGGGATGGGCGAGCCGCTGGCCAACTACGCCCGCGTGATGCACGCCGTCCGCACCATGGTCGACAAGAAGGACGGACTCGGCATGAGCGCCCGCGGCATCACGGTGTCGACCGTCGGGCTCGCCCCGGCGATCCGGAAGCTCTCGGACGAGGACATCCCGGTCACGTTCGCCCTCTCGCTGCACGCGCCCGACGACGAGCTGCGCGACGAGCTGATCCCGGTCAACTCGCGGTGGAAGGTCGACGAGGTGCTGGACGCCGCGCGCGGCTACTTCGAGAAGACCGGCCGCCGCGTCTCGATCGAGTACGCCCTCATCCGCGACATGAACGACCACCCGTGGCGCGCCGACCTCCTCGCCGAGAAGCTCAACGCGCGCGGCCGCGGCTGGGTGCACGTCAACCCGATCCCGCTGAACCCGACCCCCGGCTCCGTGTGGGACGCGTCGGAGAAGTCCGTGCAGCGCGAGTTCGTGCGCCGCCTCAACGACGCCGGCGTCCCCACGACGATCCGCGACACCCGCGGCAAGGAGATCGACGGCGCCTGCGGCCAGCTCGTCGCCACGGAAGAGGATCAGGCCGCCGCGGCGGGCGTCTGACCCTCGCGCCTCCCGACCTGCTGTACTCCCGACCTGCTGTACTCCCCTCAGAACACGTCCTCTGAGCGGGGACACGCCTGATCCGGCCCGATCCGGCATGTCATGTCGCAGGACATTGGTGACAGTTCTGTATCAGGACATCGGTGACACTTCGGGTGTGTTTGGTGGTGACACT
>NZ_JBCNUN010000010.1:0-123024 GCF_039605615.1 Microbacterium rhizophilum | reverse complement strand
GTGTGAAGCTGGCTTACCAGTGGTACGCGTCGGGCACGGCGATCCGCGGGGCGACGGGGTCGTCGTACGCGATCCCGTCAACGTATGTGGGCAGGACGCTGTCGGTGAAGGTGACCGGTTCGCTGGCGGGGTACGCCACGGCGGCGAAGCTGTCGGCGGGCAAGAAGATCGCCGCCGGCACCCTCACGGGCGCCACCCCGACGATCAGCGGCACCGTGAAGGTCGGGTCCAAGGTGACCGTCAAGCCGGGCACGTGGACGTCGGGCGCGTCGCTGAAGTACCAGTGGTACGCGAACGGTGCGGCGATCTCGGGGGCGCGGTACTCGTTCCTGACGGTTCCGGCGTCGCTGTCGGGGAAGTACCTGACGGTGAAGGTCACCGGTTCCAAGACCGGGTACACCACGCTGGTGAGGGGTTCCTCGTCGAAGAAGATCGCCGCCGGCACCCTCACGGCCGGCACCCCCACGATCAGCGACGCGACCCCTCGGATCGGCCAGAAGCTGACCGTGGCCCCGGGCACGTGGACCGCCGGGACGGCCCGGACGTACCAGTGGTACGCGAGCGGTGTCGCGATCAAGGGCGCGAAGTACTCGTCCTTCACCGTGCCGAAGACGCTGAAGGGCAAGACCCTCACCGTCAAGGTCACGGGCAGCAAGACCGGGTACACCACCGTGATCAAGACGTCCAAGGCCACGGCCAAGGTCGGCTGACCCGATCAGCACACGACGGCCCCGTCATCCTCGCGGATGGCGGGGCCGTCGCCATGCGCTCACAGCGAGGCGCGGACGCCGTCCGGTAATCTCGGAGGGATACCGGCGGAGTCTGCCGGTGAGAGCTGAATAGGGAGGTCGCCATGGATATCGATCTGGGACTGCTGCGCACCGTCGAGCGCGAGAAGGAGATTCCGTTCGAGGAGCTCGCACGGATCATCGAGCAGGCGATCCTGACCGCCTACGAGAAGCACATCTCGCAGTCCGGCGACGAGACCTCCGGCGCCCGTGCGCAGCTCGACCGTAAGACCGGCCACGTGGGCATCTTCGTGCCCGTGACCGACGAGGACGACGCGGTGATCGGCGAGGAGGAGGTCACTCCCGAGGGCTTCGGGCGCATCGCCGCGTACGCCGCCAAGCAGGTCATCAGCCAGCGTCTGCGCGACATCGCGGACGACGCCGTGCTGGGCGAGTTCCGTGGCAAGGAGGGCGACATCGTCGCCGGCGTCGTGCAGCAGGGTCCGAACCCGCGCATGATCCACGTCGATCTCGGCACGGTCGAGGCCATCCTGCCTCCCGAGGAGCAGGTGCCGGGCGAGGAGTACCGCCACGGCTCGCGTCTGCGCGTGTACGTCACGAGCGTCTCGAAGGGCACCCGGGGTCCCGCGATCACCGTGTCCCGCACCCACCCCGGCCTGGTGCGCAAGCTCTTCGCGCTCGAGGTGCCGGAGATCGCCAACGGCCTCGTCGAGATCATCTCCCTCGCCCGCGAGGCGGGCCACCGCACCAAGATCGCGGTGATCGCCAAGGACCCGGCGATCAACGCCAAGGGCGCCTGCATCGGCGAGCTCGGACGCCGCGTGCGCGCCGTGACCGAGGAGCTCAGCGGCGAGAAGATCGACATCGTCGACTTCGACCCGGAGCTGCCGAAGTTCGTCGCGAACGCGCTCTCGCCCGCGAAGGTCACGTCGAGCTTCGTGATCGACGCCAACACCAAGGCCGTGCGCGCCCTCGTGCCCGACTACCAGCTCTCGCTCGCGATCGGCAAGGAAGGCCAGAACGCCCGCCTCGCCGCGAAGCTGACCGGCGCGAAGATCGACATCCAGCCGGACTCGATCCTCGAGGAGAGCTGATCCGCCGCCGGATCGTCGGTCGGGCAGCGAGCCCGGAGGTGTAACATGGAAGCCGTACGAACGTGCGTCGGCTGTCGCATGCGTGCCCCCCGATCCGCTCTCATCCGAGTGGTCGCGCGTGATCTCGAGCTCGTCATCGACGAGCGGAAGTCGTCGCCGGGGCGGGGCGCGTGGCTGCATCCCACTCGCGAGTGCGCGGAGAACGCCCTCAGGCGTCGCGCCTTCGGACGAGCATTGCGTGTGTCAGGACCACTTGACACGCAGACCTTCGAGAAATGGCTGAACGGCTATGGAAATCAAGTGAACGGCTCGAAATGAGACCCGTCCGCCTTTGAGGTCTGCCCTGTCCGGGGCAGGCCGCCCCAGACAGGAGAATTGTGGCAAAACCACGCGTACATGAGATCGCTGCGGAGATCGGCGTCGACAGCAAGGTCGCCCTGGCGAAGCTCAAGGAGCTCGGCGAGTTCGTGAAGAGCCCGTCGTCGACGATCGAGCCTCCGGTCGCGCGCAAGCTGCGCGCGGCGTTCGAGGCCGACGGCGCCAAGCCCGCCGCCGACAAGCCCGCGGCCGCGGCGAAGCCCGCCGGCCGTCCCGGCCCGGCGCGCGCGACGAGCGCGAAGCCCGGCGCCCCGGCGAAGCCGGCCGCGCCCAAGGCCGAGCAGGCCCCCGCGCCCGCACCGGCTCCGGCGGCCACGCCGGCACCGGCCCCCGCTGCCGAGAAGCCGGCCGCCGCGGCCGAGAAGCCCGCCGCGGCACCCGCGCGCGAGGCCCCGAAGCCCGGCGGCGCGGTCCCGCGTCCCGGCGGCTCGGCACCCAAGCCCGGCGGCCCGCGCCCCGGCAACAACCCGTTCGCCTCGGCGCAGGGCATGGGGCAGCGCCCCGCCGGCCCGCGCCCGGGCAACAACCCCTTCGCTTCCGCGCAGGGCATGGGCCAGCGCCCGTCGCCCGGCAACATCCCGAAGCCGCAGCCGCCGCGCCCCGGCGCGCCCCGTCCGGGCGCCGCGCGTCCCGGTGGTCCCGGTCGTCCGGGCGGCGCAGGCCGACCCGGCGGCGGCGGTCGTCCCGGAGCGCCGTTCCAGCAGCGGCCCGGCGGGCCCGGTCGCCCCGGTGGCGGCGGCGGCTTCCGTCCCGGCGGCGCCGGCGGTCCCGGCGGTGCTCCCGGCGGCGGCTTCCCGGGCCGTCCCGGCCCCGGTGGTCGCGGTCGCGGCGGCACGGCCGGCGCGTTCGGCAAGGGCGGCGGCAAGTCGAAGCAGCGCAAGTCGCGTCGCGCGAAGCGCCAGGAATTCGAGATGCGGTCGGCGCCGGTCGTCGGCGGCGTCAACGTCCAGAAGGGCAACGGCGAGATCATCCGCCTGCGCCGCGGTGCGTCGATCTCCGACTTCGCGGACAAGCTCGAGGCCCTGCGCGGCTACGTCGTGCAGCCCGGCACGCTCGTCACCATCCTGTTCAACCTGGGCGAGATGGCGACCGCGACCGAGTCGCTCGACCAGGCGACCTTCGAGGTGCTCGGCGAGGAGCTCGGCTACAAGATCCAGATGGTCTCGCCCGAGGACGAGGACAAGGAGCTCCTCGAGGGCTTCGGTCTCGACCTCGAGCAGGAGCTGCTGGACGAGGACGAGAGCGATCTCGAGATCCGCCCGCCGGTCGTGACCGTCATGGGCCACGTCGACCACGGCAAGACGCGACTGCTCGACGCCATCCGCCAGACCAACGTGGTCGAGGGCGAGGCCGGCGGCATCACGCAGCACATCGGCGCGTACCAGATCTGGACCGAGCACGAGGAGATCGAGCGCGCGATCACCTTCATCGACACCCCGGGTCACGAGGCGTTCACCGCCATGCGTGCCCGTGGTGCGCAGGTGACCGACATCGCGATCCTCGTGGTCGCGGCCGACGACGGCATCATGCCGCAGACGGTCGAGGCGCTGAACCACGCGCAGGCGGCCGGTGTCCCGGTCGTGGTCGCGGTCAACAAGGTCGACAAGCCCGACGCCAACCCGGGCAAGGTGCGCCAGCAGCTCACCGAGTACGGCCTGGTCGCGGAGGAGTACGGCGGCGACGTCATGTTCGTCGACGTGTCCGCCCGCCAGGGCACCGGCATCCAGGACCTGCTCGACGCCGTGCTGCTCACGGCCGACGCGGGCCTGGACCTCACGGCCAACCCGAACAAGGCGGCCCGTGGTGTCGCGATCGAGGCGAAGCTCGACAAGGGCCGCGGCTCGGTGGCCACCGTGCTCATCCAGTCGGGAACGCTGCGCGTCGGCGACGCGATCGTCGCGGGCACGGCCTACGGCCGCGTGCGCGCCATGATCGACGAGAACGGCGACCACGTCGAGGAGGCCTGGCCTTCGCGTCCCGTGCAGGTGCAGGGTCTGAACTCGGTGCCGCGTGCCGGCGACACGTTCATCGTGACCGAGGAGGACCGCACCGCGCGCCAGATCGCGGAGAAGCGCGAGGCCGCCGAGCGCAACGCCCAGCTGGCCAAGGCCCGCAAGCGCATGTCGCTCGAGGACTTCACCCGCGCTCTCGAAGAGGGCAAGGTCGAGTCGCTCAACCTCATCATCAAGGGCGACGTGTCGGGTGCCGTCGAGGCGCTCGAGGAGTCGCTGCTCAAGATCGAGGTCGACGACAGCGTCCAGCTGCGCATCATCCACCGCGGTGTGGGTGCCGTGACCGAGTCGGATGTGAACCTGGCGACGATCGACAACGCGATCGTCATCGGCTTCAACGTGCGTCCCGACGCGAAGGCCCGCGAGGCCGCGTCGCGCGAGGGCGTCGACATCCGGTTCTACTCGGTCATCTACAACGCGATCGACGACGTCGAGCAGTCCCTCAAGGGCATGCTCAAGCCGGAGTTCGAGGAGAAGCAGTCGGGCGTCGCGGAGATCCGCGAGGTCTTCCGCTCCTCCAAGTTCGGCAACATCGCCGGTGTCATCGTCCGCTCGGGCACGATCACCCGCAACGCGAAGGCGCGGGTCATCCGCGACGGCGTGGTGGTGGGCGACAACCTGGCGATCGAGTCGCTGCGTCGCTTCAAGGACGACGTCACCGAGGTGCGCACGGACTACGAGGCCGGCATCGGCCTCGGCAAGTTCAACGACATCCAGATCGGCGACGAGATCGAGACCACCGAGATGGTCGAGAAGCCGCGCTCGTAAAGCGCGTCTGAGAAACTGGCCCTGGTGGGCGGCTTCGGCCGCCCACCAGGGCCACTCCGTCTGCGGAGCGCAGGCAACACGTCCCCCCGGGGACACATTGAAGGAGGACTCCATGGCTGCTCAGGAACGACAGGCGAGGCTCTCGGATCGGATCCGGGTCATCCTGGCGGAACGGCTGGAGAAGGGGCTGCGCGACCCGCGGCTCGGGTTCGTCACGATCACCGAGGTGCGCGTCACGGGCGACCTGCAGCACGCGTCGGTGTTCTACACGGTCTACGGATCGGACGAGGAGCGCGCATCGAGCGCCGCCGCGCTGAAGGCGGCGACCGGGATGCTGCGCAGCGAGGTCGGCAAGCAGCTCAGCACGCGGCTGACTCCGACGCTCGAGTTCATCCCGGACGCGCTCCCGGAGACCGCCGGCCACCTCGACGCCCTGCTGCGCGAGGCGCGCGAGCGCGACCAGGCCGTGGCCGGGATCGCGGCGTCGGCGAAGTACGCCGGCGAGGCCGACCCCTACGTCAAGCCGCGCGACCTCGACGACGAGGAGTGAGCTGCCGGCGGGCTATGCCCGTGGCAGGTGCAGGACGCCGTCCTCGGCCTCGACCAGGCCGTCGTCCAGCAGGCTCAGGATGGCGCGGTCGCGCTGGAGCGCATCCGGCCAGTCGCGGATGACCGCGTCCTGCGGCAGCGCGCCCGCGTCGCGCAGCGCGCGCAGCACCGCGCCGCGCGCCTGGCGGTCGCTGCCCTCGTACCGCGCCTGACGCCTGCGCAGGTCGGGCGTCTCGGGCCGCCCCGCCGCGACCCACACGCACACGTCGCGCACGGGGCAGTCGTCGCACCGCGGCGAGCGGGCGGTGCAGATCACCGCGCCGAGCTCCATCGTCGCGGCGTTCACGACCGCGGCGTCGCGCGCGTCCTCCGGCAGCAGCGCCGCCATGTCGTCCAGGTCGCGCCGGCTGGGCGGCCCCGGCTGCGCGCGGCCGTGCACGGCGCGGGCGATCACGCGGCGCGTGTTCGTGTCGACCACCGGATGGCGGTCGCCGTACGCGAAGGCCGCGACCGCGCGGGCGGTGTAGTCGCCGATGCCGGTGAGGGCGAGCAGCGCCTCCACGTCGCGCGGGACGACGCCGGCGTGGCGATCGCGGATCTCCGCCGCCGCGCGGTGCAGCCACAGCGCCCGGCGCGGATAGCCGAGGTTGGCCCACTGCCTCACGGCCTCGGCGGGCGGGTCCGCCGCCAGTGCGGCCGGTGTCGGCCAGCGCTCGAGCCAGGCCTCGAGGTGCGGGATCACGCGGTTCACGGGCGTCTGCTGCAGCATGAACTCGCTCACCAGCACGCCCCACGCGCCGAACCCGGGCGCCCGCCACGGCAGGTCCCTCTTCTCGCGCGCGTACCAGGGGATCAGGCGCGCGGCGAGAGCGGAGAGGGACATCCGTCCAGCCTAGGCCGACGTGCTCGTCCGTCCCGCGGGCGCGGATGTCCCCCGAAATGCCGACACGAAATCGATGCTGACCAGCCGAAAGGTGGACAGACGGCATCTATGTCCGGCTCATAGCCTCCGGATGAGACCCATCGGAGGGCCATCATGAACGCAGATTCGCGACGTCGCGGCGCTGTCGCCGTCGCCGCATCCCTCGTCCTCGGCGACGCGCTCGCGGGCTGCGCGAAGCGCGTTGCCGAGTCGGAGCCGGACGCGATCGACGACCCGGATGATCCGGCCACGTGGATCGTCGACGCCACGGGCATCGCGTTGGCCGGATGCGCGAGCGCGCCGACGCCGGACGCGGAGGCCACGGCGCCGCCCGCGGGCGCGCAGCGCACCGAGGTCGACACGGACCCCGCCACCTGGATCGTCGACGAGCGCCGCGTGGGGCCGTTCGCCCTCGACGGCGACATCGCCGAGACGCTGGCCGGGCTCGAGGGTCTCTCGTACGGCGAGCATTACCCCGACGACGGCGCGATCGGACGCACGTTCCGCGTGCCGGACGGCGGCCCGGGAGAGGAGGCGATGGTGTGGGTCTCGACGACCGAGGACGGCCGGATCGTCGGGATCCGCGTCGAGCTTCAGCACCTGGCCGAGCACCCGACGTACCCGGCGACGGCCGAGGGCCTGACGGTCGGATCGACGCGCGCGGAGATCGACGCGGTGCACGCGGATGCCACGGAGACGCCCGTGATGGGGGCGACGATGATCGAGATCGAGGACGAGCAGGACGGGCCCGGATCGCTCAGCTTCGAGCTCGACGGGGCGGGCCCGGGCGCCGTCGCATTCTCCGTCTCGGTCGTGCACGACGAGTTCCCCGACGACTTCGGCCAGCCCGATGAGCGCCCGAACGATCCGAACTCCTGGTTCTACGACACCACCCGCGTCGGCCCCGTCGCGATCGGGCACGAGTACGCGGACGTCATCGCCATGGCGCGCGCGGAGGGGTGGGACGCCTCCCAGGCCCACGGCGACGGCTGCACGCCGAACGTGCACCTGCCGGACACCGAGGACGCACCAGGCGTGTGGTTCTTCCCCGGTGAGGACGGACTGATCGACCAGATCGCGATCGTGGAGTCGACGCCGGCACTCGGCAGCGGCGGGTCGGGGCCGACCGGTGCGGGCAACGCCGTGGACATCCCGGCGGAGGTCCTGCTGGACGGCGACGGGCCGAGGCTCGGCATCGTCGACCTGCCCGACCACCAGGAGGGCCGCGATCTCCTCGCGGAGGACGGCGGGGGCGACGTCGCGATCTACTACGAATACGACCGCGAGGTCGGGATCATCGACCGGATCGTCGTCGGCGCACCGGGGCTCACCGAGTTCCGTGACTGCTCGGGCATCGGCTCGTGAGCGACGGCTTCAGCAGAGGAGCGACCATGGACCTGCGCAGGCGAGCGAGCGTCGCCGCATTCGCCTTCCTCGTGCTCGCGCTCTCCGGCTGCGCGACGACCCCGTCCTCACCCGCCGGCGCGGAGAACGCCCCGGACGATCCGGCGACCTGGGTCCTCGACGAGACGCACTTCGGCCCGATCGAGCTCGGGGTGCCGATCGCGGAGGCGCTGGCGGCGGTTCCCGATCTGGAGTTCACGGACCTCGGCTCGTCCGGATTCGCGGGGCACGACTATCACCTCGTGGTCGAGGCGGACGGCGTGCCCGGCTTCATCGAGATCCTGACGGGGTCCACGGGCGACGTCATGGTGGTGGAGCTGTACGTCGGGCAGCGAGGTCACCGGGGCGTGGAACTCGTGCCGGAGCCCGCGGTGCAGGTCGTGCTCGAGCAGTTCCCGCGCACGGTGGAGGGGATCAGCATCGGGGCGACGCTGGAGGAGGCCCAGGCGGCCTATCCGGACGGGGCGTTCCTGGACGGCATGACCAAGGGCGACTTCGCGACCGACGGCGAGCCCGGACGCGGCGCAGATCCGGGACTGAGCCTGGTGATCAGCGACTTCGACCCGGCGTCGAGCGACATCTTCGTGAACATCATCCGGGTGACGGCTCAGGACACGACGACGCTGTTCGATGAGTCCTGAGTCAGGCGCGGCGGATCATCGGCACGTGGGGGATGCCGTCCTCGGTGAACTCCGGGCCGTCCGCCGCGAAGCCGAAGCGCGCGTACCAGCCGGCGAGGTGCGCCTGCGCATCGAGCCGGACGGTCTGACCTTCGCTCTGCTCGAGCGCGCGCCGCATGAGCTCGGCCGCGACGCCCCGACCGCGGGCGCCCGCCGCGGTGGCGACCCGGCCGATCCGCCGATCCGGTCCGTCGGTCAGCAGGCGCAGCGTCGCGACGACCTCGTCGCGATCCTCGGCCCACAGCTGCACCGCGGTCGGCTCGACGTCCCGGCCGTCGAGCTCGGGGTAGGCGCATTGCTGCTCGACGACGAACACGTCCACCCGCAGGCGCAGGATCGCGTACAGGACGAGCGGCGGGATGCCGGCGGTGCGGGCGGAGCGGTACTCGATCACCGATTCAGCCTAGAGGCGTCACGGAACCGTGACGCCGCGGCGTGAAGCCCGGCTGGCGGGCGGGGCAAGACCTGATGACGCATCGTCGCGGAGGCGACGACGAGGAAGGGAAGACCATGAAGGACATCCGCACGCGACACCTGAGCGCGGCGCTGGGCACCGCGATCCTGCTCGTCGCGGTCGCCGGCTGCGCGACTGCGCCCCCCGGAGCGTCGGGCACGCCGACCCCGAGCGAGTCCGCACCGGTGGGGACGCCTTCGCCGTCGATCCATCCGACGCCGCACACGACGCCCACGCAGGAGCCGGAGCCGGAGCCGAGCGGGCCGGCGCTGAACCCGGATGTCGCGACCTGGCTGATCACGGAGCAGGGCATCGGACCGTTCGAGATCGGCATGGCGTGGGATGACGCGGTGGCCGTCGCCGAGCAGCTCGGCTGGGACACCTCGAGCGCGGGGGACCAGGGCGGCTGCGCGCCATCGGTGAGCCCCGGGTACGCAGTGGGCGCCGGAGGCCTCCAGCTGCACGTGTGGAAGGGCGAGTCGGACGTCGACGACGTCACGCTGGTGAACACCGGAAACGCCGCCTCGGACACCCCGCGCCCGAAGACCGAGGACGGTCTGTCGGTGTTCAGCACGGTCGACGAGGTCCGATCCGCGCACCCCGGCGCCGCCGAGGACAGCGTGCTGCCTGACGGCGGCCGGGCGTTCGTCACCGCGAACGAGGACGGCGAAGGCGGGCGACTCCACTTCACGCACGGCGAGGTGGAGCCCGGGGTGGTCGACGGCGTGTCGGTCAACCTGATCGCCCAGCCCTCCTACGAGCACTGCTGACACGGGCGCCGGGCGGGGGACACGTACCCTGGAGGGTATGCATCCCGCGTCCGGCATCCTGCTCGTCGACAAGCCGGGCGGGATCACCAGCCACGACGTCGTCGCCCGCTCTCGGCGCGCGTTCGGCACCCGCAAGATCGGCCACGCCGGCACGCTCGACCCCATGGCGACGGGCCTGCTCGTGCTCGGGATCGAGAGCGCCACGCGGCTGCTGACCTACCTCGTCGGCCTCGACAAGACGTACGAGGCGACGATCCGTCTGGGCGCCGCGACCACGACCGACGACGCCGAGGGCGAGACGGTGTCGACGGCCGGATCGGATGCGCTCGCCGCCGTCACGGACGACCGGATCGCGCAGGGCGTCGCCGCGCTCACGGGCCGGATCTCGCAGGTGCCGAGCACGTTCTCGGCCATCAAGGTGGACGGCAGGCGGGCGTACGACCTGGCGCGGTCGGGCCAGGACGTCGAGCTCAAGGCCCGCGAGGTCGCGATCGACCGATTCGAGGTGCGCGAGACGCGCCGGTCCCGGGACGCGATCGATCTCGACGCGACCGTCGACTGCTCGTCGGGCACGTACATCCGGGCCCTCGCGCGCGACCTCGGCGCGGACCTCGGCGTCGGCGGCCACCTCACGATGCTGCGGCGCACGCGGATCGGGCCGTTCCGCATCGCCGACGCGCACGACCTCGACGCCCTCGCCGACCGGCCCACTCTGCTCGAGCCCGCCGAGGTGGCCGCGCGCGTGCTGGGGCGGCTCGACGTCACGGCGGACGAGGCCCGCGACCTGCGTCACGGCAAGCGCCTCGACGGCGCCGCGGAGCGGATCGCGGGCGGCAACGCGGCCGCGATCGATCCGGACGGCGTGCTCGTCGGGATCGTGGAGCGCCGCGGCGACGCGCTCAAGAGCGCCATGAACATGCCGGAGGTGCGGGCATGATCCTGTGGTTCACGATCGTCCAGCTCGCGGTCGCGGTCGCGGCGGGGCTGCTGGCCGTCGTCCTGGGACTCGCGGGCCGGCGCCCCAGCGATCTCACGGTAGGCGCCCTCGCGCTCGTCGAGCTGCTGCTGATCGCGCAGGTCGTGGTCGCGATCGTGGCGCCGCTGGCCGGCAACCCGCCCACGGGCAGCGCGCTGGAGTTCTGGACGTACCTGGTCTCGGCCGTGCTGCTGCCGGCGGCGGGCGTCGTGTGGGCGCTGATCGAGCGCAGCCGCTGGAGCACCGTGATCATGGGCATCGTCGCGCTGTCGGTCGCGGTGATGGTGTGGCGCATGCAGGTGATCTGGACGGTCCAGGTCGCCTGATCGGCCCGGCTGATGCGCGGACGCGCGCGCCTAGACTGGAGGGCGCTATGAGTGCCCCGTCTTCCTCGAACACGTCTTCCGCGAACGACGCGGCGCCGTCGCGCCGCATGACCGGCATCGGCCGGGTCCTCGTCATCGTGTACGCCGTGATGGCGCTCGCGGCCACCGGCCGTTCGTTCGTGCAGATCGCGGAGCGGTTCCACGAGGCGCCGCTGGCGTACTCGCTGTCGGCGGCGTCGGCCGTCGTGTACATCCTCGCCACCCTCGCGCTGGTGTTCTCGCGCCGGCCCGGCTGGTACGCCGTCGCGTGGGTCGCGATCTGCTTCGAGCTCGTGGGCGTCCTCGTCGTCGGCACGCTCTCGGTCGTGCTGCCCGAGCTCTTCCAGCACCCGACGGTGTGGTCGCAGTACGGCATCGGCTACGTGTTCATCCCGCTCGTGCTGCCGTTCTTCGGGCTGTGGTGGCTGGTCACGCACCGCGCCGCGCCGACCGGCGCCCGCGACGAGACGCCCGCCGAGGCTGTCCGGTGATCCTGTTCGAGGACGTCGCGGACGTCCCCGCCGATTTCGGGCCGACCGTCATCGCGATCGGCAAGTTCGACGGCGTCCACGCGGGCCACCGCGCGCTGATCGAGAAGATGCTGGTCGATGCGGCGTCGACGGATGCGCGCACGGTCGCGGTCACCTTCGACCGCAACCCGCTGTCGATCATCGCGCCCGAGCGGTGCCCGCGCTCGCTCGTCGGCGTGACGCAGAAGGTCGAGCTGCTGGGCCGCACCGGCATCGACGCCACGCTCATGCTGCGCTTCGACGAGGCGCTCGCGTCCGAGGAGGCCGAGACGTTCGTGCGGCGCGTGATCGTCGCGGGCCTGCGCGCGCAGCGCGTGCTGGTCGGCAGCGACTTCCGCTTCGGCCGGGGCGGTGCCGGCGACGTCGAGCTGCTGCGCCGGATGGGGGATGAGCTCGGCTTCGCGGTCGACGAGGTCGCGGACGTCGCGAGCGCCGACGACGGGCGCCGCGTGTCGTCGACCTGGATCCGCGAGCTGCTCGACTCCGGCGACGTCGAGCGCGCGGCGAAGCTGCTGGGCCGGTACCCCTCGGTCTCCGGCGAGGTCGTGCACGGGCTCAAGCGCGGACGCGAGATGGGCTTCCCGACCGCCAACCTCTCGCCCCAGGCGGAGGGCTACGTCCCGGCCGACGGCGTCTACGCCGGCTGGCTCATCGAGCGCTCGCCCGAGGGCGTCCTGCGATCCGGCGTCCGCTACCCGGCCGCGATCTCGGTCGGCACGAACCCGACGTTCGACGACGTCGACGTGCCGCAGGTCGAGGCGTACGTGATCGACGAGGCGGACCTGGACCTGTACGACCGCCGCGTCGAGATCGAGTTCGTCGCCCGGATCCGCGGCATGGTCGCGTTCGAGGGCGTCGAGAAGCTCATCGAGCAGATGACGGACGACGTGGTCCGCGCCCGCCTCGCCCTGACGGAAGCGACCTCCGGCCGCTGATCTTCTTCTTCCTCGCACGCTTCGGGGCACGGGGATGAGATGCGCTCACTCGTCGGTCGCCGCGCTCGGTCGTCGGGGCCGCGGGGTACGAGGGGACGCGTGGGGCTCAGGCGTCTCGTCCGCCCCGCCGATCCGACGACCGAGCAGCGGATCCGACGAGCAAGCGCTCAGTAGCTGCTGTCGTCCTCCGCGCCGGAGGCGGTGCGACCCTCGGCGCGGGCGCGCAGCTCACCCAGGATCGTCGCGCTCGCGCTGGTGCCCAGGCGCGTCGCTCCCGCGTCGAGCATCGCGATCGCGGACTCGAGGCCGCGGACACCGCCGGAGGCCTTGACCTGGACGGCCGGGGAGACGCTGTCGCGCATGAGCTTCACGTGCTCGACGGTCGCGCCGCCGCCCGCGAAGCCCGTGGACGTCTTCACGAACGTCGCGCCGCCGGCCTCCGTGAGGCGGCTGCCGCGGGCGATCTGCTCGAGGTCGAGGTAGCTGGTCTCGAGGATGACCTTGCTGACGGAGCCGGCGGCGGCCTCGACGACCGCGGCGATGTCGGCCGTGACGAGGTCGTCCTCGCCCGAGCGCAGGCCGCCGATGTGCACGACCATGTCGAACTCGACCGCGCCGTCGTCCTTCGCGCGCCGCAGCTCGGCGACCTTCGCGGCGGTCGAGGTGGTGCCGTGCGGGAAGCCGATCACGGTGCCGACCGCGACGCCCGTGCCGTCGAGGCGGCGGACGGCGTAGGGGATGTCGGACGGGCGCACGCACACGCTGAACACGCCCCACTCGGCGGCGATGTCGAGCTCGCGATCCACGTCGGCGCGCGTGAAGTCCGGCTTCAGGATCGCGTGGTCGATGGTCGCGGCGACAGCCGCCTCGGTCAGCTCGATGCTCATGGCTCCAGCCTACTTCGCGTCTCCCGTGGGAATACCCCAGGGGGGTATCATGGTTCGCGACTGGTGAACCCACCGGAAGGGGACATCCATGAGCCACACCGTGCAGGACGACCGCCGCGACGTCGTCCTCGAGATCCAGGGCATGACGTGCGCGAGCTGCGTCGCTCGCGTCGAGAAGCGCCTCCAGCTCGTGCCGGGCGTCGACGCCGCCGTGAACCTCGCGACCGAGTCGGCCAAGGTGCAGGCGCCCGCCGGCATCGCGGACGAGGCGCTGGTCGAGGCGGTCAGGTCGGCCGGCTACGACGCGACCGTGCGCCAGGCGGCGAGGCCGCATGCGCACGACGCGGGCGACCACGCCCACGCGGATCGCGGCGCCCATGAGGCACACGGCGCCCACGAGGAGCACGGCGCCCACGAGGAGCATGGCGGCCACGTCCACGACGTCGAGGACGCGCCGGGCGAGACGCCGCTGCGCATCCGCCTGATCGTCGCCGCCGCGCTGAGCGTGCCGATCCTGCTGATCTCGATGATCATGCCGCTGCAGTTCCCCGGATGGCAGTGGGCGTCGCTCGCGCTGAGCCTGCCGGTCGTGCTCTGGGCCGGGTGGCCGTTCCACCGCGCGACGCTGCGCAACGCGCGCCACGGCGCGGCGACCATGGACACGCTCATCACGCTCGGCACCATGGCGGCGCTGCTGTGGAGCGCGTGGGTCACGATCACGGGCGGCATGCACGTGTACTTCGAGGTCGCGGCGGTCGTGACGACCTTCCTGCTGCTCGGGCGGCTCATCGAGCAGCGCTCCAAGCGACGCGCGGGTGCGGCCCTGCGCGCGCTGATCGATCTCGGCGCGCGCGAGGTCGTGCTGGCAGACGCGGACGGCCGCGACGGCACCACGGTCCCGGTGGACCGCCTGCAGCCCCGGGACCGCTTCGTCGTGCGGCCCGGTGGCACGATCGCGACGGACGGGGTCGTGGAGCACGGCGAGGCCGCGGTCGACGCGAGCATGCTCACCGGCGAGTTCGTGCCCGTGGCGGTCGGCCCCGGCGCGGTCGTCACGGGCGGCACGATCGCCACGGACGGGCGCCTCGTGGTGCGCGCCACGGCGGTCGGACCCGACACGCGCCTCGCGCGCATCGCGGCGCTCGTGGAGGACGCCCAGGCCGGCAAGTCCCGCATCCAGCGCCTCGCCGACCGGATCTCCGGCGTCTTCGTGCCCGTCGTGATCGGTCTGGCGCTGCTGACGCTCGTCGGCTGGCTCATCGCGGGACAGGGGCTCGAGGCGGGGTTCATCGCGGCCGTGGCGGTGCTGATCATCGCGTGCCCGTGCGCGCTCGGCCTCGCGACGCCCGTCGCCATCCTCGTGGGCACGGGGCGCGGCGCGCAGCGCGGCATCCTGATCACCGGTCCCGAGGCGATCGAGAGCGCCGGGCGGATCGACACGGTCGTGCTCGACAAGACCGGCACCGTCACGAGCGGTCGGATGAGCGTGCACGACGTCGCGCTCGGGCGCGGCGCAGACCACGACGAGGTGCTGCGGGTCGCCGCGGCGCTCGAGTCCGGATCGGAGCACCCGATCGCCCGGGCCGTCACGGCCGCCGCCGAGGGGCTCGAGCTGCCCGCAGTCTCGGGCTTCCGCAGCCACGCCGGGCACGGCGTGACCGGCACGGTCGCCGGCCGCGACGCGTTCGCGGGCAGCCTGGCGCTCGCCGCCGGCCGTGGCGCGCGCGTGCCGGACGAGCTCGCCGCGGTCGCGCGGGACGCCGCCGCGACGGTCGTGATCGTCGGATGGGCCTCGGCCGCGGGCATGAGCGCCACGGCGCGCGCCGTGATCCTGGTCGCCGACACCGTGCGCGACGACAGCCCCGCCGCGATCGCGGGGCTGCGCGACCTGGGGCTCGACGTCGTGCTGCTCACGGGCGACGGCGAGGGCGTCGCCCGGGCGGTCGCGGACGAGGTCGGCATCCGGACCGTGATCGCGGGCGTCTCGCCCGAGGGCAAGGTTGCCGAGATCCGCCGGCTCCAGGGGGAGGGGCGCCGGGTCGCGATGGTCGGCGACGGAGTGAACGACGCCGCGGCGCTCGCGACGGCCGATCTCGGCATCGCGATGGGCGGCGGCACCGACGCCGCGATGCACGCGAGCGACATCACGCTCGTGCGCGAGTCGCTCGCCGCCGCGGTCGACGGCGTGCGGCTCTCGCGGCGCGTGCTCGCGATCATCCGCGGCAACCTGTTCTGGGCGTTCGGGTACAACGTGGCGGCGATCCCGCTGGCCGCGCTCGGCCTGCTGACGCCGATGATCGCGGGCGCCGCCATGGCGTTCTCGAGCGTCTTCGTGGTGCTCAACAGCCTGCGGCTGCGCACCTTCCGCTGATCCGCGGCGGGCGGGCGTCGGGCGCCCGTCGGCGTGCCCGCCCGCATGACGGCGCGGACGGTGAGGCAGGATGGGGCCATGCGCCCCGCTCGTCTCGCCGCCCGCGTCTCCGTCCTCGGGACGATCGGCCTCGCCGCCCTCGCGCTCGCCGCGTGCCAGCCGACGCCCGAGCCCGTCGAGTCGCCCGTGCCGACCAGTGAAGCGCCGAGCGAGGCGCCGAGCGACGCCCCCAGCGCGTCGCCCTCGGCCGTGCCCGAGCCGAGCACCTCGGCCGAGCCGAGCCCCGAGCCGACCGAGTCCGCCGAGGCCGGCGCGCTGCCCGCCGAGTGCGAGGCCGCCTACTCGCCGGAGATGACCGACTGGCTGTACGACTCGTTCGGCCAGCTGAACCCGGCCGAGGCCGATCCGGTGCCCAGCTCGAAGGTCGTGGACCTGCTCGACGTGATCCAGGGCGCCGAGAACCTCAACTGCTACTGGACGCCGCCGGGCGAGACCGCCCTGGTCTCCAACGCCGCGATCGTCCCCGCCCAGCACGACCAGTTCGTGCGCGACGTCCTCACGCAGAACTTCCCGGGGTGCGACGCGAGCGGCGAGGTCGTCGACTGCGAGCGGCAGGGCGAGCAGCAGAAGGGCATGGTCGAGATCGAGCACGTCGTGCTCCGCGGCGACCTGATGCTGACCACGTACGCGTTCAACGCGGACCCGGCGGTCGTGCAGTCCGCGGTCGACGACATGCTCGCGCACCTTCGCGGCTGATCCGGATCCGCGGACCGGG
The DNA here is from genome assembly GCF_039605615.1 of Microbacterium rhizophilum. Taxonomy (NCBI): domain Bacteria; kingdom Bacillati; phylum Actinomycetota; class Actinomycetes; order Micrococcales; family Microbacteriaceae; genus Microbacterium; species Microbacterium rhizophilum. The sequence goes on along the minus strand of NZ_JBCNUN010000010.1, from coordinate 106,405 downwards.
CCATCCGGGATTCCGTGCGATTCTCGCCATGGCGGGGCGGGGCATGCCCTAGACTGGGACACACAGGTTTCCGCCGCCCGACGCGTCGTCGACGTCAGAGAGATCCTCTCGCAGGCCGGCGCACGTGCGACGACCGGGAACCGCGTCCGCTTCGTCGTGTCGCGCGTTCAGCGCGGCACTGTCAGCCCGCGATGTCGCTGCGTCGCAGGCCCGGCGGACGCCAGCACGACTCCGACCGCAGGCCGATACGCCTCGGTCGCGACGGTCTCTAGCTCAGGAGGAGCATGCCGACCACGGCACCCGCGCGACAGCGCAGAAAGTCCTCGTCCGCGCGCCGCGACGACGAGGCCCCCCTCATCCCGATCCTCGCCCGCAAGGTGCGCGAGGTCGAGGCGAAGGCCCAGCGCGGAAAGCTGGGCCCCACCAACCGCACCAAGTTCCAGGTGATCGCGTTCCTCGTGCGCGAGGAGCGCGCGCGGGTCAAGGCCGACACCGAGGTCACGGACGCCGCGCGCGCCGAGCTGCTGAAGCGGCTCGACGGCGTCGCCACGATCCTCGCCAAGACGGCCGCGCGCGACACCTCGCTCATCCAGCTGCTCGAGGTCGACCAGGCCACGTCCCCCGTCGCGCGCCGCATGCGCCGCGACTGGCTGCTCGAGTCGGGCGCGGAGCTGGCGCCCGAGGAGCTCGTGATCGCCGACGTCAAGCCCGTGCTGCAGACGACCCTGGTGCCCCCGGCCGCGGCCGAGCGCCAGGTGACACCGCCGCAGATCGAGGCGCGCGTCGAGTCCAACCCCTTCCTCGCGCCGGACCTGGCGCACCGCGACGGCGGCGCGACGCCGCGTCGTCGTCTGGACGGCTGGGAGCTGATGGGCCCGCTGTACAAGGCGTTCGAGCAGGGCGCCGGCGGCGGCGCGGCCACGATGCCGCTGCCCGAGGTCCCCGAGTTCGACCGGCTCTCGCCCAAGGGCCTCGAGGTCATGGCGCACCAGTCGCGCTTCCTCGAGGCCGTCCGCGCCGGGCACCGCACGTTCCTGCTGGCCGATGAGCCGGGCCTCGGCAAGACCGCCGAGTCGGTGCTCGCAGCGTCCGTCGCGAACGCCTACCCGCTGGTGGCCATCGTCCCGAACGTCGTGAAGATGAACTGGGCCCGCGAGGTCGAGCGCTGGACGCCGCACCGCCGCGCCACCGTCATCAACGGCGACGGCCAGGACATCGACGCGTTCGCCGACGTGTTCATCGTGAACTACGAGATCCTGGATCGGCACCTCGGCTGGCTCGCCAAGATCGGCCTGCGCGGCATGGTCGTCGACGAGGCGCATTTCATCAAGAACCTCACGTCGCAGCGCTCGCAGAACGTGCTCGCCCTCGCGTCGAGCATCCGGGAGTCGACGCCGGGTGGCGACCCGCTCCTGCTGGCCCTCACCGGCACCCCGCTCATCAACGACGTCGAGGACTTCGACGCCATCTGGCGCTTCCTGGGCTGGACCACGGGCGACAAGCCAGGGCCCGAGCTGATGGAGAAGCTGGACGCGACGGGCCTGACGCCCGCCGACAAGTCCTTCTACCCGGAGGCGCGCGACGCGGTGATCTCGATGGGCATCGTGCGGCGCCGCAAGAAAGACGTCGCGAAGGACCTTCCCGACAAGCTCGTCGCCGACCTGCCGGTGCAGCTGGACGACGAGTTCGGCCGCAGCATCCGCGAGGCCGAGCGCGAGCTCGCGGCACGCCTCGTGGCCCGCTATCGCCGGATCATCGAGGCCCGCGGCGAGCGGGGACTGGCGCCGGGCGAGATCGACGAGGACATCGTGCGCCTCGTCGCCCAGGGCGAGCTCGACGAGTCCAAGGCCGCCGGCGGCGACGGCTCCAACGTATTCACGATGGTGCGCCGGATCGGCCAGGCGAAGGCCGGCCTCGCGGCGGACTACGCCGCGCAGCTGCAGCGCTCGGTCGGCAAGGTCGTCTTCTTCGCGAAGCACATCGACGTGATGGATCGGGCCGAGGCGCACTTCGCGGCCGTCGGCGTGAAGAGCGTGTCGATCCGCGGCGAGCAGAGCTCGACCGCGCGCCAGGAGGCGATCGACGCGTTCATGGGCGACCCCGAGGTCGGAATCGCGGTCTGCTCGCTCACGGCGGCGGGTGTCGGCGTGAACCTGCAGGCCTCGTCGAACGTCGTGCTGGCCGAGCTCAGCTGGACCGCGGCCGAGCAGACGCAGGCGATCGACCGCGTGCACCGGATCGGTCAGGACGAGCCCGTCACCGCGTGGCGCATCATCGCCGCGCACACGATCGACACCAAGATCGCCGAGCTCATCGACCAGAAGCAGGGCCTCGCGGCGCGGGCGCTCGACGGCGAGGCCGTCGACCCGACGTCGAGCGACTCGGTGCAGCTGGCCGCGCTCATGCACGTGCTGCGGAGTGCTCTCTAGTCTCACGAGTCTCACGCGGGCGCACGAGCGCCCGCATGCTCGCGCCGGCGCGCTCGCACGGCGGTGATGCGCCGACCGGCTTCGGCATCGTCGGCGATCGGCTAGCGTCGGGATCATGAAGATCGGAATCCTCACGTCCGGGGGTGACTGCCCCGGACTGAATGCGGTCATCCGCGGCATCGTCCTCAAGGGCACCACCAGCTACGACCTCGAGTTCGTCGGAATCCGCGACGGCTGGCGCGGCGTCGTCGAAGCGGACTTCTTCCCGCTCACCCGTCACGAGGTCAAGGGCCTCGCGAAGGTCGGCGGCACCATCCTCGGCACGAGCCGCACGAACCCCTACGAGGGGCGCGGCGGCGCCGACAACATCAAGGCGACCCTCGCAGAGCACGGCATCGACGGCATCGTCGCGATCGGCGGCGAGGGCACCCTGGCCGCCGCGGACCGGCTCTCGAAGGACGGCGTGCCCGTCTTCGGCGTGCCCAAGACGATCGACAACGACCTCGGCGCGACGGACTACTCGTTCGGCTTCGACACGGCCGTGAACATCGCCACCGAGGCCATGGACCGCCTGCGCACCACGGGCGACTCGCACCAGCGCTGCATGGTGGCCGAGGTCATGGGCCGTCATGTCGGCTGGATCGCCCTGCATGCGGGCATGGCGGCCGGCGCCCACGTGATCTGCATCCCCGAGGTGCCGCTGTCCATCGAGGAGATCACGGCGCAGGTCACGTCGGCGTTCGAGCGCGGTCGCGCGCCGCTCGTCGTGGTCTCCGAGGGCTTCAAGCTCAAGGGCCAGGAGGAGGCGTACAGCGACAAGGGCCTCGACGCCTTCAACCGCCCGCGCCTGGGCGGCATCAGCGAGGTGCTCGCGCCCGAGATCGAGCGCATCACCGGCATCGAGACCCGCGCGACCGTGCTGGGCCACATCCAGCGCGGCGGATCGCCGTCCGGCTTCGACCGCGTGCTCGCCACCCGCCTCGGCCTGCACGCCGCCGACGCGGTGGTGCAGCAAGCGTGGGGCGAGATGGTCGCCCTGCGCGGCACCGACATCGTCCGCGTGCCGTTCGCCGACGCGCTCGGCGAGCTGCACACGGTGCCGCAGTCCCGCTACGAGGAGGCAGCGGCCCTCTTCGGCTGAGCCTCGACGACGGAAGCCCCTCGGTGCGTGCGGCGCCGAGGGGCTTCCGTCGTCCGTGGCCAGTGCCTGCGGACATGTCCCACTTGGGGCCGGTATGCGCTCATCCGCGTCCCAGTTCGCGCCGAATCGCGGCCGAAAGCGGCCGGAAATGGGACACGGACCGGCGGATCAGCCGGGCCAGCCGCATTCGCGCAGCGCGTCGCGCACCATCCGCACCGCCGCGGGGCGCGGGCCGCGGACATGGTGATCGAGGAGCCGGATGTGACGCCATCCGGTCTGCCGGATCGCCTCCCAGCGGTCGGCATCCTTCGCGAACTGCGACGGATCCGCGTGGTGCCGACCGTCGTATTCGAATGCGAGCCCGTACTCGGGGTACGCCGCGTCCAGGCGGGCGACGAAGCGTCCGCGCGCGTCGAGCAGGCGGTACTGCAGCACGGGTTCGGGCAGCCCGGCGCGGGTGATCAGCAGTCGCGACCGCGTCTCGCCGGCCGACTCCGACCCGATCCGCACCTCTCGGAGCGCGCGCGTCAGCCGACCGTCGGTCACGTCTCCCATGAGCTCGACCTCCGCTTCGAGTTCGCCGATGGTGGCGAGGCGGTTCTTCGGCAGGACGAGGAAGTCGGCGGCGGCGATCAGGTCATCGAGCGCCCAGAGGGTGCCCGTCTGACGCCACGCACGGACGGCGTCTTCGACTCGGAAGCCGGCGGGCGTCGTCACCCAGGCCAGTTCGCGCACCTGCAGCCGGTGGCCGATGACGCCGCCGATGCGGGGCTCCCGGCGCGGCCGATGCGCCGATACGTGGAGCTCGACCGAGGACGCCGGTTCGGGGCGAGGCGCGCCCTGCAGGGCGAGCGAGGTCGCGTGACTGTAGAACTGCCATGGCTTCAGGCGGGGTGCGTACTTCCAGGCGGCCACCGCCAGTTCGTTGCGCCGTCCGTCGTAGGGCTCGGTGAAGAAGACGGGGATCTCGCCGGCGATCCGCACGCCCCGGTAGGGGACCTCCAGGTCTCCGGCCCGCAGGCGCTTCGCGCTGATGCCGCGCTCGGCGGCGTCCGACACGAGGAAGCGAGCGGGAGCACCAGTGGGCAGCGGGGCGGGAGTGCGCATGGCGACGAGCCTTGCGGCCACGGTGAGTCGAGAGTCCTCGATTCACCGATCTGGGAGCTCACTCGCACCGGGAGGGGGTTGTGGACGAGGCGCCGCGCGGCCGTGTCCCACTTGGCGCCTGAATACGCTGCGGGAAGGGCGGCAAGTGGGACACGGATGACCGCAGACGGGCGCCACGTGGGACACGCCCCGGGGTGGACCGGGGATCAGGCCCGGGGATCAGGCGTCCGCGACGCCGAGCACGTCGAACAGCCACGCGAGCTGGAAGGCGCGCTCGCGCCACGCGTTGTAGCGGCCGCTGACGCCGCCGTGGCCGGCCACCATCTCGCACTTGAACAGGGCGTTCGCGCCCACGTCGCGCAGGCGCGCGACCCACTTGGCGGGCTCGACGTACAGCACGCGCGTGTCGTTGAGCGACGTCATCGCCAGGATCCGCGGGTACGTCACGCCCTCGCGCACGTTCTCGTAGGGCGAGTACGACTTCATGTACTCGTAGACCTCCGGGTCGTGCAGCGGGTCGCCCCACTCGTCCCACTCGATCACCGTCAGCGGCAGGGACGGATCCAGGATGGTCGTGAGCGCGTCGACGAACGGCACGTCCGCGAGCACGCCCGCGAACAGCTCGGGCGCGAGGTTCGCGATCGCGCCCATCAGCAGGCCGCCGGCCGATCCGCCCTCCGCGACCAGGCGATCCGGCGCCGTGTATCCCTGGGAGACGAGGTGGCGCGCGACGTCCACGAAGTCCGTGAACGTGTTGCGCTTCGCGCGCAGCTTGCCATCCTCGTACCACTGCCGGCCCATCTCGCCGCCGCCGCGCACGTGCGCCACCGCGAAGACGATGCCGCGGTCGAGCTCGGACAGACGCGCGACCGAGAACGCCGGGTCGATCGAGTGCTCGTACGAGCCATAGCCGTACAGGTGCATGGGCCGGACGGCCGCACCCGGCTCGCCGAACGAGCGCTTCCACACGAGCGAGACGGGGATGCGGGTGCCGTCCTGCGCGGGGGCCCACACCCGGGCCTGACCGTACTCCTCGGGGTCGTAGCCGCCGAGCACCTCGACCTGACGACGCAGGATCATCTCGCGCGTCTCGAGGACGTACTCGAACACGGATCCGGGCGTGGTGAAGGAGCCGTAGCCCAGGCGCAGCACGGGCGGGGCCCACTCGGGGTTGCTGCCGAGGCCCGCGGCGAACAGCGGCTCGTCGAAGTCGATCTCGGTGAGCGCGTGCGTGCGGTAGTCGAGCAGCGCGACGCGGGGGAGCCCGTCGCGGCGGTACTCGACCACGGCGAAGTCGCGGAAGCAGTCGATGTCGAGCAGGCGCCGACCCGGCTCATGCGCCAGGACGGTCTCGACCACGTCGGGCGCGCCGACGCGGGCGCGCACGAGCTCGAAGTCGAGCGCGCCGTCGTTGTGCAGGATGTAGAGCCAGTCCTCGCCGTCGATCACCGCGTGGTCCACGCCGTACTCGACGCCCTCGCGACGCGGCCACACCACCTGCGGTGCGGCATCCGGATCCGTCGCGACGGTCGCCGCGTCGAGCAGCGAGACCTCGCTCGTGATGCTCGATCCGGACTCCACCACGAGGAAGCGGTCGCTGCGCGTCACGCCCGCGCCGACCCAGAATCGGTCGTCCGCGTCGTGGTAGATCTCGCGGTCGTCGTCGCGGCTCGCCGAGCCCACCGGGTGCAGCCAGGCCCGATCCGGGCGCCACGCGTCGTCGACGGTCGTGTACACGATGTGCGTGCCGCCGGGCAGGAAGGCCGCCCCCGACGAGGTGCCCTCGATCACGTCGGGCAGGATCGCGCCGGTGCGGAGGTCCTTGATCCGGATCGTGTAGCGCTCGTCACCGGCGACGTCCACCGCCCACAGCATGAGCGCGCCGTCCTTGGACACGTCGAACGATCCCAGAGAGAAGAACTCGTGGCCGTCGGCCTCGGCGTTGGCGTCGAGCAGCACCTGCTCGCCCGGCACCTCGACCTCGGGGCTGAGCACCGGGGGAGTCCAGTCGTCGGGGCCGGCGATGGGCGCGCGGCACTGCAGTCCGTACTGCTTGCCGGCGATCGTGCGGCCGTAGTACCACCAGCCGTCGCGGCGGCTCGGCAGGCTCAGGTCGGTCTCGCGCACGCGTCCCTTGATCTCCTGGAACACGCGCCCGCGCAGCGGCTCGAGGTGGGCGAGCGCCGCGTCGGTGTGGGCGTTCTCGGACTCGAGGTGCGCGATGACCTCGGGGGAGTCCTTCTCGCGCAGCCACTCGTACGGGTCGTCGAAGGTGTCGCCGTGGTGGGTGCGGGCGGACGGGCGCCGGTCGGGGCGCGGGGCGGGGACGGAGGAGGCGTTCGGGGTGGACGCGCTGGCGATCATCCGACAACGCTATCCGCCGCACGGCCGGGACGGCCCCATCGCGCGGGCGACGTGCGCGCGATGGGGCCGCGGTTTGACCGCTTCCGCCGCCGGTGCGAGGATCGGTGACTGTCTGGTTGCCAGATCGTGAACACACGGCGAACTCTTCGTTCGCGCTTCTCGGATCCCTCGGATCCCCGCATCACGGAAGGCGGACGGTGGAAACCGCAGCCCTCATCGTCGCGCTCGTCATCGCGCTGGCGCTCTTCTTCGACTTCACCAACGGCTTCCACGACACCGCGAACGCGATGGCGACCCCCATCGCCACGGGCGCGCTGAAGCCCAAGACGGCCGTCGCGATCGCCGCCGTCCTCAACCTGGTGGGCGCGTTCCTCTCGACCGAGGTCGCCAAGACCATCTCGGGCGGGATGATCCGCGAGGACCAGATCTCGGGCGCGGTGTTCCCCTCGCTGGTGTTCGCGGGCCTGATCGGCGCCATCACCTGGAACATGCTGACGTGGCTGCTCGGCTTGCCGTCGAGCTCCTCCCACGCCCTGTTCGGCGGCCTCATCGGCGCCACGATCGTCGGCATCGGCGCGCAGGGCATCGACTTCGGCGTGGTGGTCTCGAAGGTCGTGCTGCCCGCCGTGCTCGCGCCGCTCACCGCGGGGATCATCGCGTACATCGTGACCAAGATCGCCTACGTCGTCACGCGCCGCTACGACGGCAAGCCCGACGGCCGCGACGGCTTCCGCTGGGGCCAGATCTTCACGTCCTCGCTCGTCGCGCTCGCCCACGGCACGAACGACGCGCAGAAGACCATGGGCATCATCACGCTCGCGCTGATCGCCGCGGGCTGGCAGGACCATCCCGAGCCCGAGTGGTGGGTCATCCTGTCGGCCGCGGCCGCGATCGCGCTCGGCACGTACGTGGGCGGCTGGCGGATCATCCGCACGCTGGGCAAGGGCCTCACGGACGTCAAGCCCGCGCAGGGCTTCTCGGCGGAGACCTCCACGGCCGCGACGATCCTCGCCTCGAGCCACCTCGGATTCGCACTGTCCACGACGCAGGTCGCCTCGGGCTCGGTGATCGGATCGGGCCTCGGACGTCGCGGATCGGAGGTGCGCTGGCGCACGGTCGGCCGGATCGCGGTGGGCTGGCTGCTGACGCTGCCCGCGGCGGGCGTCGTCGGCGCGCTGGCGGCGCTGCTCGTGGTGTGGTCGCGGTCGCTCGGTCTCGGCGCGACGGGCGTCGTGATCGACGCGATCATCGCGTTCGCGATCATCCTGTTCCTGTTCCTGCGCTCGCGCCGCGACGAGGTGCACGCGGGCAACGCCATGAGCGAGGTCGCCGCGTCCGGTCACGCCGTCAAGGTCGACGAGAACCCGCCGCCCACGCCCCGCCAGCAGCGCGCGATGTCCGAGAAGGCACGCCAGAAGGCGGCGGCGAAGCAGCAGGGCGGCCGCGAGGGAGACGACAAGTGACCATCGACTGGAGCGCCTTCGTCCTCGTCTTCGCCGCGGCGCTGATCGGCGCGGTCGTCGTGGTCGGCTTCTACGCCCTCGGCCTGCGGTTGCTCGCGCGCAGCGGCCGCGTGCCCGTGGTCGCGCCCGCCACCTTCACCGACGCGATCACCGTGCTGTCGCCCAAGCAGATCGCCAAGGCGGCGAAGGCCGCCGCCAAGGCCGCCGCGAAGAGCCCGCTGACGGACGCGCAGAAGCGCCTCTCGCTGCTCGGCGCGTACGCGTGCTTCGTGCTGTGCGCGCTCGCGGTGGCCTCGGGCATCTTCCTGATCGTCCTGGGCTGAGGTCGCTGGGCCCACCTAGTCTGGAGCCATGCAGTTCGGTCAGCACGCGCCCGCCCACCGGACGATCGTCCATCTGAGCGACACCCATCTGCTGGCGCGCAACGCGCCGCTCGGCGGACGGTACGACACCGAGGCGAACCTGCGGCGCACGCTCGAGCGGCTCGAGCAGCTCGCCGCCGACGGGGCGGTCCGACCCGACGCGCTGGTGTTCACGGGCGACCTCACCGACCTCGGCGAGCCCGAGGCCTACCTGCGCCTGCGGGAGCTGGTGGAGCCCGCGGCGGCGCGCCTGGGCGCGCCGATCGCATGGGTCGCGGGCAACCACGACGAGCGCCCGGAGATGCGCCGCGACCTGCTCGGGCTCTCGGCCGACGAGACGCCCGTCACCGGCGTGTGGGACCTCGGCGGCCTGCGCCTGATCGCCCTCGACAGCTCGGTGCCGGGATGGCACCACGGCGAGATCGACGCGGCCCAGCGCGAGTGGCTGCGCGAGGTGCTCTCGACGCCCGCCCCGCTCGGCACGATCCTGGCCCTGCATCATCCGCCCCTGCCGAGTCACGTGCCGCTGTTCGGCATCCTCGAGCTGCGCGATCAGGCCGCGCTCGCCGAGGTGATCGCCGGATCCGACGTGCGCGCGATCCTCGCGGGGCACCTGCACTACTCGATGAGCGGCACGTTCGCGGGCGTCCCCGTGAGCGTCGCCTCCGCGTCCTGCTACACGATGGACGTCGCGCGGCCGCCGCTGCGCGTGAACGGGATGGACGCCGGCCAGAGCTTCCACCTGGTGCACGTGTACGACGACACGATCACCCACACGGTCGTCCCGGTCGACGCCGACGATCCGGCCGGCTTCTTCACGCCCGAGTGGTACGAGCGGATGGCGCAGCTGACGCCGCAGCAGCGCCTGGAGGCGTTCTCGCGCAAGCCGCCCCGCGCGTGACCCGGGTGCGGGCCAGGGGCGTCGCCTAGGCTCGACGGGTGGCCTCCTCGACGGCGAGGAGGCTGGCCGCGAACCCACAAGGAGCACGATGGCTGACAGCTCGACCACCCGCATCGAGACCGACTCGCTGGGATCCATGGAGATCCCCGCCGACGTCCACTGGGGCATCCACACCGCCCGTGCGATGGAGAACTTCGACATCTCGAAGCGTCCCATCGCGGTGTACCCCGAGCTCGTCGTCGCGCTGGCGATGGTGAAGCAGGCGGCGGCGCGCGCGAACCGGGAGATCGGCGTGCTCGCGCCGGCGAAGGCGGATCTGATCGACCGCGCCGCGCAGCGCGTGATCGACGGCGAGTTCCACGACCAGTTCGTCGTCGGGGTGATCCAGGGCGGCGCCGGGACGTCGACCAACATGAACGCGAACGAGGTCATCACCAACATCGCGCTCGAGCTGGCGGGCCGGGAGAAGGGCGACTACGCCTTCCTGTCGCCGATCGACCACACGAACCGCAGCCAGTCGACGAACGACGTCTATCCGACCGCCATCAAGGTCGGCATCTCGCTCGTGCACGTCTCGCTGCTGACGGAGATCGACCTGCTGCGCCGCGCCTTCCTCGCGAAGGCGCGAGAGTTCCACGACGTGCTCAAGGTCGGCCGCACGCAGCTGCAGGACGCCGTGCCGATGACCCTCGGGCAGGAGTTCCACGGCTTCGCCACGACGCTGGGGGAGGACCACCAGCGCCTCGCCGAGAACTCGTCGCTGCTGACGGAGATCAACCTCGGCGCCACCGCGATCGGCACGGGCGTCACGGCCCCGCACGGCTACGCGGAGGCGGTGCGCCGCCACCTGTGCGAGATCTCGGGCCTGCCGCTGACGACCGCCACCGACCTCGTCGAGGCCACCAGCGACACGGGCGCGTTCATGTCGTTCTCCTCGTCGCTCAAGCGCAACGCCATGAAGCTCTCGAAGATCTGCAACGACCTGCGGCTGCTGTCGTCGGGCCCGCAGGCGGGCCTCGGCGAGATCAACCTGCCCGCGCGCCAGGCAGGGTCCAGCATCATGCCGGGGAAGGTGAACCCGGTCATCCCGGAGGTCGTGAACCAGGTCGCTTTCTCGGTCGCGGGCGCCGACATGACGGTGACCATGGCGGCCGAGGCCGGGCAGCTGCAGCTGAACGCCTTCGAGCCGGTGATCGCCCACTCGATCCTGCAGTCGATCACGTGGATGCGTCAGGGCATGCGCACGCTGCGCGTCAACTGCGTCGACGGGATCACCGCGAACCGCGAGCGCCTGGGCGCGATGGTGGGATCCTCGGTGGGCGTGATCACGGCGCTCACGCCGTTCATCGGCTACGCCGCGGCGGCCGCGCTCGCCAAGGCCGCACTGCTGACGAACCGCAACGTCGCCGACCTGGTGGTCGAGGCGGGCCTGATGGACCGCGCCGAGGTAGACAAGCAGCTCTCGCCCGCGCGCCTGTCCGGCATCGAGGCGATCACGGCCGCGCTCCCGATCATCTCGCCGGAGGACATCCCGACGACATCCTGAGGAGTCAGGACCCAGGGGCGCTGGCGCCCAGGCCCGCGTCGCGCGCGAGCGAGATCGCGTGCGCGCGGTCGCGGGCTCCGAGCTTGAGGAAGATCGACGACACGGAGTTCTGGACGGTCTTCACGGAGACGCCCAGCAGCTCCGCGACCGCCTGGTTCCCGAGCCCGCGAGCCATCCGCTCCAGCACCTCGTGCTCGCGGTCGGTGAGCGCGGGGAAGACGCGCGAGCGACCGGAGTCCGCGTGTGACAGGGCGATCTGGGCCGCCCCGGCGTCCAGGACGAACTGGCCGTCGGCGACGGCGAGGATCGCGTGGATGATCGACTCGGGCGGGGCGTCCTTCGACAGGAAGCCGCGCGCACCGGCGCGCAGGGCCTGTCGCACGTGGAGGCCGTCGGAGTACATGGTCAGCACGATCGCGGCGGTGGCCGTCCCTTCGGCGGCGAGCCGCGCGATCACGGATGCGCCGCCCTCGCCCGGGATGCCGAGATCGACGAGAGCGATGTCCGGTCGAAGCGCCGCCGCCGCCGCCACCGCGGCTTCGGTGTCGGCGGCCTCGCCCACGACCTCGATCTCGGGCACCTGCGCGAGGAGCGCCTTGATCCCCTCCCGGAACACGGCGTGGTCCTCGACCACGAGGAGACGGACCGGGGTCACGGCGTCGCCCGGATCCGCGCGCGCACGGTCGTGCCGCCGCGGTCTGCGCTGTCGATCGCGAACGCGCCGTCCAGCTCCTCGACCCGTCGCCGCATCGAGGTGAGCCCCATGCCGCTCACGTAGGGAGACGGCATCCCGCGGCCGTCGTCCGCGACCTCGACGACGAGATCGTCCGCGTCGCGCACGAGCGACACGAGGACGCGGGTCGCCTCCGCATGCCGGATGACGTTCGCGAGCGCCTCGAGAACGACCAGATGCGCCGCCTGCTCGACCTCGGGCGGCAACGGCCGATCACATGCCGCCTGCAGCGAGATCCGCGGGCCCCCGGCCGCGTTGAGGGCGTCGACGTGCTCCGCAGTCGCGCCGACGAGGCCGGCCTCGGCGACGGGACTGCGCTGCATGTCGTGGGCGAAGCGGCGCGCATCGCTCGCCGCGAGACGCAGGCGCTCGGCGAGACGCGCGGCCGACTCGGCTTCGGGCGTCCCGGCGGGCAGCGATCGCCGCAGGGCCTCCGCGGTGAGTCCGGCGCCTGCGAGCAGCGGCGCGAAGCCGTCGTGCAGATCGCGGCCGATGCGCGCGCGCACCTCGGCGGCGCCGCGGATCGCCGCCTGGCGCGCGGCCGTCAGCTCCGCGTCGCGCCGGACGCCGAAGATCACGACGGCGGAGTGCTCGGCGAGGTGCGCGAGGAGGACCTCGTCGCCCCTCGTGTAGCGCTCACCGGGGGAGCGTCCCGCGAGCCTGACCTCGCCGAGCCGTTCGCCGCGGTGCTCCAGCGGCAGCACGATGACGGGCTCGGTCGGCGTCCCCGCGGCGGCGACCTCGACGAGCCGCCCGTCGCGATGCAGGTGCAGGCTCCCGGAGGTGGCGCGGACCGCGTCGATGAACGTCATCAGGATGGCCCGGCCCACGGCCGGCTCGTCTCCGTGATCCGTCGACTCGCGCAGCCGGACGATCGCGTCCAGTGGGGAGCCGCGCGACCCGACGATCGCGCGCTCCAAGCGGCGCTGGAGGCCCCGGCGGACGGGCTCCGCGAATGCCGCGACCGCGAGGGCGCCGGTGACCGCCGCGGCCCAGGGCTGCGCCGGGGCCGGAAGGGCGGCGAGGAGCGACGAGCCCGCCAGGTACGCGATCGCGAACAGCGCGCCGAGAACGATCGTGAGCAGCGAGTAGACGGCCAGCCGGTTGACGACGACCCGGACGTCGTACAGCCCGTGCCGCACGACGGCGACGGCGATCGCCGCGATCAGTGCGAGCGGCCAGATCGTCATCCCGAGCTGGAACACGGGCTCGGGCACGGCGCCGTGCGCTGCGTTGAAGGCGAGACCGCTGACGAGCACCGCGGCGAGGACGCCGACCTGGCGACGCAGCGGAGCGCCGCCCCGTACGCAGCGCGCCACCAGCACCGCGGCGGAGGCGATCACCGCGGGAACGGCGATCGCGATCCCGACGACCGCGGCGGCCTCCGAGACGGCGGGCGAGGCGAGAGGATTGGGCATCGCCGGGTCGCTCGCCGCGATCCGCTCGGCCGTGATCTCGGCGACTCCCAGCGCGATCATCGCGATGATCGTCGCGGCCTCGACGATCCGCCACCCGCGCCCCCGCGGCGGTCCCGCGGGGAAGGCCGCGGGAAGGAAGGTGATGAGCGGCAGGATGTGGATCGGCCACAAGGCGCCGGACGCGAGATGCAGCGGGACGGCCGCCGCCCAGCCGGCGCCGAGCGCGAGGTCTCCGAGGCCGTTCGCCAGCACCGACGCCGCGCCGCCGGTCGCGGCCGCCAGGAGGACGGTCGCGACCGGCGCGGCCGCGGGAGCGTGCGCCAGGCCGCCGGCGACGGCGGCCAGCGCGAGGGTCAGCGAGACGTTCTGGACGAGCTCCCAGGTCAGCGCGGGTCGATCGGCGGCCAGAGCGGCCGCGACCATCGCGGCGGCTCCCACCAGGACGGCCACTGCGGCGACTCCCCCGAAGCGGGCCAGCAGTGCGGATGAGCGACTCTCCTGCGCTCCCACGGCGCCCTCCTCACGATGCGCGTCACGATAGCAGCGGCTCTCGCGGCGCGACACCGCGCGGTGCGCGCCGCCGCAGGCTCGTGGCGACGATGATCACGCCGAGCGCGGTGTACGTCACGGTGATGCCCCACGGCACGACGTAGCTGAGCACGAATCCGAGGAGCATGAGGACGCCGACGAGGCGGGGCATGCCGCGGTCGCGCAGGAACGCGATCGTCAGCAGGACGACTCCGGCGTACGCGACGTAGACGAGGTCCTCGATGCGTGCGAACGGCCCCGCGATGTCTCCGCGGCCGAGGACGAGGCCCCAGACCAGCGTGCCGATCGTCAGGACGACATGCACCACCGGGAGCACCGCCACCATCGACGCGGCGATCGCTCCCAGGCGCCGCTGCGCGGCGGCGCGCCTCGCCCACAGCGAGAGCACGGCCACGGGGATGAAGAGGTTGCCCATCATGATCGTCGTCCGCGCGAGCCATTGCGGCGGCTCCTCCGCGCCGGTGGCGGCGAGGGACAGGATCACCATGGTCTGGATGTCGAAGAGGACCGCACCCAGCACCAGCAGGAGCGCGACGATCGGCAGGGGGAGTCGAGCGAGGAGGTGCACGATGCCGAGGCGGCTGCGGAGCGGTGGAGACTCGGTGCCCTGGGCTCGGGGACGTGCCGGGGTGTCGGGGATGGCCATCTGATTCTCGCTTTCGTGTCGAGCCGGATATCCGGTCATCGACACGTTCGCACCGGGCATTCCCGGGAATCAGGGGCGCCGTGCCCCGTCCTGCCGGGAAGATCCCGGCAGGCAGGGGCGCGGCGACGCGTCGCCGACCTCAGTCGACGACGCGGCAGTGCGTGGTGAGCTCGCCGATGCCGTCGATGCCGACCGTGACGGTCGAGCGGTCGCGCATCAGCACCTGCGGTGTGCGCGAGTAGCCGGATCCGCCGGGGCTGCCGGTCGAGATCAGCGTGCCGGGAAGCAGCGTGATGCCGCGCGAGAGGTGGGCGATCAGCTTCGCGACCGAGCGCACCATCGTGCCGGTCGTGGAGTCCTGCATGGTGTGTCCGTCGAGCACGGTCCAGATGTGCAGATCCTGCGGATCCGGCACCTCGGCCGCCGTGACGACGTACGGACCGACGGGCGTGAAGCCGTCGAACGACTTCGCGCGGCACCACTGCGCCTCTGAGTACTGGATGTTGCGCGCCGTGATGTCGTTGACGACCGTGTAGCCGAACACGTGGTCGAGCGCGTCCTCCTCGCTCACGTCGCGCGCGGGCCGGCCGATGATGACGCCGAGCTCCGCCTCGTAGTCGACGGCCTCGCTGAGCGAGCGCGACCACGTGGCGGTGCCCTCGTGCGCCGCGATGGAGTTCGGCCACAGGGTGAACACCGTCGGGGTGTCGTCGGTCTTCAGGTTCAGCTCGCCGGCGTGCGCCGAGTAGTTCAGCCCGATCGCCATGATCGTCGGCGGCATCAGCACGGCCGGGGCGAACGTCGTGTCGGCGATCGCGACGCGCTGACCTGCGAAGCCCGCGGCCGCGTCGCGGACGGCGGTCTGCAGCGCCTCGCCGCCGGCGATCAGCTGCTCGAGCGTGGCGGGCCCCTCCGGCAGGAGCGCTGGCACCGGGATCGCGTCCTGGCCGTCGACGAGGACGAGAGTGGGGGAGTCGCCCCCGGGCAGCACGACGTGGGCGAAACGCATGGCTCCAGGCTACCGGCACCGGATGCACTCGCCTCTCGCGCCCGAGGGCCCGGCAATATGATGACCGGGATCGCGGTCGCGCGCGCCGCGGCGATGGGGGAGAGCACGTGACGCATGACACCGGTTCACCGCACGAGCAGTCGTTCGCGACCGCCCTCGCCCAGCCCGCCTATGGAGCCGGGGCGGCGATCGCGCCCGCGCCGGCGGCCACCGCGACGCTGCCCGTGCAGTCCCGCCAGGGCCGTCGCGCCTGGGTGTGGCTGTGGCCCGTGCTGGGTCTTCTCGCCCTCGCCCTGATCGCGTACTTCGTGACGTTCCTCGGTCCCGCGGCATCCGTCGTGGGTCTCGTCGCGGCTCTCATCCCCTATGCCGTCGTGATCGCCACGGTGGTGCTCATCGACCGCTGGGAGCCCGAGCCCAAGGGCCTGGTGTTCTTCGCTCTCGCGTGGGGCGGCGTCGGATCCATCGCCTTCACGCTGCTGTTCGACCTCGCCCTGACGATCGTGCTGCCGTCCCGCGGCGACTTCCTCACATCGGTGATCCAGGCCCCGCTCGTGGAGGAGGGTTTCAAGGGCATCGGACTGCTGCTCGTGTTCTGGATGGGCCGCCGCGCGCTGGACGGGCCGGTGGACGGCGTCGTGTACGGCGCCATGATCGGCGCGGGCTTCGCCTTCACCGAGAACATCCAGTACTTCGCGATCTCCACGATCGAGGGCGGCGCCGGCGCGCTCGGCTTCACGTTCTTCCTGCGCGCGATCCTGTCGCCCTTCGCGCACGCGATGTTCACGGCGTGCACCGGCTTCGCCCTCGGCCTCGCCGCGCGGCGCGGGCTCGGCTCGGGCCCCGCGCTGGGGCTCGCGGCCGTCGGCTACGTCGCGGCGGTGCTGCTGCACGCGCTGTGGAACGGCGCCTCGTTCGTGGTCGGCGGCGGGCTCGTCGGCTTCCTCGGGTACTACGTGGTGCTGCAGGTGCCGATCTTCGCGCTCTTCGTCTGGGGCGTCGTGATGCTGCGCCGCGAGGAGGCGCGCCTGACGCGCGAGCGCCTCGGCGACTACGCGGCCGCCGGCTGGTTCACGCCGCAGGAGGTCGAGATGCTCGCCACCGCGGCCGGGCGCCGCACGGGCAGGGCGTGGGCGGCCGGGCTGCCCGGAGACCGCAGCCGGCTGATGACCGTGTTCATCCGGGACTCGGCCTCGCTCGCCGCCGCGCGCCAGCGGGCGATCTCGGGCCGCGATCCACAGGCCGCGCACGACGAGCACGTGCTGCTGGCGCGGATCACCGCGACGCGTCGGGCGCTGCTGTCGCACTGAGCCGGCCGGGGGTCTTGACACCCGCGACCCCTCCGGCGCATCCTCTTAGTAGATCAACTCAGCGCCCGGAAGACTCGCAGGCATCGCCGCAGCCCGGGCGCTGAGTGCTTTCTGGACGGTGTCACGCTCACGGCGTAATCATCGCGAGCGCTTGCGCGCGGTCGCGCGGTTCGTGGTTCGATGGATCGCATGAGCGCAGATCGCACCAAGCCCGAGTTCGACGCACCCCAGGGCCCCGCGCCCTCCGAGCTCGCCATCCGCGACATCATCGAGGGCGATGGCGCCGAGGCGAAGCCCGGCGACACCGTCACCGTGCACTACGCGGGTGTCGAGTACGACAACGGCGAGGAGTTCGACTCGTCCTGGAGCCGCGGCGAGAGCATCCAGTTCCCGCTGCGCGGCCTGATCCAGGGCTGGCAGGACGGCATCCCCGGCATGAAGGTGGGTGGCCGCCGCGAGCTGGTCATCCCGCCGCACCTGGCCTACGGCCCCGCCGGCGCCGGCCACTTCCTCAGCGGCAAGACCCTGATCTTCATCATCGATCTGATCGACGTCGCCTGACACGCACCGAAGCGCCCTCCACGCGGGGGGCGCTTCGTCGTTTCCGCAACATTCACGCGCGCGTCGGGAATATATGCACGCGCATGCGTATTGTCATCGTTATACCGCCGTCAAGGCACGACTTCGAGGAGAGCAATGACCATCGAGATCCCCGGCTACCGTCCCGGCACCTACGTCATCGACCCCGCGCACAGCGAAGTGGGCTTCAACGTCCGCCACATGATGATCTCCAAGGTGAAGGGCACGTTCCACGTGATCGAGGGCACGATCGTCGCCCCCGAGAACCCCCTCGAGGCGAAGGTCACGGCCAAGGCCGACGTCGCGTCGATCAACACGAAGGACGAGGGTCGCGACCAGCACCTGCGCTCGGCCGACTTCTTCGACGCCGAGAGCCACCCCACGATCGAGTTCGCCTCGACCGGTGTGCGCGAGGAGAACGGCGAGTTCCTCGTCGACGGCGACCTCACGATCCGCGGCATCACGAAGCCCGTCACCTTCACGATCGAGCTGGGCGGCTTCGGCGTCGACCCGTACGGCAACTACAAGGCGGGTGCGACCGGCAGCACGACGATCGACCGCGAGGCCTTCGGCCTGACGTGGAACGCCGCTCTCGAGACCGGCGGCGTGCTCGTCGGCAAGGACGTCACGATCACGCTCGACCTGCAGGGCGCCCTGCAGGCGTAGTCCTCAGGACCGAAGGGGCGGGCGGCCGGTCGGCACCCGCCCCTTTCGCGTGTCCGGATCGAGACTGTCGAATCCTCCTGTCGTCGCACGTCATCCCAGTGACAGAATCCCCACGACAGGAGGAACGCCATGACCCAGTACGCCATCCTGCTCCCCGGCGACGAGGGGGCCTGGGAGCGCGCGAGCGACGAGGAGCGCGCAGCGGTGTACGCGCTGCACGGCGACTTCGCGCGTGCGCTCGCCGAACGCGGGCACCGGATCACCGGGGGCGCGGAGCTCGAGCTCTCGCACGGCGCCAAGACCGTGAGGAGGGGACCCACGGGAGAGGTGCTCATCACGGACGGCCCCTACGCCGAGGCCGCCGAGCAGCTCACGGGCTTCTACCTCGTCGAATTCGACGACCTCGACGATCTGCTGCAGATCTGCGGCATCCTCGCGCACGGTGAGAACATCGAGGTGCGCGCCGTCGTCGAGCGGGAGGGACAGGAGCCGTGAGGTTCCTCATCCTGCTGGCGGGCGAGGACCACTTCGAGAAGTGGGACGCCGCGGACGACGCCACCAGGGACGCCGCGTTCGCCGCGTACCGGGCGTTCGCCGAGGCGGTCGCGCGGCGCGGCAGGATCATCGAGGGCGACGCGCTGTCGCATCCCGACACCGCACGAACCGTGCGCGCCGGAACTCCGGCGAGAGTCACGGAAGGGCCCTACGCCGAGACCGTCGAGCAGCTGGGCGGCTTCTACCTGATCGACGTCCCGTCGTGGGACGACGCGGTCGAGCTCGCGGGCCTGCTGCCGGGCGACGATCATCGCGAGGTGCGCCGGGCGCTCGGCGTGGGGGTCGTCTGACCGCGGTCGAGCGGATGATGCGCGACGAGTGGGGCCGCCTGCTCGCGCTCCTCGCCGCGCAGCATCGGCGACTCGATCTCGCCGAGGACGGCCTCGCGGACGCGTTCGAGGCCGCGGCGCGCACCTGGCCGATCGACGGGATCCCCGTCAACCCGCCCGCGTGGCTGCTCGCGGTCGCGCGGCGGCGCATCCTGGACCGCCTGCGCTCCGAGGCCGTCGCCGCGCGGCGCCTGCCGCTGCTCGCGGTCGAGGCCGACCTGCGGGAGCGGGCCCAGCGGGTCATGGTGGACGCGGGGGAGGTCGTCGTGGACGAGCGGCTGCGTCTCGTGCTGCTGTGCGCGCACCCGCGACTGTCGCGCGAGGCCGCCGCGGCGCTCGCGCTGCGCCTCGTGCTGGGCGTCGCCACGGAGGACATCGCGCGACTGTTCCTCGTGCCGCACGCGACCATGTCGGCTCGTCTCACGCGCGCCCGCGCCAGGGTCGCGGGGGAGCGGTTCGAGGTGCCGTCGGGGGACGCGCTCGCGGCGCGCGTGCAGACCGTGGCCGATATCGCGTACCTGGCCTTCACCGCGGGATATGCCCCGGGATCGGGCCCCGACGCGGTGCGCGCCGAGCTCGCGGGCGAGGGGATCCGGCTCGTGCGGGTGCTGCGCGAGGTGACGACCCGAGCCCCCACGCACGCCGTCGACCTCGACGCCCTGCTCGCGCTCATGCTGCTGCAGCACGCCCGACGGGACGCCCGGGTGCGGGATGGATCCCCGGTGCTGCTGCCCGACCAGGATCGCTCGCGGTGGCGCCACGACGAGATCGCCGAGGCGCTCGCGCTGCTGCGTCCGCGGCTCGCCGGCCCGCCGACGCCGTACCTGCTGCAGGCGCTCATCGCGGCGGAGCACGCCGTCGCGCCCACGGCGGCCGACACGGCGTGGGACCGCGTGGTGGCTCACTACGACGAGCTGCTCGCGCTCGGCGAATCGCCCGTGGTGAGGCTGAACCGGGCGGTCGCGCTGGCGGAGCGGGACGGGCCGGCCGCGGGCCTCGCCGCGCTCGCCGGCATCGCGCTGCGCGGCCACCGGCTGCCCGCCGTGCGCGCCGAGCTGCTCGGGCGGGCGGGTGAGCACGCCGCGGCCCTCGAGTCGTTCGACGCGGCGATCGCCCTCTGCGCGAACGACGCCGAGCGCGCGCACCTCGAGAGCCGTCGCGCCGCGCTGGCTCAGGGCACGGGGTGCTCGGCGTCGTAGGCGCGGAAGCGCGTCGCGAAGCGCAGGACCACGCCGACGATCACGATGATCGCGACACCGCCAGCGAGCGGCGGGAACCACAGGGCGATGGCCGAGAGCGTGCCGGTGAAGAACGCGCCGATGCGCGGACCGCCGGCGACCACGACCATGAAGATGCCCTGCAGCCGGCCGCGCACCGCGTCGGGGACCGCGGACTGCAGCATCGTCTGGCGGAAGATCGCGCTGATGTTGTCCGCCGCGCCCGTGAGCGCCAGGCACGCGCAGGCGAGCACGATCAGCAGGATGTCCGGATGCGCGGCGTCGACGCGCCCCGCGGGCGTCCAGCCCGCGGCCGCGGCGAGCAGCACCAGGCCGAACAGCGCGGTCGCCAGGCCGAACGCCTGGATCGCGCGGGCGATGCCGACGCCCTGACGCCGGACGGATCCGACGCGGCCCGAGAACAGGCTCGAGACGAGCACGCCCACCGCGATCGCCGCCATCAGGATGCCCGAGGTCACCTCGCCGCCGCCGAGGAGCAGCACGCCGAGCGCGGGGAACAGCGCGATGGGCTGCCCGAACGTCATCGCGATCACGTCGAGGATGAACTGCATCCGGATGTTCGGCGCGATCTTCAGGAACGCGAGGCCGTCGACGATCGACTTCAGCCCCGGGCGGTCGGTCTGGCCCTCGGGTGCGAGGGGCGGGAGCGTCGCGAGCCCCAGGAACAGTGACAGGGTCAGGATCGCGTCGATCGTGTAGGTGATCGGGTAGCTGAACGCCGCCACCAGCACACCGCCCAGCGCGGGCCCCGCCATCACCATGACGCCGGTCGTGATGCCCGTCAGCGCGGCGGCCGCCGGGATGAGGTGCCGGCCCACGAGCTTGGGCGTCATCGCGGCCTTGGTGGCGCCCGCGACCGTGCTGGCCGAGGAGTTGACGATGGAGAGGCCGTACAGCCACCACTCGTTGACGTGGCCGGTCCACGCGAGCACGGCGAGCAGGACGGTCGCGCTCCACCCGATGGTCGCCGCGATCAGGGCCACGAGGCGGCGGTCGAAGTGGTCGGCGAGCATTCCGCCGTACAGCCCCGCGACGACCATCGGGACGAGCCCGGCCACCGCGATCATCGAGACCGCGAACGTGTCGTGCGTCAGGGCGAACATGTGCAGCATCACGGCGGTGACCGTGAGCTGCGCACCGAGCCCGCCGAGCAGGGTGCCGACCCACAGGCGCGCGAAGGCAGGGCTCTCGGTGAGGGGGCGGAGGTCGATGAGATGGCCGCGCGAGCTCACGCGCGGAACCTGCTGGTGTGACGCACGGATCGAGGCTATCCGGTGGGCGGCGCGGGGGCGCCGCGCGGCGGCGGAGGCCGCCGATCACTGGTAGAGTGTTGTGGTTGCCGTTCGATCGGCCGCGGATAAAGAGAGCTCGCGCATCAGGCGTCGGGCGCCGCGCAATGAGGAGAGAGGGGATCACCTATGGCACTGGAAGCAGACGTCAAGAAGGCGATCATCGAAGAGTACGCGACGCACCCCGGTGACACCGGATCCCCCGAGGTGCAGGTCGCGATGCTGACGCAGCGCATCAAGGACCTCACCGAGCACCTCAAGGAGCACAAGCACGACCACCACTCGCGTCGTGGCCTGTTCCTGCTCGTCGGTCAGCGCCGCCGCCTGCTGGGTTACCTGCAGGACATCGACATCAACCGCTACCGCTCGCTCATCGAGCGTCTCGGTCTGCGTCGATAAGCAGCAGAGCGCACCAGCGTTCAATCGTCTTCTCGAAGGCCCGTCCCAGGTGTGGGACGGGCCTTCGGTCTTTCTCATAGCTCGCTTCGCTCGCGTCTCGCACGCTCGCGCCGACGCTTCGCGCCGGACACTCGCGAGCGAGGGCGCTGTCGCTTCGCTCCATCGCCGGCAGCGCTTCGCGCTGCGGGGTCGCTTCGCTCCACGCTCGCTGCGCTCGCACCGGGGGCCGGGGTTCGCTCATGCGGGAGTCCCGGGCTGCTCGTGCGGGAGTGGGGTGTCTTCGACGTCGAAGCAATGCCGTCGGAGGAGTTTGCGCGGTTCGGTCGGCGGGGGTAGTTTCTTTTCTTAGGTGAGCCTTACCTACCAATGCGGCCGTCGGTCGCGCATCCCTTCCCCGATTGCGAGTCATCCCGCGTGTTCGCGAGCTTCCTGATCGGCCTGCGCGAGGGCCTCGAGGCCGCGCTCGTCGTCGGCATCCTGGTCGCCTACCTCGTCCGCGCGGGGCGGCGGGACGTGCTGCCGCGCCTGCTCGCCGGCGTGGGCCTCGCGGTCCTGCTGGCGCTCGGGATCGGCGCGATCCTCACCTTCGGGGCGTACACGCTCAGCTTCGAGGCGCAGGAGATCATCGGCGGCGGGATGTCGCTGCTGACCGTGGTCATGGTGACGTGGATGGTCTTCTGGATGCAGAAGGTCGCGCGGACCATGAAGGCCGACCTCGAGGAGCACGCCGAGCGCGCCCTGGTCAGCGGATCGCTGTGGGCGATCGTGGCCGTCGGGTTCCTCTCCGTCGCGCGCGAGGGCATCGAGACCACCCTGCTGCTGTGGTCGATGGTGCGCTCGTTCGGCGATGCGCCCCAGGCGCTCGCGGGCGCCGTGCTGGGTCTCGTCGCCGCGGTGCTGCTCGGCTGGCTGCTGCAGCGCGGCATGGTGCGCCTCGACCTGCGCCGTTTCTTCACGTGGACGGGCGGCGTGCTCGTGGTCGTCGCGGCCGGCGTGCTCGCGTACGGCGTGCACGACCTGCAGGAGGCCGGCGTGCTGCCGGGGCCGTTCGGCGCACTCGCGCCCATCGACCCCGCCGGCGGCCACGTCGTGGTGGGGCCCGCCGGCTTCCCGTTCGGCTACGCGTTCGACGTCGGCGCGGCCATCGCCCCCCGCGGGACCCTGGCCGCCGTGCTCCAGGCGACCATCGGGTTCACGCCGGTGATGACCTGGCTGCAGGTCATCGCCTGGGCGGCGTTCCTGGTCATCGTCGGCACGATCTTCGTGCGGCGCGTCCGTCGCCGCCGGTCCGCCCCCGCCGCCGAACGCGCGCCGGTCGGCTCCTCCGTCTGATCCCACCCTCCCCACCGAACCGAAGGACCCCGCTGATGTCGCACAGGCCCCTCCGCCCCCGGATCGCCCGCCCCTCGATCGCGCTCGTCGGCGCCGCGCTCGGCGCGGTCGCGCTGAGCGGCTGCGTGCCCAACAGCGCCACGGCGCCCGGCGAGGCCGGGCCGGGCGCGCTCGCCGTCACGTCCACCGACGAGGCGTGCGAGGTCTCGGCCGCGACCGCGACCAGCGGCACGCTCGCGTTCGACGTCACCAACGACGGCTCGCAGGTCACCGAGTTCTATCTGCTCGCCGAGGACGGGCTGCGGATCGTCGGCGAGGTCGAGAACGTCGCCCCCGGCGCCTCCCGCACGCTCACGGTCGTCGCCCAGCCCGGCGACTACTTCACGCTCTGCAAGCCCGGCATGGTCGGTGACGGCGTCGGCCGGGCGGCGTTCGCGGTCGAGGGCGAGGCCGTCGCCGCGACCGGCGAGGACGCCGAGCAGAAGCAGCACGCCGTGGACCTCTACGCGGCGTTCGTGAAGGATCAGGTCGAGCAGCTCGTGCCCGCGATCGACGAGTTCACCGCCGCGTACGCCGCGGGCGACGATGCCACGGCGCGCGAGCTGTTCCCGCAGGTGCGCACGCACTACGAGCGGATCGAGCCCGTCGCCGAGTCGCTCGGCGACCTCGACCCGCGCATCGACTACCGCGAGGTCGACGCCGTCGCGGAGGGCCTGGACTGGACCGGCTTCCACCGCATCGAGAAGGACCTCTGGGTGCCGGAGGAGGACGCGCTGAACGCCGACGGCGAGACGCCGGCCTGGCAGGACTGGCAGCCCTCGACCACCGCGCAGCGCGCCGACTTCGCCGCGCAGCTCGTGGCGGATGTCGCCGAGCTCGACGACTACGTCCACTCCGACGACTTCCAGACCGCGCTCGACGCGCAGGGTGTGGCGGGTCTCAGCAACGGCGCGATCGCGCTGCTCGACGAGGTCGCCACGGGCAAGATCACGGGCGAGGAGGACTGGTGGTCGGGCACCGACCTGTGGGACTTCGCGGCCAACGTCGAGGGATCGAAGATGGCGTTCGACCTCTCCCGCGACTTCGCGGCCGCGCAGGGCGAGGAGGGCGAGGGCCTCGTCGAGGACATCGATGCGGGCTACACGCGCCTCGGCAACGCGCTGCAGGCCTTCGGATCGCTCGAGGACGGCTTCGTCGGGTACACCGAGCTCACCGAGGACGACCGCCGCGAGCTGAGCGACCAGCTCAACGCGCTCGCCGAGCCGCTGTCGCAGCTCACCGCCACGATCCTGGAGTGAGATGACGCAGGACCGCCCCGAACCGGCCGAGCCCGCCGAGCCGCACGACGCGGCACGCGGGCTCAGCCGGCGCGGCCTGTTCGGCCTGGCGGCCGGCGCCGGGGCGGCGGGTCTCGCGCTCGGGGGCGGCGCCGGCTACGGGATCGGACGTGCGGCGCCCGCGGCGGCCGCCGCCGGCGATCCGTTCGCGTTCTTCGGCCGGCGGCAGGCGGGCATCACGACGCGCGTGCAGGACCACCTGCACTTCGCGACGTTCGACATGAACTCGTCCGCGACGCGCGACGACCTGATCACGCTGCTGCAGGACTGGACCTACGCGGCCTCGCGGATGACGCAGGGACTGGACGTGAGCGCGACCGGCGCGGTGGGCGGGCCACCCGAGGCGCCGCCGGACGACACCGGCGAGGCCGTCGGCCTGGGCGCACACGGCCTGACCATCACGATCGGCGTCGGCCCGACGCTGTTCGAGCGCGACGGCGCGGATCCATTCGGCCTCGCCGACCGGCGCCCCGCGGAGCTCCGACGGCTGCCCGCGTTCCTCGGCGACGACCTGGATCCGAACGCGGGCGACGGCGACCTGTGCATCCAGGCCTGCGCGGACGATCCGCAGGTCGCGTTCCACGCCATCCGGAACCTCACGCGCATCGCGTTCGGGCGGGCGCGGATGCGCTGGTCGCAGCTCGGATTCGGGCGCACATCGAAGACGACGGCGACACAGGCGACGCCGCGCAACCTGTTCGGCTTCAAGGACGGCACCGCGAACATCCTGGCGGACGACGAGCGGGCGCTGCGCGAGCACGTCTGGGTCGCCGACGACACGCAGCCCGCCTGGCTCGCGGGAGGCTCGTACCTCGTGGTGCGCAAGATCGCGATGCTCATCGAGACGTGGGATCGGACGCGCTTGGCCGAGCAGCACCGGATCGTCGGGCGCGACAAGGGAGAGGGCGCGCCGCTGTCGGGCGGCGACGAGTTCACCGCCCCGGACTTCGCGCACGGGGGAGGCGCCCCGTCGATCGACCCCGCGAGCCACGTGCGCCTGGCGCACCCGGATCACAACGGCGGCGTGCGCATCCTGCGCCGCGGCTACAACTACGTCGACGGCACGGGCGAGCTCGGCCGGCTCGACGCGGGCCTGTTCTTCCTGTCGTACCAGCGCTCGCCCGAGCGCTTCGTGACGCTGCAGCGCGCGCTGTCGACCGACCTCATGAACGAGTACATCCGCCACGTCGGATCGGCCGTCTTCGCGATCCCGCCGGGCGCGGCGGAGGGTTCCTACGTCGGTGCGGGGCTCTTCTCCTAGCTCGGCGGGCGCTCAGCTGCCGTAGCCGAGGGGGCGGTGCGAGACCGGCTCGATGCCCGTGAGGGTCGCGTAGCCCTCGGCGAGCAGCGCGGCGTCCGTGCCCGGATCCGGCACGTTCGGCAGGTCCTCGACCGCGAGGCGGATGTGCGTGTCGCCGCGCTCGCTCAGCGTGGTCTGGACGATGCCGAACGGCGCGAGCGGAGCCTCGCGCACGCCCCGGTGCTCGGGTGAGTTCGGGATGTTGAGGTTCACGACCGAGCCGCGCTCG
This sequence comes from Microbacterium rhizophilum, assembly GCF_039605615.1. NCBI lineage: Bacteria > Bacillati > Actinomycetota > Actinomycetes > Micrococcales > Microbacteriaceae > Microbacterium > Microbacterium rhizophilum. Next base: position 80,174 of record NZ_JBCNUN010000010.1, on the reverse strand, counting down.
AGCGACATCAGGAACGGCAGCACGCCCAGCGCCGTGGCGGCGCCCGCGTCCCACTCGAAGACCTCGGGGCGCATGCCCACGTCCAGGGACACGGCGAGCCCCCACGCGCCGTTCAGCCCGCCCGTCAGCGCCGCCCCCACCGTGCCGGAGTGCAGGATGGCGCGCCCCACGTTCGCGCCGTGGTTCACGCCCGACAGCACCACGTCGAACGGGTCGCCGAACGCGCCGTGCGCGGCGATCAGCGCGATCAGGCCAGGCCCGCCGCGCACCGCGTACGAGGGCAGCTTCTCGAGCCCCGCGATCGTGCGGGCCTCCATCGCGATCCGGCCCTCCTCCTCGCCCGCGACGATCGACGCGCTCGCGCCGCTCGACTGGCGCTCGGGCGCCGCGATCGTGACGTCGAGGTCGTGCGCGACCGCGGCGCGCGCGAGCGCGTGCAGGCCCGGGGCCTCGATGCCGTCGTCGTTCGTGACGAGCACACGGGTCATGCGTCCTCCTCGGGGCGCTCGGCGGCCGGCTCGGCGAGGGCGGCGAGCCCGTCGGGGCTGACGCGGCCGTGACTCTCGTCCGGGTCCGCACCGGGCGCGGGGAGCTCCCGCACCTCGACGCTGCCGCGCAGCCGGTCGATCGTCTCCATGTCGCCGGTGCCGAGGCCGTGGCGCGTCACGTTCATCGCGCCGGCGGCGGCGCCCGTGACCACGGCGTCGCGCAGCGACTGCCCCGATGCCAGGCCCGCGCACACGCCCGCGGTGAGCGAGTCGCCGGCCCCGCGGTGATCTGCGATCTGCAGCTGCGGGGGAGTGACCTCCAGGGACGCGGCGCCGTCGCGCACCACGAACGGGCTCCCCGCCCGCGTCACGATCACGTCCTGCGCGCCCCGCCGGCGCAGCTCCTCGATGGCGTGCAGGATCGCGCCGGTGTCGTCGCCCTCGGACAGCAGGCCGTCCGCGCGGAGCTCCTCATCGCTGACCTTCAGCAGGTCGACGCCGCCCTCGAGCGCGGCGAGCATCCGGTCTCCCGCCAGATCGACCACGACGCGCACGTCGTTCGTGCGCAGGTCGGCGGCGAGGCGCCGATACGTGTCGGCCGGCAGCACGCCGTCGCCGTCCGGGCCGCTCAGGATCGCCAGGCCCGCGTCGATGCCCTCCCGCAGCATCGCGCCGTAGAGCTCGTCGAGCTCGTGGCGCCCGAGCGGCTGGCCCGGCGTCTCCGCGACCGCGGTGCGCTCGCCGTCGCGGCGGTCGTGCACGTAGGCCGCGCCGCGCCCCTCGCGCTCCACTTCCACGACGTGGAAGCCCTCGTCCTCCAGCAGCCCGCGCATGACGCGGCCCAGCTCGCCCGTGAGCGCGCAGCACAGCGTGACGTCGACGCCCAGCCGGCGCAGCATCCGCGCCTGCCACACGCCCTGCCCCCCCCGGCGTGCACGTGGATCTCGGGCTCGCCCCCGTCGCCCTCCAGGCCGTGGTCCTCGATCATCACGGTGAGGCTCGGGGAGGGGGCGAAGACGGCGATGTCGGGCATGCTCCCGACGCTACGAGCGCACGCCTCCCGCATCAGCCCCCTTGTGAGCATCGCAGCCAGGCGCTAAGCCTGTGCGAGCGAAGCGAGCGTGCCGCGAAGCGGCCCCCCGCAGCGCGAAGCGCCGCCGCGATGGAGCGCAGCGACAGCGCTCGCTTCGCGGAGCGGTCCGCGAAGCGGGCCCGACGCGTGTGACCGTTTCTAGAGAGAACGGGCGGCGAGCAGGTCCGCGTGCCACCGCTCCGCCACGTCCGGGTGGGCGCGCAGCCGCGACTTCAGCGCGTTCTCGCCGTACAGCGAGTGGATCGGGTTCGACGGATCCTGCTCGACGCCGCGGGCCTGCGCCGCGAGCTCGGCCGGCAGCTCCAGGATCGGCAGGCGCGCGTCGAGCGCGGGATTGAAGAAGAACGGGATCGAGATCCGATCCTGCGGCAGGCGGGGCGAGAACACGCGGTGGTTCGTCGCGCGGAGGTAGCCCTGCGTGGCGTACTCGAGCATCTCGCCGATGTTGACCACGAAGGAGCCCGGCACCGGCGGCGCATCCACCCACTGGCCGTCCCGCTCCACCTGCAGGCCGCCGCGCTCGGGCTGCACCCACAGCAGCGTCAGCACGCCCGAGTCCTTGTGGATGCCCACGCCCTGCTGGGGCTCCTCGCCCTCGACGCCCGGGTAGCGGACGATCTTGATCAGCGTGGCAGGGTCGCCGAAGTGTCTGTCGAAGTAGTCCTCGTCGGCGTGCAGCGCGAGCGCCCACGCACGCAGCAGCTTGCGCGAGATCTCCGTCAGCCGGTCGTGCCACTCCGTGACGACCTCGCGCAGCTCCGGCAGCGCGTCGGGCCAGAGGTTGGGGCCCTGCAGCCGGAAGAAGTCGGCCGCCTCCGGATCCGTCACCGGCTCGCGCTCGGGGCCGATGTCGATCTGCTCGCGCCAGTCGACCCTGCCCTGCGTGCGCTCGCCGCCGATCCGCGTGTAGCCGCGGAAGTGCGGGCTCGTGACGTTCTCGATCGCGAGCTTGTCGGCCTCCGGCAGGTCGAAGAACGCCCGCGAGACGCGGTGCACGCGCTCCTCCAGCTCGGGCGAGACGCCCGTGCCGACGAGATAGAAGAAGCCGACGTCGCGCGTCGCGGCGGCGAGGTCGTCGCGGAAGCGCGCGGCCGCCTCGGGCCCCTGGTCGAGCTGCGAGAGGTCGAGGATCGGCAGGTTCAGATCTGTCATGGTCACGACGGTACGAACCTGACCGGATCCGCGCGACACGCGCGGCGAAATATGACGAACGCGCGGCGTCAGCGGCCGGATCCGGGCCGATCCGTAACCTGCGGGCGCCGCGATCCGGTGGGGTCGACCGCACGGCCCGCCTGCGGCGTCACGGACGGGTCGGCGAACAGCCACCGCGAGCGCGGCTCGACGAGCGGCCGGAACACCCACCGCACGGGCTTCGAGGCGAGCACGATCGCGATGGCGACGGCCAGGACGCACACGGTCGGCAGCCACAGCCACGTCGGCTCGAGGTCGCGCAGCACGCCCGACTCGCGGAAGGGGTACAGCACGAACGAGTGCAGCAGGTAGACGTACATCGTGTACGTGCCGAGCTTCGTGAAGGCGAACTGCCCGCGCGGGACGATCACGAAGAACGCCGCGCACAGGATCACCGCGATCGCCATCAGGATCAGCCGCACGCCGCCGGCCCACCACGGCACGTCGCCCAGGAAGTGCGCGTAGTCCTGGTCGTAGAACAGCCAGTTGCGCATGTCCATCTCGTGCCAGCGGTCCAGGCCGGCCCAGGCGACCCAGCCGGTGAGGGCGAACACCGCGACCGCGCTGACCCGCGCCCACCACGCCTTGCGCGCCAGCAGCCGCAGCCGGTCGACGATGTCGTGCTCCCGCAGCCACCAGCCGAGCGCGAAGAACGGCAGGAAGCCCAGCGTGCGCGCCAGCGAGAACGTGCTGTCCACGTTCGGCAGGTAGCCGACGCCGATCGAGATCACCACGGTCCACAGCAGCGGCCAGCGCAGCAGCGCCAGGTACGGCAGGATCAGCCGGAAGATGCCGAGCGCGAGCAGGAACCACAGGGTCCACGACGGCTGCGTGAGGTTCGGATCCGGATCGCCCTCGACCAGGCCCTTCATCAGCCACCACAGGGCCTCGAAGATCACGTACGGCACCAGGATGTCCGTGATCACACGCGCCATCTGCCGACGGGACGGCGGATCCGACTTCGAGAAGTAGCCGGAGATGATCGCGAACGCGGGCATGTGGAACGCGTAGATCACGAGATACAGCGCGTATGCGATGTCGGAGTCGTACGTGAGGCGCTGGATCGCGTGCCCCAGCACCACGAGCACGATGCAGGCGAAGCGGGCGTTGTCCCAGTACGGGACGCGTCTGCGCTGACGGGGGACCGATCCGGTCGCCGGCGGTGGCGTGCTCATCCCGACAACGCTACCGCCGGGGACGGGAGGACCATGGGAATAGATCTCACGCGGCGGCGTTGCACCGACTATATTCAGACGCATAGAAATGCGGATGACCAGTGACCCCGCCGGGACGACGGGACGGAACGGAGAAGCAGAGATGAGCGAGACGACCACCGCGCCGTCGCAGACCTCGGGAATGCAGTTCGGCATCTTCTCGGTCAGCGACATCACCACCGACCCCACGACAGGGCGCACGCCGAGCGAGGCCGAGCGCATCCGCGACATCGTGACGATCGCGACGCATGCCGAGGAGGTGGGCCTGGACGTCTTCGCCCTCGGCGAGCACCACAACCCGCCGTTCTTCTCGTCGTCGCCCACGACGACGCTGGCGTACATCGGCGCGCAGACGACGGACCTGATCCTGTCGACCGCGACCACGCTCATCACGACCAACGACCCGGTGAAGATCGCCGAGGACTACGCCATGCTGCAGCACCTCACGGGCGGCCGCGTCGACCTCGTGATGGGACGCGGCAACACCGGCCCCGTGTACCCCTGGTTCGGCCAGGACATCCGCCAGGGTCTGCCGCTCGCGATCGAGAACTACGCGCTGCTGCGCCGGCTGTGGGATGAGGACGTCGTCGACTGGGAGGGCAGGTTCCGCTCGCCCCTGCAGGGCTTCACGGCGACGCCGCGCCCGCTCGACGGGGTCGCGCCGTTCGTGTGGCACGGGTCGATCCGGACGCCGGAGATCGCCGAGCAGGCCGCGTACTACGGCGACGGCTTCTTCGCGAACAACATCTTCTGGCCCAAGGAGCACTACCAGCGCCTGATCGCGCTGTACCGCCAGCGCTACGCCCACTACGGCCACGGCACGCCCGAGCAGGCGATCGTCGGTCTCGGCGGCCAGGCGTTCATGGCGAAGAACTCGCAGGACGCGGCGAGCGCGTTCCGCCCCTACTTCGACAACGCCCCGGTCTACGGCCACGGCCCGTCGATGGAGGACTTCACCGAGATGACGCCGCTGACGGTCGGATCGCCGCAGCAGGTCATCGACCGCTACGCCGCGATGCGCGACCACTACGGCGACTACCAGCGCCAGCTGTTCCTGATGGATCACGCCGGCCTGCCGCTGAAGACAGTGCTCGAGCAGCTCGACCTGCTCGGCGGCGAGGTCGTGCCGGTGCTGCGCCGCGAGCTGGCGAGGAACCGTCCCGCGAACGTGCCGGATGCGCCCGCTCACGCCGCGCGCGTGAAGGCCGTGCACGGCGACGCCGAGCCGCGCCAGGCCCGGCCCACCGCCGCGGGGGGCAACAACCTCACCGTGGGCGGCCCGTACCAGGACACGGTCGTCTCGCCGGCTGCGCCTGGTGGCGTCTCGCCGGCTGCGCCTGGTGGCGTCTCGCCGGCTGTGCCTGGTGGCGTCTCGCCGGCTGCGCCTGGTGGCGTCTCGCCCAAGGCCGGATCCGCGTTCGGCGCGGCCGCGACCCGCTGACATCCGAAGGAACAGGAACATGACCGACACCCGTCGCATCGCGGTGGTCTCCGCGGGCCTGTCCACGCCGTCCTCGAGCCGCATGCTCGCCGACCGCCTCGCCGCCGCCACGGTGGCGGGCCTCGGCGAGCGCGGCATCGAGGCGACCGCGGAGGCGTTCGAGCTGCGCGACTACGCGCACGACATCACCAACAACCTGCTGGCGGGCTTCGCGCCGCCGGAGCTGGAGATCATGCTGACGCGGATCGCGACGGCCGACGCGCTGATCGTCGTGACGCCGATCTTCTCGACCAGCTACTCGGGGCTGTTCAAGTCGTTCATCGACATCCTCGATCGCGAGTCGCTCACCGGCAAGCCCGTGCTGATCGGCGCGAACGCCGGCACCGCGCGGCATTCGCTCGCGATCGACTACGCGATCCGCCCGCTGTTCGCGTACCTGCACGCCGAGCCCGTCTCGACCGGCGTGTTCGCCGCCTCGAGCGACTGGGGCGGCAAGGAGGACGACGTCGCGCCCCTCAGCGCGCGCATCGACCGCGGCGCGCGCGAGCTCGCCGCGGCCATCGCCGCCAAGCCGCAGCGCGTGGAGGCCGATCCGTTCGATCCCGACACGTACCTCGGCTCCGGCAAGGGCTTCGGGCACCTGCTGGGCGGACTCGCGGGGGAGTGAGTCAGGCCGCGCTGGGTGCCGCATCCTCGTGATGCGGCACCCAGCGCGCGTACGACAGCACGAGCCCGATCAGCAGCAGCCCCGCCGTCAGCCAGAACGGCCACGTGCGGTCCATGCCGGACAGCCAGCCGGAGATCCATCCGAACGGCGCCGCCGCGAGCATCACCACCGTGCGCTGCACCGCCATGACGCGGGAGCGCTCCGCCTCGTCCACGTGCAGGGCGACGAGCGACTCCGACAGCATGAACACCAGCCCGGCGCCGAAGCTGTCCAGCAGCAGGCACACGCCGAGCAGCGCGTACGTCCCCGCGTCCGCCTGACCCTGCGCCGCGGGGATCAGGACCAGCACGAGCTGACCCGCGAGGTACACGCCGAAGCCCCACATCGCGGCGGCCCTGAGGTCGACGCCCGTGGTCAGGCGGGGGATCACCGTGAACAGGAACACGATCGACAGGATCGACCGCACCATCGGGAAGAACGGCAGGAGCGGATCGGGCACGTGCAGGTGCGCACTGGCCACGACCTGCCAGAACGTGCCGTTCACGAGCGTGACCGCCGCCACGAGCGCCGCGATCATCAAGGCGAGGATCGAGCCGCGTGAGCGCAGCAGCAGGCCGACCGCGCCGCGATACCCCGCGAGCAGGCGCCATACGCTCACGCCGCGCGTCTGCGCCATCCGGATCTCGCCCTGTCGCGTCTCGCGCGACCAGCGGTACAGCCAGATCACCTTCGCGGACATCACGACGGCCGCGTTGACGAACAGCACCCGCACGGCGACATCCAGATCGAGCTGGAGGACCAGCACGGCGGCGATCGGCGCGAACAGGGCCGAGCAGTCGGCGGCGACCCGCACGAGCGAGTAGATGCGGGTGAGCTGGCTGCGTTCGGCGTCCTCGACCATGAGGCAGTCCCAGGCGTTGGCCGTCACCTGCATGGCGCCGTTCACGACAGCCGCCGCGAGGAAGAACCAGAAGTTCTGCGCGAACGCCCAGATCACGCACGGGATCACCCACGCGATCACGTCGAAGACCGCCGTCGTCCACCGCCGGCCGAGGCGGTCGGTGATGATGCCGCCCGCGAGCCCGAACGCGACCTGGGACACCATCCCGATCGACGCGATCAGGCCGATCTGCGCGTCGTGCACGCCCTGCGACAGCATGAACACCGACAGATAGGGCAGCACGAGCGCCATCGACAGCCCCCACAGCGGCTCCGTCCAGACGCACGCGCGCGGGTTGCCGCGCAGCCGGATCAGGGTCTGCCAGAGGTCGTTGCCCGTCCGTGCCACCGGAGCAGTCAACCAGGTCGCCGGCCCCCGGCCGCGTCGAACGTGCAGGTTCGGCGCGTCTCAGGCGATCGGCCGGATCCGCCCCATCACGAAGTCGACCGTCCAGCCGACCGCGAGCGCGACGGCGATCGAGACGATCACGGCGACGACCGTGCCGCCGGGGACGACCGACGCGATCGCCGCCCCGACCAGCGCCTGGAACGCCGCCCACGCGAGCGCGGCGGCCCCGGCGATCGGCAGATAGCGCAGCGCCGGGACGCTCGCGGCCCCGGCGGAGATGTTCACCGCGAGGCGGCCGAAGGGGATGAAGCGCGCCGTGAACACCGCGGTGGCGGCATGCGTGCGCAGCCGATGGGACGCCCAGTCCAGCGCCCGCTGCACGGTCGGGCGCTGCAGCGGGCGCCACGTGCGGGGATGCAGCAGCCGCCCGATCAGGTAGCAGCACACGTCGCCCGCGAACGCCGCGAGACCGCCGATCAGGATGACCGACCACAGCGGCGGCAGCCCGTGCGCGACCGCCACGGTGCCGAGTGCGGTGACGGCGACCTCGCCCGGCACGACCACCAGGAACGCGTCGGCGAACACGACGCCGGCGAGCACGACCAGCGCCCAGGGGTTCGCCGCGAGTCCCGCGATCAGCTCGTCCACGACACGTGTGTACCCGCCGCCGGTGAACGGCCGGTGTCGCGCGTCAGCGGGCGCGCAGCGCCTCGCCCATCGCGGCGACCGCGCGCTCCAGGATCGGACGCGGCATGGCGAAGTTGAACCGCGCCGCCGTGGTCCCGACGTCGCCGCACAGTGCGCCGTCGGTGAGGCTCACGCCCGCGCGCTCGCCGAAGAAGGTGGCGGGCGCCTCCGGCAGCGCGAGCGCGGCGCACTCCAGCCACGCGAGGTACGTCCCGTCCGGCGCGGCGTACTCCACTCCCGGGAGGTGCTCGGCGACCAGCTCGGCCAGCCGTCCGCGGTTGCCGTCGAGGTATCCCACCACGTCGTCGAGCCACGCGCCGCCCCGCGCGTACGCCGCGGTGTTCGCGATCACGCCGAGATTCGCGGCGCCATGGCCCCACGTGGCGCCGTCCTTCCGCCACCGCTCGCGGTCGGCCGCGTTCGACACGACCACCTGCGCGGCCTTCAGGCCCGGCAGGTTCCATGCCTTGGACGCCGAGGTCGCCGTCAGGGTGTGACCCGCCGTGATCTCGTTCACCGACGCGTAGGGCACGTGCCGGCGCCCCGGATAGACCAGCGGGGCGTGGATCTCGTCCGAGAACACGCGGCCGCCGTGGCGTTCGACCACGGCGCCGATCGCGGCCATCTCCTCCGGATCGAGCACCTTGCCGATCGGGTTGTGGGGGTTGCAGAGCACGAGCAGACCGCCGCCGTCGGCGAATGCCCGGTCGAGCGCGTCCAGGTCGTAGGCCCAGCCCGCGCCGTCGCGCGCGAGCGGCATCTGGATGATCCGGCGCCCGTGGGCGAGCGGAACCGTGAGGAACGGCATGTAGGCGGGCGTCGGCACGATGATCGCCGATCCGGGGGTGCTGAAGTGCGCCATCGCGACGTCGAGGGCGCTGATCACGTCGGGGAAGGCGTGCACGTCCGCCGGATCCACGCGCCAGCCGTAGCGCTCCGCCGACCAGCCCGCGAAGGCTTCCGCCATCGACACGGCATCGGCCGTCGGCAGGTATCCGAACGCGCCGCGGTCCACGGCGGCGTGCAGCGCCTCGGTGATCGGCGGCGCGATCCCGAAGTCCATCTCCGCGACCCACGCGGCCAGGCGATCCGGGAACGCGGTCCACTTCAGGCTGCCGACCTCACGCAGCGACTCGACCGTGATGTCGTCGAAGGGATGGCGGCTCTGGAACACGCGGGGCTCGCTTTCGTCGGGGCGTCCGTCCATCCTGCCCTCCCGACGCGGGCGGCGGCCGATGCGCCGTTCCCGTGACGCGGCGGGGGAGCGGGGGTGAAGGTTTCGGTGACCTCGGATGAACGGTCGGGGAAGCGGCGCGTCCCGTGCGGCTGCGGGCGGGTCGGCCCCGTCACGCTGGAGTCATGAGGGTCGCACTGGTGGCAGAGTCCTTCCTCCCGCACATGAACGGGGTCACGCACTCCGTTCTGCAGATGATCCGTCACCTCGAGCGCCGCGGTCACGAGACGCTCGTGGTCGCCCCCGACGGCGGCGGCAAGGAGCGCGCGCCGCACGGCCGGACCGAGCTGCTCCCGTCCGTCCCGATGCCCTCCTACCCGGACGTCCGCGTGGCGTACCCGACCACGGCCCGTCTCGCGCGCGTGCTGCGCGACTTCCACCCCGACGTCGTGCACCTCGCGTCGCCGTTCGCGCTCGGATGGAAGGGGCAGGTCGCCGCCGACGCACTGCGGCTGCCGAGCGTCGCGGTCTACCAGACCGACGTGATCGCCTACACCGAGCGCTACGGCGTCCCCGGCGCGGTGCCGCTCGCCTCGGCGCACGTCGCGCGCCTGCACAGGCGCGCGACGCTGACGCTCGCGCCGTCCTCCGCCTCCGAGACGCAGCTTGCCGCGCTGGGCATCGACCGGCTGCGTCGCTGGGGGCGCGGCGTGGACGCCGAGCGCTTCCGCCCCGACCGGCGCAGCGACGCGTGGCGGGCGAGGATCGCGCGCGGCGAGCTGCTGGTCGGCTACGTCGGGCGCCTCGCGGCCGAGAAGCAGGTCGAGGACCTGCGCGTGCTGTGCGGGATCCCCGGGGTCCGACTCGTGATCATCGGCGACGGCCCCGAGCGCGAGCGCCTGGAGCGGCAGCTGCCGGGCGCGGTGTTCACCGGGTTCCTCGGCGGCGACCAGCTGGCCAGGGCGCTCGCGAGCCTCGACGTGTTCGTGCACCCGGGGGAGAGCGAGACGTTCTGCCAGACCGTGCAGGAGGCCCTCGCCAGCGGCGTGCCGGTCGTCGCCACGGGACGCGGCGGCCCCCTCGACCTCGTCCGATCCAGCGTGGACGGCTGGCTGTACGCGCCCGGCGACCTCGACGACCTGCGCGAGCGCGTCCTCGACCTCACGGGCGACGACGCCAAGCGCCGCTCGTTCGGCGCGGCCGCGCGCGAGAGCGTCACGGCCCGCACGTGGGAGTCGCTCGGCGACCAGCTCATCGAGTACTACCGCGAGGCGCAGCGCCTGCGGCCGCTCGACGACGCCTCGCGCGTGCGCGCCGCTGCCCGCCCCGAGGCCGTCACGCCGCCGCAGTCCAAGCAGTGGAGGCGCTACGTCGCGCTCGGCGACTCGCTCACCGAGGGCCTGTGCGACACGTCGCGCATGGCGGACGGCCAGTACCGCGGCTGGGCCGATCGGCTCTCGAGCATGCTCGCGCAGGCTCCGGGCCGCTTCCACTACGCCAACCTCGCGGTCCGCAGCCGCCGCGTGCGCGACCTCGTGCGCGAGCAGGCGCCGCAGGCCCTCGGGATGGACCCGGACCTCGTGTCGGTGTTCATGGGCTCGAACGACCTCGTGAGCCACGGAGCCGACCCGGCGCGGCTCGCGGCGCACGTCGAGAAGGTCGTGCGCGACATCCGCGCGACCGGCGCCGACGTGCTGCTGGTCACGCCGTTCCTGCCCGAGCGGCCCGCCGCGCGGATCTTCGCGCGCCGTTTCGCGCTGTACGCGATGGAGCTGCGGCGCATCGCGGCGGCGACGGACTCGTACCTGCTGGACGCGGCCGCGCTGCCGGCGCTGGGCGACCGCACGATGTACGCCGACGACATGGTGCACCTCAGCTCGCGCGGGCACCGCTACCTCGCCTACCGCGCGGCCGAGGCGCTCGGCATGCCCGACGCCGAGACCCTCGGCCAGCTGGACGACGCGCTGCACGGCTTCGATCCGTCCGAGGACGCCGACCTGCTGCCGCAGGGCGACTGGCTGCGCACCCACGCGCTGCCGTGGGTGTGGCGCCGGATGCGCGGCCGCACGGCGGGCGACGGCATCGTCTCGAAGCACGCCGACTACGTCCTGATCCCCGGACGCGACGCACCCAAGCGCAGCACGCTGGGCTAGCGACCCTACTCGTCCAGGCCGCCGAGCCCGCGCGCCTCGTCCCGCTCCTGGTCCGCGAGCGGATCCGCCCGGTCCTCGATGCTCTCGTCCGCATCGAGCGTCGGCGGCGGCAGCTCGAGCTCGGCCTCGTCGTCCAGGTCGACGGGTCGCTCCTCGTCGGGAGTGCTCTGCTCAGGGAAATCGGTCACTTCGTCTCACTCCGTTCTCTCAGCACGACGCATGTCAGCAGGGTAGGCATGGGCACCTCTGCGCCGACAGAGCCTGACCGGATCGGGATGCCGCTGGTAGGGTGAGAGAGGCTCGCCTTCGGGTGGGCTCAAAATTCCATACGCACACGGAGCAGGCTGGCAGGAAGCTGGTCCCCTGAAGTGGTCTCCCAGACGACGGTCCGACGGATCGGTCTGGTGGATTTCTCCTGGTGGCCAGCGCAGGCGAGCGTGATCGATGGCGCTTCGCGAACCGAAGCGCTGCGCGCCCATATCTGCCTGTTCCCTGCTCCCGACGTGAAGTCCCGCTGTCTGCGGGCGAAAACAGAAGGAGAGAGACCTCTTGGAAGGTCCTGAAATCACCGCCGCCGAGGCCGTTCTCGACAACGGCCGCTTCGGCACGCGCACGGTCCGCTTCGAGACCGGCCGCCTCGCGCAGCAGGCGCAGGGCGCCGTCGCCGCGTACCTGGACGAGGAGACGATGCTCCTCTCGGCCACCAGCGCCAGCAAGCACCCCCGCGAGGGCTTCGACTTCTTCCCCCTCACGGTGGACGTCGAGGAGCGCTCGTACGCCGCCGGCAAGATCCCCGGCTCGTTCTTCCGTCGCGAGGGCCGCCCCTCGACCGAGGCGATCCTGGTCTGCCGCCTGATCGACCGCCCGCTGCGCCCGTCGTTCGTCGACGGCCTGCGCAACGAGATCCAGATCGTCGTGACGGTCCTCTCGATCGCGCCGGGCGAGTTCTACGACGCGCTCGCGATCAACGCCGCGTCGGCGTCGACCCAGATCTCGGGTCTGCCGTTCTCGGGCCCCATCGCCGGTGTGCGCCTCGCGCTCATCCCGGGCCACGGCGAGCACGCCGACCAGTGGGTCGCGTTCCCGAACGCCGAGCAGGTCTCGTCGGCCGTGTTCGACCTGATGGTCGCCGGCCGCGTTCTGGACAACGGCGACGTCGCGATCATGATGGTCGAGGCCGAGGCCACCGAGAACAGCTGGAACCTCATCAAGGCCGGCGCCGTCAAGCCCAACGAGGAGACCGTCGCCGGCGGTCTCGAGGCCGCGAAGCCCTTCATCAAGCAGCTCGTCGCGGCGCAGGCCGAGATGGCCGCCGCCTCGACGAAGGCGCCGCTGGAGTTCCCGGTGTTCCCGGCCTACAGCGACGAGACCTTCGCGTTCGTGAACGAGAAGGTCTCCGCCGATCTGGAGAAGGTGTACCAGATCGCCGACAAGCAGGAGCGCCAGAACGCCGACGACGAGGTCAAGGCCCGCGTCAAGGCCGAGCTGGTCGAGAAGGTCGAGGCGGGCGAGCTGCCCGCCGCCGCCCCGCTCGAGTTCGCCGCCGCCTACAAGTCGGTCACGAAGAAGATCGTGCGCGGCCGCATCCTCGCCGAGGGCGTCCGCATGGACGGCCGCGGCCTCGCCGACATCCGTCCGCTCGACGCCGAGGTGCAGGTCATCCCGCGCGTCCACGGCTCGGCGATCTTCCAGCGCGGCGAGACCCAGATCATGGGCGTCACCACGCTGAACATGCTCAAGATGGAGCAGCAGATCGACTCGCTGTCGCCCACGACGAGCAAGCGGTACATGCACCACTACAACTTCCCGCCGTACTCGACCGGTGAGACCGGTCGCGTGGGCAGCCCGAAGCGTCGCGAGATCGGCCACGGCTTCCTGGCCGAGCGCGCGCTCGTGCCGGTGCTGCCGTCGCGCGAGGAGTTCCCCTACGCGATCCGCCAGGTCTCGGAGGCGCTGGGCTCGAACGGCTCGACGTCGATGGGCTCGGTCTGCGCCTCGACCCTGTCGCTGCTGAACGCGGGTGTGCCGCTGCGCGCCCCCGTCGCCGGCATCGCGATGGGCCTCGTGACCGACGAGGTCGACGGCCAGACGCGCTACGCCGCGCTGACCGACATCCTCGGCGCCGAGGACGCCCTCGGCGACATGGACTTCAAGGTCGCGGGCACGAGCGAGTTCATCACGGCGATCCAGCTCGACACCAAGCTCGACGGCATCCCCTCCGAGGTGCTCGCCGGCGCGCTGACGCAGGCCAAGGACGCGCGCACGCGCATCCTCGAGGTCCTGAACGCCGCGATCGACGCTCCGGACGAGATGGCGCCGACCGCGCCGCGCGTCATCAGCGTGCAGATCCCGGTCGACAAGATCGGCGAGCTGATCGGCCCCAAGGGCAAGACGATCAACGCGATCCAGGACGAGACCGGCGCGCAGATCTCCATCGAGGAGGACGGCACGGTCTACATCGGCGCGACCGACGGCCCCTCGGCCGAGGCCGCCCGCGCCCAGGTGAACGCGATCGCCAACCCCACCAACCCGGAGATCGGCGAGCAGTTCCTCGGCACGGTCGTGAAGATCATCCCCTCGGGCGCGTTCATCTCGCTGCTGCCGGGCAAGGACGGTCGCATGCACGTGACGCAGATCCGCAAGCTCAACGGCGGCAAGCGCGTCGAGAACATCGACGACGTCGTCTCGGTGGGCCAGAAGATCCTGGTCCGCATCGCCGAGATCGACGACCGCGGCAAGATGGCGCTCGAGCCCGTGATCGACGAGGGCGCCGCCTCGGACGAGGCGGCGGAGGCCCCCGTCGAGGCGTAAGCCCCGTCGGTCCCGAACGGCCCGCTCCTCCCTCGGGAGGGGCGGGCCGTTCGGCGTCTGGAAATCCTGGCGTGACGAAAGCGTTACGGCGCGGTGCACCGGGGCGTCCGAGGCCTGACATACCCTCGAAGCACATGCGGTCGACGACCCGTAGGCCCGCGTGGAGGGGACAGGCCATGGAAGAGGCGCAGGCCGGCACGCTCGATCCGAGCAGACGAGCCGGCGCGCTTTCCGATCATCCCTCGGCCCCCATCCCGGTGCAGGGACCCGGCGTCGGCACGTTCGTGCGCGAGACGCTCGGCGACACGGGGCTCGAGATCTTCCCCGTCGTGCTGGGCGGCGCCGAATTCGGCTGGACCGTGGATCAGGATCGCGCGGACGCGCTGCTGGATCACTTCGCGGCCTCCGGCGGCAACGTCGTGCACACGGCCGACAGCTTCGCCGCGGGGCGCAGCGAGCACATCATCGGCCGCTGGCTCCGCACACGCCGCCTGCGCGACGGCATCGTCCTGGCCGTGCGTGTCGGCGACCACCCCGACAACCCGGGCGTCGGTTCGACGAACCTGGTGCGCGCGGTCGAGGCCTCGCTCACCCGCCTCGGCACCGACCGGATCGACCTGCTCTACCTCGACGCCACGGCCGAGCGCATCGCCTCGATCGAGGACACGCTCGCGACGGCCGAGTGGCTGATCGAGACCGGCAAGGTGCGCCACATCGGCGCCTACGGGTTCGGCGCCGAACAGCTCGTCGAGGCGCGCATCCTCGCCTCCGCGGGCTACCCGCGCGTGGAGGTGCTCGACGTGCCCTACAACCTGATGCGGCGCCGCGAGTTCGAGGGCGACCTGCGCCTGGTCGCGGGCGCCCAGGGCCTCGCCGTCACGCCCTCGCAGGCGCTCGAGCACGGCTTCCTGTCGGGGCGCCACCGCTCGCGGCAGGGCGTCGCGGCGTCCACGCGCGGGCGGCAGCTGGCCGGCAGTCTCAACCGGCGCGGCGTGCGCGTGCTGAAGGCGCTCGACGCGATCGCGGCCGAGCTCGGCGTGCCACACGCCGCGATCGCGGTCGCCTGGCTGCTCGCGCAGCGCTCGGTCGTGGCGCCCGTCGTGAACGCGTTCTCGCCGTCCCAGCTCGACGAGCTCGTGCAGGGCGTGGGCGTCCGGCTCACCCGCGCGCACCTGGCCGAGCTGACGCGCGCGACCGAGTGATCCGGATCCGTCCCGCCGATCGGGAGATCCGTGCCGCTCGGTGACGGCTCGCGACGGCGATCCCGGCCGGTGTCGGCGGCGTCACGTAGTGTGAGAGAGGACCGCGGGCGCCTCGGCGCAGCACGCAGGGTCCGAGACGATCTGAACGTGACGCGGTGAAGGACGAGGTGAGAAGGCGATGGCGCACTACATCTATCTCGTCCGTCACGGCGAGCAGATGGACGCCGAGCACGGCATGGAGGATGGCCCGCTCTCCCCGCGCGGCCGTCGTCAGGCCGAGCTGATCGCCGACCGGCTCTCGGGCATCCCGCTCGACCGGGTGTGGCACTCGCCGCTCGTGCGCGCGGACGACACCGCGCGGATCGTCTCCGAGCGGCTGCCCGCCGTGACGCCCGAGCCCCACGCGCTGCTGTTCGACTGCGTGCCGACCGGCATGACCGACGAGACCCCCGCCGCGTACGAGCCGTTCTTCGGCGGCGTCACCGAGGCGCAGATCGACGCGGGCAAGGCGCAGATGGCCGACGCCGTCGGCGAGTTCCTGGTCCGCAAGGCCGGCGACGTGCACGAGCTGCTCATCACGCACAACTTCGTGATCTCGTGGTTCGTGCGCGAGGTCCTCGGCGCGCCCGAGTGGCGCTGGATGACCCTGAACCAGGCCAACTGCGGCCTCACCGTGATCGGCCAGCGCCCCGGCCGCCCCTGGACCCTGCTGACGCACAACGACCTCGCCCACCTCCCGGCCGAGCTCCGCACGGGCCTCCCGGAGCCGCTGCCCGTCTGACCGCGGGCGTCGAGATTCTCCGGAGATCCCGGCTTCTCAGGGGCGGATCGGCGGTGCGGTTCCTGAGAACGCGGCATCTCCTGAGAACCAGGCATCCGCGTCGTCGCGCAACGCGGCACGCGGGCGAGTGGATTCGCGGCATGACCGACGTCGTCGCCCCGCCCCGATCCCGCGATCGCCTCCGGGGCTGGTCGGCGTCGGTGATCCTCGTGCTCGGCGTGTTCTTCGTCCCGATGGCGATCGCCTTCGCCCTGAACAGCTGGGATGCGCCCGACGCCGAGGCGTATGTACGGATGGCGTTCGCGACGGTCGCCGGTCAGACCATCGCGATCGCGACGGTGCTGGGCCTGCTCGTATCGCGGATCATCGCCCGCGCGGACGTCGCGACGATCAGCACGTTCGCGATCATCGCCCTCGTGGTGACGGGACTTGCGCTCTCGTCGATCGGATCCGCGGGGACGCAGCTGCTCCAGCGCCTCGACAGCCTGGGCTAGAGCGCCTTCCCGTACCAGCGCGTCGCATTGGGGTTGTCGTTGCGTCGAGTACCGCGACTCAGAGATCGAAGGGGATGTTCCATGCATGGCAGAGCGCGTTGTGCAGAACCATGCGCCCACGAGTGTAGACATCCGCATCGTCGCGGCGGTGGTAGAACTGGAGGTAGCTAGGGCGGTTACGCCGCTCAACAGAGTTGCCGATTGCGCCCGCGAAGAAGAGCAAGCGAAGCAGGCGGTCCGCCACTGCAGGATCTTCGACACCTTGTTGCGCAAGCGACTTCGCATACTGGGCACGGTCGAATAGCTGTCGGTTCATCGACTTGAGGGCGCGCATGCCAGATTGAGACTCCTGCGCTCCGAACTCGTAACCGGCAAACTCATTCTCGATAGCGCCAACAAAGTACTTAGTGGCGTACTGAAGTACGCCTTCTCTAATGGTCTCTTTCGAGAGTACACCTTTGCCAGAGGGCGGGAACATGCCGGACTCTTCGACCTTGCGGATCTCCTCGAATAGCCGAAGTAGGTCTCGTGGTGTGTGCCGAGTGAGGTTCAGCAGGTATTGCAGAGAATCCATGAAACGTGGCTCACCTCCGCGCGTGCCTCCGAGCTGAACGTTCTTCGGGAAGTAGGACAACACGTTCACGCGCTCGATGCCCAGAGCGCGGGCTGCCTTGCCGTTGACCAGTTGAAGCAGGGGCGCGTTGGATCCGGCAGCTCCAGACAGGACTCGCCAGTCTAGTTCGACGGCGAAGTCATCGCGCATCTTCTGGGAGTCGGGCAGGGTGAGAGCCACACGGTTGAACACGTCGTTCCGGAGGAGGAGGACGACGCTGCCTGTGGCACCGATATCCGCAAGCCTTTGATTTAGCGAGTACGCGGCCTGAACAAGAGAAGCGAGGCTTTCGTCATACTTGCTGTCATTAAGGAATATGGAGTCGAGCCCGTCGAGCAGGAGGACGTGCCGGTTTCCTGATCGGGCGTTGGTAGCCCAGTCTTCTAAATATGGGAGCAGCGAGTATATGTTCAGATTTGGGCTACTCTCCCGTTGATATACGTTGCCGAGTTTGGGGATTGGAATGGTGACCGTCGTTGTTGAAATGTTCAAAATGGCCCGGCCGGAGGCGTCTCCCATGAAACCGTACTGTCGCAACAGCTTTGTCACACGGTCAACCTCAGAACGGTTCTTCAGATGGCAGGACTGATCCTTCAGAAGTAACTCGAGGTAGTTGCAGAGGAGGATGAACTTCCACGCCGCAACAGTCCGCTCCGGACCCTGAGGTTGGCCCGTCTGCAGCCTGGGAATTTCCGCGAGCGGAAGGTAGCTCGCGTCACGCACGGAGGCAAGGTAGGCGGTTCCGAGCTGAGACGCATCGAGGTACCACGCCAGCGCCGACTTCCCCGTGCCCTTGGGACCAAGCACAAGCGTTCGCTGGCCGCTTACGACATGCCCTACAACGTCACGGAGGTTAACGAAGCTCCGGATGAAGTCCCCGCGCTCGTCATTCAGTTCATTGCGCGAGTCGCTTTTCCCAAAGTACAATGACGCGTAGAGGGGACGCTCATTGGCTGGCCCGCGGTGTTGCTCATCGGTCCCTGGTCTCATGCGGATGACTCTAGTGAGCCGACCACATCATCGCTGAACAGAAAGTCGGCGTGGTGCCGGACCACGCTGGCGGTTAACTTTGCTCTGGAAGAATCTTACGTAACCACACAGTCGCATTCGGGTTGTCGTTGTACGCCTCGATCGGCGCGAAGCCGGTGCGGGCGTAGAGGGCGGCGGCGGCCTCGAGCGTGTGGTGGGTGTCGAGCACGAGCTCGCGCGCGTCCCACTCGCGGGCACGGCGCTCGAGTTCGGCCATGAGCAGACGGCCGGCGCCCAGGCCGCGCGCGGCGGGGCGCGTGTAGACGTGCTTGACCTCGAAGCGCGCGCCGAGGGGGCCGTCCGCGATGCGGCGGATCGCGCCGCATCCGATCAGCCCGTGCTCCTCGTGCTCGATGAGCAGCAGGACGCCGTCCGGCGCGCGGAACGCGTCCGGGCCGGGCAGGGCGGGGCGGTAGTCGCCCGGGAATCCGGCCGCGCGCTCGGCGAAGTACTCGAGGATCAGCTCGTGGGCGTCGGGATCTGCGGGGGAGGCGGCGCGGAACGTGATCACGCCTTCGAGCCTATGACCGGATGCCGGATGGTCTTCGCGAAGTCAAGCCGCGGAGGGCGATCCGCGGCGGGAACCTAGGATGGGAGCATGACGACACGGATCGCCCTCGTCGGCGGCACCGGCAGGCTCGGCGGCATCATCCACCAGGTCATCGACGACCTCGACGGGTTCGAGGTCTCGGCGGTTCTCACCTCCCGCAGCGATCTGGCCGAGCTGGACGGCGCCGACCTCGTGGTCGACGCCTCGGTCCCGGCCGTCAGCGTGGACGTCGTGCGCGCCGCGATCGAACGCGGCATCAACGTGCTGGTCGGCACGAGCGGCTGGTCGGCCGAGCGGGTCGCGCTCGTGCGCCCGCTCGTCGACGCCGCGGGCACGGGCGCCGTGTTCATCCCGAACTTCTCGCTGGGCTCCGTGATCGGCAGCGCGATCGCGGCGGCCTCGGCGCGATTCTTCCCCTCGGCCGAGATCGTCGAGGCGCACCGCGAGACCAAGGTCGATTCGCCGAGCGGCACGGCCGTCCGCACCGCCGAGCTCATCGCCGCCGCCCGCCGCACGCCCGTGCAGGCGCCCCACGTGGATCAGCGCGCCCGCGGCCAGCAGGTCGCGAGCGTCCCGGTCCACTCGCTCCGGCGGCCCGGCGTGATCGCACGGCAGGAGACGATCCTGTCCGGCCCGGGTGAGGCGCTGTCGATCGTGCACGACACGACGGATCCGGCCGCGGCGTACGCCCCGGGCATCCGGATCGCGCTCGAGAACGCGGTCGACGCGCGCGGCGTCGTGATCGGCCTGGAGAACTTCATCGACATCGGCATCGGCGCGCCCCGGGCGACCGAGCCGCGCCCGGTCGCGGACGACGCGGTGTCGGGCCAGGTCGCGCAGGCGACGAGCGCGTGAGCGCCCGCATCGGCGTGGCCGTCATGGCCGTGCTGCTCGCGCTGTACATCGCCGTGGTCGGATGGCGCGCCGTGCAGCTCGTGCTGACGGGTGAGCCCGTCGGCATCGCGATGGGCGTCGCGCTCGTCGTGCTGCCGCTCATCGCGGCGTGGGCGCTGGGACGGGAGCTGTGGTTCGGCGTGCGCGCCGAGCAGCTGGCGAAGCGGCTCGAGCAGGAGGGCGGTCTGCCCGACGACGAGGTCGAGACGCTGCCGAGCGGTCGTGCGACGCGTGCCGCGGCCGAAGGGCTCTTCCCGCGCTACCGCGACGAGGTGGAGCGCAGCCCCGACGACTGGCGGGCATGGTTCCGCCTCAGCATGGTCTACGACGCGGCGGGCGACCGGCGGCGTGCGCGTCAGGCCGCGCGCGAGGCGATCCAGCGCGAACGCGGCACCCGCTGAGGGGCGGCCTCCTCAGGCGGGGACCGCGTCGGCGATCGCGTCTTCGACGGTGAGGTGCCGGAACGTGAATCCGGAGGCCGTCAGCGCCGCGGGCAGGACGTGCGCGTCCGAGAGCACCAGCCCGTCGACGAACGCGTCGCCCAGGACAGCACGCAGCGCGCGGGCGGGCGCCCGCAGGACATAGGGCCGGTTCAGGCGCCGCGCGAGGGCGAAGCCGATGTCGTCGGCCGTCGCGCGGACCGGGGCGGCGAGGTTGACGGGGCCGGTCAGGCCCCCGTCGATCACGTGCAGGATCGCCGCGACCTCGTCGTCCAGCGAGATCCACGGCCAGGACTGGCGGCCGGGCCCGAGCGGCCCCGACACCCCGGCGCGGGTGAGCGCGATGATCGGCTTCAGGACGGCCTCGGGATGCAGGATCGGCGCGGTGCGCAGCAGCGCGACGCGCTCGCCGGCGACGCGGGCGGCGTGCTCCCACTCGACGCAGAGGCCCGCGAGGAACGTGCCGCCGGGCCGAGACGCCTCGGTCAGCTCGCGGCCCGAGCCGTAGTAGCCGACGGCGCTGGCCGAGGCGAACAGGGGCCGCTCGCCGGGCGGGAGCGCCTCGATCGCCCGTGCGAGCGCGCGCGTCGGCGTGATGCGCGACCACAGCAGCCTGCTGCGGTAGGAGCGGGACCACGGCAGCCGGCCGATGCTCGCGCCGTTCAGCCCGACGACGGCGTCGGCCCGCGCGACCACGTCGGGTTCGAGGGGCGACCCGTCGAGCCAGCGCACCTCATCCGGAGCCTGCGGTTGGCGTCGGACCAGGCGCGTGACGCGGTCGCCGCGCTCGCGCAGAGATGCGACGAGGGCGCGGCCGATCAGACCGGACGCGCCCCCGACGACGATGTGCATGTCAGGCCAGCGTGGCTTCCAGCGTGATGTCGATGCCCGCGAGCGCCTGCGAGACCGGGCACCCGGCCTTGGCGCCCTCGGCGATCTCCTGGAACTTCGCGGCGTCCAGGCCAGGGACGACGGCGCTGACGTTCAGGTGGCTGCCCGTGATGCCCGTGCCCGGCTTGAACGTGACCGACGCGGTCGTGTCCAGCTTCTCGGGCGCCGTGCCGTTCTCGCTGAGCGCGTGCGAGAGGGCCATGCTGAAGCACGACGCGTGCGCGGCCGCGATGAGCTCCTCGGGCGTCGTGGTCGAGTCCGAGCCCTCGGAGCGCGCCTTCCAGTTGACCGGGAAGGATCCGATCCCGGAGGCGAACGAGACGGTTCCGGATCCCTCGGCCAGGCTTCCGGCCCAGGCGGTGGTGGCTTCGCTGGTGACGGTCATGCGGTCCTCCGTGTCGACGATGAGCGGTGTCGCGGCCAGCCTAACGGCCGGGGCGCGGGGCGTCACCGGAAGCGCGGATCACGCCGGTCGCGTGCGCCCGACGACGCCGGCGCGCTGCAGCAGCAGGTACAGCTGGCAGCCGAGGCACAGGCCGAACACGGCGTTGAGGAACGCCGCGACGAGCGCGGCGGCCGCGGCGATGGGCAGCGCCCACGGCACACCGATGAGGTGCAGGATGAGGCCCACGCCGGTCACGAAGAGACCTACGCCCTGTGCGAAGCGCGGCGGCCGCGGATCCTCGAGCTCGGTCGGCGGCGCCAGGCGCGGACGCACGAGGCGGCGGAACACGACGCCCCACGGCGCGGTGCGCGGCGAGGCCACGCCCCACACGAACAGCGCGGCGACGATCGCCACGGCGATGAAGCCGGGGTCGGCGAGGCGGGCCGCCAGCGGCGTGTAGGCCAGGGCGGCGCCGGGGAAGAAGGCGGCGTCGGCGAGCGGCTGATACGCGAACCAGCCGAACGATGCGGGCTCGCGGATGGTCGAGATCCCGACGAGCGACAGGTACGTCGCGACCAGCAGCAGCACGGTGGTGATCGCCGCGGCGAAGCGCGGTCCGCGCGGGTCGATGCCGGCGGGGGCGGGCGATTCAGGCACGGGCGTCCTCCAGGAGACGGTCGAGCTCACGGGTGACGTCGTCGGGGCGCGGCGCGCCGCCGATCCGGGCGCGCACGGCTCCCGTCGCGTCCACGATCAGCGTGGTGGGGGTCTGCAGCACGCCGAAGCGGCGGGTGAGGTCGGGACGATGCGTGAGGTCCACGTCCACGTGCGTCACGCCGTCGCGGTCCGCGGCGATGCCGCCGAGCACGCGGCGCGTGGCGGGGCAGCGCGTGCAGTACTCGGTGCTGAACTGCACGAGGGTGGCGCTCTCGCCGAACGCAGCGGCGTCCACCTCCAGCGCGGCGGGCGTCGCGAGCTGTTCGCTCGCGGTCTCCCGCACGCGGCCCTCGCGCCGGCGCACGACGATCCCGAGCACCACCGCGACGAGCACGACGGCGCCCAGCACGACGAGCGCGGCGACCGGATCCACGTCGGTACGATAACCCGGCTCCACGGGGCCGGGGGCCGCCGGAGACACCCCGCGTAACACGCGGAACGGCCCGCCCCCCTCGCGGGAGCGGGCCGTTCCTGTCGCCTACCGGGCGGCGGCGGGCTCGGCGGCCGTGGCGGCGCCGATGTCGGGGTTGTCGGTGAAGAAGCCGTCGATGCCCGTGTCGAGGAACACGCGGATCTCGCCGGCCAGGTCGCCGGGGGCGTTCGGGTCGGCGCTCGAGCGGAAGTCGGCGGCGAGGAACTGGTTCTCGACGCGGAACGTCCAGGCGTGCACGATCAGGCCGGCGCGGTGCGCGTCGCGCACGACGGCGCTCGGGGCGGCGAGCGTGGCATCCGCGTTGCGCGGGATGATCACGTTCTTCTCCGCGCCGATGCCGTCGGCGTAGCGCGCGATCTCGCGCAGGCCCTGGCGGGTCACGAGGTCGGCGTACGTGCGCGTGTCACCGGCGGCGACCAGGTCATACGGCGCTCCGGAGCCGTTGATGAGCTGCCCGAGCGGCACATCCGTCATCCGGTTCAGGTCCCGCAGGTTCCCGGTCTCGAAGCTCTGCAGGATGACCGGGGCGTCGCGCCTGTCGAGGCCGTTGCGGCGCAGCTCGGCGACCAGCGGCTCCTCGAGGGAGAGGCCGATGCCGTCGAAGTACGTCGGGTGCTTGGTCTCCGGGTACACGCCGACCGGCCGACCGTCGCACGTCACCGAGTGGCGCGCGAGATCCAGCACCTCGTCGAGCGTCGGAATCGGGTACAGGCCGTCGAACGCCGCGCTCTGCGGGCGCACCTGGGGCAGGCGCTCCTTGGCGCGCAGCGTCTTCAGCTCGGCGAGCGTGAAGTCCTCCGTGAACCAGCCCGTGATCGGCACGCCGTCGATCGTCTTGGTCGTGCGGCGCGCGGCGAACTCGGGGTGCGCGGCGACGTCGGTCGTGCCGCCGATCTCGTTCTCGTGGCGCGCGACGAGCACTCCGTCCTTGGTCGAGACGACATCCGGCTCGATGTACTCGGCGCACTGGGTGATCGCGGTCTCGTACGACGCGAGCGTGTGCTCGGGCCGATAGCCGCTGGCGCCGCGGTGGCTCACGACCGTCACGGCGTCGGGCCGCACGCGCGTGCGCTCGAGATCCACGATCGCGAACTCCGTGTCATCCGGCGTCCCCGTGATGCGCGCGTCGTTGCCGGGGAAGTTGTTGTCGTTGCCGATCAGCAGCCGGCCGTCGCGCAGCTGCAGGACGGTCTCGAACGACTGCACGGGCAGCGCGTACGTGTCGCCGAGGCCGTAGCCCTCGCCCGCGTCGATGCCGTGCGGGTTGTCGATGCGCAGCGCGTCGAGCACGAGGTTCTTCGGCAGGAAGCCCTCGCGGTCGGGGCGGTCGCGCAGGTCGACCTCGTAGACGCGCTTTGTGACCGACTGGTCGCCCTCGAAGTCGTCGCGCTCG
The DNA here is from genome assembly GCF_039605615.1 of Microbacterium rhizophilum. Lineage (NCBI taxonomy): Bacteria > Bacillati > Actinomycetota > Actinomycetes > Micrococcales > Microbacteriaceae > Microbacterium > Microbacterium rhizophilum. The sequence goes on along the minus strand of NZ_JBCNUN010000010.1, from coordinate 56,145 downwards.
ATCAGCAGAAGGGCGCCGTCGCGGGTCGTGAAGGCGTCGCCGATCACGTTCAGCGGGTTGTCGGTCTGGTACGACCACGTGCGACCCGTGTAGCGGCCCTTGCGCGTGTCGAACTCGTTGATCACGCGGCGGCGCTGGTCGGTGTCGGCCAGGTACGCGCCCTCGAGCACGGGGTAGAGGTAGCGGCCGTCGCGGGACCCGGCCATCGCCTCGAAGCCGCGGCTGGCCGCGACGGTCGGCTGGGCACCGTCCAGGTACGGGTTCTGCGGCGACTGCGCGCCGGTCAGCGGGAAGGGCTTCTCGAGCAGCGTGCCGTCCTTCGCGAAGTGCAGCAGGAACGGCCCGAATTCCTCGCCGACCCAGAGCGTGCCGTCCTTCGCACGCACGACCGACTCGATGTCGAAGTCGGCGCCCGTGAGCAGCCGCTCGTCCGTGCCCTCGTTCACGATCGGGAAGTCCAGCAGCCCCTTGCGGTCGTTGTACGAGATGTACCTCAGGATGTCGATCTCGCCGGCCCCGCCGCGGGCGGTCTGCCAGTCGGGCTCGACGAGGTAGTTGCGCAGCAGGAAGTCGGCCGAGTTGGCCTGGCTGCCGAAGCCGTTGTCGGGCTGGGCCCAGAAGGTGCCGTCGCCGTTGTCGATCATGGCGGAGAAGCCGGGGATGACCTGGCCGTCGAATGGGCCGGTGCGGCCGTTCGCGGGGGTCACGGCAGCCCCGGAGGCGGGGCCCTCGGCGAGGTGGTCGGCGGAGAGGGTGGCGCGCGCCTCGAGCGTCGGGACGACGGTCTTGACCGTGCGGTCCGGGCCCGAGTGGCCGTGGCCGTGGCCGCCCGCGGCGGACGCGGCGGTGGGGACGAGCGCGGCGATCAGGGATGCCGCGGCGGAGAGGGCGATGAGCGCGGCGGGCGACGTGAGCCGGCGGCGCTGCTGGGGGATGGTCGTCACCCGTGCGACGCTCCTCGCCCCGCCTCACGGCACGGAGGCCATCCGGTGAACGGGGGCAGAACTGCCCAGGCTCGGGATGCCCGCACGCGTGCGGATCGGATCCGTCGGGACGGCGGATCGGATCGCGCGCGCCGCGCTCGGATGTCGGCGGGCGCGACTACCCTGGGTCGCGTGACCGAGCCGATCCCGACCCCGTACGAAGACCTGCTGCGCGACGTGCTCGCGCACGGCACGCACAAGGACGACCGCACGGGCACCGGCACGACGAGCGTCTTCGGCCGGCAGCTGCGGTACGACCTCTCGCAGGGGTTCCCCCTGATCACCACCAAGCGCGTGCACTTCAAGTCGGTCGCGCTCGAGCTGCTGTGGTTCCTGCGCGGCGACTCGAACGTGCGGTGGCTGCAGGAGCGCGGCGTCACGATCTGGGACGAGTGGGCCGACGAGAACGGCGAGCTCGGGCCCGTGTACGGCGTGCAGTGGCGCTCGTGGCCCACCCCGAGCGGCGAGCAGATCGACCAGATCCAGCAGGCCGTCGACCTCCTGAAGACCAACCCGGATTCGCGTCGCATCATCGTCTCGGCCTGGAACCCCGCCGAGATCCCCGGCATGGCGCTGCCGCCGTGCCACGCGTTCTTCCAGTTCTACGTCGCCGACGGCCGGCTGTCGTGCCAGCTCTACCAGCGCAGCGCCGACATGTTCCTGGGCGTGCCGTTCAACATCGCCTCGTACGCGCTGCTGACGCTGATGATGGCGCAGCAGGCCGGCCTCGCGCCGGGCGAGTTCGTCTGGACCGGCGGCGACGTGCACATCTACGACAACCACCGCGACCAGGTCGCCGAGCAGCTCTCGCGCGACCCGTTCCCGTACCCGACGCTCGAGATCACGCGGAAGCCCGCGTCGATCTTCGACTACGAGTTCGAGGACTTCGCGGTGCACGACTACCAGCACCACCCGCCGATCCGCGCGGCCGTCGCCGTCTGATGCCGGTCCGCGCGATCTGGGCGCAGGCCGCGACGGGAGCCATCGGCGCCGACGGCGGCATGCCGTGGGATCTGCCCGAGGACATGGCCTTCTTCAAGCGCGCCACCACGGGCTCGCCCGTGCTGATGGGGCGCCGCACGTGGCAGTCGTTCCCCGAGCGCTTCCGGCCGCTGCCCGACCGTCCGAATCTCGTGATCACGCGCGACGAGGCGTTCGAGGCGCCCGGAGCGGAGGTCGTGCACTCGCTCGAGGCGGCGCTGCGGCGCGCGTGGGAGCTGGACGACGAGGTCTGGATCATCGGCGGCGCCGAGATCTACCGCCAGGCGATGCCGCAGCTCGACGAGCTGTGGGTCACCCGCATCGACCTCGACGTCGAGGGCGACGCGTACGCCCCCGAGATCGACGACTCGTGGCACCTCGTGCGCGCCGATCCCGCGCCGGGGGAGTGGCACACCAGCCGCACCGGCACCCGCTACCGCTTCGAGGTCCTTCGCCGCGCCTGACCCGTGCCCGGGCTCCCGCTCGACGGTCGCTGACTGCTCGGTCTGACGGGTCCGAGTGGCGAGCGGCATGCGCTGAGGTCCGGGTGCGTCCATCCGCACCGCCGACCCGTCAGATCGGCGTTGGTGAGACTCGGGACCCTCGCCCACAGTCTCCGTTGCCGCGCCATCCATCCACATCGACCGCGGATGGCCGTCCGCGAGTCCCGCACGCGGCGAAGCTCGCTACATGGACACGGCCGACCGCGGCGTCTGGCGCACCGCCGAGCTTCTCGCGGACCGGATGTCGCACCGCGACATCGCGCACTCGGTCGCGTCGGGCCGTCTGTTGCGCCTGCGCAAGGGCGTGTACGCGCGTCCCTCGGCCGATCCGGATGTCGTGATCGCGGCCGGCCACAATGCCGCCGTCTGCTGTGCCTCAGCATTGCGGAAGCACGGCGTGTGGGTGCTCGAGGACGAGCCGAAGCTGCACGTGTGGCTAGGGGCGAACGGCAAGGACCCGCTGCGGCACGAGGACGGATGCACCTGCCTGCGTCACTGGGATGGCCCGGGCGCCGCGTTCGGCGTGGTTCCCGTCGTTCACGCGCTCGTGCAGTCAGCGGAATGTCTGGGGCAGGAGGGCTTCTTCGCGGCGCTGGAGTCCGCGATGCAGAAGCAGCTGCTGAGGTACCGCGACGTCCGCGAGATCCGCAGGAGAGTGTCGGCCCGTCATCGCTGGCTGGTGGATCTCGCTCGCTGGGACGCCGAGAGCGGGCTGGAGTCGGTCGTGCGGCTCCGGCTGGTCCGGCTCGGTCTCCGTGTCGCCTGCCAGGTGCGCATCCGCGGTGTGGGCCGAGTGGACTTCGTGCTGAACGGCCGGCTCATCATCGAGATCGACGGACGCGAGAACCACGACGGGCCGAGCAGCCGGCACAAGGACCTCCGGCGCGATGCCGTCTCGGCCGGGCTCGGGTTCCTCACGCTGCGTTTCGACTACGCGCTCGTGATGCACGAGTGGACCGTCGTCGAGTCCGCGATCCTCGCCGTCCTGTCTCGTGTGACGGGGCGGTGAGGCGGGATGGATGCCACGTGACCTCTGCGTGCGCATCAGCCACCCCCGCCCGTCAGATGTTCACTCCGAAGCAACATCCCGCGCCCTCCCGCTCGGCGGGAATGAACAGCCGCGGGACGATAGCCTGGGAGGCATGACGCACTCGGGCAACCCCTTCGGACAGGTGCTCGTCGCGCTCGTCACCCCGATGACGGCCGACGGCGAGGTCGACTGGCCCGCCGTCGAGAAGCACATCGACGACGTCATCAGCTCGGGCGCCGACGGCATCGTCGTCACGGGCACCACCGGCGAGACCTCGACCCTCACCGACCCCGAGAAGCTGCGCCTCGTGGAGGTCGGCAAGGACGTCGCGGCGGGCCGCGCGAAGATCATCACGGGCGGCGGATCGAACGAGACCGCGCACGCGATCGAGCTCTACCGCAAGAGCGAGAAGGCCGGCGCCGACGGCATCATGATCGTCACGCCGTACTACAACAAGCCCACGCAGGCGGGCATCCTGACGCACTTCCGCCTGGTCGCCGACTCGACCGACCTGCCGGTGATCCTGTACGACATCCCGGGCCGCACGGGCGTGCCGATCAGGTACGAGACGATCCTGCGCCTCGCGAAGCACCCGAACATCCTCGCGATCAAGGACGCCAAGGGCGACTTCAGCGAGGTCAGCCGCGTGCTCAACCAGACCGACCTGCTCTACTTCTCCGGCGACGACGCCAACGTGCTGCCGCACCTGGCGATCGGCGCCTCGGGCCTCATCGGCGTGACGGCGAACATCGCATCGGCGCCGTACCGCACGATCGTCGACGCAGTGAACCGCGGCGACCTCGCCACGGCGACCGAGCAGCACAAGAAGCTCGAGCCGCTCGTGCGCGCCGTCATGACGCACGTGCCCGGCACGGTGTCGGCGAAGTACATCCTGCACGGCCTCGGCCGCATCTCCAGCCCTCGCGTGCGCCTGCCGCTCGTCGGTCCGGAGGAGTGGGAGGCGGCCATCATCGAGGACGAGCTCGCGCTCGTGAAGGACGTCTCGGGCGTCGACTTCTCGAACTTCCGGCCCGATCGCAACGCCGCCGCCGGCGGCGCGCTGCCGAAGATCGCCGGCACCACGCGCTGACCAGCGCCCCACGGATCTCCCCGCGGCCGAGAACGCCGCATCACAACACAACACATGAGACCGGATGCCGCATGCGGCCTGCGGTCGGAACCCCCGGGTGCCGCAGAGCGCCCGCGAAAGGCGGACCATGTCCACTCCGATCTTCGATCCTCCCGCCCTCGAGAACGGCGCCCTGCGCGTCACGCCGCTCGGCGGCCTGGGCGAGGTGGGTCGCAACATGACCACGTACGAGTTCGACGGGAAGATCCTGATCGTCGACTGCGGCGTGCTCTTCCCCGAGGAGCACCAGCCCGGCGTCGACCTGATCCTGCCCGACTTCGAGCCGATCCGGAATCGCCTGGACGACGTCGTGGGCGTGGTCCTCACGCACGGTCACGAGGACCACATCGGCGCCGTGCCCTACCTCCTGAAGATGCGTCAGGACATCCCGCTGATCGGATCCGCGCTGACCCTCGCGCTCGTCGAGGCCAAGCTCAAGGAGCACCGGATCAAGCCGGTGCTGACGGTCGTGAAGGAAGAGGAGGAGTGGGACATCGAGCCGTTCGTGCTCGAGTTCGTCGCGGTCAACCACTCGATCCCGGATGCACTCGCCGTCGCGATCCGCACCCCCGCGGGCCTCGTGCTGCACACGGGCGACTTCAAGATGGACCAGCTGCCGCTGGACGGCCGCATCACCGACCTGCGCGCGTTCGCGCGCCTCGGCGAGGAGGGCGTGGACCTGTTCCTGCCCGACTCGACCAACGCCGACGTGCCGGGCTTCACGCCGACCGAGCGCGCGATCGGCCCCGTGATCGACCAGGTCATCTCGAAGACCCCGGGCCGCGTGATCGTCGCGAGCTTCTCGAGCCACGTCCACCGCGTCCAGCAGGTGCTCGACGCCGCCGCCGCCAACGGCCGCCGCGTGGCGCTGCTCGGCCGCAGCATGGTCCGCAACATGACGATCGCCGCGGACCTCGGCTACCTGAAGGTGCCGGACAACGTCCTCATCGACTACAAGAAGGCCAAGGACATCCCGGACGACCAGATCGTCTACATGTCGACCGGATCCCAGGGCGAGCCGATGGCGGTGCTCAGCCGGATGGCCAACCTCGACCACGCGATCGAGCCGGGCCACGGCGACACGGTGATCCTGGCGTCCAGCCAGATCCCGGGCAACGAGAACGCGATCTACCGCGTGATCGACGGCCTCACCAAGCTCGGTGCGAACGTGGTGCACAAGTCGAACGCGAAGGTGCACGTCTCCGGTCACGCCGCGGCGGGAGAGCTGCTGTACTGCTACAACATCCTGAAGCCGAGGAACGTGCTGCCGGTGCACGGCGAGTACCGCCACCTGATGGCGAACGCCAAGCTCGCACAGGACACGGGCCTCGCCGAGGAGCGCACGATCCTGGGCGAGAACGGCTCGGTCGTCGACCTCAAGGACGGCGTCGCGCGCGTCGTGGGGCAGCTCGACCTCGGCTTCGTCTACGTCGACGGATCGACCGTGGGCGAGATTACGGATGCCGACCTGAAGGATCGCCGCACGCTCGGCGAGGAGGGCTTCGTCTCGGTCATCGTGGTGGTCGACGCGGCCACCGGCAAGATCATCACGGGTCCGGAGATCCACGCACGCGGGATCGCCGAGGACAGCTCCGTGTTCGAGGCCGTGAAGCCCAAGATCGCCCGCGCCCTCGAGGAGGCAGCCGCCTCCGGCGTGCGCGACACCCACGCGCTGTCGCAGGTCGTCCGCCGCACGATCGGGCGCTGGGTCAACCAGTCGCTGCGCCGCCGGCCGATGATCGTGCCGCTCGTCATCGAGGCGTGATCTTCGTGCCCGCGCGCTGATCGATCGCTCGGCCGACCCTTCGGGCCGGCGCTCGCGCTCGATGGCTGTCGCTGACGCTCCATCCACGCGCTGGTTTGGTCGCTTCGCTCCACGCTCCCTTCGGTCGCACAGGGGCATACCCCGACGGACGCAGGGTGCGGTCGCTCCGATCCCACGGAATCGGTGCCGGATCCCCGCGTTGATCGGCGTCGCTCCCGCGGGATGTCGGTGGTCCGACGTACCGTGGAGGCATGCCACGCACGTCCGCCGCGTCGAAGAGCTCGAGTCCGAGCAGAGGCCGAGCGGCTTCGAAGACCGAGGCCGCGAGCGGCTCGCGCGCGCGCAAGAAGCCCGAAGCCGCGGCGAAGCCGTACTTCGAGGCCTCGGATCGCCCGCCCGTCGCGGTGCGCGCCTGGAACGGCCTCGGCCACGCGGTCGGCGGCCTCTTCCGCGCGTTCGGCCCCGAGTCGCTGGAGAAGGACGACCGCCGCGACGGCTTCCCGCTGCTGCTCGTGCTGCTCGCGGTCGCGGGCGCGGTCACCGAGTGGTTCTTCATCGGCAACGAGATCGCGATGAACATCAGCGCGTACACGTTCGGCGGGCTCATCGGCCGCACGGCGTTCGTGTTCCCGGTCGCGCTGCTTCTGCTGGCGGGCTGGCTGTTCCGTCATCCGTCGTCCGTGCACGACAACGGGCGCATCGGCATCGGCTTCGCGCTGCTGACCATCACGGTCGCGGGGTTCTGCCACATCGCAGGACTCCGGCCCCAGCCGTCCGAGGGCGTGCCCGTGCTGAGCCAGGCCGGAGGCCTGTTCGGCTGGATGGCCGGCGAGCCGACCGCGATGCTGCTGAGCGAGATCGGCGCGTACGTCCTGCTGTCGCTGATCGCGGCGCTGAGCGTGCTGATCATCACGAAGACGCCGCCGAACCGCATCGGCCGCCGCCTGGGCGAGCTGTACGCGTGGATGTTCGGCGCCGAGCGCGCCGAGGAGGCCGCGAAGGACGGGACCGCCGCGACCGAGGTGCTCGAGCAATCCGATGACGAGCACGTGCCGTGGTGGCGCCGCAACAAGTCGGGCCGGGAGGAGGATCCCGACGTCGTCGACTCGCCGCAGGATCTCACGGAGCTCCTCACCGAGCAGTCGAACGGCGGCTACGACAAGGCGATCGTCGTGGCGGAGCCGGATGAGGACCCGCGCGACTCCGCCACGCAGGTGCTCAGCTCGATCAGCGGCGTGACCGGCGGCCTGGCCGAGCGCGGCTCCACGGGCCTCGTGGGCGACGGCGACGACTCCGAGACCGGCGAGCTGCCGGGCCTGCTCGGCTTCGGCACCGACGGTCCCGGCGCGCGCGGACCGCAGCCGCCCGTCGCCCCGTACGTGCTGCCCTCGCCCGCGTCGCTGTCCGCGGGGCCGCCCTCGGTCGCCCGGAGCGAGGCGAACGATCGCGTCGTCGAGCAGCTCACGCGCGTGCTGGCCGAGTTCAAGGTCGAGGCCAAGGTCACCGGCTTCTCGCGTGGCCCGACGGTCACGCAGTACGAGATCGAGCTGGCGCCCGGTGTGCGCGTCGAGCGGATCACGCAGCTGCAGAGCAACATCTCCTACGCCGTCGCGTCGAACGACGTGCGGATCCTCGCGCCCATCCCGGGCAAGAGCGCCATCGGCATCGAGATCCCCAACACCGACCGCGAGACCGTCGCGCTCGGCGACGTGCTGCGCTCGGGTGCCGCGCAGAAGTCGGCGCATCCGATGACGGTCGGCGTCGGCAAGGACGTCGGCGGCGGGTTCGTCGTCGCCAACCTCGCCAAGATGCCGCACCTGCTCGTGGCGGGCTCGACCGGATCGGGAAAGTCCAGCTTCATCAACTCGATGATCACGAGCATCCTGATGCGCGCGAAGCCCAGCGAGGTGCGCATGGTGCTGGTGGACCCGAAGCGCGTCGAGCTCACGAACTACGCCGGCGTGCCGCACCTGATCACGCCCATCATCACGAACCCCAAGAAGGCCGCCGAGGCGCTGCAGTGGGTCGTGAAGGAGATGGACATGCGGTACGACGACCTCGCGTCGTTCGGCTTCCGCCACATCGACGACTTCAACGCCGCGCTCGCGAAGGGCGAGGTGGAGGTCCCCGCCGGCAGCGAGCGCGTGCTCAAGCCCTACCCGTACCTGCTGGTCGTGGTCGACGAGCTCGCCGACCTGATGATGGTGGCCCCGCGCGACGTCGAGGACTCGATCGTCCGGATCACGCAGCTCGCGCGCGCGGCCGGCATCCACCTGGTGCTCGCCACGCAGCGTCCGTCGGTCAACGTCGTGACGGGCCTCATCAAGGCCAACGTGCCCTCTCGCCTCGCGTTCGCGGTGACGAGCGTCACGGACAGCCGCGTCATCCTCGACGAGGGCGGCGCCGACAAGCTGATCGGCCAGGGCGACGCGCTGTTCTCGCCCATGGGCTCGTCGAAGCCGATCCGCGTGCAGGGCGCGTGGGTCACGGAGGACGAGATCGATCGCGTCGTCAGGCACGTCACGGGCCAGGCGCGCCCCGAGTACCGGGCCGACGTGGCCGAGGCGATCGAGGCGAAGAAGAAGGAGATCGACGAGGACATCGGCGACGACCTCGAGGTGCTGCTGGCCGCCGCCGAGCTGGTGGTCACGAGTCAGTTCGGCTCGACGTCGATGCTGCAGCGCAAGCTTCGGGTCGGCTTCGCCAAGGCCGGTCGCCTCATGGATCTCCTCGAGTCGCGCGAGATCGTCGGCCCCTCCGAGGGCTCAAAGGCCCGCGACGTGCTGGTCACGCCCGAGCAGCTGCCCGAGGTGCTGGCGCGCATCAAGGGCGAGGAGCCGCCGACGAGGTCCACCGCGACCCCGGCCGGCGACGACGACCACGCCGACGACGACCGCTACGGCGAGGATCCGATCGAGGCGCAGTTCCAGGGCCGGCCGGTCGAGGACGATGAGGGCGACGAAGACGCCTGGCAGCTGACCGGACGGGACTGACGGACATGGCCATCCCACGGCAGCTGCCCAACGCGATCACGGTCGTCCGCATCCCGCTCGCCGTCGTCTCGTTCGTCCTGCTGCTGATGGGCGGCGTGCTCGGCGCGGACGATCTCACGCTGCGCTGGATCGCGGCGATCATCTTCGTCGTCGGCATGGCGACGGACTGGGTGGACGGCTATCTCGCCCGCAGGCACGGCATCGTGAGCGATTTCGGCAAGCTGTGGGATCCGATCGCGGACAAGTTCCTCACGGGCGCGGGCTTCGTGGGCCTGGCGATCCTCGGCGAGGTGTGGTGGTGGATGGTCGTGGTCATCCTCATCCGAGAGTGGGGGATCACGATCCACCGCCTCATGATCGCGAACGAGCACGTGGTCGCCGCCGCGTGGATGGGCAAGATCAAGACCGTGGTGCAGGCGGTCGCGCTGTCATGGGCCCTGCTGCCCTTCTGGCTGTGGATCGGCGTGCCCGCGTTCACGATCATCTCGCTGGTGCTCGTGTCGACGGCGGTGCTCCTGACGATCGCGAGCGGCATCGACTACGTCGTCGCGCAGGTCCGCGGGGCGCGGCGGGCGGCATGACGACCGACGCGGGGGCCGCCGAGCTGCTCGCCCTCCTGCGGGACCGTGGCTGGACCGTGGCGGTCGCCGAGTCCCTCACGGGCGGGCTCGTGGTGGCCTCGCTCGTCAGCGTCCCCGGCGCGTCGCTCAGCCTGCGCGGGGGAGTGGTCGCGTACGACACCGCGATCAAGGCCTCGGTGCTCGGCGTCGACGGCGACCTGCTCGCCGCGGACGGCCCCGTCCACCCGCAGGTCGCCCTCGAGATGGCCGAGGGCGTGCGGCGCGCGCTCGCGGTCGACGGGCGCCCGGCCGACGTCGGCATCGCGACCACGGGGATCGCCGGGCCGGACTCCCCGGACGGCCAGCCCGTCGGCACGGTGCACATCGGGGTCGCGACCCCGGAGGGCCCGCTGGTCGAGTCGTTCGTCTTCCCGGGCGACCGCGTCGCGATCCGGGAGGCGGCGCGCGCCGCGGCGATCGCGACGGCGCTGCGCGCGGTCGGTGCCGATCCGCGGGACCCTCGTGTTTCGAAGGTGTGAAACATGGCCGATTCTCACCCCATGCATATGCCGGCGGGATTAAATTGGGTCCATCGGTGTTGTACTCTGGTGCACCCGGTCGGGACAGCAGTGAGGAGGGGGCCGCGATGATCCTGGTTCGTCAAGAGATCGGCGATGTGCTGCGCGACATGCGTCAGCAGAAGGGCCAGACCCTCCGTCAGGTCGCCAGCAAGGCGAGCGTCGCGCTCGGCTACCTCAGCGAGGTGGAGCGCGGCCAGAAGGAGGCGTCGAGCGAGATCCTGGCGTCGGTGGCCGAGGCCCTCGATGTGCCGATCTCGTCGATCATGCGCGAGGTCGGCGACCGCATCGCGGTGCTCGAGGGCGTGCAGTCCTTCCCCGACGTCGTGCCCGACGACCTCGTCGCCGAGGTCGGCCCCGAGCTGTCGCTGCGTTGAGGCGCAGCGAGTTCCTGCGCGCGGTCGACGACGAGTTCGGCCCGCGCGCCACGACGCTGATGAGCGATCTCGTGCTCCCCGGCATCGGGCTCACGCCGCAGGATGCGCTCGAGGCCGGCGTGTCACCGCGAGAGATCTGGCTCTCGCTGTGCGCCGAGACCGACGTGCCGCTGAGTCGTCGGTACGGTGCGGGCCGGCTCGAGCCGCGTCGCTGACCTCCTTCGAATACCGTCCCCGCCCTTCCGGCGTGTCATCGAAGATGCGTTCGAAGTCGGCGTAGTGTCGTCCCCAGGTGGCGGATGCCGCTCATCTGCTCCCGTAGGCGGGCTCGCCGGATCGAATGTCGGTGGCCCTCCGTAGCGTGACAGGTGGCACATCAGCCACGCGCCTTGTCGCAGATGCCCGGCCTCCGCCGGGAGCGCGACAGCCTACAGGCGACGGACACACGATCCAGAAGGAGCAGGTCATGGCATCAGCAGCCGATCGCGAGAAGGCCCTCGACACGGCCCTCGCCCAGATCGACAAGCAGTTCGGCAAGGGCTCGGTCATGCGACTGGGCAGCGACGAGCGCGCGCCCGTCGAGGTGATCCCCACCGGGTCGATCGCGCTCGACGTCGCTCTCGGCATCGGCGGCCTGCCCCGCGGCCGCATCGTCGAGATCTACGGTCCGGAGTCGTCGGGTAAGACGACCCTCACGCTCCACGCGATCGCCAACGCACAGCGTGCGGGCGGCATCGCCGCCTTCGTCGATGCCGAGCACGCGCTCGATCCCGAGTACGCCCAGAAGCTCGGCGTCGACATCGACCAGCTCCTCGTCTCGCAGCCCGACACGGGCGAGCAGGCACTCGAGATCGCCGACATGCTGATCCGCTCGGGCGCGATCGACCTGGTCGTCATCGACTCCGTCGCGGCGCTCGTGCCTCGCGCCGAGATCGAGGGCGAGATGGGCGACTCGCACGTGGGTCTGCAGGCGCGCCTCATGTCGCAGGCGCTGCGAAAGATCACCGGTGGCCTCAACCAGACCAAGACGACGGCCATCTTCATCAATCAGCTGCGCGAGAAGATCGGCGTGTTCTTCGGATCGCCCGAGACCACGGCCGGCGGCAAGGCGCTCAAGTTCTACGCGTCGGTGCGCCTCGACATCCGCCGCATCGAGACCATGAAGGACGGCGCCGAGGCGGTCGGAAACCGCACGCGCGTCAAGGTCGTGAAGAACAAGATGGCGCCGCCCTTCAAGCAGGCGGAGTTCGACATCCTGTACGGCACGGGCATCTCGCGCGAGGGCAGCCTGATCGACTTCGGCGTCGACCACGGCATCGTCAAGAAGTCGGGCTCCTGGTACACGTACGACGGCGACCAGCTCGGTCAGGGCAAGGAGAACGCCCGCCGCTTCCTGATCGAGAACGCCGATGTCGCTCTCGAGATCGAGAGCAAGATCAAGGCGAAGCTCGGCATCGGGCAGCCCAAGGCGGCCGCGACGGACGCCCCCGCCGACGAGGTGGCGGCTCGCCGCACGGCGTGATGTCCCGTTTCGACGTCGCTCGACGACCGGGGGTGAGGCATGGCCGCCGATGACGACCGCCTCGCCCCCGTCATCCCCCTCTTCGGGCAGGCACCTGACGCGTCGTCCGCTCCGGCGGACGCCGCGCCCGGCGAGGACGTGGAGAACTGGCACACCACGTGGCGCGACCTCGGCTCAGGGCCGGACGACCGCCGTCCCCGGCCCGTCAAGCCGCTCGAGGTCACGCCGTCGGCGGGCGGCGTCCGCTTCGTCGAGCTTCCCGAGGACGAGGCGGACGAGTCCGATCCGGACGAGCTGCGCGAGCTGGCGGAGGCGCGGCTCATCAAGGCGCTGCGCCGCCGCTCGCTGTCGGTCTCCGAGGCGCGGGCGACGCTCCGCGAGAGCGAGCTCGCCGCCGAGGCGATCGACGAGATCGTCGAGCGCCTCCTGCGGCTCGGCGCCCTCGACGACGCGGCGCTGGCGGATCAGCTCGTATACGCGGGCGTCGAGCGCAAGAACCAGGGGCGGCGAGCGATCGCCCAGGCGCTCTCGGCGCGCGGCATCGATCGAGCGGTGATCGATCAGGCGCTCGCGGAGCTGCCCGACGACGACTTCGAGCGCGCCCTCGAGTACGCGCGGGGCAAGGCGTCGTCGCTGCTCCGCTACGACGACGACACCGCGCTGCGTCGCCTCAGCGGTCAGCTCGCCCGCCGGGGCTACGGCGGGGGCCTCGCGATGTCCGCGGCCCGCGCGGCGCTGCAGGAGGCCCGCAGCCCGCGGTCCTCCTCACCCCGCTTCGACTGAGGCGGGGTGGCGCCGGGCGACGGGCCGCGCCTGCGCGGGACTCTCCCGCAGAGCGAAACGTACAATGAGCAGGCCATGACCACACCATCCAGCGCCCCCACCCTCATCGAGGCGTCGCCCGCCGCGCTCACCGCCGACGGACGGCCGCGCTCGTACGAGGTGCGCACCTTCGGCTGCCAGATGAACGTTCACGACTCCGAGCGCCTCTCGGGCTCGCTCGAGAGCGCCGGCTACGTGCGCGCGGAGGCGGGCGCCGACGCCGACGTCGTCATCATCAACACGTGCGCGGTGCGCGACAACGCCGCGGGCAAGCTCTACGGCACGCTCGGCCACCTGAAGTCCCGCAAGGACAAGCACGAGGGCATGCAGATCGCCGTCGGCGGCTGCCTCGCGCAGATGGACAAGGAGGCCGTGCAGACTAAGGCCCCCTGGGTCGACGTCGTGTTCGGCACGCACAACATGGGCTCGCTGCCGAGCCTGCTCGAGCGCGCCCGTCACAACGGCGAGGCCGAGCTCGAGATCCTCGAGTCCCTCGAGACGTTCCCCTCGACGCTGCCGACCAAGCGCGACTCGGTCTACAGCGGGTGGGTGTCGATCTCCGTCGGCTGCAACAACACGTGCACGTTCTGCATCGTCCCGAGCCTGCGCGGCAAGGAGAAGGACCGCCGGCCGGGCGACATCCTGAACGAGCTGCGCCTGCTGGTCGACGACGGCGCGATCGAGGTCACGCTGCTCGGCCAGAACGTGAACTCCTACGGCGTCGAGTTCGGCGACCGCCAGGCGTTCGGCAAGCTGCTGCGCGCCGCGGGCGAGATCGACGGACTCGAGCGCATCCGCTTCACGAGCCCGCACCCCGCCGCGTTCACGGACGACGTGATCGACGCCATGGCGGAGACGCCCGCCGTGATGCCGCAGCTGCACATGCCGCTGCAGTCCGGCAGCGACCGGATCCTGCGCGAGATGCGCCGCTCGTACCGCAGCGCGAAGTTCCTCGGGATCCTGGATCGCGTGCGCGAGCGGATCCCGCATGCCGCGATCTCGACGGACATCATCGTCGGCTTCCCCGGCGAGACCGACGCGGACTTCGAGGACACCCTGCGCGTGGTGGAGCAGGCGCGCTTCGCGAGCGCGTTCACGTTCCAGTACTCCATCCGCGAGGGCACGCCCGCCGCGACGATGCCGGACCAGGTGCCGAAGGACGTCGTGCAGGAGCGCTACGAGCGCCTGGTCGCCCTGCAGCAGCGCATCACGCTCGAGGAGAATCAGAAGCAGCTCGGCCGCTCGCTCGAGGTGCTCGTCTCGACCGGCGAGGGCAAGAAGGACCAGGCGACCCACCGCCTCACGGGACGCGCCGAGGACAACCGCCTCGTCCACTTCGAGGTGCCCGAGGGCTCCGCCGTGCCGCGTCCGGGCGACGTCGTCACGGTCGAGGTCACGCACGCCGCTCCCTCGCACCTGCTCGCGGACTCCGCCGACGGTGCGCCGCTGCGCATCCGCCGCACGCGCGCGGGCGACGCCTGGGACCGCTCGCAGGCCGAGTCCTGCGCCGTGCCCGCGCCCGGCGCGACGACCGCCGGCGGGGCCGTGAAGCTCGGCCTGCCGACACTGCGCATCGGCGTGTGACCGCGCCGCACCTCTTCGCGATCGTCGGGGCCACGGGCACCGGCAAGAGCGACCTCTCGCTCGACCTCGCCGAGGTCCTCGGCGGGCGCGGCACGCCCGCCGAGGTCGTGAACGCCGACGCCATGCAGCTGTACCGCGGCATGGACATCGGCACCGCCAAGGTGCCCGTGGCCGAGCGCCGCGGCGTCCCGCATCACGTGTTCGACGTGCTCGACGTGACCGAGGACGCCGCCGTCGCGCGGTACCAGCAGGACGCGCGCGCCGCGATCGACGACATCCACGCGCGCGGGCGCCACGCGATCCTGGTCGGCGGATCCGGTCTGTACGTCTCGAGCGTGCTGTACGAGTTCCGCTTCCCGCCCCGCGACGAGGCCCTGCGTGCCGCGCTCGAGGCGGAGCTCGCGGCGCACGGCACGGGCGCCCTGTACGCGCGCCTGCAGCGGGAGGACCCCGCCACGTCCGCCCGCGTCGATCCGCAGAACGGGCGGCGCATCGTGCGCGCGCTCGAGATCCTCGCCCTCGGTGAGACCACCCACGGCGCCGCACTCCCCGAGGAGCCCGTGCCGTGGCGACCCGCCACCGTGGTCGGGCTCCGCATGGAGCGCCCCGCGCTGATCGAGCGCCTCGACCGCCGCGTCGAGCGGATGTGGGCCGAGGGCATGCTCGACGAGACCGCGCGCCTGCGCGAACGAGGGCTCGAGCGCGGCCGCACCGCCTCCCGCGCGATCGGCTACGCGCAGGCTCTCGCGCAGCTCAGGGGCGACCTGGCGCAGGCGGAGGCGATCGCCGAGACGCAGGCGCTCACGCGCAGGTACGCCCGCCGGCAGGTCTCCTGGTTCGGGCGGTACGCCCCGAGCGCGGAGGTCGACGTGTCGTGGTTCGAGGCCGGCGCCGCCGATCCGGAGTCCCTGGCAGACTCGATCGGGTGACCGTCGACATCCGCTCCTTCGCCCCGTCGGATGAGGAGCATGTCGTCGCGCTGTGGCGTGCGGCCGGCCTCGTCAGGCCGTGGAACGACCCGCACCGGGACCTCGCCCGGGCACGGGCCGTCTGGCCGGAGCTGCTGCTCGTCGCCGCGGACGGCGGCGAGGTCGTCGGATCCGTCATGGCCGGGTACGACGGGCACCGCGGCTGGCTGTACTACCTCGCGACCGCGTCGCATCGCCGCGGCGAGGGCATCGGCCGCCGCCTGATCGCCGAGGCGGAGGCGCGGCTGGAGGCGCTCGGCTGCCCCAAGGTGATGCTCATGGTGCGCGCCGACAACGAGGCCGTGCTCGAGTACTACGACGCGATCGGGTACCAGCGCGAGACGAGCCGGCTCACGAGCCGCCGGCTCATCCCCGACGAGCGAGCCCTGAATAGACTGGGCCCATGACCGAGATCGCCTTCACCAAGGGCCACGGGACGGGCAACGACTTCGTGATCGTCGCCGACCCCGAGGGCGAACTCGACCTGACCGACGCCCAGGTCGCCACGCTGTGCGACCGCCGGTTCGGGATCGGCGCCGACGGGCTGCTGCGTGTCGTGCGGTCGGCGCGCCTCGCCGAGGGCGCGGCCTCGCTGGCGGAGGAGCCCGAGGCCGAGTGGTTCATGGACTACCGCAACGCCGACGGCTCGAAGGCCGAGATGTGCGGCAACGGCGTGCGCGTGTTCGCGCACTACCTGCTCGAGGCGGGACTCGCCGATCTGCCGGCCGGATCCACCCTGCCGATCGGCACGCGCGCGGGCGTGCGCGACGTGATGCGCAGCGGCACCGGCTACCAGGTCGACCTCGGCCGATGGCGCGCCGAGCCGGGCGATCCGCTCGTCACCGCCCGCGGCCTCAGCGTCTCGCGCCCGGGCCTCGGCATCGACGTCGGCAACCCCCACGTGGTCGTGGCGCTGGCGTCCGACGACGAGCTCGACGGGCTCGACCTGGGCGCCAGGCCCGCGATCGACCCCGAGCCGCCGCACGGCGCCAACGTCGAGTTCGTCGTGCCGCACGAGCCGCTCGTGAAGGACGGCGTCGGCCGCGTCCGGATGCGCGTGTTCGAGCGCGGCGTCGGCGAGACCCTCAGCTGCGGCACGGGCGTGGCGGCCACGGCGCTCGCGGTGCGCGACTGGGCCGGCCGCGGCGCCCCCGACCACTGGCGCGTCGAGGTGCCCGGCGGCACGCTCGGCGTGCGGATGTTCCCCGCCGAGGACGGCGAGCACGTCGCGCTGTCCGGTCCCGCCGTGCTCGTGTACGCGGGCACCGTCACCCTGGCCTGAGCCGTGACGCCCCCGCTGCGCGGCATCGTGCTCGCGGGTGGGCGATCGTCCCGCCTGGGCGGACGCCACAAGCCCGCCATCCGCGTGGACGGCGTGCCGATCGTCGCGCGCGCGATCGCGGCGCTCCGCGAGGCGGGCGCGGAGCCGCTGGTCGTGGGGGAGGCCCGGTCCGTGCCGGGCGGGGTGCCGGTCGTCCGGGAGGATCCGCCGTTCGCCGGGCCGCTCGCCGCGGTCGCGGCGGGTCTCGGCGCGCTGACCCCCGCGCCGGACGGCGTGATCCTGCTGCTGGGCGGCGACATGCCGTTCGTCACCGCCGCGACGCTGGCGCGCCTCGCCGCCCTCGCCGCCGTCGCCGCGGGCGGCGCCGCGTACGCCGAGGGCGGGGACGGGCGCGCGCAGCCGCTCTGCGCGGCATGGGATGAGGCCGTGCTCCGTGCGCGCCTCGCGACGATCGGCGATCCCGCGAACCTGCCGCTGCGCGTCCTGCACGAGACACTGGATCCCGCGCGCGTCCACGTGCCGGCACGCGAGCTGCTCGACGTCGATACACCTGACGACCTGCGCGAGGCAAGCCGCGCCCCGTCGGCTTGCAATATGCCGCCGGACCGGCTGGAGTGAGACGATGACGAAAGACACCGCTCTCCAGTCGGTCGACGCCCCGTCCGGCCTGAAACGGGCCATCGGCACGCCGCTGCTGTTCGCCTTCATCGTGGGCGACACGCTCGGCGCCGGCATCTACACCCTGGTCGGGACCATGGCGACCGACGTGGGCGGTGTCATCTGGCTGCCGCTGCTCATCGCCCTCGTCGTGGCGCTGCTGA
This sequence comes from Microbacterium rhizophilum, assembly GCF_039605615.1. NCBI lineage: Bacteria > Bacillati > Actinomycetota > Actinomycetes > Micrococcales > Microbacteriaceae > Microbacterium > Microbacterium rhizophilum. The sequence goes on along the minus strand of NZ_JBCNUN010000010.1, from coordinate 38,247 downwards.
CCGCCGGCACGTACGCCGAGCTCATCACGAAGTACCCGCACGCGGGTGGTGCGGCGCGATATGTGGACAAAGCGTTCGGCAAGCCCTTCCTGTCGTTCCTCGTGGGCTTCCTCATGATGGCGTCCGGGATCACGACCGCCGCCGCCCTCGCCAACGCGTTCGCCGGCGACTACTTCGCGGCGCTGTTCGACGTGCCCGCCATCCCCGTCGCGATCGGGTTCATCATCGTCCTCACGCTCGTCAACCTCCGTGGTGTGAAGGAGTCGCTGGCCGCCAACCTCGTCGCCTCGATGATCGAGGTCACCGGCCTTGTGATCGTCATCGCGATCGCGGCGATGGTGTTCGGCAGCGGCGGCGGAGAGCCCGCGCGCATCTTCGAGTTCGCGCCCGACGTCCCGCCGCTGCAGGGCGCATTCGCGGCATCCATCGTCGCGTTCTTCTCGTTCCTCGGCTTCGAGGCCGCGGCGAACATGGCCGAGGAGGTCAAGAACCCGTCGAAGGCGTACCCGCGGGCGCTGTTCGGAGCCATCGCCACGGCCGCCGTCGTCTACCTGCTGATCGCGATCGGCGCCGTCATCGTCGTCGAGCCGACGACCCTCGCCGAGTCCACCGGCCCGCTGCTCGAGGTCGTCACCGCCAGCGGCTTCGCGCTGCCGCCGTGGCTGTTCAGCATCATCGCGCTCGTCGCGATCGCCAACGGCGCACTGCTGTTCATGGTGATGGCCAGCCGCGTCGGGTACGGCCTCGCCGAGTCGGCCCTGCTGCCGCACGCGTTCGGTCGCGTGCTGCCGAAGCGCCGCACGCCGTGGGTGTCGATCCTCGTCGTGGCCGGCGCGACCATGCTGCTCACCGTCATCGGCGACATCGGCACCCTCGCCGAGACCACCGTGCTGCTGCTGCTGCTGGTCTTCCTCACGGCGAACGTCAGCGTGCTCGTCCTCAAGAAGGACAAGGTCGCGCACAAGCACTTCTCGGTGCCGCGGGTGGTCCCGGTGCTCGCGATCATCGCCTCGATCGTGCTCCTCACGCAGCAGACCGGCGCGGTCTGGCTCGGCACGGCCGGCTACGTGGTCGTCGGCACCATCCTGTTCTTCATCGCGCGCGCGGGACGCAAGCGCGGCGACCAGAGGCTCGCCGAGCGCACCGGGGCGATCGACACCGTCTGATCGGATCGGCGCCCCGTCACCCGAGAGGGAGGCGGGGCGCTCGCGGTCTCCTACGTCTGCGGCAGCGCGAGCGGCTCGGTGGGGGGCGAGCCGTGCCGGCGCACCTTCAGCACGCGATACCCCTTGCCTGTGGCGGTGCGGTACACGCTGAAGCCGTCGTCGAACGTCGTGGCGAGCCAGCGCTGCAGGGAATCCGATCCGAGGTCCCGCTTGACCACGAGGTGCGCGTCGCTGCGCTCCGCGAGACGCGGGATCCACGTCTCCATGAGTTCGTGGAGGATCGACTTGCCGACGCGGATCGGCGGGTTCGAGCGGATCGTGCGGAACGTCACGTGCTCGGGAACATCCTCGGGCAGCACGGCGTTGACATTGTCGAGGCCGAGGGATGCGGCGTTGCGGCGCACGAGATCCAGCGCGCGCTCGTTCACGTCGACGGCCCACACGCGTGCGTGGGGCGACATCATCGCCATGCTGAGCGCGATGGGGCCCCAGCCGCAGCCGAGGTCGAGGAAGTCGCCGCCGGCGGGCGGTTCGGGAGTGTTCGCGAGCAGGACCGACGTGCCCACGTCGAGGCGCTCGGGGCTGAAGACCCCGGCCGCTGTCGTGAGCTCCACGGTGCGTCCGACCAGGGGCACTCGGATGCGGCGGAGGTTCTCGGCACTGGTGGGACTCGCGGAGAAGTAGTGGTCCACCATAGGGGGCCAGCGTACCGGAGGAGCCGCCATCACGGGGAGACGGGCGCCCGCGGATCGGGCCCCCGGAACACCCCCCCGTAGCCGCGCGACACGCGGGAGAATAGGCTGGAGAGCTCGATGCCCGCGGATGGCCGCGGACCGCATCGGAATGAAAGGCATGGATGACTGACACCACCACCCCCGATCCCACCGCCGCGAACGGCCTCGAGGTCGACGTCGACCTCGCCCGCGCGCTGGGGGCGCCCGACCTGGTGGACCGCGTGCTGGCGCGCGCCGAGTCCCGCACCGGCGCGAGGGTGTTCGGGTCGGCGCAGGCGCTGCAGGACGTCACGACCACGGGCGACGGATCCGCCGACGGCGAGCAGTGGGACCGCGAGGAACGCGCCGCGCTCCGCCGCGTCGCGGGGCTGTCGACCGAGCTCGAGGACGTCACCGAGGTCGAGTACCGGCAGCTGCGCCTCGAGAACGTGGTGCTGGTCGGCGTGTACTCGCAGGGCTCGCAGCTCGACGCCGAGAACTCGCTGCGCGAGCTCGCGGCGCTCGCCGAGACCGCCGGCGCCGTCGTGCTCGACGGCGTGCTGCAGCGGCGCCCGCACCCGGATCCCGCGACGTACGTCGGCCGGGGCAAGGCCGCCGAGCTGAAGGACATCGTCGCCGCCGTCGGCGCCGACACCGTGATCGCCGACACCGAGCTCGCGCCCAGCCAGCGGCGCGCGCTGGAGGACGTCGTCAAGGTCAAGGTGATCGACCGCACCACGGTGATCCTGGACATCTTCAGCCAGCACGCCAAGAGCCGCGAGGGCAAGGCGCAGGTCGAGCTCGCGCAGCTCGAGTACCTGCTGCCGCGCCTGCGCGGCTGGGGCGACTCGATGAGCCGCCAGGCCGGTGGCCAGGTCGGCGCGGGCGGCGCGGGCATGGGCTCGCGCGGACCCGGTGAGACGAAGATCGAGCTGGACCGTCGCCGCATCCGCACGCGCATGGCGCAGCTGCGCCGGCAGATCCGCGACTTCGCGCCCGCGCGCGAGGCCAAGCGGGGCGAGCGCAAGCGCAACACGATCCCCTCGGTCGCGATCGCCGGCTACACCAACGCCGGCAAGTCGAGCCTGCTGAACCGTCTGACGAGCGCGGGCGTGCTGGTCGAGAACGCCCTGTTCGCGACGCTGGATGCCACGGTGCGCCGCTCCGAGACCTCGGACGGTCGCGTCTACACGCTCGCCGACACCGTGGGCTTCGTGCGGAATCTGCCGCACCAGCTCGTGGAGGCGTTCCGCTCGACGCTCGAGGAGGTGGCCGACGCGGATGTGATCCTGCACGTCGTGGACGCGCACCATCCGGATCCGGCCGGTCAGATCCAGACCGTCCGCGACGTGATGGGAGACGTCGGCGCACGCGACATCCACGAGATCGTCGTGTTCAACAAGGCCGACCTCGTCGACGACGACGCGAAGCTCGTGCTGCGCGGGCTGGCGCCTGCGGCCGTGTTCGTCTCCTCGCGCACGGGCGCCGGCATCGACGAGCTGCGTCAGGTGGTCGAGGCCGCGCTGCCGCTGCCGGACGTCGAGCTGCGCGCGCTGGTGCCGTACGAGCGCGGTGACCTGATCTCGGCGATCCACGAGCAGGGCCACCTGCTCGAGCGCTCGCACGAGGAGGGCGGCACGCTCGTGCACGCGCACGTGTCCGAGCGACTCGCGGCGGCGCTCGAGCCGTTCCGGGTCGCGTAGCGTGCGGATCCGGCCGTACGCGCCCGGCGATCGGGACGCGGTGGCCGACATCTGCCTGCGCACGGCGGACGAGGGATCCGACGCCACCGGCGTCTTCGCGGACGACGGGCTCTGGGCCGACGTGTTCGCGCTGCCGTACGTGACGCGACACCCGGAGCTCGCGTTCGTCGTCGAGGCCCCGGATGGCAGGGTCGTGGGCTACGTGCTCGGGACGGACGACACGGACGCGTTCGAGGACTGGTTCGCCGGATCGTGGTGGCCGCGGATCGCGGCGCGGCACCCGCGCCCCGACGTCGAGCGCACGCGCCAGGACGGAACGCTGATCTACGCGTACGGCCGCCGCGCGGGGCACGAGCCCTACGCGGGGCAGGGCTACCCGGCGCACCTGCACATCGACCTGCTGCCCGAGGCGCAGGGACGCGGGCTGGGACGCCGCCTCATCCTCACGCTGCTGGACGAGCTGCGCCGTCGCGGCGTGCCGGGTCTGCACCTCGTCGCGTCCGCGCGCAATGCCGGCGCGGTGGCGTTCTACGACCGCATCGGCCTGACGCGCCTCGACTCGCACCCCGGCGTGCAGGCATTCGGCGTGCGGCTCGACCGATGAGCGAGCCGGGGTCCGCGCGCGTCGTGCTGTGGGACTTCGACGGGACGCTCGCACACCGCGCGGGGCTCTGGGCCGGGGCCATGGTCGAGGCGCTCGTGCGCAGCGGCGCCGTGCCCCTGCCGCCGGAGGACCTGCGACCGCACCTCGCCGCGGGCTTCCCGTGGCACACGCCGGACGAGCCGTGGGGCGCGATGCCCGCGACCGAGTGGTGGGGCCGGCTGCGGCTCGTGCTGCAGGCGGCATACGCGCGGGCGGGACTGGACGACACGGTCGCCGCGCACGCGGCCGAGTTCGTCGCGCTCGAGTACTACCGGCCGGATGCCTGGACGCTGGTCGACGGCGCGGCCGAGGCGCTCGAGACCACGCGAGCGGCGGGCTATCGCAACGTCGTGCTCAGCAACCATCCGCCCGAGCTCGCGGGTCTCGTGGCGGCGCTCGGGCTGGATCCGCTCGTCGACCGCGTGATCACGAGCGCCGAGGTCGGCGCGGACAAGCCCCACAGCCTGATCTTCGAGCACGCGCTGCGCGTCACCGAGGCGGGGCCGGACGTCTGGATGGTCGGCGACAACCCCGTCGCGGACGTCGCGGGCGCCGAGCGCGCCGGCATCCGCGCGATCCTCGCCGATGGCGCCTATCCCGACGCGCTCGGCGTGACGGTCCTCGAGGCGGCCCGCCTGATCGCCGGGGACCGGCCCGCGGGCTGCTGAGGCCGCGCACAGGCCCACCGGCCCGGGCGCAGGCTCATCCGTCCCGCGAGTGCACTCGCGTCACATCCGTCCTGCATGCGGGCGCCCGGATGCTCCGACCGGCTCTCGGGGCGCCCGGTCACCAGGGGAGGCCGCCCGCCCACTCGCAGAATCGCACGACCTCCGGGCGGCATCCGAGGTACCCGGAGGCGATCTCTGGATCGTCGCGCATCCGATCCCGTGCGAAGCGCAGCGGATCACGGCCGAGGCCGGCACCGCGCGCCCGCCGGTCTCCCGCCGTCAGATCGCCGTGCCGGACCGGGCCGATCCCCCCGGATCAGTCGAGCTCGATGGGCGGGACGCCGGGGGTGTCGAAGCCGAGGATGCGGCCGAGGAAGGCCAGCTCCGACTCGAAGGCGCGCACGAGCGTCTCCGCCCGGCGGAAGCCGTGCGACTCGCCGTCGAACAGCACGTACGCGTGCGCGACGTGGTTGGCCGCGAGCGCGTCACGCAGCGCCTCGGACTGCGAGGGCAGAACGACCGGATCCTCGGAGCCCTGCAGGATCAGCAGGGGCGTCCGCAGGGTCTCGGGGCGCGACAGCGGCGACCGGCTCACGTACAGCGGCTCCGCCTGGGGGAGCGGCCCCACGAGGCCGTCGAGGTAGCGCGCCTCGAAGTCGTGCGTGTCCTCCGCGAGCCTGCGGAGATCCGCGACGCCGTAGCGGCTGATGCCTGCGGCGAACGCGTCCGTGTCCGCGACGGCGCACAGCACGGTCCAGCCGCCCGCGGATCCGCCCTTGATCGCGATGCGCGCGGGATCCGCCAGGCCGGCGGCGGCGATGCCGCGGGCGGCCGCGGCGGTGTCCGCCACGTCGGCGATGCCCCAGCGGCCCCGCAGCCGCTCGCGATAGGCGCGGCCGTACCCGGTCGATCCGCCGTAGTTGACGTCCAGCACGCCGATGCCGCGGCTCGTGAAGTACGCCACGGCGAGCGACAGCTCGCCCGAAGCGTGCGCCGTCGGACCGCCGTGCACGAGCACCAGGTACGGTGGCAGCTCGCCGTCCGGCGCCGTGACGTCCGGGTTGGTGGGCGGGTACGCGAACGCGTGCACCTCTCCGTCCGGACCGTCGAACGTGAGCGCGCGCGAGCTCGGCAGCCACGCCGCATCCAGCGCGGGCACACCGCCGCGGACGGCCGTCAGCGTGTGCACGTCGACGTCCAGCAGCCACAGCCCGCCGGGCACCCGGGCGCCCGCCCCCGTGAGCAGCACGCGCGAGCCGCGCACGTCGCGGATCAGGATGCCGCCCGACAGCGGCGTCTCGAGGACCTCGACCGTGCCCCCGGCCGGATCGAGCACCACCAGCTCGTCGGTGCCGTGCGTGCGCACCGCGACGACGCGGCCGTCGGCGAGGGGCGCGTACCAGCGGGCCCCGAGGTTCCACAGCGGTCCTCCCGTGTCGGCATCCGCGGCGGCCAGCGGCTCCGACGCCCCCGCGGCGTCGAGGCGCACCCGATGCAGGTTCCAGCGGCCCCCGCCCGGGCCTTCGCCCGCGGGATCGGCGCTGAACATCAGCTCGTCGTCGCCCGTCCACTCGGGCTGCAGCGCCGCGACCGGCCCGGTGGCGGTGCGCCCGCCGGCGATCCGCACGTGATCCGTGACCGTGCCGTCGGGCCCGATCCGGCCGACGCGCAGCTCGGCGGCATCCCACGGCATGTCCGGGTGGTCCCACGCGATCCACGCCAGGCGGTCGCCCCGAGGGGCGGGATAGGCGAGGAAGCCGGATCCGACCGCCACGCTCAGGATCGCGGAGGCGTCGTCCGCGGCCGAGCCGTCCAGCGGGATCACGACGATGTCGCGTGCGGGGATGCGGTCGGCGCGCAGCGTCTCGCGCACGGCCCACAGGCGTCCCTCGGCGAAGGTGAGGTCGCCGAACGACATGCCGAGACCGGCGGGAGTGAGCGGGACGGGCTCGCCGTCCGCGGTCATCCGGTGGACGCGCTGATCCGATCCCTCGACGAACAGCAGCTCGCCGTCGTCCGTCGCGGTCCACGCGCCGCCGCCGTACTCGTGCACGCGGGAGCGCGCGCTCCACGGCGCCGGCAGCAGCACATCCGGCTCGCCGTCGGCCTGGCGCAGGATCGCGGTGCGCCCCCTCTCGGCGGGGACGCTCTCGCTCCACCAGATCTCGCCCCGCGGGCCGACGAACCGCGCGCCGTCGAGGCGCGGGGACCCGCCCGCGATGTCGGACGCCTGCAGCGGCGACGGCCAGGAACCGTAGGGAAGCGTGGACATGCCCCCACGCTATCGGGAGGCTCGGACGCGGGTCAGACCGCGCGCATCACCGCGACGATCTTGCCCAGCACCACGGCCTCGTCGCCGAGGATCGGCTCGAAGGCGGAGTTGCGGGGCAGCAGCCACGTGTGCCCGTCGCGCTGGCGGAACACCTTCACGGTGGCCTCGCCGTCGAGCATGGCCGCGACGATGTCGCCGTTCTCCGCCGTGTTCTGCACGCGCACGACGACCCAGTCGCCGTCGCAGATCGCGGCGTCGATCATCGACTCGCCGCTGACCTTGAGCATGAACAGCTCGCCCTTGCCGACGAGCTGCCGCGGGAGGGGGAAGATCTCCTCGACCTGCTGGTCGGCCGTGATCGGCACGCCCGCGGCGATGCGGCCCACGAGCGGCACCATCGCGGCGTCGCCGACGCTCGGCACGCCCGCATCGAGGTTCTCGCCGGACTGGCCGGGCAGGTCGATCAGCACCTCCATCGCGCGCGTCTTGCCGGGGTCGCGCCGCAGGTAGCCGCTGAGCTCGAGCTGGCCGAGCTGATGCGTGACGCTCGAGAGCGACTTGAGCCCCACCGCGTCGCCGATCTCGCGCATGGTGGGCGGGTAGCCCTTGGACTGGATGGAGCGCTGGATGACCTCCAGGATCGCCAGCTGCTTGTCGCTCAGGCTCTTGCGCCGACGCGTACGACGCTTCTCGTCGAGTTCGGCGGGCGTCGTGGCGGCGCTCATCTGACCGGCTCCTTCTCCTCCGACGGTGAATGTCGGTGGCCCGTGGTGGGGTGTCTCTGTCATCGAAACCGTATCCGAACCGGCCCGGGATTCGGAAGATCCGTTCGAGCGTGTCGCGGATCGGGTCGGACCGGATTTCGAAGAAGGCGTTGACACATTCGAAGATTCGAAGATAGATTCGGAACAGAGCTTCGCATCCGGCCCTCCCGGCCGAGGTGCCGGGTGCGAAGCCTCTCCGAACGAAGAAGGAGCATCCGATGAGCACGGTCAGCATCACCGCATACGAGGTCCCGGCCCGCACGCGGGTGAGCGGCGCTCGCACGGCGACGCGCCTGCGGCTGACGCGCCGCGGGCGCCGCGTGCTCGCGGCGATCGCAGCCGCCCCCGTCGCCGCCGGTCTCGCGCTCGCGATCGTGAGCGGAGGCGGAGCGCTCGCGTCGCGCGACGCCGGCGCGCCTGCGGGCACCTTCGACTCCGTCACGGTGATGCCCGGCGAGTCGCTGTGGTCCATCGCCGAGGAGGTGGCCCCCGCCGCCGACCCCCGCGACGTGGTCGACGCGATCATCGCGCTGAACCAGCTGCCGTCCTCGGCGGTCGCCGCGGGCGAGCGCCTCGCGATCCCGGCCGAGTACTCCGCCGGCTGACCCGGCGGGGCCGCCGTCCCGCGGCCCTAGCATGGAAGGGTGACGGTCTCTCTCGACGACTTGCCGATCCGCGACGACCTGCGCGGCCAGAAGCCCTACGGAGCGCCCCAGGCGCCGCTTCCCGTGGCGCTCAACGTCAACGAGAACACGCATCCGGTGCCTCCGGAGGTCGCGGACGACATCGCCGACGCGGTCGCGCAGGCGCTGCGGGACGTGAACCGCTACCCCGATCGCGAGTTCCTCGAGCTGCGCGAGGGCTTCGCGCAGTACCTCGGCCACGGCGTCGACCCGTCCCAGATCTGGGCCGGCAACGGCTCCAATGAGGTGCTGCAGCACCTGCTGCAGGCCTTCGGCGGTCCCGGGCGCACGGCGTTCGGGTTCGAGCCGACCTACTCGATGTACCGGTTGCTCACGCGCGGCGTCGGCTCCGAGTGGCTCGCCGGCACGCGCGGTCACGACTACCGGATCAGCCCCGAGGACGCCGCCCGCCAGGTCGCCGACGCGCGACCCGACGTGGTCTTCCTGTGCGCGCCGAACAACCCCACGGGCACCCCCCTCTCGCTCGACGTCGTCGAGGCCGTCTACGACGCCGCCGACGGCATCGTGATCGTGGACGAGGCCTACCAGGAGTTCGCGCCGCGCGACTCGCCGTCCGCCATCACGCTGCTCGGAGGCCGGCCGCGGCTGGCCGTCTCGCGCACCATGAGCAAGGCGTTCGCGTTCGCGGGCGCGCGCGTCGGCTACCTGGTGGCCGATCCGGTCCTGATCGACGCACTCCGGCTCGTCCGGCTGCCGTACCACCTCAGTGCGCTGACCCAGGCCGCCGCGACCGCCGCGCTGCGTCACGCCGACACGATGCTGGGCATGGTCGACGAGATCGTCGCGCAGCGCGACCGGATGGGCGCCACGCTCGAAGCGCTCGGCTACCAGGCGCACGAGTCGTGGACGAACTTCATCCTGTTCGGCGGCGTCCAGGACCCGGCCGCCACGTGGCAGGCGCTCTACGACCGTGGCGTGCTCATCCGCGACATCGGCATCCCCGGTCACCTGCGCGTGACCGCGGGCACCGAGGAGGAGACCACCGCGTTCCTCGAGGCGCTCTCCGATCTCGGGGGTCGCTGAGGCCGGCCCCGGAGCGCGGTGCCGTGCCCCGACTAGGATCGAAGGCATGACGACTGCCCGAATCGCGCGCCGCACCCGCTCCACCAGCGAGTCGAGCGTGGAGCTGGAGCTGAACCTCGACGGCACCGGCAGGAGCTCGATCTCGACGAGCGTGCCGTTCTTCGACCACATGCTCACGGCGTTCGCGAAGCACTCGCTCACCGACCTGACCGTGACGGCCACGGGCGACACGCACATCGACGCGCACCACACGGTGGAGGACGTCGCGATCGTCCTCGGGCACGCGATCCGCGAGGCGCTCGGCGACAAGGCCGGCATCTCGCGCTACGGCGACGCGCTCGTGCCCCTCGACGAAGCGCTCGCGCAGGCCGTCGTGGACATCTCCGGGCGCCCGTACCTCGTGCACGAGGGCGAGCCCGCGGGCTTCGAGCAGCACCTGATCGGCGGCCACTTCACCGGATCGCTCGTGCGCCACACGTTCGAGGCCCTCGCGTTCAACGCGGGCCTCACCGTGCACGTCCGGGTGCTGTCGGGCCGCGACCCGCACCACATCGCCGAGGCGGAGTACAAGGCGTTCGCGCGCGCGTTCCGGCAGGCCAAGGCACTCGACCCGCTGGTGGAGGGCGTGCCGTCGACCAAGGGCGCGCTGTGAGCGCAGCCGCCGACGAGAGCCGGGACGCCGGGCGCCGCCCGGTCGTCGCGGTCCTGGACTACGGCTCCGGCAACATCCACTCCGCCGTCAAGGCGCTGGATGCCGCCGGCGGCGACGTGCACCTGACGCGCGACCCGGGGCTCATCCGCGAGGCCGACGGTCTGCTGGTGCCTGGCGTGGGCGCGTTCCAGGCCGTCATGGACCAGCTGCGCGCGGTGCGCGGCCCCGAGATGATCGAGCGCCGCCTCGCCGGCGGCCGCCCCGTGCTGGGCATCTGCGTCGGCATGCAGGTCATGTTCGAGCGCGGCGTCGAGCGCGGTGTCGAGACCGAGGGCCTCGGCGAGTGGCCCGGCGTCGTGGACGAGCTCAAGGCGCCTGTCGTGCCCCACATGGGCTGGAACACGGTCGAGGCGGGGGAGGGCTCGCGCCTGTTCCGCGGCCTGGAGGACGAGCGGTTCTACTTCGTGCACTCGTTCGCCGCCCAGGAGTGGACGCTCGAGGCGCACGGTCCGTTCGCCCAGCCCGTGGTGACGTGGGCGCGGCACGGCGGACGCTTCCTCGCGGCGGTCGAGAACGGGCCGCTGTCGGCCACGCAGTTCCACCCCGAGAAGTCCGGCGAGGCGGGCATCCGGCTCCTGCGGAATTGGATCGAGGGCCTGCCCGGGGCTACCCTCTGAGATCGTGCCCGCGACGGGAGATGCCCGCCGCACACCGTCCCGCACCGGACGGGCCGAAACCACACCTGGAGCTATGAACGATTTCGCGTCCACGCCCGGACTGATCCTGCTTCCCGCCGTCGACGTCCAGGGCGGCAAGGCCGTGCGCCTCACGCAGGGCGCCGCCGGATCCGAGACCGACTACGGCGACCCGATCGAGGCCGCGGAGAACTGGGCCAAGCAGGGCGCCCAGTGGATCCACCTGGTCGACCTCGACGCCGCGTTCGGCCGCGGCAGCAACGCCGGCGTGCTGCGCAAGGTGATCAAGCACATGCGCGGCATCAGCGTCGAGCTGTCGGGCGGCATCCGCGACGACGCGTCGCTCGAGGCGGCGCTCGAGAGCGGCGCGCAGCGCATCAACCTCGGCACCGCGGCCCTCGAGAACCCCGAGTGGACCGCCTCGGTGATCGGCCGGTACGGCGAGGCCATCGCGGTGGGTCTCGACGTGCGCGGCACGACGCTCGCGGCGCGTGGCTGGACGCAGGAGGGCGGCGACCTCTGGGAGGTGCTCGAGCGCCTCGAGGAGGCCGGCTGCAGCCGCTACGTCGTGACCGACGTCACGAAGGACGGCACGCTGCGCGGCCCGAACATCGACCTGCTCCGCGAGATCACGTCGCGCACGAGCCGGCCGGTGGTCGCCTCGGGCGGTGTCTCGAGCCTCGACGACATCGCGGCGCTGCGCCGCCTCGTGCCGAACGGCGTCGAGGGCGCCATCGTCGGCAAGGCCCTCTACGCGGGCGCGTTCACGCTCGCCGAGGCACTGGATGTCGCGGCCGACTGACGGCGAGGACCCGGCGGCCGACTCGGCGGGCGTCCCCTGGGAGGGGCGCCACTTCGAGGCGAATCCGCACTCGGGTGACGACGGATCCGCGGATCCCGCGCTGCTCGCGGCGCTCACGGCGTTCCATGCCGGCGGGGGAGATCAGGTCGCCGTGATCGACGCGCTGCGTCATGCGCGCGTGCTGATCCCGCTCGTGGCCGAGAAGGGCGACGAGGGCGTGGGCGCCCACGGCCTGCCCGTCGACAAGACGCAGGAGCTGTCGATCGTGACCGTGGCCGCACCCGACGGCCGCAAGGTGCTCCCCGTGTTCAGCTCGGTCGCCGCTCTCGGCCGCTGGGACCCTGTCGCCCGTCCGATCCCCGTGGAGGCGGTGCGCGCGGCGCTGGCCGCCTCGTCGGAGCAGACCGACCTGATGGTGCTCGACCCGACGTCCGAGACCGAGTTCGTGGTGCGACGGCCGGCAGTGTGGGCCGTCGCGCAGGGGGAGCCGTGGGAGCCGAGCTTCGTCAGCCCCGACGTGTTCCTCGGCCTGCAGGAGAGCATCGCGGGGGAGCTCGCCGTGCTGGATCTGGGCGTCGAGCCGGGCGATCCCACGGGACGGCTGCGCGGCCCCGAGCTCGTGGTGCGTCTCACGCTGATGTCGGGCCTGGATCGCGCGGAGCTCGACGCGGTGCTCGCGCGGCTCGCGCGCCGCTGGTCGGCGGACGACCGCGTCGCCACGCTGGTCGACTCGCTCTCGGTCAGGCTCGACAGCGCGTAGCCCTTGCGGATGTCCGCCGCACCGGCGGATGATCGGCTGCGCGCGTGGCGCGGCCGACGGAGGTGGCGCATGGACGAGGAACCGCAGGACGACCCCTACCGGGCGTCCCTGGACGCCGCCCACCGGCACGCGCTCGGCTGGCTCGACTCCGTCGCCGAGCGGCCGATCCGGCCCGATGTCGATGCGGGCGGCATGCGCGCGCGGCTGCCGCGGGACCTGCCCGAGGACGGTGCGGATCCCGTCGCCGTGGTCGACGAGCTCGCCGAGGCCTGCGGGCCCGGGCTCATGGCGATGGGGTCGCCGCGGTTCTACGGCTTCGTGATCGGCGGCACGTACCCCGCGGCGCTGGCGGCGGACTGGCTGGTCTCGGCGTGGGATCAGAACACCGGATCGCGCCAGCCGACGCCCGCGACCGCCGCCGTCGAGGAGGCGGCCGGCGAGTGGCTCCTCGACGTGCTGCGGCTCCCGGCCGGCAGCGGCGTCGGCTTCGCGACCGGCGCGACCGTGGCGAACCTGTCGTGCCTCGTGACGGCGCGCGACGCCGTGGTCCGCGCGCACGGCGGCGATCCGGTCGCAGGCCTCCAGGCGGCGCCGCCGGTCCGGTTCCTGGCCGGTGACGCCGTGCACACGTCGGTCGTGCTGGCCGGGCGCATCGCCGGCCTCGGGGCGCCGCGCACCGTGGGCGCCGACGGCGAGGGCCGCATCGACGTCGCCGGCCTGCGCCGGGCGCTGGCCGAGGGGGACGGCCCCGCGGTCGTGGCGCTGCAGGCGGGCGACGTGCACTCGGGGGCGTTCGACGACTTCGCGGCGGCGATCGCCGTGGCGCGGGACGCGGGCGCGTGGGTGCACGTCGACGGCGCGTTCGGCCTGTGGGCGGCCGCGACCCGGCGGCTGGACCACCTCACCGCGGGGCTCGCGGACGCCGACTCGTGGGCGACCGACGCGCACAAGACGCTCAACGTGCCGTACGACTGCGGCGTCGCGATCGTGCGCGACGAGGCCGCGATGGCGGCGTCGCTCGGGGCGCACGCGTCCTATCTGCCGGCGGTCGCGAACGTGTGGGATCCGTACGACCGCGTTCCCGAGCTGTCGCGCCGCGCCCGCGGGGTTCCGGTCTGGGCCGCGCTGCGCGCGCTCGGGCGCCGCGGCGTCGAGGGGCTCGTCGACGGCCTGGTCGAGGCCGCCGCCGGTCTCGCGGAGGGCTTGCGCGCGATCGGCGGGCTCGAGGTGCTCAACGACGTCGTGTTCACGCAGGTGTGCCTCGCGGCACGCGACGACGCGGGCACCGCGGCGCTCGGCGAGTGGCTGCGCGACGAGGGCACCGTGTGGGCGTCGTCGTCCGCGTGGCGCGGCCGCACCGTGGTGCGCTTCGCCGTGAGCAACCACGGCACCGACCACGAGGCGGTGCGCCGGACGATCGACGCGGTCGCGCGAGGGGCGGACGCGCTCGGTCTCAGATGACCGGGCCGGTGTACTTCTCGCCCGGGCCCTTGCCGGGCGCATCCGGGATCGAGGAGATCTCGCGGAAGCGCAGCTGCAGCGAGCGCAGTCCGTCGCGGATCGGGCGGGCGTGCATGTCGCTGATCTCGGGGGCCGCCGCGGTGACGAGGCCGGCCAGGGCGTTGATCAGCTTGCGCGCCTCGTCGAGGTCGATGTCGGCCTCCGCGTCCGGGGCGTCGGCGAGGCCGAGCTTGACCGCCGCCGCGCTCATGAGGTGCACGCACGCCGTGCCGATGACCTCGACCGCCGCGACGTCGGCGATGTCACGGACCGCGGACGTGTCGGATCCGGCGCGCTCCTGCTCCTCCCAGCGGGACTCCCGCTCGGGGTCGAAGGAGTGGGTGTGTCCCGGGTTGGTGCTCATGTGCCGCTCTCTGGTAGACTTTCCCGGGCTCCGGCGGTTCTGAAGAGAATCCCGGACGAAAGAGGATTCACATCCCACCCGCGCTTGCCGTTACAAGGCTACCGGGTCATGCACTCCCTCGCGTTCCACGCGGGTGTTCCAGGCCGTGCGATGCACGTGTCGGAATCGGGTGCGGCCGACGCGTGACGTCTGCCGGGTGGATGCTGATCTCTTCTCCCGCCCGTGGCACGACACCGCGTCACGGTGGCTCTCCATCACCACCCAAGGAGTCCGCATCAGCGATCCCCGTACCAACGAGCGCATCCGCGTGCCGGAGGTCCGACTCGTCGGCCCCGCCGGCGAGCAGATCGGCGTCGTCCGCATCGAGGCCGCCCTGCGCCTGGCGCAGGAGGCCGATCTCGACCTGGTCGAGGTGGCCCCCAACTCGAAGCCTCCCGTCGTCAAGATCATGGACTACGGCAAGTTCAAGTACGAGGCCGCGCAGAAGGCGAAGGAAGCCCGTCGCAATCAGGCCAACACGGTCCTCAAGGAGGTCCGCTTCCGCCTGAAGATCGACGAGCACGACTACGAGACCAAGCGCAAGCGCGCCGAGGGCTTCCTGAAGACGGGCGACAAGGTCAAGGCCATGATCCTGTTCCGCGGTCGCGAGCAGTCGCGCCCCGAGCAGGGCGTGCGCCTGCTGAAGAAGTTCGCGGAGGACGTCGCCGAGTTCGGCACCGTCGAGTCCAGCCCCAAGGTGGACGGCCGCAACATGGTGATGGTCGTCGCGCCGCACAAGAACAAGTCCGAGGTCAAGACCGAGCAGAACGCTCAGCGCGCCGCCAACAAGCAGGCCGCGCGCGAGGCGAAGGGCCAGACGCCCGCCGCCGAGACCGCGGACGCGGAGTAACTCCGCCCGCATTCTCCCGCTCCGGCGGGTGCACACAACATCGCCCCGCGGGGCGCATTCACCAAGGAAGAGAAGATGCCGAAGCAGAAGACCCATTCGGGTGCCAAGAAGCGCTTCAAGATCACCGGCAGCGGCAAGATCAAGAAGCAGCAGGCTGGCATGCGTCACAACCTCGAGCACAAGTCGAGCCGTCGTACGCGCCGCCTGAACCAGGACCAGGTCATCTCGGGCAACGACCTCAAGCAGGTCAAGAAGCTCCTCGGTCGCTGACACCGCGAATCTCGTTAGGAATATAGGAAATGGCTAGAGTCAAGCGGGCAGTCAACGCCCACAAGAAGCGTCGCGTCATCCTCGAGCGGGCCTCGGGTTACCGTGGCCAGCGTTCGCGCCTGTACCGCAAGGCGAAGGAGCAGGTCACCCACTCGCTCGTCTACGCGTACCGCGACCGCCGCAAGCGCAAGGGCGACTTCCGTCGTCTGTGGATCCAGCGCATCAACGCCGCCTCGCGCGCGAACGGCATGACGTACAACCGCTTCATCCAGGGCCTCGGCCTCGCGGGCGTGCAGGTCGACCGTCGCATCCTGGCCGAGCTCGCCGTGAACGAGCCCGCCACGTTCGCCGCGCTCGTCGCGACCGCGAAGGCCGCGCTGCCGGCCGACGTGAACGCGCCGAAGTCGGCCGCGTAAGCTCAGGCTTCCGGAGAGGGCGTCCCCGCCAGGGGGCGCCCTCTCCGCGTACCCGCCGCGTACCTGCCGTTCTCCGGACGTCCGCCGCGGATCCGCGCGGTCGTCACCGCGTCGTCACGTCCGTATGCGCGCCCCGCCATAGACTGAGGACGTGCTGGAGAACCCGCGGTCGCCGCGCGTGAGGGCCGTCGCCAAGCTGGCGAAGCGCAACGCGCGCAAGGAGACGGGGCTGTTCCTGCTCGAGGGGCCGCAGGCCGTCCGCGAAGCGCTGGCCTTCCGCCCCGAGACCATCGTGGAGCTCTACGCGACGCCCACCGCTCTCGAGCGGCATCAGGATGTGCGCACGCTGCTGACCGACGAGGGCCTCGACGCGCAGTTCGTGTCCGAGTCGGTGCTCGAGGCCATGGCCGACACCGTCACGCCGCAGGGCTTCGTCGCCGTCGCGCGGCAGAACCCGACGGCGCTCAAGGACATCTTCGCCGCGGCACCCCGCCTGATCGCGATCTGCGAGGAGGTGCGCGATCCCGGCAACCTCGGCACGATCATCCGCGCCGCCGACGCGGCCGGCGCCGACGCCGTCGTCCTGACCGGGCGCACGGTCGATCCGTACAACCCGAAGGTCGTGCGCTCGACGACCGGATCCCTGTTCCACCTGCCGGTCGCGGTCGGGGGAGAGCTCGAGGACGTGATCGAGCGCGCGCACGCCGCCGGCATGACGGTGCTCGCCGCCGATGTGAAGGGCGACGACCTGCTCGCCGCCCGCGCGGAGGGGCTGCTGGCCGAGCCCACCGGCTGGCTGTTCGGCAACGAGGCGCACGGCCTCGAGGACCGCGCCCTGGCCCTGGCGGACCGCACGCTGCGCCTGCCGATCTTCGGCCGCGCCGAGTCGCTCAACCTCGCCACGGCGGCCAGCGTGTGCCTGTACGAGAGCGCGTTCGCCCACCGCGCCTGAGGTCCTCACGACCCCGCGACACGCCCGGCGCTCCCGACCACCGGGAGTGCCGGCGAGCCCGCGGGCGCCCTGTTACAAGTCGGTAAACCGCGATGGGGCGTGCTGGCTCGCCTCGTGGCCACCCCCTAGGGTGAAACGCATGGCAGAGCCCCTCGTCGTCGTCACGGACGTGCAGAAGCACTATGGCGACTTCCAAGCGTTGAAGGACATCGACCTCACGGTCGACAAGGGCGAGGTCGTCGTCGTCATCGGCCCGTCCGGATCCGGCAAGTCGACCCTGTGCCGCACGATCAACCGGCTCGAGACCATCACGAGCGGCACCATCACGATCGACGGCAAGGAGCTGCCCAAGGAGGGCAAGGGCCTCGCGAACCTGCGTGCCGAGGTCGGCATGGTGTTCCAGTCCTTCAACCTTTTCGCACACCTGACGATCCTCGAGAACGTCACGCTGGGGCCGATCAAGGTGCGCGGCCTGAAGAAGGCCGACGCCGAGCGCGAGGCGCAGGCGCTGCTCGACCGCGTCGGCGTCGGACACCAGGCCGCGAAGCTGCCGGCGCAGCTCTCGGGCGGTCAGCAGCAGCGCGTCGCGATCGCGCGCGCCCTGGCGATGCAGCCCAAGGTCATGCTCTTCGACGAGCCCACCAGCGCGCTCGACCCCGAGATGATCAACGAGGTCCTCGACGTCATGGTCTCGCTCGCCAAGGAGGGCATGACCATGATCGTCGTGACGCACGAGATGGGCTTCGCGCGCAAGGCCGCGAACCGCGTCGTGTTCATGGCGGACGGCCAGATCGTCGAGCAGGCGACGCCGGAGGAGTTCTTCACCGCACCGAAGAGCGACCGCGCCAAGGACTTCCTCTCCAAGCTCATCACGCACTGACGCCCACCGCGCGACGAGGCGCGGACGCGGATCGACCACCCCACCAAGGAGGAATCACATGCGCAAGACTCGACTGATGGCAGGCGCGGGCATCGGCCTCGCGGCCCTGCTCGCGCTCACGGCGTGCAACAGCGGCTCGCCCACCGACCCCGGTGCGAGCGGCGGCGAGGAGCCGGCGGCCGAGGGCCTCTGGGAGGTCGCCGAGGGCGTCGAGCTCGACAGCCCCACGTTCGAGCGCGCCACCGAGGCGGGCAAGATCGTCATCGGCGTGAAGGCCGACCAGCCCGGCCTCGGCTACGAGGACCCGGTGACGCAGGAGCGCACCGGCTTCGACGTCGACATCGCCCGCTGGATCGCCGCATCGCTCGGCTTCGGCGAGGACGAGATCGAGTTCAAGACGATCCCGTCGGCCAACCGCGAGCAGGAGATCATCAACGGCGGCGTCGACTACTACGTCGGCACCTACTCGATGACCGACGCGCGCGACGAGGTCATCGACTTCGCCGGTCCGTACTTCATCACCGGCCAGGGCCTGCTGGTCGCGGCGGACGACGACACGATCAGCGGTCCCGACGACCTCGCCGACAAGGTGACGTGCTCGGTGACCGGTTCGACCCCGCTGCAGCGCATCCGCGACGAGTACTCGGGTGAGGTCACCGAGCGCCAGACGTACTCCGAGTGCGTCGAGCAGCTCAAGGCCGGCCAGGTCGACGCGATCACGACCGACGAGGCCATCCTCGCCGGCTACGTCGCGCTCGAGCCCGAGGAGCTGAAGCTCGCCGGATCGCCGTTCAGCGAGGAGCGCTACGGCGTCGGCCTCGCCGACGGCGACACCGCGCTGAAGGAGCACATCAACACGCTCTTCACGGACGGCGGCGACGTGTGGACGGCGCTGTACGAGCAGTACCTCGAGCCCGCGGGCGTCAAGGCCGAGCAGCCCGCGGTCGACTGACCCTCACCCCGTGTCCGGGGCGGCCTCACGGCCGCCCCGGACGCATCCCCTGACATCCCTCGACACGAGCAAGGAGCCGCATGGGCGTCATCACCGACCACCTCGATCTGTGGGGAGAGGCGCTGCTCGGCACCCTGAAGCTGTTCGCCGGCGGCGGCGTGCTGGCTCTCGTGCTCGGCATCGTCGTCGGCGCCATGCGCGTGTCTCCGGTGCCCATCGCGCGAGCGGTCGGCACGTTCTACGTGAACACGATCCGCAACACCCCGCTCACGCTGGTGTTCTTCGGCTTCGCATCCGCCCTGCCGCCCCTGATCGGCGTCCGCGCGAGCGGTGGCAACGAGGTGCTGTTCGCGATCGGCGCGCTCGGCATCTACACCGCGACGTACGTCGCGGAGACGATCCGATCCGGCATCAACACCGTGCCCGTCGGCCAGGCCGAGGCGGCCCGCGCGATCGGCCTGTCGTTCGGGCAGGTCATGACGCTGGTCGTCCTCCCGCAGGCGTTCCGCTCGGTGATCCCGCCGATGATGAGCGTCTTCATCGCCCTGCTGAAGAACACGACGGTCGCCGCGGGCTTCGCCGTGATGAACCTCGGCTCCATGCGCGACTGGCTGAGCGAGCAGGGCGAGAACCAGCTGCTCGTCATCGTCTGGGTGATGATCATCTTCGTGGCCCTGGTGATGCTGCTCTCGTGGGCGCAGCGCACCGTCGAGAAGCGTTGGACGGTGGCACGATGAGCGGCAGCGTTCTCTACGACGTCCCCGGCCCCCGGGCCATGGCACGCAACCGCGTGATCGGAGCTCTGACGATCCTCGTGGTGCTCGCGGTGATCGCGTTCTTCGTATGGCGACTGTTCGAGACCGGCCAGTTCGCCGCCTCGAAGTGGGAGGCCTTCACCTACACCGCCATCTGGGCGCAGATCCTCCAGGGCATGCTCAACACGCTCGCGGCGTTCGCGCTCGCCGCCGTCGGCGCGCTCGTGGTCGGCTTCCTGCTCGCGATCGGGCGGCTCTCCGATCACGTCTGGGTGCGCTGGCCGTTCACGGTCGTGATCGAGTTCCTGCGCGCGGTCCCCGTGCTGGTCATGATGTTCCTCCTCTACTACGGCCTTCCCGTCGTGGGCATCCGGATGCCGAGCTTCTGGGTCGTGGTCATCGCGCTCGTCGCGTACAACGGCTCCGTGCTCGCGGAGGTGATCCGCGCCGGCGTCGAGTCGCTGCCGCGTGGTCAGAAGGAGGCCGGCTATGCGATCGGCCTGCGCAAGTCGGGAGTCATGCGCCTGATCCTGTTGCCGCAGGCCGTGCGCGCGATGATGCCGGTCATCCTGTCGCAGCTCGTCGTCACGCTGAAGGACACCGCGCTGGGCTTCATCGTCACGTACGAGGAGCTGCTGTTCTTCGCCAAGCGTCTCGGCTCGGCGGCGACGCTCGACTCGCCGATCGTCCAGTCGACGATCATCATCGGCGCGATCTACATCGGTCTCTGCCTCATCCTCTCGGGCGCGTCGCGGTTGATCGAGAAGCGCATGCAGAAATCGCCGCGCGTCCGGGCCGCGCAGGCGGCCATCGCGCCGCGTCTGCACGAGGGCACCAACACCGAGATCATCGGCGTGCAGGACCTCGACCATCTCGACGACGTCGCGAAGGCGGACGTGATTGCGAATCGCCGCGGGCTCGGGAAGCACGACCCCGGCAGCACCCCGGGCGCGCACCTCTGACCCGGGCGGGCGGCATCCGTCCGCCCGACTAGACTCGGGTCTCGTGTCCGACGCTCCAGAGATCACCCCGCCTTTGATCACTCCAGAGGCGGTGGAGGCGGCGGTCGCGGGCGCGCTCGCGGCGATCGCCGATGCCCCCGACACGGCCGCGCTGAAGGCCGCCCGATCCGCTCACGCGGGGGAGGGGTCTCCGCTCGCCGCGCTGAACGCGCAGATGCGCCACGTGCCGAACGACCGCAAGGCCGAGTTCGGCAAGCTGGTGGGATCCGCCCGCGGGCGCGTCATCCAGGCCCTCGCCGCACGCGAGGCCGAGCTGGCCGAGGCCGAGACCGCCGCGCGTCTCGAGGCCGAGCGGATCGACATCACCGCCGTGCCGTCGCGCACGCGCGTGGGCGCCCGCCACCCGATGAGCGTGCTGCAGGAGCAGATCAGCGACGTGTTCGTCGGCATGGGCTGGGAGATCGCGGAGGGTCCCGAGCTCGAGCACGAGTGGTACAACTTCGACGCGCTGAACTTCGACGAGGACCACCCGGCGCGCCAGATGCAGGACACGTTCTTCGTGGATCCGGTCGCCCGTCACCTGGTGATGCGCACGCACACGAGCCCCGTCCAGGTGCGCTCGATGCTCGAGCGCGACCTGCCCATCTACGTCCTGTGCCCGGGCCGCGTGTACCGCACGGACGAGTTCGACGCGACGCACCTGCCCGTCTTCACGCAGGCCGAGGGCCTCGTGGTGGACAAAGGCATCACGATGGCGCACCTCAAGGGCACGCTCGACCACATCGCCCGCGCCCTGTTCGGCGCCGAGGCGAAGACGCGCCTGCGCACCAACTACTTCCCGTTCACGGAGCCCTCGGCCGAGTTCGACCTGTGGCACCCGACCTTCAAGGGCGGCGCGCGCTGGATCGAGTGGGGCGGCTGCGGGATGGTCAACCCCAACGTGCTGCGCGCGGCGGGGATCGACCCCGAGGTGTACTCGGGCTTCGCGTTCGGGATCGGGATCGAGCGGGCCCTGATGTTCCGCAGCGACGTGCAGGACATGCGCGACATGGCCGAGGGCGATGTCCGCTTCAGCGAGCAGTTCGGGATGGTGGTGTGATGCGCGTCCCGCTGTCGTGGCTGCGTGAGTACGTGGATGTGCCGTCCTCGGCGACTCCCGAGGACGTCCTCGCGGCGCTCGTGTCGGTGGGCTTCGAGGAGGAGGACGTCTTCCGCTTCGAGGTGAGCGGCCCGGTCGTGGTCGGCACCGTCCTCTCGTTCGAGGCCGAGCCGCAGAAGAACGGCAAGACGATCCGCTGGTGCCAGGTGGACGTCGGCGAGGCGGAGCCGCGCGGGATCGTGTGCGGCGCCGGCAACTTCTTCGAGGGCGACAAGGTCGTGGTGTCGCTCCCCGGCGCCGTGCTGCCCGGTCCGTTCCCCATCTCGGCGCGCAAGACGTACGGGCACGTGTCGGACGGCATGATCGCGTCCGCGCGCGAGCTGGGCCTCGGCGACGAGCACAGCGGCATCCTGCGGCTCGTCGAGCTCGGGCTCGACGCCGAGCCCGGTGCGGACGCGATCGCGCTGCTCGGGCTGGACGACGTCGCGGTCGACGTGAACGTGACGCCGGATCGCGGCTACGCCATGTCGATCCGCGGCATCGCGCGCGAGTACGCGCACGCCACGGGCGCGGCCTTCCGCGACCCCGCTCTCGCGGTCTCGCCCGTCGCGGCATCCGGGTTCTCCGTCGTCGTCGACGACCGGGCGCCGATCCGCGGACGCAGCGGCGTCACCGAATTCGTCACGCGCGCCGTGCGCGGCATGGATCCGTCGCGCCCGACGCCGCCGTGGATGGTCGCGCGCCTCACGCTCGCGGGCATCCGGTCGATCTCGCTGCTCGTGGACATCACGAACTACGTGATGCTCGAGCTGGGCGGGCCGATCCACGGCTACGACCTCGCCAAGCTGACCGGGGGGATCACCGTCCGCCGCGCGAGCCAGGGCGAGACCCTCCAGACGCTCGACGGCCAGGTGCGCACGCTGAACACCGAGGACCTGCTCATCGCGGACGAGTCCGGCGCGATCGGCCTGGCCGGCGTGATGGGCGGTGCGACCACTGAGATCAGCGGGACGACGACGGATCTCCTCATCGAGGCCGCCGTGTTCGACACCGTCTCGATCGCCCGCACCGCGCGCCGCCACAAGCTGCCGAGCGAGGCCTCGCGCCGCTTCGAGCGGGGCGTCGATCCGCTGCTGCCCGCCGCGTCGGCGCAGCGCGTCGTGGACCTGCTGGTCGAGCTCGCGGGCGGCACGGCCGATCCCCTCGGCAGTGCGATCGGAGCGACGCACGCGCCCACGCCCATCGCCCTCCCCGCCGGCTTCGTGCAGGGCGTCGTGGGCGTGGACTACACGGCCGCGCGCATCGCCGAGACGCTGACGATCATCGGCTGCGACGTCACCGAGACCGTCGACGGCTGGTCGGTGGTGCCGCCGTCGTGGCGCCCGGACGTCACCGACAAGTGGACGCTGGCCGAGGAGGTCGCGCGGATCGACGGGCTCGACCGCATCCCGTCCGAGCTGCCGACGCCGCCGTCGGGCCGCGGCCTGACCCCCGCCCAGCAGGGCCGCCGCCGCGTCGCGAACGCGCTGGCCGCCGCGGGCTTCGTCGAGACGCCGTCGTTCCCCTTCATCTCGGAGGAGCAGAACGACCTGCACGGATCCGCGACCGGCGCGCACCTGCCGAGCGTCCGGCTCGCGAACGCGCTCGACGGCCAGGCGCCGTTCCTGCGTCGCTCGCTGATCCCGGCCCTGCTGCAGACCGCGCACCGCAACGTGGCGCGCGGCCACACCGATCTGGCGCTGTTCGAGGTCGGCACCGTGTTCCTCCCGGAGCCCGGTGTCGAGTACGGCACCGCGACGATCCCGCCCGGAGCCGTGCGCCCTGACGCGGAGACGCTCGCGCGCCTGGACGCCTCGATCCCGCCGCAGCCCCGCCATGTGGCGCTGCTGCTGGCCGGCGCCGTGTCGCCGAAGCAGCCGGGCCGCGAGGCCGAGGGCGCGGGACTCGAGGTCGCGCTCGACGCGGTGCGCGTGATCGCGGCCGCAGCGGGCGTGGAGATCTCGGTCGCCCAGGGCGAGCGCGCGGCGCTTCATCCGGGTCGCACGGGTGTGCTGGCGGTCGACGGGGTCGAGGTCGGCTATGTCGGGGAGCTGCTGCCCGCCGTCGCCGCGGACGCCGATCTGCCGGGCCGCGTGACGGTCGCCGAGCTCGACCTGGACGCGATCCTGTCGCTGGCGGGGGAGCGCGTGACCGTGGCGTCGCTGTCGACCTTCCCGGCCGCGACCCAGGACGTCTCGCTCGTGGTCGACGCCGCGCTGCCCGCCTCCGACCTGCGCGCCGCGCTCGTCGACGGCGCGGGCGAGCTGCTCGAGAGCCTCCGCCTGGTCGACGACTACCGCGGTCAGGGCATCCCGCAGGGTTCCAAGAGCCTGACGTTCGCGCTGCGCTTCCGCGCTCCCGACCGCACCCTCACCGCGGCCGAGGCCACGGAGGCCAAGCTCGCCGGCGTCGCCCTCGCCGCCGAGCGCCACGGCGCCGCCCTCCGCGAGTAGCCCCGGGCGCCGCGAGACGCCCGGACCCGCGAGACTGCATCGCCCCGCCGAGACTGCGTGTGACCACCGCTGCCTCGGCGGGGCGCTGCAGTCTCAGCGGGGCGATGCAGTGTCACGCGCGTGGCCAGGGCGTCCTGCGGAGGCCGAGGGCTTCGGGCAGCGAGTGCAACGGGCCCTGCTGCTGGGGGCGCACGGGGCGAAGGGACGCCGCGCGCAGGATCGCATCGAGGGCGGGCGGGTCGCCGACCTCCGGCCAGCCCCACCGCCCGAATCCTCCCCGGCGTCGGCGCAGCCGGTCCTCGCGGCGCTTCTCGTCCCACAGGACGGCCGGGTCGCCGGACTCGTACTTGACCCGCCCGTCCGCTTCGCCGATGACATCCGGACCGCGCCAGTACGTGTCCACGCGCGAGATGCTTCCGTCGGGCATCCGGAACTCGACCTGGAGCTCCGGCGGCTCGTACCCGAGCCACTCGATCACCGCGCGGCTGATCGACTCGATCGCGGTCTCCGCCTTCGGTGTGGCACGGCTCAGCGGCCACATGGCTGCGCGGCGCCCTCGCGCGCTGCGGCGCAGAGCGTTCAGCTCGAGCAGGTGCCCCGCTTCCAGTGGCGGATGCTGGCGCAGGACGGCATCGGCGACGGCGAGGGCGACGGCCGGATGCCGCGCACGCGCGATGTCGATGGCGGTGTCGGGCGCAGCGACGAACGCGATCCCGTCGGTGCGCCGGATCTCGCGCTCATCCTGCGACACGTGCGTGCGGACGTCACCGGCCAGCCGCGCGGTGCCGTCCGGGTTGAGCACGTGGATCTCCGCGGGCTCGCCGATGATCGGCAGCCCCGTCAGCACCGCGGCGGATTCGAGGGCGAAGACGGCGTCGGGATGCGTCAGCGCGTAGGCGTGGACTCGGGCCAGGTACCTCTCCCACGGCGCGAGCTTCCCCCAGAGGCTGCGCGGCGCGTACACGCCGTGACGCACGCGATGCAGCTCACCGCGCCGCTCGGCGACATCGAGCCGGAAGTCCGCGGCAGACGGGCGCAGCAGCGGCACGGGGGATGATCGGATCGTCGCCTCGAGGGTCGTGGCCGGCATGCTCGTACGATCGCGTCACCTCGACCGCCCGCGCGGGCTGGACCGGTCGATTGTGCGGATCCGGACGGCATCCGCGCCCTGTGGACGAGGCGGCGCGTCCGGTCCCGGACACGCGCGGAGATGCCCAGACTGCATCGCCCCGTCGAGCCTGCACGTGTCCGCTGCTGTCTCGGCGGGGCGATGCACCCTCGGCGGGGCGCTGCAGTCTCGCGGTCCCGAGGCAGCCCGCCCGCGCCTCAGCGCACGCCGTGCGCGCCGCGGAGCGGCACGAAGCGGACGCCGCCCAGGTCGTCCAGCGCGAGGTCCTCGCCGCGGCGCGTGGCGCGCACGAGCTGCTGCCAGCCGGCTACGCGCTCGAGCGGCATGACGATGCGGCCGCCGTCGGCGAGCTGCTCGATCCACGGCGCGGGGATGTCGGGGCCCGCCGCCGCGGCGAGGATCGCGTCGAACGGGGCCTGATCCGGCAGCCCGAGCGTGCCGTCGCCCTCGACGACGTGCACCGAGGGCAGGTCGGCGAGCGCGGCGCGCGCCTGCTCCGCGAGCTGGGGCACGTACTCGATCGACCACACCTCCGCTCCGATCGCGGCGTACACGGCCGCGGCGTAGCCGGATCCGGTGCCGACGTCGAGCACCCGGTCGCCGGGCTTCAGCCGCCCCGCCTCGGCGGTCAGCGCCACGATGTACGGCTGCGAGATGGTCTGCCCGTGGCCGATCGGCAGGGGCGAGTCGGCGTACGCGTCGCCCGCGGTCGAGGGCGGCAGGAACCGCTCCCGCGGCACTGCGGCCATCGCGTCGAGCACCCGGCGATCCGAGATCCCGCGCGCCCGGATGTGCCACTCGAGCATCGCCTCGCGCTCGGCGGCGCGATCCGGACCGGGGTCGTCGTCCATCGCCCCACGGTACGTCGGCCGCACGCCGTCTGCTAGCGTGGCCGCATGCCGACCGGCGCGACGATCTCCCACCCCACCACGGGCATCGTCCTGCGCCGACGTCCGCGTGGCCGCCGAATCCCGGCGATGCCGCGACGCTCTCGCGCCTGAGCGCGATCGAGCAGGCCTTCACGGGCCGAGCGGTGTCGCCGTCTCCGGCCCCTGCTCACGGACAATAAGGTGGAATCATGACCTATTCGGTCGCCGTCTCCGGCGCTTCTGGCTATGCGGGAGGCGAGCTGCTGCGGCTGCTCGCCGACCACCCCGACGTCGAGATCCGCACCGTCACGGCGCACTCCAACGCCGGCCAGCCGCTCATCGCGCACCAGCCGCACCTGCGTTCGCTCGCGCACCTCACGCTGCAGGACACGACGCCCGAGATCCTGTCGGGGCACGACATCGTGTTCCTCGCGCTGCCGCACGGCCAGTCCGGCCGGTACACGGATGCGCTCACGGACGTGAAGCTCGTGATCGACTGCGGAGCGGATCACCGTCTCACGGGCAAGGACGACTGGGACGCGTTCTACGGCGGCGACTTCCACGAGGCGTGGACGTACGGCGTGCCGGAGCTGATCGTGGGCGCCGGCAAGCAGCGCGACCAGCTCGTCGGCGCGACGCGCATCGCCGCGCCCGGCTGCAACGCGTCCACCATCAGCCTGAGCCTGGCGCCGGGCGTCGCGGCGGGCGTGATCGACGCGTCCGACATCGTGAGCGTCCTGGCGGTCGGCCCGTCGGGCGCGGGCAAGAGCCTCAAGCCGAACCTGCTGGCGAGCGAGATCCTCGGATCCGCGAATCCCTACGCGGTCGGCGGATCGCACCGCCACACGCCGGAGGTGCAGCAGGCGCTGCGCGCGGCCGGCGCGATCGACCCGCGGATCTCCTTCACTCCCGTGCTCGTGCCGATGGCGCGCGGCATCCTCGCGACGAGCACGGCGCGGATCGCCGGCGACGCGAGCGACGAGCAGATCCGCGCGGCGTGGGAGGACGCGTACGGCGACGAGACCTTCGTGCAGCTGCTGCCCGAGGGGCAGATGCCGCGCACGGCCGACGTGATCGGCGCCAACACGGCGCTGATCGGCCTCGCGATCGACCGGGCGGCGGGCCGCGTGGTCGTCGTCACGGCCGTGGACAACCTGACCAAGGGCACGGCGGGAGCCGCGATCCAGTCGATGAACATCGCGCTCGGCCTCCCGGAGGGCCGCGCGCTCAGCGTGAACGGAGTGGCCCCGTGAGTGTGACCGCAGCCCAGGGCTTCGAGGCGGCCGGCGTCGCCGTCGGGCTCAAGTCGACCGGCAAGAAGGACGTCGCCGTGGTCGTCAACCGCGGGCCGCTCAAGGCGGGCGCGGCCGTGTTCACCTCGAACCGCGCGAAGGCGAACCCGATCCTGTGGTCGCAGCAGGCGATCGCGGACGGCGTTGTCGAGGCCGTCGTGCTCAACTCGGGCGGCGCGAACTGCTTCACGGGCGAGTTCGGCTTCCAGACCACGCACCAGACCGCCGAGAAGGCCGGCGAGCTGCTCGGCGTCAGCGCGGGCGACGTGATCGTGTGCTCGACCGGGCTGATCGGATCCGGCGACGAGGTCTTCCGAGCCAAGGTCCTGGATGGCACGACGCAGGGCATCGCGGCGCTCGGCGCCGACGGCGGCGACGACGCGGCCGCGGCGATCATGACGACCGACACGGTGCCGAAGACGGCCGCCCGCCATGCCGACGGCTGGACGATCGGCGGCATGGCCAAGGGCGCGGGCATGCTCGCGCCGGGCCTCGCGACGATGCTCGTGGTCATCACGACCGACGCGGTCCTCGACGCGGCGACGCTCGACGCGCACCTGCGGGCCGCGACCCGCGTGAGCTTCGACCGCCTCGACTCGGACGGCTGCATGTCCACCAACGACCAGGTCACGCTGCTCGCGAGCGGCGCCAGCGGCGTCGAGCCGGATGCCGCCGCGTTCCGCGCGGCCCTCGTCGAGGTGTGCACCGAGCTCGCGGCGAAGCTGCAGGACGACGCCGAGGGCGCGAGCCACGCCATCACGATCGAGGTGCGGGGCGCGCTGAGCGAGGACGAGGCGGTCGAGGTGGGACGCTCCGTGGCCCGCAACAACCTCTTCAAGGCCGCGATCTTCGGCAACGACCCGAACTGGGGGCGGGTGCTCGCCGCGATCGGCACCACCGAGGCGGCGTTCGACCCGTACGACGTCGACGTCTCGATGAACGGCGTGCGCGTGTGCACCAAGGGCGGACCGGATCGCCCGCGCGAGGAGGTCGACCTCACGCCGCGCGCCACGCACGTCCTGATCGACCTGCACGCAGGCTCCGCGACCGCGACGATCCTGACCAACGACCTCACCCACGACTACGTGCACGAGAACAGCGCCTACTCCTCATGACGGATCACATCGACATCCAGGACACCAGTCCCGAGGAGGCCGCGGCGAAGGCCGCGACCCTCATCGAGTCGCTGCCGTGGGTGAAGCGCTACCGCGACCGGATCGTGGTGGTGAAGTACGGCGGCAACGCGATGATCAGCGAGGAGCTGCAGGACGCGTTCGCGCAGGACATCGCCTACCTCCGCTACGTCGGCGTGCGCCCCGTCGTGGTGCACGGCGGCGGCCCGCAGATCTCGTCGATGCTCGACCGCCTCGCGATCCCGAGCGAGTTCAAGGGCGGCTACCGCGTCACCAGCACCGAGGCGATCAGCGTCGTCCGGATGGTGCTGACGGGCCACATCAACCCGCAGCTCGTCGCGAAGATCAACTCGCACGGGCCGCTCGCGACGGGCCTCAGCGGCGAGGACGCCGGCCTGTTCGGCGGCCGCAAGCGCGGCGTCGTGATCGACGGCGTAGAGGAGAGCCTCGGCCGCGTGGGCGACGTCGTGCACGTCGACCCGACCGCGGTGCTCGACCACCTCGACGCCGGTCGCATCCCGGTCGTCTCGAGCATCGCGCCGGACCTGGATCATCCGGGTCAGTCGCTCAACGTCAACGCGGACGCCGCGGCGGCGGCACTCGCGATCGCGCTCAAGGCGCGCAAGCTCGTCGTGCTGACGGATGTCGCCGGCCTGTACGCCGACTGGCCCAACCGCGATTCGCTCGTCTCGCACCTCACGGCGGACGAGCTGCGCGACATGATGCCGAAGCTCGAGTCGGGCATGATCCCGAAGATGCAGGCGTGCCTCGACGCGGTCTCGGGCGGCGTGGGCGCCGCGGCGATCATCGACGGCAGGGTGAAGCACTCGGTGCTGGTGGAGCTCTTCACGAGCAAGGGAATCGGAACGCAGGTGACGCAGGCATGACGAACGACAGCTGGCAGGATGTCGCCTCCCGCGACCTGATGAGCCTCGGCGGCCGCCTCGCGCTGCTCGTGCGCGGCGAGGGATCCCACGTGTGGGACGCCGACGGCACGCGCTACCTCGACTTCCTCGGCGGCATCGCCGTGAACGCGCTCGGCCACGCCCACCCGGTGTTCGCCGAGACCGTCGCACGGCAGGCGGCCACGCTCTCGCACGTGTCGAACTACTTCGCCACGCCCCAGCAGCTCGAGCTCGCCGCGCGCCTGAAGCAGCTGGCCGGCACGGGGGAGAAGGGCCGCGTGTTCCTCGCGAACTCCGGCACCGAGGCCAACGAGACCGCGATCAAGCTCGCCCGTCTTCATGACCGCGACGGCTTGATCGTCAGCCTGGAGGGCGCATTCCACGGCCGCTCCACGGGCGCGCTCGCGCTCACCCCGAAGGCCGCGTACCAGGACCCGTTCCGGCCGCTGATGCCGGGCATCGTGCACATCGCGCCGACGATCGAGGCGCTCGAGCAGCTGTTCGCCTCGGGGGAGCGGATCTCCGCGCTCGTGGTCGAGCCGATCCAGGGCGAGGCTGGCGTGCTCCCGCTGCCCGAGGGCTACCTGCGCCGCGCGCGCGAGCTCACCACCGCGAACGACGCGCTGCTCCTCCTCGACGAGGTGCAGACCGGCATGGGCCGCACCGGCCGCTGGTTCGCCTTCCAGGCCGAGGGCATCCTGCCCGACGCCATCACGCTCGCCAAGGGCATCGCGGCGGGCTTCCCGCTCGGCGCGCTCGTGACCTTCGGCGACGCGAGCGGCCTGTTCTACCCCGGCACGCACAACTCCACGTTCGGCGGCAACCCGCTCGCGAGCGCCGTCGCGAACGCCGTGATCCAGGAGATCCAGGATCGGGATCTGCTCGCGAACGTCACCGAGCGCGGCGCCGAGCTGCGCGCGGGCGTCGAGGGCCTTCCCCTCGTCGCCGACACGCGCGGGGCGGGCCTGCTGATCGGCATCCGCCTCACCGCGCCCGTCGCCGCCGAGGTGCGCGCGGCGGCCCACGAGCGCGGCCTGATCGTCAACGCGCCGACCGAGGACGCGATCCGGATCGCGCCCGCCTACACGATCGGCGACGCCGAGGTCGCGGAGTTCCTCGAGCTCTTCGAGGCCGCCCTCGCGGCGGTCGCCGGCCCCCAGAACCAGGAGACGAAATGACCCGCCACTTCCTGCGCGACGACGACATCACGCCGGCCGAGCAGTCCGAGATCCTGGACCTGGCGGCGCAGCTGAAGAAGGACCGCTGGGCCGACAAGAGCCTCGCCGGCCCGCAGACCGTCGCGGTGATCTTCGACAAGTCCTCGACCCGCACCCGGGTGTCGTTCGCGGTCGGCATCGCCGATCTGGGCGGCTCGCCGCTGATCATCTCGACCGCCAGCAGCCAGCTCGGCGGCAAGGAGACCCCGGCCGACACGGCGCGGGTGCTCGAGCGCCAGGTCGCCGCGATCGTGTGGCGCACGTATGCGCAGGCGGGCCTGGAGGAGATGGCCAAGGACACCGTCGTGCCCGTGGTGAACGCCCTCAGCGACGACTTCCACCCGTGCCAGCTGCTCGCCGACCTGCTCACGATCCGCGAGCACAAGGGGGCCCTGGCGGGCCTGACCCTGTCGTTCTTCGGCGACGGCCGCAGCAACATGGCGCACTCCTACGTGCTCGCGGGCGTCACCGCCGGCATGCACGTGCGCGTCGCCTCGCCCGAGGACTACGCGCCGCGCGAGGACGTCATCGCCGACGCCGACCGGATCGCCGCCGAGACGGGCGGATCCGTCACGCTGCTGACCGATCCGCTCGAGGCCGCCGCGGGCGCCGACGTCGTGGTCACCGACACGTGGGTGTCGATGGGCAAGGAGGAGGAGAAGCTCGCGCGCCTGCGCGACCTCGGCGCGTACAAGGTGACGCAGGAGACCATGTCGGTCGCCGATGCCGAGGCGATCTTCATCCACTGCCTGCCCGCCGACCGCGGCTACGAGGTCGACGCGGACGTGATCGACGGCCCGCAGAGCGTGATCTGGGACGAGGCCGAGAACCGGCTGCACGCGCAGAAGGCGCTGCTGGTGTGGCTGCTGCGTCAGCCCTGACCGACCGGCTCGTCTCGGGCCTGGACCGCATCGACGGACCCGGCCGCGAGCCCGGCGTCGACCTGGCCCGCGGCCTCGCGGTGATCGGCATGTTCGGCGCGCACCTGCTCGACACGACGCCGTTCGACTGGGCGCATCCGGAGACCTGGATCGACGCGGTCAACGGACGTCCGTCCGTCCTGTTCGCGACGCTCGCGGGCGTCTCGCTCGCGCTCGTCACGGGCGGCGTGCGCCCCCTCGAGGGGACCGGGATGACGTACGCGCGCGCCCGGATCGCGCTGCGGGCCGCGTGCATCTGGCTGCTCGGCGTGCTGCTCGTGATGCTGCAGACGCCGGTGCTCGTGATCCTGCCGGCGTACGCGATCCTGTTCCTGCTCGCGCTGCCGCTGCTGCGCGTCCGCCCCGCCTGGCTGTTCGGCGTCGCCGGCGCGATCGCCGTGACCATGCCGTTCGCCGTGTTCGCGATCGACGCGTGGCCCGGGTGGGAGCGCGAACCCGGCCTGACGATCGTGCACGTGCTCGGCTGGCACTACCCCTTCCTGCTGTGGGCCGCGTTCGTCGTGGCCGGGATCGGCATCGGTCGCCTCGCGTTCTCGCGGCCGCTGACGGCGACCGTGCTGGTCGTGGTCGGCGCGGTGCTCGCCGCCGTCGGCTACGGCGTGATCGGGCAGTGGGCGCTGCTCGCGCCGGCCGATTCGCTGTGGGGCGTCGCGCTCTCGAGCGTCGCGCACTCGAGCGGGATGGGCGAGGCGGTCGGCTCGGGCGGCGTCGCGATCGGCGTGATCGCGCTGTGCGCCCTGCTGTGCCGCACGCCCGCGGGCTTGCTCGTCCTGCCGCTGCGCGCGGTCGGCGCCATGCCGCTGACCGCATACACCGCACAGCTCGTCGCGTGGGCGGTGCTGCAGCCGCCGATCGACGGCTACGGCTCCAAGCTGGCGGCGTTCCGCGCGCTCGAGCCGTTCTGGCCGATGACGATCGCGACCATCGCGGCCTGCACGCTGTGGACGCTGCTCGTCGGCCGCGGGCCGCTCGAACGCCTGATCGGCTGGATCGCCGCCGTCGGGCCGCGTGAGACGGATCGATAGGCTGGAGACCATGAGCGAGGCGGATCAGCAGGGCACCCCGGGCCGGCGGAAGACGGGCGAGGGCGCCCTCTGGGGAGCGCGATTCGCGAGCGGCCCGTCGCCCGAGCTGCAGACGCTCAGCCGCTCCACGCACTTCGACTGGCGCCTCGCGCTCTACGACATCGCGGGCTCGCACGCCCACGCCAAGGCGCTCGCCGCCGCCGGCTACCTCGAGGCCGACGAGGAGCAGCGCATGCACGAGGGACTCGACGCGCTCGCGCGCGGCATCCAGGACGGGACGCTCGAGGCCCGCCCCGGCGATGAGGACGTGCACGGCGCGCTCGAGGCCGCGCTGATCGACGTCGTCGGATCCGAGCTCGGCGGACGCCTGCGCGCCGGCCGCAGCCGCAACGACCAGATCGCGACCCTGGTGCGGATGTACCTGCTCGACCACTCGCGCGTGATCGCGAAGGACCTGCTCGCGCTGATCGACGCGCTCGTGGCGCAGGCCGACGCGCACGCGGGCGTCATCCTGCCCGGCCGCACGCACCTGCAGCACGCGCAGCCCGTGCTGCTGGCACACCACCTGCAGGCCCACGCGTGGCCGCTCGTGCGCGACCTCGAGCGCCTGCGCGACTGGCGCCCTCGCGCCGCCGTCTCGCCGTACGGCGGGGGCGCGCTCGCCGGATCCACGCTCGGGCTCGACCCCCAGCTGGTCGCCACGGAGCTCGGGCTCGACCGCCCGGCCGAGAACTCGCTGGACGGCACCGCCGCGCGCGACGTCGTGGCGGAGTTCGCGTTCATCACGGCGCAGATCGGCGTCGACCTGTCGCGCTTCGCGGAGGAGATCATCCTCTGGAACACGCGCGAGTTCGGCTTCGTGACGCTCGACGACGGCTACTCGACCGGGTCGAGCATCATGCCGCAGAAGAAGAACCCCGACATCGCCGAGCTCGCGCGCGGAAAGGCGGGGCGCCTGGTCGGCAACCTGACGGGCCTGCTCACGACGCTCAAGGGCCTGCCGCTCGCGTACAACCGCGACCTGCAGGAGGACAAGGAGCCCGTGTTCGACTCGGTCGACACGCTCGAGGTCGTGCTCCCCGCCTTCACCGGCATGGTCGCGACGCTGCGCTTCGACGGGGACCGGATGGCCGAGCTCGCGCCGCAGGGGTTCTCGCTCGCGACGGACGTCGCCGAGTGGCTCGTGAAGCGGCGCGTGCCGTTCCGCGAGGCGCACGAGATCTCGGGCGCGCTCGTGCGCGCCTGCGAGGACGGCGGCATCGGCCTCGAGGACGCCTCGGACGACCTGCTCGCCTCGGTCTCGGCGCACCTGACCCCGGAGGTCCGCGAGGTGCTCTCGATCGAGGGATCCGTCGCGAGTCGCACGGGCGCGGGCGGCACGGCGCCGGAGCGCGTCGCCGAGCAGCGCGCCGAGCTGATCTCGCGCGCGCAGGGTGCGGTGCACGCGCTCGGGCTCTGAAGGGGACCATGACGCACGACGGCACGACCGAAGAGCGCCCGGTGACGACGCCGGATCCGACCGATCCCGAAGCGCTCCCGACCGGCGCGCCCTGGTGGGAGGCGTCGGTCATCTACCAGGTGTACCCGCGCTCCTTCGCGGATGCCGACGGCGACGGCACCGGCGACCTCCGCGGGCTCATCGCGCGGCTGCCGTACATCGCCTCGCTCGGAGCGGACGGCGTCTGGCTCACCCCGTTCCAGCCGTCCCCGGGCGTGGATCAGGGCTACGACGTGCAGGACTACTGCGACGTCGATCCGCAGTTCGGAACGCTCGAGGACTTCGACGAGCTCGTCACCCGCGCGCACGCCGCCGGTCTGCGGGTGCTCGTCGACATCGTGCCGAACCACACGTCGACCGCGCACGAGCTGTTCCGGCGTGCCGTGACGGAGGGACCCGGATCGGATGCGCGACGCCTGTTCCACATGCGGCCCGGCGGCGCGGACGGCACTCCGCCCAACAACTGGCTCAGCGTGTTCGGCGGGCCCGCGTGGACGCGGGTCGATCCGCGGTCGAGCACCGACCTCGACTGGTACCTGCACCTGTTCTCGCCCGCCCAGCCGGACTGGAACTGGGACGCGCCCGAGGTCGGGGACCTGTTCGACGGCGTGCTGCGGTTCTGGTTCGACCGCGGCGCGGACGGCGCCCGGATCGACGTGGCGCACGGGCTCTTCAAGGCCGAGGGGCTGCCGGACTCGCCCGTCGTGCCGACCGTGATCGACGGCCTCCGCTCGAACCCGCTCGCGATGGACCAGGAGGCGGTGCACGAGGTGTACCGGCGCTGGCGGCGCCTGGCCGAGCGGTACGAACCCGCCCGCCTGCTGGTGGGCGAGGTGAATCTCGAGCCCGAGCGCTCGGCCCGGTACACCCGCCCCGACGAGCTGCACCAGACGTTCGCGTTCGCCTTCGCGCGGCTCGGCTGGGCGCCCGAGGCGTGGTGCGCCGTCGGACGCGACCTCGAGCACATGCGCCGGGTCTACGGCGCCGCGCCCACGTGGGCCCTCGAGAACCACGACCTCGTCCGCACGGCGACGCGGTTCGGCGGCGGCGACGTCGGCCTCCGGCGGGCGCGCGCCGGCATCCTCGCCACCCTCGGCTTCCCCGGCGCGGCGTACCTGTACCAGGGGCAGGAGCTCGGGCTGCCCGAGGTGGACGTGCCGGAGGACCGTCGCCGCGATCCGATGTGGTTCCGCGGCGGCGTGAGCCGCGACGGCGCCCGCGTGCCGCTGCCGTGGACCGTGAGCGCCGCCGCCGCCCACGGCTTCGCAGCCGAGGAGGGCGCCGGCCCGTGGCTGCCGCAGCCCGAGGGCTGGGGGGAGCACAGCATCGAGCGGCAGAACGGGGATCCCGGATCGACGCTGGAGCTGACGCGCCGAGCGCTGGAGATCCGTCGCGCGCTGATCCGCGACGGGCTGCTCGACCCGCACGCCGGCGCGGAGTGGCGCCTGGACGGCGGGGCCCTGTCGTGTGTCAGCGCGACGGGACTGACCGTGGTGGTGGCGATGGGGGAGGAGCCCGTGGCGCTTCCCGAGGGGCGGGTGCTCCTCGCGTCCGCCGAGGTCCACGACGGCATGCTGGCGGCGGATGCCGCGGCGTGGGTGGTGCGCGCGGGCTGATCGCGCCGCGCCGACCGGGTCCGCCGCCATGTCGGTGCCCCTGGGCAGGATGGAGCCATGGACCGGATGACGTCGAGGAGCTGCGGATGATCGTCGCCGGGCTCATGCTGCTCGCCGTCGGCGCGGCCGACCTGGCGCGCACGGTGTTCACGCGGTCGGCCTCGAGCGTGCGCTTCTCCGCGCTCGGCGGCGTGGGTCTCGCGGCGCTCGTGATCGGCGTCCTGGTCGGTGCCCCGCTCGCCGGCCTCGCAGCCGTCGTCGTCGCGGCGCTGTGGCTCTGGCTGATGCCGGATCGGGGGCGCTCGCCCGCATCGATCTGGCCCGCCGCGGGCCTGGGCGCGCTGAGCGCGCTCGCGCTCGTGCTGGTGCCCGCCGATCACGGCACCGGCGCGTTCGGGCTGGTTGAGATCGACTCGCCGCTGGGAGCGCTGACGCTGCCGGGCGTGCTGCTCATGATCGGGGCGCTCGCGTACCTGCTCGAGTCGGCCAATGTCGTGGTGCGCGCGACGCTCGAGCGCGAGAACATCGCGCCGGATCCCGCGCCGGGCGAGACCGAGACCGTCATGGGGCCCGATGGCCTCGCCGTCATGCCGAAGCTCGGCCCGGGGCAGGTGATGCGCGGCGGCCGGCTGATCGGCCCGCTCGAGCGGGCGATCGTGTTCGGGCTGACGCTCGCGGCCGCGTACCCGCTGCTGGCGGCCTTCATCGCGGCCAAGGGCATCGTGCGCTTCCCGGAGATCTCCCGCGACGGCGATGGGGGAGACCGCGCCGAGTACTTCCTGGTGGGCAGCATGGTCAGCTGGGTGCAGGCGCTGTCCGCCGCGTTCCTCGTCTGGTGGGGCCTGCGATCCTGACGTTCCGCGGCCCGGCGAGACCATAGGCTAGAGCGCGTGAGCGCTGACACCGTCGCCGCACCGGCGATCGACCCGACCTTCGACACGATCTGGGACGAGCTCGTCTGGCGCGGGCTGATCCACGTGTCGACCGACCAGGATGCGCTGCGCGACCTGCTGGCCGGGCCCCCGATCGTCTACTACTGCGGCTTCGACCCGACGGCGCCGAGCCTGCACCTGGGCAACCTCGTGCAGCTGCTCACCATGCGCCGGATCCAGCTCGCCGGGCACCGCCCGCTGGGTCTGGTCGGCGGGTCCACGGGCCTCATCGGCGACCCGCGTCCGACGGCCGAGCGCACGCTCAACACCCGCGAGACCGTGGCCGAGTGGGTCATGAAGCTGCGCGCGCAGGTCGAGCGCTTCCTCGACTTCGAGGGCGACAACGCCGCGCGCATCGTGAACAACCTCGACTGGACCGCGCCCCTGAGCGCGATCGACTTCCTGCGCGAGATCGGCAAGCACTTCCGGGTCGGCACGATGCTGAAGAAGGACGCCGTCAGCGCGCGGCTGAACTCCGAGGCCGGCATCAGCTACACCGAGTTCAGCTACCAGCTCCTGCAGGGCCTCGACTACCTCGAGCTGCACCGCCAGTACGCCTGCGTGCTGCAGACCGGCGGAAGCGACCAGTGGGGCAACCTGACGAGCGGCGTGGACCTCATCCATCGCGTCGAGGGCGTCTCGGTGCACGCGATCGGCACCCCGCTGATCACCAACAGCGACGGCACCAAGTTCGGCAAGAGCGAGGGCAACGCCATCTGGCTCGATCCGGAGATGTGCAGCCCCTACGCGATGTACCAGTTCTGGCTCAACACCGACGACGCCGACGTGATCGCGCGCCTGAAGGTGTTCACGTTCCTGACGCGCGCCGAGATCGAGGAACTCGAGCGTCTCGTCGCCGAGGAGCCGTTCCGCCGCGCCGCCCAGAAGCGCCTGGCGCTCGAGGTGACCACGACCGTGCACGGACCGGAGGCCGCCGCTGCCGCGGTGGACGCGTCCGAGGCGCTGTTCGGCCGGGGCGACCTCGCGTCGCTCGACGCCGCGACCCTCGCCTCGGCGCTGCGGGAGCTGCCGCACGCCGACGTGCCGGCCGGCACGCAGGTGGTGCAGGCGCTCGTGGAGACCGGGCTCGTGTCGTCGGTGTCCGAGGCGCGCCGCGCGATCTCGCAGGGCGGCGTCTCGCTGGACGGCGAGAAGGTCGACGCCGACGGCGTGACCGTCGCCGGCTCGCTCCCCGGGGGAGTGTCCGTGCTCCGGCGCGGGAAGAAGGCCCTGGCTGGGCTCTTCGTCCGGTAGCGGACCGCGCCCGGCCGCGCGACACGCCCGGGAGTGGGTGTGGTTTGCCGGGTGGCGGGGATCTGCGTAATGTATTCCCTTGTCGCCGCCAAGCGGTGAGGTTGAGCCGGAAGGCTCCCACCCCAGGTCGGCGACGGACACCGCGATGATGTTCCTCTTGCGAGGGCTGGTCGGGGTGTGTCTGGACGGGCTTGCTGCCGGTTCGGGATGCCATCTGGCGCGTTGAGCGCCACGGCGTGTCGATTTGACAGCGAGATCGGGCCGGATAAGATAGAGAAGTTGCCCCGGAGGGCTGCGGTGGGAGCCGCAGGGCTGGGAGCATCCGATCCTTGAGAACTCA
>NZ_JBCNUN010000009.1:52361-189823 GCF_039605615.1 Microbacterium rhizophilum | reverse complement strand
TGTCACCGATGTCCTGATGCAGGAACCGTCACCGATGTCCTGATGCAGTTCCGTCACCGATGTCCTGAGACATCACACGCGCGAATTCGGCGTGTGCTCGTTGAGAGGACGTGTTCTCGAGAGAGGAGGAGGGGAGCGGGTCAGTCGCGGTCGTCCGGGCCCGCCGCGTCGGGGGCCGGCTCGGCCGGCTGCGGGGTGGCGTCCGCGGCGTCGGCTTCTCCCGCGAGGGCGATGACGGGGGCGAGCTCGTCGCGCGTGAGCGTGATGAGCGGGCCCGCCGGGTCCAGGATGATGCCGCCGACCGCCTCGTGGTCGCGCAGCACCTGGCCGATCTTCGCTGCGGTGAGCGGCAGCGCGCGCTCCTCGCGGCCCTGGGCTGCGACCTCCAGCGGGTGCGAGAACACCTGCAGCAGGCGCGTGCCGTTCGCCAGGCGCGCCTCGGCGATCCCGGGCTGCGTGCTGCCCTCGGCGGCCTTGCCGATCGCGACCCACAGCGGAACGCCCTCGGCGAGCAGCGCGGCGATGCGGTGCGGCGTGTCGGCCTCGCGCGGGGCCGCGAGCGCGGCCTTCAGCCGCATGCCGGGATCGGCCTGTCCGAGCGCCCGCTCGAGCACCTCGCGTGGCAGCACGGCCCGGTTCGGCGCGGAGTTGTTGTCGACGATCAGGCCCGCGAAGTCCTGGTCGACCAGGTGCCTCAGGATCGACGCGACCGGCTGGCCCACCGCGGAGGTGCTGGCGTCGCCGTCCGCGCGCACGGCGTCGTGCAGCGCCTTGCCCGAGCTGAAAACCAGCATGTACGTCTTGTCGCCGTCGCGCGCGATGCCGAACGACAGGCGGCCGTTGCCCTCGGCGAGCTGCTCGCGGGCGTTGCCCTGCACGCGCAGGAACAGGTGACCCTGCATGAGCTGCCGCACGACGCCGAGCAGCTGCGCGCCCGTCGCCTGCTCGGGGAGAGCGGCGAGCGCGTCGCGCAGCAGCGCGTTGTCGCGCAGGCCCGGGACCGTCTCGAGCTGCTCCGGCGGCGCGGCGGGCGCGAGCGGCAGCTCGCGGGGAGCCGGTGCGGAGGGCGCCGTGCCGGGCTTCAGGGTGTCGTTCGGGGTGGGGATCCGCGGGTCGCGCTGCGGCCGGTCAGCCGGCGGCTGCGCCACCTGCGGCCCGGCCTCGCCGCCCAGTCCGCGGAACGACGACATCGAGATGCCCACCTGCGGCGCGGGCTCGACCGGGGTCTCCCCCGGAGCCGCCGCGTCGGCCTGCACGACGTCGTCCTGCGCGACGTCATCCCGCGCGACGCCCGCGCGCGCATCCGGCCGCGGCGTCTCGGCCTCGACGGGCGGCTGCTCCGCGGAGACCTCGGCGGCCGTCTGGTCGTCGTCCTTCTTCTTCCGCGAGAACAGTCCCATGCGCCCAGCCTACGTGGGCGGCACAAGGGTGTCCTGGGCTGGACAGCGGCTTCGGCTCGCGGAGACTCCGCCCTAGAGCTTCGCGATCGGGGCGATCTTGATGAGCAGCTTCTTGGGGCCCGCGCTGTCGAAGCGGACGTGGGCGATGCGCTTCGCCCCCTCGCCCGTGACGGCGTCGACGCGGCCCTCGCCGAAGTCGTCGTGTCGGATGCGGTCACCCGCCGCGAGCTCGAGATCGCCGTTGTCGCGCACCTTGTTCGTGACCATGCCGGGGAACTTGTCCATGGCGGTCGACTTCGGCGTGAGGCTCGGGCCCAGCGGCCTCACGCCCCACCGATCCGGAGAGCCCGGTCGCCGCGCGTTCAGCGCGCGCGACTGCGAGCCGCCGCGGCCGTTCACGTCGCCGGGCGACTGGCGCCAGTGGATCAGGTCGGCCGGGATCTCCTGCAGGAACCGGCTCGGCATCGCGGCGGAGACCTCGCCGAACTGCGCGCGGGTCATGGCCAGCGACATGTACAGGCGCTTGCGGGCGCGCGTGATGCCGACGTAGAACAGGCGCCGCTCCTCCTGCGGGCCGCCCGGCTCGTTGGCCGAGATGCGGTGCGGGATGAGGTCCTCCTCGACCCCCGTGAGGAACACGGCGTCGAACTCGAGGCCCTTCGCGGTGTGCAGCGTCATGAGGGACACGGATCCGGACGCGTCGTCGAGGTCGTCGCTGTCGGCGACCAGCGCGACGGTCGTGAGGAAGTCCAGCACGGTGCCGTCCGGATTGTTGCGGGCGAACTCGCGCGTCACCGCGACCAGCTCGTCGAGGTTCTCGATGCGCGCCTCGTCCTGCGGGTCGCGGCTCGCGCGCAGCGCGTCCATGTAGCCGCTGCGGTTCAGCAGCACCTGCAGCCCCTCGGCGACCGAGGTGGGCGGCGGGATCTCGCCGTTCGACGGCAGCAGGATCTCCTGCGCCTCGACCAGCACGCCGTGCAGGTGCGCGATCGCCCCCTGGATCTTGGGCCCGAACCCGAGGTCGGCGTAGTGCCCCAGCGCGTCGCGGAAGGAGATGCCGTGCGCCTCGGCGAACGACGAGATCGTCTCGACGGACACGTCGCCGATGCCGCGGCGCGGCCGGTTGATGATGCGGCGCAGCGCCATCTCGTCGGCCGGGTTGGCGACGCTCACGAGGTACGCGAGCGCATCCTTGATCTCCTGCCGCTCGTAGAACTTGGTGCCGCCCATGATCCTGTACGGCACGGCGGCGCGGATGAAGATCTCCTCCAGCGCGCGGGACTGCGAGTTGGTCCGGTAGAACACGGCCATCTGCGCGTAGTCGACGCCCGTGCGGCGCAGCTGCTCGATCTCGTCGGCGACGAACTGCGCCTCGTCGTGCTGCGAGTAGCCGGTGAAGCCGATGACCTTCTCGCCGTCCCCCTGGTCGCTCCAGAGGCGCTTGTCCTTGCGATCGAAGTTGTTCCGGATGACCGAGTTCGCCGCGGTCAGGATGTTCTGCGTCGACCGATAGTTCTGCTCGAGCAGCACGACCTTCGCGCCCGGGTAGTCGCGCTCGAACTCGGTGATGTTGCGGATGTCCGCGCCGCGGAACGCGTAGATCGACTGATCCGAGTCGCCCACGACCGTGAGCGACGCGCCCTCGGCCTCGTCCATCAGCGCGAGCATGCCGCCGCCGACGTCCGTCGACGACGACACGGGCTTCGTGAGCTCGTGGATCAGCGCGTACTGCGCGTGGTTGGTGTCCTGGTACTCGTCGACCAGGATGTGCCGGAACCGCTTTCGGTACACGTCGGCGACCTGCGGGAACGCGCGGAACAGGTAGACCGTCTGCCCGATCAGGTCGTCGAAGTCGAACGCGTTGGCCCGCTGCAGCTGTCGCTGGTAGGCGCGGAACAGGTCCGTGAACATCCGCTCGACCGGATCGTTCATGTTGGCGTCGCGGGCGTACGAGTCGGCATCCTGCAGCTCGTTCTTGAGCTTGGAGATCTTCGACTGCACGGCCGCGGGGGTGAGGCCGAGCGCGTCGGCCTCGTGCTCCTTGACCAGGCGCTTGATCAGCGCGCGCGAGTCGCCCGAGTCGTAGATCGTGAACGCCTTGGTGAAGCCGAACTGGTCGGCCTCGCGCCGCAGGATGCGCACGCACGCCGAGTGGAACGTCGAGATCCACATGCCGCGCGCGCTGTCGCCGACCAGCTGCGAGACGCGCTCGCGCATCTCGCCCGCGGCCTTGTTGGTGAACGTGATCGCCAGGATCTGGCTGGGCCACGCCTCGCGCGTGCGCAGCAGCGACGCGATCCGGTGCGTCAGCACGCGGGTCTTGCCGGAGCCCGCGCCCGCCACGATCAGCAGCGCCTGCCCGCGGTACTCGACGGCCTGGCGCTGCTGCGGGTTGAGCCCCTCGAGCAGGTCGTCGAAGGCCCCGCCCTGGGGGCCGCGAGGGCCGGTTCCGGCGGGGACGATCAGGGGCGTGGAGGAGTCGCTCATTGCACCTCCGAGTCTACGGCGGAGGTCTGACATGAAGCCGGGACGCTCACTCCCGGAAGAAGGCGACCCCGAGATCCGGGTGGTCGACGAACACCCCGTCGACTCCGGATCGGCGGATGACGTCCCACTCCGCCTCGTAGTCGCCGAACGCGGCCTTGCCCCCGGCGCCGCGGAAGTCCTTCACGAGGAACGCGTTCTCCGGACGGCACGTCCACGTGAACACCTGCAGGCCGCGCGCGTGCGCATCGGCCACGACGGGCGAAGGGCCGGTCGCGCGCCCGAGGCGATCCGGCGCGAGGATCATCCGCTTGTCCACGCTGATCCCGTCGACCTTCCCGATGAGCCGGTCGAGGCCGCGCGGCTCGGCGGTCTCGGGATACGAGGGAGCTGCGTCACCCTGCGCGGCCACGAGGTCGAACGGCCTGCCCTTGGCCTCGAGCAGGTAGATGTACGTCGCGGGCAGCCCGCGCTCGC
Source organism: Microbacterium rhizophilum (assembly GCF_039605615.1). Lineage (NCBI taxonomy): Bacteria > Bacillati > Actinomycetota > Actinomycetes > Micrococcales > Microbacteriaceae > Microbacterium > Microbacterium rhizophilum. Next base: position 185,462 of record NZ_JBCNUN010000009.1, on the reverse strand, counting down.
GCAGGCGATGCAGCACGGTCGACTCGAACGACTCGACCACGAGCGGCAGGTCGCCCGTGTCCCAGCCCGTGGCCTTCAGGTCGGCGAGGATCATCGGCACGAGGTCGAGCCCGGCCTGCGAGAAGTAGGTGGCGTGCTTGATCTCCAGCACGACGCCGATCTCGCGTCCCTGCGCGAGCGATCCCGCGCGCACGAGGTCGAGCACGTCCGTGAGCCGCAGCATCGGCTGCGCGCCGTCGAAGGTCGCGCTGCGGGGCCGGATGTCGGGGATCCGCTCGCGCGTGGCGAGCGTCGACAGCTCGTCCCACGTGAAGTCCTCCGTGAACCAGCCGGTGAGCTTCACGCCGTCGACCGTCTTGGTCGTGCGCCGGTCCGCGAACTCGGGATGGTCGGCGACGTCCGTCGTGCCCGAGATCTCGTTCTCGTGCCGCACGACGAGCACGCCGTCGCGCGTCGCGACGATATCGGGCTCGACCGCGTCGACGCCGAGCTCGAGCGCGAGGTCATACGACGAGCGCGAGTGCTCGGGCCGGTACCCGGGCGCACCGCGGTGGCCGATCACGAGCGGGAGGCGGCGAGGCATGCAGACACCCTACGGAATCCGTCCGCGGCCGCCCCGAGCCGTTCGCCCGCGGCGTAGCCGTGGGGCCGGAATCCCAGCGCAGGCATAAGAATCCGTGGGTAGTGTTGACCAACAGCGCCCGACAGTGCTGTCCCGCAACCTTTGGAGTCGACCATCATGGCCAAGTTGGGATTCACGGACCCCGCCTTCCAGACGTCCACGCGACCGCCGCAGGCGCCGTCGTACGCGGCACAGACCTACCCCGGCGGCCCGGCCGCGGGCCGGCAGACGTCCGGCCTCGTGCCGCCCCCCGCCGAGAGCCTCGAGGGCCTGTACTCGGCCCCTTCGGCGGACGCCGTCGACACCGGCCGGATGACGGTCGAGGACACGATCCACAAGACGCTCGGCACGTTCGCCGTGCTCGTCGTCGCGGCCGCCGTGGGCTGGTTCGCCACCAGCGTGAACCCCGGCATGGGCATGGGCATCGCGATCGTCGGCGCGCTCGTCGGCTTCGTCCTCGGCCTCGTGAACTCGTTCACGCGCATGCCCGGCGCGGCTCTCGTGCTCGCCTACTCGGCGGCGCAGGGCCTGTTCGTCGGCGCGTTCTCGCTGATCATGGAGATGGTCTACCCCGGCATCGTGATGCAGGCGACGCTCGCCACGCTCGCGGTCGTGGGCGTGACGCTCGCCCTGTTCGCGAGCGGCAGGATCCGCACGTCGCCGCGCATGACCAAGATCGTCCTGATCGCCGGCCTCGGCTACCTGGCCTTCAGCCTGCTGAACGTGGGCTTCATGGTCTTCGGCGGCCCGTTCAGCGACCTCGCCTGGGGCATGCGCTCGGTCGAGATCATGGGCATCCCGCTCGGCGTGATCATCGGCATCTTCGCGGTGCTGCTCGCGGCGTACATGCTCGTCATGGACTTCGAGTTCGTGCAGAACGGCGCCCGCAACGGCGCGCCGCGCAAGCTCGGCTGGAAGGCCTCGTTCGGCATCGTCGCGACGGTCGTCTGGATCTACGTCGAGATCCTGCGCGTGATCGCGCTCCTGCGCGGCAACGACTGATCCGCTCCTCTCACGCGAAAGGGCTCGTCCTCCTGGACGGGCCCTTCGTCGTTCGCGCCGATCCGGATCCCGTCGCGAGGAGATCCGCGCTCCAGAGGAGGACGTCGCGGCATCCACCCTCGCGAAGACTGATCTCCTCGCGGAGCGCGGCCGCGACGGCGTAGCCTCGCGGACGGGACGACCGGCCGAGCCGAGGAGCATTCATGTCACGGGTCCGCGTACACAACTTCTCCGTCTCGCTGGACGGCTTCGGCACGGGCGAGGGCCTCTCGCTCCAGGAGCCGTTCGGCCACGCGGGCGAGCGGCTGCACACCTGGTTCTTCCCGACCGAGACGTTCCGGGCGCAGACGGGCGAGCGCGAGCGAAGGGACGTCGATCCGGCGACCGCGCCCGACGACGCGTTCGCGTCGCAGTGGGGCAGGGGCATCGGCGTCGAGATCATGGGCGCCGGCAAGTACGGCCCGCCCGGATGGCAGGACGACCCGGACTGGCGCGGCTGGTGGGGCGAGGAGCCCCCGTTCCACACGCCGGTGATCGTGCTGACGCACCGCCCGCGCGATCCGCTCACGCTCGGCGAGACGACGTTCCACTTCCGCGATGCGTCGCCCGAGGACGCGCTCGCGGAGGCGCGGCAGCTGGCGGGCGACCTCGACGTCCACATCGGCGGCGGACCGAGCATGCTGCGCGACTACCTCGCCGCCGGGCTGGTGGATCACGCGCACATCGCGGTCGTGCCGATCCTGCTCGGCCGCGGCGTGCGGCTCTGGGACGGTCTCGAGGCCCTCGAGGCGCGGTACGACGTCGCGGCGATCACGACCCCGAGCGGCACCACGCACCTCACGCTCGAGCGGAAGCGCCCCTGAAGCCGGTCAGGCCAGCGGCCCGCCCTCGGCGACCACGCGGTCGATCAGCGTGCGGATGACACGGGGGTCCTGGCGCAGGCCGTCGTGCTCGTACTCGTTCGTGACCCACAGGTGGGTGTGCGGCACCTCGCGGGCGGTCTGCTGCGCGTAGCCGAAATCGACGTACATGTCGTCGAAGTACATCGCGGCGGCGATCGGCACCTCGTTGCGGCGCAGCTGCGCGGCGTCGTAGAGGGCCGGATGATCCTCCCGCTCGGCGAGCGCGTGCGCGGCGTCGCGGAACGGGCGCAGCGACGCGATCTCGTCGTACATCCACGGGAAGAACATCTCGCCCGTGAACGGCATCGGCGCCGCGTCCGGCGCGAAGCCGCCGAGCTCGGCGCGCACCCGCTCGGCCGCCCACGCCGTGGCGCCGGGACCGCCGGCGTAGATCTCCTCCTGCAGCAGCGCGTACAGCGGGCCACCCCAGTACTGGGTGCCGGCGTCGACCTGCGCGAGGAAGTGGTCGCTCAGGCGCCCGGGAGCCGCGAACGCCTCGTCGAACAGCCAGTGCACCCACTCGAAGCCGGGCTTCATGCCGAACTCGATCCCGAGCGTCTGCAGGCGGCGGGCGGTGAGGCGATCGCCGCCGGGCAGGCGCACATCCGAGCCCTCCACGATGTCGACCACGCGCGCGATCACCTCGGCGTCCTGCGGGTAGCGGCGGTGGTACTCGGCCGTCTTGTCCGCGACGCGGGGGAGCGTCCGGCGGTAGACGTCCGTCGCGTCCGGCTCGAACGACGTCAGACCGCCCGTGACGTACGCGGCCGACACGGCCTCGGGGTGGAACGACAGGTACGTCAGCGTCAGGAACCCGCCGTAGCTCTGACCGAGCGTCTGCCACCGCGTGCCCCCGAACACGGCGCGACGCAGGTGCTCGAGGTCGCCGACGATCTGCTCGGCGCGGAACAGCCGGATGTGGTCGGCGGCCTCGTCCGCGGACATGCCCGCGATCGACGCGGCCTCGACGCGCGTGGACCGGCCGGTGCCGCGCTGATCGAGCAGCAGCAGCCGGTGGGTCTTGAGCGCCTCCTCGATCCAGTCGCCGCCGCCGGGCATCGGGCGCGGCCCCGTGCCGCCGGGCCCGCCCTGCAGGAACACCAGGATGGGCGCATCCTGCCGGGCCACGTGCGCCACCTCGCGCGCGAAGACCTCGATGGTGCGCCCGTCGTCCGGAGCGGACCAGTCCAGCGGCACGGTCACGGTGTGATCCCGGATCACGCGGTCGCGCATCCGATACGAGAAGGCGGTCATGCCTCCATCCTCCCCCGGGAACCGCGGGCGCGCGGCGGAGCGCCGAGCCGCGTCGTACAAGCCGCCCGGACCGTACGCGCACCTCGCGCTCCAGGCCACGCACACCGGTGCGGCTCTGTGACGGTATCCGTCGCGTTGTGCCGGATCCGCGAGCGTTTCCGTTGCGATCGGGGCGTTCCAATGTCGTTTCGAACATGTAAATCTCCTCCGGACGGTCTTCCGCCGGCCGCCGTCGCCGCGCCAGGATCGTCCCTACCGCGGGCTCGTGACCCCTGTGCCCGCGCGGGAGGCCACGCATGCACGACGATCGCTCGCCCGACGCGATGCTCATCACCGGTGGACGGCTCTTCCTCGACGGCCACGTCCAGGAGGCGCCCGTCGCGCTCGTCGACGGCCGGATCGCCGCGATCGGCTCCGAGCAGGTGGATGCCCTGGGCTCCCGGCCGACCGCCACGATCGACGCCGCGGGCGGCCTCGTCCTTCCGGGGTTCCAGGACTCGCACATCCACCCGCACCACGCGGGCAACGCGCTGATCACGTGCGACCTGACGCCCGAGCACACGGTCGAGGGTTACCTGGCCCGCATCGCGGCCTACGCGCACGCCCACCCCGAGCGCGAGTGGATCACGGGCGCCGGCTGGGGCATGGACCTGTTCCCGGGCGGCATCCCCACCAGGGAGCTGCTCGATCGGATCGTGCCCGACCGCCCGGTGTACCTGCCGAACCGCGACGGCCACGGCGCGTGGGTGAACTCGCGCGCGCTGGAGCTGGCCGGCGTGACGCGCGACACGGCGGATCCGGTCTCCGGGCGGATCGAGCGCGACGCCTCCGGTGATCCGGTCGGGTGCCTGCAGGAGGGCGCGATGGAACTCGTCTCCGCGCACGTGCCGCCGCTCACCGATGCGCAGGTCGACGAGGGCTTCCTGCTCGCCCAGCGTCAGCTGCTCGCGTGGGGCGTCACCTCCTGGCAGGACGCCATGGTCGAGGCGGGCGACCGCGGTCTCGACAACCTCGCGTCGTACCGCCGGCTCGACGCCGACGGGCGGCTGCTCGCGCGCGTCGTGGGTGCGCTGTGGTGGGAGCGCACCCGCGGCCTCGAGCAGATCGCCGACCTCGTCGCGTTGCGCGACGCCGCACCGGGGCGGCGCTTCCACGCCGGCAGCGTCAAGATCATGCAGGACGGCGTGCCCGAGAATTTCACCGCCGCGATGCTGGAGCCCTATCTCGACGCGTGCGGCTGCCCGAGCGGCGAGCGCGGCAGGAGCTTCGTCGAGCCGGGGCTGCTCGCGGAGGCGAGCCGCGCGCTCACCGACGCCGGCTTCCGCGTCCACTACCACTCGCTCGGCGACCGCGCCGTGCGCGAGGCGCTCGACGCGATCGAGGCGACGGGCGACATGGTCCGTCCCGTCCTCGCCCACCTGCAGGTCGTGCATCCGGACGACATCCCCCGCTTCGCCGCCGCGGACGCCATCGCGAGCATCCAGCCGCTGTGGGCCCGCCACGAGAAGCAGATGGACGAGCTCTGCATCCCGTTCCTCGGGCCGCGCCGATCGGCCTGGCAGTACCCGTTCGCGAGCCTGCTGCGCGCGGGCGCGACGCTCGCGCTCGGCTCCGACTGGCCCGTCAGCACGGCCGACCCGCTGGAGATCATCCACACCGCGGTCACCCGCGCGGCGTCCGGATCGGACGCGCCCGCGTTCCTCGGCGAGCAGGCCCTGTCGCTGTCCGACGCGATCCTGGGCTACACGGCGGGCAGTGCGTACGCGAACGCCGTCGAGCACCGCGCGGGACGCATCGCGGTGGGATACGACGCCGACCTCGCGATCCTCGACCGCGATGTCTTCGCCGCACCGGTCGCGCGCATCGCGGAGGCGAGCGTCGCGTACACGCTGATCGGCGGACGCGTGGTGCACGAGGCCGCATCGACCGCAGCCGCCGCGGCCGCCTGAGAAGGGAAGACATGACGACGACGCATCTGGTGGACGAGGCGAGGGCCGGCGAGGTCACGCTCTCGGGGGTCTCGCGCGTGTACGGCCGCAGCTACGCGGTGCGCGACCTCGACCTGCACGTCGACGCGGGCGAGTTCCTGTCGCTGCTCGGGCCATCCGGATGCGGCAAGACGACGACGCTGCGGATGATCGGCGGCTTCGAGTACCCGGACGCCGGCTCGATCTCGATCGCCCAGAGGCACGTGCAGGCGCTGCCGCCGCACAAGCGCCCGGTGAACACGGTGTTCCAGGCGTACGCGCTGTTCCCCCACCTGTCGGTCGCGCAGAACGTCGCCTACGGCCTGCGCTACGGCCGGATCCCGAAGGCCGAGATCCGCGAACGCGTCGCCGAGGCGCTCGCGATGGTGCGGATGTCCGGCTTCGCCGATCGGATGCCCGCCCAGCTGTCCGGCGGCCAGCAGCAGCGCATCGCGCTCGCCCGCGCCCTCGTGAACCGCCCCGCCGTGCTGCTGCTCGACGAGCCGATGTCGGCCCTCGACCGCAAGCTCCGCGAGGAGATGCAGATCGAGCTCAAGCTGCTGCAGCAGCAGCTGGGCACCACCTTCGTGTTCGTCACGCACGACCAGGAGGAGGCGATCACCATGAGCGACCGCGTCGCCGTGATGAATCACGGCCGCCTCGAGCAGATCGGGCGCCCCTCCGACGTGTACGACGCCCCGGCGAGCGCGTACGTGGCCGGCTTCATCGGCCAGCAGAACTTCTTCTCCGGCACGCTCGCCGGCGGACCGGGCGCGTGGTCGGTCGAGACCCCGGCGGGGACGGTCGTGTCCTCGCGCGAGCCCGTCGGGTCCGTGAGCGCGGGAACGGCCGTCGAGGCGGCGGTCCGTCCGGAGAACGTCCGCGTCGTGCGGTCGCCCGAGGGCGGGCCCAACGAGATCCCGTCCACCCTGATGAGCGTCAGCCGGCTCGGCGCCTCCCTGCAGATCATCACGATCACCGCCGACGGCATGAAGATCGTCGCCCGCGCACCGCGCGACGCCGACGTCCCCACGACCCCGGGCATCGCGGTGCACTGCCGCTGGTCCCCCGCCGACGTCCACCTGTTCCCCGCCGCGCCCGTCCCGCCCACCGAAAGCGAATGACCATGACCGAACCCATGCGCATCCTGCTCCCCGAGCTCATGACCCGCGATCTGTCGCGCCGATCGTTCCTGGGCGGCCTCGTCGGCCTCGGCACCGCGGCAACCCTGGCGGCGTGCGCCGCTCCCGGGCCGTCCGGCAGCGGCGGCGGAGGCGGCGGCACGGGAGGGCTGAACATCTACACGTGGGGCGAGTACGACGACCCCGAGGTGCTCAAGGCGTTCGCGTCCGTGGACGGCGGCGCGACGATCACCCTCGACAGCTACGGCTCCAACCAGGAGATGATCGCGAAGCTCGTGGCCGCGAGCGGCACGAGCGGTTACGACATCGTCGTGCCGACGCACCAGTTCATCCCGCAGATGGTGGCGGCCGGGCTGCTCGAGCCCCTGGACCACTCCCAGCTGCCCAATATGAAGAACCTGGACCCGACGTACATGGACCAGGACTTCGACCCCGGCAACGAGTACTCCGTCCCGAAGGCCTGGGGATCGTCCGGCTTCGTCTACGACACCACGGCGATCACGCGCGAGCTGACCAGCTGGGCGGATTTCTGGGATGCCGCACAGAAGGAGGCGAGCGGCCACCTGTCGCTGCTCGAGGATCCGGGCGAGCTCGCCTGGGCGTACTTCCTGGCGAACGGGATCGACATCAACACGACGGACCCCGCGCATCTGGAGGCGTATCGCACGTTCATCCTGGAGAAGATCGCGCCGCACATCCAGGCGTTCGAGTCGTATCCGTCGGGCACCATCGCGCAGAACGGCCGCGTGCTCGCGCAGGCGTGGAACGGCGATGCCCGCCAGGGCATCCTCGGCAACTCCGACCCCGAGCGCTACCGCTTCGTGTTCCCGGATGAGGGCTGCGCGCTGTTCCAGGACAACTGGGCGATCGTGAAGGGGTCGCCCAACATCGAGGCCGCCCACACGTTCATCGACTACGTGCTCGACCCCGAGGAGTCGCTCGCGGAGCTCGCCTACAACGGCTACCACACGGGTCTGGCGGGCATCGCCGAGGCCGCGATGGAGGCGGGCGTCGAGCTGCCCGAGCTGATCTTCTTCTCCGAGGAGCAGAGCGCGAAGCTCGTCTTCCCCGCCCTGACCGACGCCGAGCAGACGCTCGTCGAGACGTACGACGAGCTCACGGCGGCGGCGGGGCAGTGACCGCGCTCGCCGCGACGGCGTCGGAGCCGGGCTCGCGCGCCGAGCCGGCTCCGCCCCGCCGCGGGCGCCGGCGGGGCGCGGCGGGGCTGCTGGCCCTGCCCCTCGCCGCCTGGCTCGTGCTCTTCTTCGTCGTGCCGTTCGGCGTGATCCTCTGGTACAGCTTCGGCCACAAGCCGAGCCTGTACGTCACGCACGCCAATGACGTCCTCTCGCTCGGCCGCTACGTCGAGGCGCTCGATCCCGCGTTCCTCTCGACGTTCGGGCGCACGACCCTGATCGCCGTCACCGGCACGGCGCTGTGCGTGCTGATCGGGTTCCCGATCGCCTACTGGATGGCCGTGAAGCTCAGCGCGCGGGCGCGGGGCGTCGTGCTGGCGCTGGTGCTCGTGCCGTACTGGACGAACTTCCTGGTGCGCACCATCGGCTGGCAGATCACGCTCAGCCCGGAGGGGTTCCTGTCCGGCTTCCTCAACGGCATCGGCGTGCTGCACGGCCCGCTCGAGGTCCTGTACACCCCGCAGGCGGTGCAGCTCGGCGTGGTCTACAACTACCTGCCGCTCATGATCCTGCCGCTGTACGTCTCGCTCGAGCGGATGGACCACCGCCTCCTCGAGGCCAGCCGCGATCTGGGCGGGAGCGCCTGGTCGAGCTTTCGGCGCGTGACCGTGCCGCTCGCGATGCCGGGCGTCCTGGCCGGCATGCTGCTCGTGTTCGTGCCGCTGATGGGCGACTACATCACCCCGAGCGTCCTGGGCGGCGCATCGGGAAGCATGGTCGGCCAGATGGTCGCCGGCCAGTTCAACCGCGCGCAGAACTGGGCGCTCGGATCGGCGATGGCGATCATCCTGATGCTGGCGATCCTGCTGGTCGTGGTCGTGTTCGCGCTGCTGTTCAAGGCGCTCGGCGCCGCGATCGCCCGGGCACGCGCGATCGGGCCGATCGAGGAGGGGACGCGATGACGAATCCGACCTTGACGATCCCGGTGATGAGAACGGACCCGGCGACGTCCGATCCCGGGAGCGCCGATCGCGAGAGCGCGCCCGCCGCGCGCCGACGTGCCCCGGTCGGCGACGCCCTCCTGGGCGTGTGGGGCATCGCGGGGCTGCTGTTCCTGTTCTTCCCCGTGCTGGTGATCGTGGCGTACTCGTTCAACACCGGTCGCCAGCTGCAGTCGTGGCAGGGCTTCGGCCTCGACTCGTATGCGAACGCCCTCGCGAACCCGACCATCATCTCGACGATCCAGGTGTCCCTGGCGGCCGCGGTCGGATCCGCCCTGGTGTCGGCCGCGCTCGGCTCGCTCGCGGGCGTGGCGCTCGCCCGCAGCGGCGGGCGCTGGACCGCGTGGCTGGTCGCGCTGCTGGGACTGGCCATGGTGACGCCCGAGATCGTCAACGCCGTCTCGCTCCTCCCCTGGTTCGTCACGCTCGGCGCCGACTGGGGCCTGTGGTGGTTCAACCTCGGACAGGTGCGCCTGGTGATCGCGCACTCGCTGTTCGCGTGCGCCGTGGTGACGTTCATCGTGCGCGCCCGCATGGCGGGGCTCGACGAGTCGCTCGAGGAGGCCGCCGCGGATCTCGGCGCCCCGCCGGCGCAGCGGTTCTGGACGATCACCTTCCCGCTGATGCGACCCGCGGTGATCTCGGGCGCGCTGCTGTCGTTCACGCTGAGTCTCGACAACACCGTGCTGTCGAGCTTCGTGTCGGTGGCCGGGGCGACGCCCTGGCCCGTGTACGTGTTCGCGTCCCTGCGGTCGACGCTGCGCCCCGAGATCGCGGCCGTGTCCACCCTGATGCTGCTGCTGACGCTCGTGGCGCTGGGACTCGTCGCCCTGATCCTGAACCGAGCGGCGAAGCGCACGGGCGAGGGGTCCGGGATCGCCCAGACGCTTGCGGGCGGATGACGCCTTGACGGACGTTTTCGACAGTTGCGAACAGACGCATCTGCGGATTCCCTTGTCCCGGCACCGCGAGACTGACAATATGAGCATATGAGCGCGCGCGACGGACGATCCCCTCTCGACGACACCTCGAAGGCGATCATCGAGCAGCTGCAGGTCGACGGCCGCCGCTCGTACGCCGACGTCGGCAAGGCCGTCGGTCTGTCGGAGGCGGCGGTGCGCCAGCGCGTGCAGCGGCTGATCGACTCGGGCGTGATGCAGATCGTCGCGGTGACGGATCCGCTGCAGCTCGGCTTCCTGCGCCAGGCGATGATCGGCGTGCGCGTGTCGGGCGACACCCGCACGGTGGCCGACGAGATCGCCGAGATCCCCGCCGTCGACTACGTCGTGCTCACGGCGGGCAGCTTCGACCTGCTGGTCGAGGTCGTGTGCGAGGACGACGAGAAGCTGCTCGACGTGCTCAACGACCGGATCCGCACGCTCGACGGCGTCGCATCCACAGAGACGTTCGTCTACCTGAAGCTCCGCAAGCAGCTCTACGACTGGGGCACCCGCTGAGGCATCCGAGGAGGATCCGATGACCGACACCCGCACGATCGCCGCATACGACACCGACGCGCTCAACGCGAAGGCCGCCGACCATCTCTGGATGCACTTCGGGCGCCAGTCGGCGCTCGAGGCGGGGCACGTCCCGATCATCGTGAAGGGCGACGGCAACCACATCTGGGACAGCCGTGGCAAGCGCTACTTCGACGGCCTCTCGGGCCTGTTCGTGGTCGGCGCCGGCCACGGTCGCCGGGAGCTCGCCGAGGCCGCGGCGAAGCAGGCCGCCGAGCTCGCGTACTTCCCCATCTGGGGCTACGCGCATCCGGGCGCGATCGAGCTGGCCGAGCGCCTGGCCGACTACGCCCCGGGCGACCTGAACCGCGTGTTCTTCTCCACGGGCGGCGGCGAGGCCGTGGAGACCGCGTTCAAGCTGGCCAAGCACTACTGGAAGCTGCAGGGCAAGCCGATGAAGCACAAGGTGATCTCGCGCGCGGTCGCCTACCACGGCACGCCCCAGGGCGCCCTGGCCATCACCGGCATCCCGAGCATGAAGGCGATGTACGAGCCGCTCACGCCCGGCGGCTTCCGGGTGCCGAACACCAACTACTACCGCGCGGACGAGATGGGCTTCACCGGCACGGAGAAGGAGTTCGGGATCTGGGCGGCGGACCGGATCGAGGAGATGATCCTGTTCGAAGGGGCCGACACCGTCGCGGCGGTGTTCCTCGAGCCCGTGCAGAACTCGGGCGGGTGCTTCCCGCCGCCCGAGGGCTACTTCGAGCGCGTGCGGCAGATCTGCGATCGCCACGACGTGCTGCTGGTCAGCGATGAGGTGATCTGTGCGTTCGGCCGGATCGGCCACATGTTCGCGTGCGACGCGTACGGCTACGTGCCCGACATGATCACGTGCGCCAAGGCCATGACCAGCGGGTACTCGCCGCTCGGCGCGACCATCGTCAGCGACCGGGTCTACGAGCCGTTCTCGAAGGGCGCCACGTCGTTCCTGCATGGCTACACGTTCGGCGGCCATCCCGTGTCCACCGCGGTCGCGATGGCGAACCTCGACATCTTCGAGCGCGAGGGGCTCAACGAGAACGTCCGCGCGAACTCCGCCGTGTTCCGCGCCTCGCTCGACACCCTGCTCGACCTGCCGATCGTCGGCGACGTGCGCGGCGACGGGTACTTCTTCGGCATCGAGCTGGTGAAGGACAAGTCGACCAAGGAGACGTTCGACGACGAGGAGTCGGAGCGCCTGCTGCGCGGCTTCCTGTCGCGCGCGCTGTTCGAGGCGGGCCTGTACTGCCGCGCGGACGACCGCGGCGACCCCGTGATCCAGCTCGCTCCGCCGCTGACCTGCGGCCCGCGCGAGTTCGACGAGATCACGCAGATCCTGCGCGGCGTGCTGTCCGAGGCGTCCGCGAAGCTCTGATGCCCGCCCGCCCGTACCGCGAGACCTCGTTCTGGTTCGACGCACTCGCGACCTCCGGGCGCGACGACCTCGCCCCGCGGACGCACGCCCCGGGAGACCTCGACGCCGACGTGTGCATCGTCGGCGCGGGACTCACGGGGCTGTGGACCGCGTACTACCTCACGGAGCAGGATCCGTCCCTCCGGATCGTCGTGCTCGAGCGCGACATCGCCGGCTACGGCGCGTCGGGACGCAACGGCGGCTGGTGCTCGGCGCTGTTCCCGCGCGAGACGTCGTCGCTCGTGAAGGCCTACGGCGTCGACGCCGCCCGCCGGATGCGCCGCGCGATGGTCGAGACGGTCGACGAGGTCGGCCGGGTGGTGGCCGCGGAGGGGATCGACTGCGACTTCGCGAAGGGCGGCACGATCGCGTACGCGACGAGCGAGGTGCAGCGCCGCGCGGCGCGGGACGAGGTCGACGCGCACACGGCGTTCGGCGTGGATGCGTACGAGTACTGGGACCTGGCCGACCGGGCCCACCCGCCCGCCGCGATCGCGGCGTCGTTCACGCCCGACTGCGCGCGCATCCAGCCCGCGGCGCTCGTGCGCGGCCTCGCCGAGACGGTCGAGCGGCGCGGCGTGCGGATCTTCGAGCAGACCGCCGCGACCGCCTGGGGCCGCGGCGTCGTCGTGGCGCAGACCCCCGACGGCCCGGTGCGCGTGCGTGCCGGGTCCGTGCTGCTGACCGTCGAGGCGTACGGATCGCGCCTGCCCGGCATCGGGAGGCGGATCCTGCCGCTGTACTCGCTGATGATCGCGACCGAGCCGCTCGACGACGGCTTCTGGGACGCCGCCGGCATCGCGCATGGCCAGACCTTCACCGACTACCGGCACCTGCTGGTCTACGGCCAGCGCACCGCCGACAACCGCTTCGCGTTCGGCGGGCGCGGCGCGCGGTATCACTGGGGCTCCGCGATCCGCGACGAGTACGACCGCGTGGACGGCGTGTTCGCGCACCTGCGGTCGACGCTCCTCGACCTGTTCCCCGACGCGGCGGAGGCGGCCGTCACGCACACGTGGGGCGGCCCGCTCGGCGTGCCGCGCGACTGGCACGCGAGCGTCGGGTTCGACCCGTCCTCGCGGGTCGGATCCGCCGGCGGCTACGTGGGGGACGGCGTCGGCACGACGAACCTCGCCGGGCGCACGCTCGCGGCGCTCGTCACGGGCGCCGACTCGGACCTCACGGCGCTGCCGTGGGTCGGGCACGAGTCCCCCGCGTGGGAGCCCGAGCCGCTGCGCTTCGCCGGCGCGAACCTGGGCCTGCTCGGCATGGCGGCCGCGGATGCCGAGGAGCGCGCCACGGGCCGTCCCTCGCTCGCCGCCCGTCTGCTCGCCCCGCTCACCGGGCACTGACCCGGACTGCTCCGATCGGGTCCCGGCCGGTCGAGGCGACCGACGCAACCGCGTCAGTCCGCGCTGTCGAGCACCGCGCGGCCCGCCGAGACGTCGGCCGTGATGCGGTGCGGGGACGAGCTGGAGGTCTCGAGGCGGTTGTCGAGCTCGCCGGCGGAGACGTCGGAGCGCACGTCGTACGGCTCCGCGGGCAGCGTGAGCTCCAGCGATCCGGCGCTCACGACGATGCCGACGGCGTCGGGGGCGGATCCGGTGAGCTCGCCGACCAGGCGGCCGGCCGAGACGGTCACGTCGGCCTCGGTCACGTCCGCGAGATCGAACCGCGCGGTGCCGGCGCTGACGTCGACCGACAGGCTCTCGGCCGATCCGGTGACGTCCATGCCGCCCGCGCCGAGCTCGAGGTCGAGCGCGCCGAAGGATCCGTCGGCCTGCAGCTCGCCGGCCGACAGCGACAGGTCGGCGTCGAGGCCGCGGTCGCGCAGCGCCTCGGGCAGGGTCAGCACGACCTGCTCGTCGTCGCTGCCGATGCCCCAGCCCCACAGGCCCCAGCCGTCGAGCAGACCGTCGCGGGTCGTGACGTCCAGCTCGTCGCCGTCCCGCGTGAGGGTCCACTCGGAGCGGGCGTCGATGACGTCGAGCGTCGCCTGATCCACGGCGCCGAACTCGATCCGGAACCGCGACGCGGCCGCCTCGACGTCGATCGACGTGATGCCGCTCGCGTCCGTCGTGAGCGTGTCGCTCACGCGCGTGGAGGCGTGCACCGCGGTGCGGATCGCGCCGAGCACGGCGCCGAGGAGGACGAGGCCGCCGATCACGATCAGGACGATGGCGACGGGCTTGCCGGGGCCGCCGCGACGCGGCGACGGAGCGGGCGTGGGCGCGGGAGGCGCCGGCGGGGGTGTGACGGTGACGTTCATCGTGACGCTCCTGACTGCGGCGATCCGCCGCCGCTCTCGATGTGCGCAAGCACCGCGAGCACGCGGCGGTTGCCGAATTCGTCGGGCTCGAGGCCCAGCTTCTGGAAGATCGCGGTGATGTGCTTCTCCACGCTCGCCTCGGAGAGAAAGAGGAGCCCCGCGATCGCCTGGTTGGACTTGCCCTCGGCGATCAGCGCGAGGACCGTGCGCTCTCGCTCGGTCAGCCGGGACATCCGGTCGTCCTCACGGCGGCGGGTGAGCAGCTGCGCGACCACCTCGGGGTCGAGCACCGTCGCGCCCTGCCCGATCCGGTCCACCGAGTCGAGGAACTCCGCGACGTCGGCGACCCGGTCCTTCAGCAGGTAGCCGAGGGCGCCGCCCTGGGCCGTGATCAGGTCGCTGGCGTAGCGCTCCTCGACGTACTGAGAGAGCACCAGCACCGGCAGCTCGGGACGCCGGGCGCGCAGCTCGACGGCGGCGCGGATCCCCTCGTCGGTGAAGCTCGGCGGGAGCCGGACGTCCAGGATGCACAGCTCGGGGTCCGCGCCGTCCACCGCGGCCGGCAGGCCGGTGGCGTCGGGCAGGGCCGCGACCACGGTGTGGCCGCCGTCCTCGAGCAGGCGCACGAGGCCCTCGCGCAGCAGGACGGAGTCCTCGCAGATCACGATGCGCATGGCACGCTCACCTCCAGCGCGGTCGGGCCGCCCTGCGGGCTGTCGAGCCGCACGGTGCCGCCGGCCGCGAGGACGCGGTTGTGGATGCCGTCGAGGCCGCCGCCGGGCAGCACCCGGGCGCCGCCCAGGCCGTTGTCCTCGACGCGGGCCCACAGCGTGCCGTCGTCGCGCACGCGCACCGTGACGCGGCACTCGCTCGCGCGGGAGTGCTTGGCGGCGTTGGTCAGCGACTCGGCGACCGCGAAGTACACGGCGGCCTCGGCGTCGCGGCTGCAGCGGCCATCCAGACGCACGTCCAGCCGCACGGGGATGTGCGAGCGCCCGGCGAGCGCCGACAGCGCGGCGTCGAGGCCGCGGTCGTCCAGCACGGAGGCGTGGATGCCGCGCGCCAGCTGGCGCAGCTCGGTGATCGCGGCCTTCGTCGAGGTGTGCGCCTCCTCGATCAGCGCGCGGGCGGCATCCGGATCCTCCGTCAGCTTCTGCTGGGCGAGGCCCAGCGTCATGCCGACCGAGACCAGCCGTGGCTGCACGCCGTCGTGGAGGTCGCGCTCGATGCGGGTGCGCTCCACCTCGGAGGCCCGCAGGGCGCCGGCGCGCTGCACGTCGGACACGCGCGCCCGCTCGGCGAGCTGCGCCTCGCGGGTCGGGATCACGATGACCCGGGCGAGCACGCCGTGCAGCAGCGCGATCCCGACGATCGCGGCGGCCGAGGCGAGGAACACGAGGATGCCGACCAGCGGCGCCCATCCGGCGAGGATGGAGAAGCCGTTGAACCGGGTGACGCCATCGGCCGCGTACAGCGGCGCGAACGCGAGCACGACCGACGAGACCAGCTGCTGGAACAGGATCAGGGTGATCCAGCCCAGGATCGTCGCGATCGCGGCGTTCGCGACCGCACGCCACATCGGCGCGTCGATGAACTGGTGCCAGACCATCAGCAGGAAGCCGCCGAAGCCCGGGCGCGGCGCCCGGCGGGCCCGCAGGGGCGGCAGCCCGGCGTCGTAGAGGCCGTCGATGCGGGCGGTCTCGAGCCAGCCGATGGCGTACAGCAGGTACACGAGGCCGAGGAGGAACACGACGCCGATGCCGAGCACCGGGAGCATGCCGAGACCGGCGCCGAGCAGCACGCCGAGGATCGTGGCCAGGACGGGCCCGATCACGCCGAGCGCGGCGAGGTGGGCCACGGTGCCGGCGAGGCGCGCGGGCGAGGAGTACGCCGGCAGGTGGCGCGGGGCGCGGGCGCCCGCCTCGGCGGGAGGGGCCGAGGGGGCCTGTGGAGCGGGAGCCGGAGTGGTCATGTCCTAAAGCTAGGACGACCCCCTCCCCCGCCCCACCGAGGGATCCGGACATCCGGATTCGGGTTTTCCCGAAACCGCGGTCGCCCCGAGTCGTCGCTGCGTCGCGGCTGCGCGGGGCGATCCCCGCTCAGCGCACCTGATCGAGCAGGTGATCCGGGACGCGCGTGGGCGAGGCGGCGAAGCTCTTGCCGTTCGGGCGCGTCAGGACGACGCGCTTCGGCGCCGTGCGGCCGTGCGTGGCGTAGATCATCAGGCCGACGAACGTCAGGCCTCCCACGAGGTTGCCGAGGACGGTCGGGATCTCGTTCCAGACCAGGTAGTCGCCGAGCGTGAAGTCGGCGCCGAGCAGCAGGCCCGCCGGGAACAGGAACATGTTCACGACCGAGTGCTCGAAGCCCATGTAGAAGAACAGCATGATCGGCAGCCACATCGCGAGGATCTTGCCCGTGACGGAGGTGGAGATCATGGCGGCGACGACCCCCATCGAGACCATCCAGTTGCACAGCACGCCGCGGATGAACAGGGTCAGCATGCCGCCGAATCCGTGCTCGGCGTACCCGACCGTGCGGCCGTGGCCGATCTCGCCGATCGCGTGGCCGACCGCGCTGGGTTCGGTCGTGAAGCCGTACGTGAAGTAGATCGCCATGAGCACCGCGACCGTGAACGCCCCGGCGAAGTTGCCGAGGAACACCAGGCCCCAATTGCGTCCGATGCCGCCGAGCGTGATGCCGGGGCGGCGGTCGAACAGCGCGAGCGGTGCGAGCGTGAACACGCCCGTGAGCAGGTCGTAGCCGAGCAGGTACAGCAGCACGAAGCCGACCGGGAACAGCAGCGCGCCGATCAGCGGCTGTCCCGTGTTGGTCGACACGGTCACGGCGAACGCCGCGGCGATCGTGAGCGTCGCGCCGCCCATGAATCCGCGGATCAGCGTGTCGCGCGTCGACATCAGGATCTTCGACTCGCCGGCGTCGATCATGGCGGTGATCAGTTCGGCGGGCTTCACGTACGACATGGCATCTCCTCGGGGACGTGTGTGTCCTCAGGCTCCCGCACGCCGGTTTCGGGACGCGTGCCGTGCCGTTACGCGCGCGGTGCGATCCGCTCACGCCCGTCCGGCGCCGGCTGTGAGATCCCGGTCAGCCGAGCTGCAGCGCGGGCACGGGCTCGTGCAGGTGCGCGCCGCCGCGGTAGCGGGCGCCGACGTGGTTCCCGGGCAGGCGGTCGCCGCGGCCGAACAGTCGCTCGCGCAGCGTGGTCGGCGCCTCGTCGTCGCGCAGGCGTCCGCGGCGGCGCAGCTCGGGCACGACCAGCTCGGCGAAGTCGCGGGCCGTGTCGAACGAGTGGTACTGGCGCAGGTTGATGCCGTCGACGCCCGCCTCGTCGAGCCACAGCTCGATCTCGTCGGCCACGACCTTCGGCGTCCCCGCGACGAAGAAGCGGTCCTCGCGTCCGGCGACGATCCGGGTGAGGGCCTCGCCGACCGTGCCGGTCGCGTTCGCGAGGAACGGCAGCGGGATCCCGGCCTCCTGCGCCTCGGCGACGACGGTCGCGATGGGCGTCTCGGGCGGGTAGGCGGTCAGGTCGACGGGCATGCTCGAGTGGGCCAGGATCCCGTCGAGGCTCTGGTGGGCGCGGTAGGCGCGCAGCTTGTCGGCGGCCTCCTCCTCCGTGCGTCCGACCACGACGCCCGCCTGCACGACGAATCTCACGTCGTCGCCGCGGCGGCCCTGCGCGATCGCCGCGTCGCGCATCGCCTGCGCGTTGCGCTGGAAGTCCGCCACGGAGCGTCCGCCCGTGAACACCACCTCGGCATGCCGCCCGGCGAACGCGATGCCGGCGGGCGATCCGGTCGCCTGGTACAGCACGGGCGTGCGCTGCGGCGACGGCTCGGACAGGTGCGGGCCCTTGACCCTGAAGTGCTCGCCGACGTGGTCGATGTAGCGCACCTTGGACGGGTCGGTGTAGACGCCGCCGTCGCGGTCGCGCAGCACCGCGTCGTCGTCCCACGAGCCCTCCCACAGCTTGTAAAGGACGTGCAGGTACTCGTCGGCGATCTCGTACCGCCGGTCGTGCGGCACCTCGGCGTCGAGGCCGAAGTTCTGCGCCGCGTTCGGCAGGTACGAGGTGACGATGTTCCAGCCGATCCGGCCCTTCGTGAGGTGGTCGAGCGTCGACATGCGCCGCGCGAACGCGAACGGCGGCTCGTACGTCGTGGAGAACGTGACGCCGAAGCCGAGGCGCTTCGTCACGGCGGCCATCGCCGGCACGACCAGCAGCGGGTCGTTGCTGGGGATCTGCATGCCCTCCCGCAGCGCGGTCTCCGGGCCGCCGCGGAACGTGTCGTAGGCGCCGACCACGTCCGCGAGGAAGACGCCGTCGAACCCGCCGTCCTCGAGCAGCTGCGCGAGCTCGATCCAGTAGTCGATGTCGTTGAAGCGCTCGCGGTTGTTGCCGGGCAGCCGCCACAGGCCGTGCGTGATGTGGCTGGGCGTGTTCATCTCGAACAGGTTCAGGATGAGGCGCTTCTTGTCGGGCACGAGGCGACTCTAGGACGACCGGATCGGCGGGGCGCGCCGCGATGTCACGCCGCGTCACGCGGCGCGACCGGAGTCCCGGATCAGCCGGCGCGGCCGATGCGCCAGTAGCCGGTGAAGACGATGCGCTGCTTGGGCACGCCGACGGCGACCAGGTGCCGCCGGCCCGCGGCGACCAGGGCCTGCTCGCCCGCGAGGTACACCGACAGGGCCGCCGGATCGATGGGCGCGTACCGCCGCAGCGTCTCGAGCGCGAGCGCGCCCGGCCGGGCGTGCGGATCCGCGCGGGGTAGCCACCGCACCTCGAATCCCTCCGGGGCGTCGACGGGCTGGGCGTCGGTCGGGTCCGGGATCTCGATGAGCGCGAGCCCGGTCGCGTCGCGCGGCAGGTCGCGCAGGATCCCCAGCACGGCCGGCAGCGCCGACTCGTCGCCGACCAGCAGGTGCGTGCCGTCCTGCACCTCGAAGCCGCGGCCCTGGTCCAGGAGCACGACGCGCTCCCCCGCCCGGGCGCGCTGCGCCCACGGCCCCGCGACGCCCTCGTCCCCGTGCGCGACGAAGTCGACGTCGAGCTCGCCCGCCTCGGGACGGTGCATGCGGACCGTGTAGTTGCGGAACAGCGGGCGCGTGTGCGAGTTCGCCATCAGGTACTTCAGGTACCCGGCCATGCCGAAGCCCTCCGGCACCGCGTCGAAGTCGGTCGTGCCGTCCGCGCGCGGCAGGAACAGCCGGAACCACTGGTCGAAGCCGTGCCGGGGCAGACGGCGCAGCTCGTCCCCGTCGAACGTCACGCGCACCATGTGCGGCGTGACGCGCTCGCCGCGCAGCACCTGCGCGCGGTACAGGCCACGGCTCTTCCGGGCGTCGCTGAAGGCCACGTCTGCTCCTGTCGGGTCGGGAGGTCGGGCGATCCCGACTATATTGCGTCGGCCGTTCTGCCCTGAGCGGAACGGGATGCGGCGGACAGCCCCCGGTGCCTAGCGTGAGGCCATGGCCGAGCTGCTTCCGCTTCCCGCGCGACGCGTCCCATCCGATCCGGATCCGCTGTGGCGTCATCTGGTGGGCGAGCGGCTGCGCCGGTTGCGGCGCGAACGGGGCGAGACGCTCGCGGACGTCGCGCGGCGGGCCGGGATCTCGGTGCAGTACCTCTCGGAGATGGAGCGCGGCCGCAAGGAGGCGTCCAGCGAGATGATCGCCGCGGTGCTCGGGGCGCTCGGCGAGACGCTGCTCGACCTCACGGCCGGCATCGCGGACGACCTGCGCCAGGCGGCACCGACCCCGGCGATGGGCGCGCAGGTCCTGGCGCTCGCGGCCTGATCCGCCGCGGGCGGATCCGCCGAGGGCGGGTCCCGCCCCGCGCGCGGAGCGCGGCGCGCACGCTGGGCGCATGGTTGAAGAAGGCAGGATCCCCCAGTTCACCCCGGAGGCTCGGCGCGAGCTCTATCACCGCCGCGTGCTGATGCTCGACGGGCCGCTCGACGACGACAACGGCACGCTGCTCGCGACACAGCTGCTGGCCCTCGCCGCCGAGGATCCGGCGTCCGACGTGGCGCTGTGGATCCATTCGCCCGGCGGATCCGTCCCGTCCATGCTGGCGATCCGCGACATCATGCGCCTCGTGCCGTGCGACGTGTCGACCCTCGCGATCGGGATGGCCGCGAGCGCGGGGCAGTTCCTGCTGTCGGCGGGCACGCCCGGCAAGCGGCGGGCGCTGCCGCACGCGCGCATCCTGCTGCACCAGGGTTCGGCGGGGATCGGCGGCACCGCGGTCGACGTGGAGCTGCAGGCCGACGACCTGCGGCACATGCGCGACACCGTGATCGGGCTCATCTCCGCGGACACCGGGCAGCCGCGCGAGCGCGTGTTCGAGGACTCGCTGCACGACCACTGGTACACGGCGCAGGAGGCGCTCGACTACGGCTTCATCGACGGCATCGTGCGGGGCTTCGACGAGATGATGCCCCGGCCGCGGAACCGGATCGGGCTGGGCGCGGAGGTGGCGGCATGAGCTCGTACACGATCCCCAGCGTGATCAAGCGGGATGCGCGGGGCGAGCGGATCATGGACGTCTACTCGGAGCTGCTCACGGAGCGCGTCGTGTACCTCGGCACCGGCATCGACGCGGGCGTCGCGAACGCGCTGATCGCGCAGCTGCTGCACCTGGAGGCGGACGCCCCGGAGCGCGAGATCCAGCTCTACATCAACTCGGAGGGCGGCGACCCGCAGGCCGCGCTGGCGGTGCACGACACGATGCGCTTCATCCGGCCCGCGGTCGCGACGACGTGCATCGGCCAGGCGGTCGGCGCGAGCGCGGTGCTGCTGGCCGCGGGCGCCGCGGGGCGGCGCGCCATCCTGCCGCACGCCCGGGTCGTGCTGCATCAGCCCGGCGCGCAGAGCCGTGGGGCGATCCCCGACCTGATCCTGCACGCCGACGAGCTCGTGCGCGTGCGCGACGACATGGAGGGCATCCTCGCGGCCCACACGGGCCGCTCCCGCGAGCAGCTGCGCCACGACACCGACCGCGACCGCGTCTTCACCGCCGACGCCGCGGTCGCCTACGGCCTGGCAGACCGCGTGGTCGCCGCGCGCGGGTGACATCCCCTTCCGCCCCGGTGGCTCCCCTCCCCACCCCCGGTGGCTCCCTCCCCGCCGCCGGTGGCTCCCGTCCCCGCCGCCGAGAACACGTCCTCTCAACGAGGACATGCCCTTTCCGCGCAGAAAAGACGTGTCCTCGTTGAGAACACGTCCTTTCGCGGCGGGGGCCGGGTCAGGCCGCGGGTGGGATCACTCCCACTCGATCGTTCCCGGCGGCTTCGAGGTCACGTCCAGGACGACGCGGTTGATCTCGCGGACCTCGTTAGTGATCCGGTTCGAGATCTTCGACAGCACGTCGTAGGGCAGGCGCGTCCAGTCCGCGGTCATGGCGTCCTCGCTCGAGACGGGACGCAGCACGACGGGGTGGCCGTACGTGCGGCCGTCGCCCTGCACGCCCACCGAGCGGACGTCGGCGAGCAGCACGACCGGGCACTGCCAGATCTCGCCGTCGAGGCCCGCCTTGGTGAGCTCCTCGCGCGCGATCGCGTCCGCTTCCCGCAGGATGTCGAGGCGCTCGCGCGTCACCTCGCCGATGATCCGGATGCCGAGGCCGGGGCCAGGGAACGGCTGGCGTCCCACGATGGCCTCGGGGATGCCGAGCTCGCGTCCGATCGCGCGCACCTCGTCCTTGAACAGGGTGCGCAGCGGCTCGACGAGCTCGAAGTCGAGGTCCTCGGGCAGGCCGCCGACGTTGTGGTGGCTCTTGATGTTCGCGGTGCCGGCGCCGCCGCCCGACTCGACCACGTCGGGGTACAGCGTGCCCTGCACGAGGAACCGGATGGGCTCGCCCTCGGCCTTCGCCTCGGCGATCAGGTCCTTCTGCACCTTCTCGAACGCGCGGATGAACTCGCGGCCGATGATCTTGCGCTTCTCCTCGGGGTCGGTGACGCCCGCGAGGTGGCCGAGGAACACGTCCTCGGCGTCGACCGTGATGAGGCGCACGCCCGTCGACTCGACGTAGTCCTTCTCGACCTGCTCGCGCTCGCCCTTGCGGAGGAGGCCGTGGTCGACGAACACCGCGGTGAGCTGGTCGCCGACGGCCTTGTGGACGAGCGCGGTCGACACGGCCGAGTCCACGCCGCCCGACAGCGCCGAGATGACGCGGGCGGATCCGATCTGGGCGCGGATGCGCTCGACCTGCTCGGCGATGACGTTTCCGGCGTTCCAGTCGGCGGGCAGGCCGACGGCCTTGTGCAGGAAGTTCTCGATGACCTCCTGGCCGTGGTCGCTGTGCTTGACCTCGGGGTGCCACTGCACGCCGTAGAACTTCCGCTCGGCGTGGCCGAACGCCGCCACCGGGGTGGCCGCGGTCGACGCGAGCACCTCGAAGCCCTCGGGCGCCTGCGCGACCTGGTCGCCGTGGCTCATCCACACGTTCTGGTCGGCCGGCTGGCCGCCGAGCAGCACGCCGCCGTCGCCCACGAGGGCCGCGTCGGTCGCGCCGTACTCGCGCAGGCCGGTGTTGGCGACCTCGCCGCCGAGGGCCTGGGCCATCACCTGGAAGCCGTAGCAGATGCCGAGCGTCGGGACGCCGAGGTCGAACACCGCGGGATCCAGCGTCGGGGCGCCCGGCTCGTACACCGACGACGGACCGCCCGACAGGATGATCGCGACCGGGTCGTGCGCGGAGATCTCCTCCGCCGTGGCCGTGTGCGGGATCAGCTCGCTGAACACGCCGGCCTCGCGCACGCGGCGCGCGATCAGCTGCGCGTACTGCGCGCCGAAATCGACGACCAGCACGGGGCGCTGGACGGTGTCGTGGGAGACGTCCGCTCCGACGGGGGCTTCTGTCGCATCCTGCTGGGTCATCCGGCGACCTCCTGAGCCTGAGCGGCCTTCTTCTCGGCGGCCGCGGCCTCGCGCTCGGCCAGGTAGCGCTTCACGTCGCGCGCGACGACGAACTCCATGATGAAGGAGAGGAACGGGATCACGCCGCCTCCGGCGAGCAGGATGAACCGCCAGAACGGCCAGCGCATCAGGCTCCACACGCGGAAGCACGCGAACAGGTACACGACGTAGAACCAGCCGTGCACGATCAGGATGCCGAGCGACAGGTTCACGCCGTCGCCGGTCGAGACGAGCTCGTCGCCCTGCGGCACGACCTCGCGGAACGCGAACAGGCCCTGCGAGTCGAGGAAGAACAGCTCGACGCCGATGGGCGTGTACTTCAGGACCATCTCGAGGCACAGCAGCAGCAGGCCGACGCCGGTGATGACCGAGCAGATCTGGTAGAACCGCAGCGCGCCCCGGATCTGCGGGAACGTGGCGAGCTTGGGCTGCGGCATGAGGTCCAGTCTATCGGCGGCTCCTGGGCGTCCGATCCGCGCGCAGGCGCCGCTTCGACCCGGTCGACCCTATGCGCGATCCCGCCGCCTCGCTAGCATTCGAGCAAGGGGGAAGAGAGAGGTCCGCTCGTGGCGCCCGACACCGAGCAGAAGAGCCCCGACCGCGGCCCCGCGCGCGTCCCGCCGCGCTGGTTCATCACGACGGCCTGGCGCGTGCATCGCGCGCTGTACCGCGTCTCCGGCGGCCGCTTCGGCCTGCGCCGCCCCACCGCGACGGTGTTCGGCATGATGCGGCTGCACACGATCGGGCGGCGCTCCGGTGCCGAGCGGATCGCGATCGTGGCGTACTTCGACGACGGGCCGAACCTCGTCACGATGGCCATGAACGGGTGGGGCGATCCGCCGCCCGCCTGGTGGCTCAACCTGCAGGCGAACCCGATGGCGAGCGTGGACCTGCCCGGCGGCGCGCATCGCCAGGTGATCGCCCGCGAGGCCAAGGGCGCCGAGCGCGACCGGCTCTGGGACGTGTTCCGCCGCATGGACAGCTACGACGCCGATCTCGACGACCTCGCCGCGCTGCGCTCCCGCGAGACTCCCGTGATCGTCCTGCGGCCGCACCCCTGATCCCACCGGAGTTCGGGCGCCCGGTGCGAGCGAAGCGAGCGTGCCGCGAAGCGGCCCCGCGGCGCGCAGCGCTGCCGGCTGGCGCGCAGCGACAGCCCTCGCTCGCCGAGCGGCGGCGCGGAGCGTCGCCCGAGGAGAGCGAGAACGCTCCTAGACGACGCTGTCCCACGCGCCCCGCATGCGGGCGAAGACGCCCCCGCGCGCGACCAGCGCGGCGGGCGATCCGTCCTCGATGACGCGGCCGTGCTCCAGCACCACCACGCGGTCGGCGATGTCGATGGTCGACAGCCGGTGGGCGATGATGATCGCCGTGCGGCCGGCGAGCAGCGTGCCGAGCGCCCGCTGCACGAGCGCCTCGCTCGGCAGGTCGAGCGAGCTCGTCGCCTCGTCCAGGATCAGGATCGCCGGGTCGGCGAGGAACGCGCGCGCGAACGACACGAGCTGGCGCTGGCCCGCCGACAGGCGGCCGCCGCGCTTGTTCACGTCGGTGTCGTAGCCGTCGGGCAGCTGCTCGATGAACCGGTGCGCGCCCACGGCGCGCGCGGCGGCGACGATCTCGTCGTGGCTCGCCCCGGCGCGTCCGATCCCGATGTTCTCGGCGACCGTGCCGCTGAAGAGGAACGCCTCCTGCGTCACCATCACGACGGCGCGGCGCAGGTCGGCGGGCTCGGCGTCGCGCAGGTCGACGCCGTCGATCAGGATCGCGCCGTCGCTGACGTCGTAGAACCGCGCGATGAGCTTGGCGATGGTCGACTTGCCCGCGCCCGTCGTGCCGACCAGCGCGACCGTCTGCCCTGCGTCGATCCCGAGGTCGAGGCCCGGCAGCACATCCGCCCCCTCGCCGTACGCGAAGCGGACGCCGCGGAACCGGATCGCGCCGCGCACGTCGCGCAGGGGGACGGGCACGCGCGGATCCGTGAGGGAGGGCCGCACGTCGAGGTAGCCCGAGATCTTCTCCAGCGCCGCGAGCGCCGACTGCAGGGAGTTGTAGAAGCGGGCCATGTCCTGCACGGGCGTGAAGAACCGCTTGGCATACAGCACGGCGGCCACCAGTGCGCCGAGCGGCAGGTCGCCGCTCAGCACGCGGAACCCGTCGACCACGAGCGCGGCGGCGACCGTGAGGTTGCCGACGAGCACCAGGCCGGGGTCGTACACGCCGATGAGGCCGACGGCCCGCTGGTCGGCGACGCGGTATTCCTCCGACAGCCGCGCGTGCTCGTCGGTGTTGCGCCGCTCGCGCCGGAACGCCTGCACCGCGCGGTGCCCGGTCATGGTCTCCACGAACTGCACGATGAGGTTCGCCGAGGCGACGCGCGTGGAGCGGTAGTGCAGCTGCGACTGGTGCTGGAACCACCACGTCAGCAGCGCGACCGGGATCACCGCGAGCAGGAGCACGCCGCCGGAGATCGGATCGAGCATCACCAGCATCGCGGCGATCGCGACCATGTAGAGGAAGCCGCTCAGCAGCGAGTTGATGCCCGAATCGAGCAGCTCGCGCACGGCGTCGAGGTCGGACGTCTGGCGCGCGATGATCCGCCCGGACGTGTACCGCTCGTGGAATTCGAGGCTCAGCCGCTGCGTGTGCCGGAAGACGCGGTCGCGCAGCTCGAGCAGGACGTCCTGGCAGATCCGGGCGTTCAGGCGGATGTACAGCAGGGTCAGGATGCCTCCGAGCACGGCGCTCGCGAGGTAGAGACCGGCGTCGAGCAGCATGCGCGACGGATCGCCCGCCAGCAGCGCGGGCAGCGCCGTGTCGATCGCCGAGGCGACGAGCAGCGGGCCCGCCGCGCGTGACACCTGCGCCGACGCGACCAGCACCAGCATCAGGGCGAAGCGCCACCGCATCGGCCCCAGCAGCGATCGGAGCAGCCGCAGCGAGCGCGCCCGCACGAGGCGCCGGTGGCCGCGCGCGAGGTGGATCTCGTCCTCGAACGCCGCGGTCGCATCCGCGGTCCCCCCGGCAGACGGGGTGGGGTTCATGCCGCTCATCGCATGGCCTCCTCGCGGCCCGCGCCGGCCGCCTCCAGCGCGTCGTCGAGGTGCTCGCCGCTCTGCCGCGCGATCACCGCGCGGTAGCGCGGCTCGTCGGCGAGCATCCGCTCGTGCGTGCCGACCGCGACGATGCGCCCCTCGTCGAGCAGCGCGACGCGGTCGGCGAGCGCGACGGTCGACGGGCGGTGCGCCACGACGAGCGTCGTGGTCCCCGCGAGCGTCTCGCGCAGGCGCTCGGTCACGCGCGCCTCGGTGCGCACGTCGAGCGCCGACAGCGGGTCGTCCAGCACCAGGATCCGCGGATGCGCCGCGATCGCGCGGGCGAGCGCGACGCGCTGGCGCTGGCCGCCCGACAGGCTCAGCCCCTCCTCGCCGATCTGCGTGTCGACGCCGTGGGGCAGGTCGCGCACGAACTCGGCACCGGCCACGTCGATCGCCTCCTCGAGCACGTCGTCGCCCGCGTCCGGCACCCCGAGCAGGATGTTGTCGCGCACGGTCGAGGAGAACAGCACGGGCTCCTCGAATGCGATCGCGACGAGGCCGCGCAGCTCGTGGCGCGCGAGGTCGCGCACGTCGACGCCGCCGATCCGCACGCTGCCGCCCGTGACGTCGTGGAAGCGCGGCACGAGCTCGACGAGCGTCGACTTTCCGCTGCCGGTCACGCCGACGAGCGCCATCGTCTCCCCCGGCTCGATGCGCAGATCGACGCCCTCGAGCACCTCACGGCCGTCCACGGCGTCGGGGTAGGCGAAGCGCACGCCCTCGAACACCAGGTCGGCGCCCCTCCCCGGTTCCGCGGGCTCGGCCGGATCCAGGATCGTGTCCTCCACGTCGAGCACCTCGAAGTACCGGTCGATCGCGGTCTTGGCGTCCATCGACATCGCGAACTGCTCGCCCAGGCGTCCGAGCGGCCCGTTCACCAGGCTCGCGGTCGCGAAGAACGCCACCACCGCGCCGACGGACAGCGCGCCCTGCGCGACGAGCGTGATCCCCAGTCCCAGCGCGATCGACAAGCCGGTCTCGGGCAGCAGCGCGAGCACCATCGACACGGTCGACAGCGCGCGGGACTTCTGCAGCTCGACCTCGCGCACGCGGTCGGCCCGGGCGTGGAAGTCGTCGCCGGCCTGCCGCGCGCGGCCGAACGCCTTCAGGATCCGGATGCCGCGCACCGACTCCTCGATCACGGTCGCGAGATCGCCCACGAGATCCTGGCTGTGACGGGACAGGATCCGGTACCGCCGACGGAAGCGGAAGCTCACGATCACGACGGGGATCGCGGCCACGAGGTAGACGGCGCCGAGCGCGGGACTCGCCGCGAACATCAAGATCAGGCCGGTGACGATCGTGATCGCGTTGACGCAGATCATGATCATGCCGAAGCTCAGCCAGCGCCGGAATCGCCGGATGTCGCTGAAGGAGCGCGACAGCAGCTGGCCGCTGCCCCACTCGTCGTGGAAGCCGACGGGCAGCTGCGCGAGGTGCTCGTAGAGCCGCACCCGCAGGTCCGCCTCGAGCTTCGTGCCGGGGGCGAGCACGAGCTGCCGGCGCGCGGTCAGCAGCGCGGTCTCGAGCACGCCGAGCGCCAGCACGATCGCGACACCCCACCACAGCCCGGATGCGTCGTCCGCATCGAACAGCGGCCCGTTCACGATCCACTGCAGCACCTGCGGGATTGACAGCGCGACCATGCTCGCGAGCGCCGCGGTGACGAGGCCCAGCACGAGGCGGGGCACGATGGCGCGCGCGAAGGGGTGCAGGCGCAGCAGCGACGAGGCGAACGAGGTCTGCGGAGCGTCGGAGGCGTGGCCGCGGCTGGTCATTCGTCCTCCGTCGTGAGCTGCCACTCGGCCGCGCGCGCGATGGCGTCGGCGAGCGCGCCGATCTCGGCCGCGTCGTCCGGCAGCCGCGTGGTCGCGATCCGTATCCGCGGCTCGCCGGGTGCGAACGTGCCGCGCGATCCGGCGCTCGCGGCGATCCCCTCCTCCGCGAGCGCGAGCAGCGCGTCGCGCTCGTCGCGCACCGCCACCCACGCGAAGAAGCCGCCATCGCCCGCGGCCCGCACGCCCCGCGCCGCCAGCGCGCGGTGCAGCGCGGCGCCCCGCGCCCGGTACACGCGCGCGGCATGCGCGACGACCGGGCCGGCATCCGCCATCACGCGTGCGAGGGCGCCCTGCAGCAGCGGGTTGGGCCGCGCGCCCTCACGCGCCTGCCGCGCCGCGATCCGCTCGAGCGCGGCCGCGGGCCCGATCACGACGGCGGTCTGCAGGCGCGGGCCGTAGCCGCGCGACAGGTCGATGACGCGGATCACCCGCTCGGGTAGGACGTCGGCGAGCGTCGCGCCGTCGACCAGCCCGCCCGCGGAGTGCTCCTCGACGATCCACGCGCCGGATCCGGCCAGCGCGTCCGCGAGCGCGTCGCGCCGCCGCGGGGTGAGCGTGGAGCCCAGAGGCACGGCCGCCGCGGTCTGGAACGTCACGACCGCAGGCTCCGCCGCGAGCGCATCCCGCACCGCCTCCACGACCGGGCCCTCGGCATCCGAGGCGAACGGCACCGGCCGCGCACCGAGCCCCGCGAGGATCCCCCGGTTGCGGTTGCACGTCGGATCCTCGATCGCGACGGCCACCTCTCCCGGCTGATGTCCCACTTCCTGCCCGAATCCAGCCCCCGCAACGGCCGCAAGTGGGACATCAGCCCCGCGCATGCCGACCTCCCCGGCCGGGCGCCCCGGGTCGTGTCCCACTTCCTGCCCGAATCCGGCCTTCATGACGGCCGCAAGTGGGACACGGCCGTCGCCCGAGCCGCGCGCGAGCTCGGACAGCACGAGGTGCATGGCCGAGGCGGCACCGGCGGCGGCGATCATCTCGGCACCGCGCGCCCCGAAGCGCGCGGCCACCGCGTCGCGCAGCGCCGGCACGATCGGCGTGCGCGAGGACAGCCCGGCGTCGCCCTCGAGCGCCGCGGCGAGCGCGGCATCGAGCCGCGGCAGCAGCGCGGGGTCGGGCCGGGCGCCGGCGAGCGTCACCATGCCGCGCGGGTCCGCCGCGGGCCGCTCGGCCGGCCGCGCGGCGACGATCGTGCCGCCGCGGCGGCGGGTCTCGAGCAGCCCCTCGCGCCGCAGCTCGGACCACGCGTCGGCGACCGCGCCGACGCTCGCGCCGAGCGCGCCGGCGACCGCGCGGATGGTGGGCAACCGCGCGCCGGGGGGCAGGGCGCCCGAGGCGATGAGGTCGCCGAGCGCGCGCCGGATGCCCTCCGCGCCGGTGGCGCCGAGGCGCTCCGCGAGCTGCTCGGCGCTCAGCGCGGAGCCGGGCGCATCGATGGTGACAGGCACAGGGACTCTCACTCCATATGTTCAGA
This sequence comes from Microbacterium rhizophilum, assembly GCF_039605615.1. Classification (NCBI taxonomy): domain Bacteria; kingdom Bacillati; phylum Actinomycetota; class Actinomycetes; order Micrococcales; family Microbacteriaceae; genus Microbacterium; species Microbacterium rhizophilum. The sequence continues at coordinate 155,895 of NZ_JBCNUN010000009.1, read as the reverse complement.
AGTGTTCAGATATCACCACACAATAGCCCGCTCGACCGCGCCGCACATGACGACACATAACTACACAATCCGTAACCGACAGTTGCCGGGCCCCCCGCACCCCCGCGTAGCTTGACGACCCAACGGGCCCTCCGCCCGCCGCACCCGCCCCGATCCGAAGGCCTCTCATGACCGCACGACCTGCACTCCCTGCCCACCGGCTTCTGCTCGGCGGCATCGCGCTGATGTCGACCGCGGCCCTGATGACCGGCTGCGCCGGCCCCGCCACGACCGCCGCGCCGGTCGATCCCGCCACCCAGGTCGCCGAGGCCGCCGCGCTCGCCGTGCCGCCGGAGCAGGACGACCCCGACGCGGTCGCCGGCGGCACGCTGCGCCTGTCGTCGTCGCAGGATCCGGCCTGCCTCGACGGCCACCAGGTCTCGAGCGCCGCGCTGCAGCTGCTCGGGCGCCTCTACTACGACAACCTCGTGAGCCTCGACGCGACGGGCACCCCGACGCCATGGCTCGCCGAGTCGTGGGACATCTCCGAGGACGGCAGGCAGTACACCTTCCACCTCAAGGACGGCGTGACCTTCTCGGACGGCGCGAAGCTCGACGCTGCCGCGGTCGTGGCGAACTTCGACCACATGGCCGACCCCGCGACGAAGTCGCCGCTCGCGGCCGCGTACATCGACCCGATCGAGAGCACCGAGATCGTGGACGACCTGACGCTGAAGGTGAACCTCGAGTACGCCTACAGCCCGTTCCTCTACGTCCTCGCGCAGGGCTGGCTGGGCCTGGACTCCCCGAAGCAGATCGCGGAGGACCCGGACGGCATCTGCCTCGCCCCGGTCGGCACCGGCCCGTTCGTCGTGGAGGAGTACACGCCGGGCGAGGGCCTCACGCTCACCAAGCGCGAGGACTACGCCTGGTCGGCCGACTACCTCAACCACGAGGGCGCGGCCTACCTCGACCGGATCGAGATCAGCTTCGTCGCGGAGCCGGCCGTGCGCTTCAGCTCGCTCACGAGCGGCGAATTCGACGCGACCGACAACATCGCGCCGCAGAACGCCGCGGCCGTCAAGGCCGACCCGGCGATCACGTACAACAACATCTCGCGCATCGGGAACCCGCAGCGCATCACGCTCAACACGGCCCGCCCGCCGTTCGACGACCTCAAGGTGCGCCAGGCGCTCGCGCTCGGCATCGACACCGAGGGCATCGCCGCGGCCGTCGGCTTCGGCGAGTACGAGCCGCGGCATGCGTTCCTCTCCCCGACCACGCAGTACTACGACGCCGCGGCCGAGGAGGACTGGACGTACGACCCCGAGGCGGCGGCGGAGCTGCTGGACGAGGCCGGCTGGGACGAGACGGATGCCGAGGGCTACCGCGTCAAGGACGGCACGCGCCTGACGGCCGAGTTCCCCGTGACCGAGACGGCCGCGCCCGGATCGCTCAACGACCTGATCCAGTCCGAGCTGAAGAAGCTGGGCGTCGAGCTGAAGCTGATCCAGCTGCCGACGGCGGAGGCCACCGAGCGCCGCCGCAACGGGCAGTACGACATCGGCACGGGTGTGTGGCACACCAACACCCCCGACGCGCTGTACGTCGTGTACGCCTCGGGCGAGATCACGTCGAAGCAGCGCATCGGCCAGAACACGGCACGCATCGCCGACCCGACGCTCGACGAGACGCTGCTGAAGGCGCGTCAGACGACGGATCCGGCCGAGCTCGAGGAGCTGTACACGAGCGCGCAGGAGCAGCTCGCCGAGCTCGTCCCCGCCATCCCGCTGTACGACTTCTACACGCCGTGGGCGGTGCGCGAGAACGTGCACGGCGTGCTGGCCGACTCGTCGCACGGCGTCCCGCTGTTCACGCTCGCCTGGCTGGGACAGTGACGACCTCGACCGCCCCGGCGCCCCGCTGGACGCAGGCCGCCTCCCGGATCCGGATCACCCGGACCGGGCAGGCGGTGCTGCGCACGGTGGGCCGGCGGATCATCAGCAGCGTCCTGGTGCTGTGGGGCGCCGCGACGCTCACGTTCCTCGCGCTGCACATCCCCAAGGGCGACCCCGCGATCATGCTGCTCGGCGGCATGGAGGCCAACCCGACCCCCGAGGTGCTCGCCCAGGTGCGCGCGGAGTGGGGCTTCGACCAGCCGATCTGGATCCAGTACATCCGCTACTTCGGGCGCCTGATCGCCGGCGACCTCGGCACGTCGTACCAGCAGCGCATGCCGGTCGCGCAGGCGCTCGCCATCCAGCTCGGCCCGACCGTCGTGCTCGCGTTCGCGGCCGCCGCGACGTCCGTGATCCTCGCGCTCGTCGTCTCGCTCGCGACGGCCAAGCGCGGTCGCTGGATCACCGGCTTCACGTCGGGCGCCTCCGTCACGCTCGCGAGCGTGCCCGGCTTCGTGCTCGGCATCATCCTGCTGTTCCTGTTCGCGGCGATCATCCCGATCTTCCCGTCCTCCGGCACGGACGGCATCGAGCGGCTGGTGCTGCCCGCGCTCACGCTGTCGCTGCCGATCGCGGCCTCGCTCGTGCAGGTGCTGCGCACCGAGCTCGACGAGGTGCTGGAGCAGCCGTTCATCCTCACGGCCCGCACGCGCGGGCTGAGCATCGCCGCGGTCAAGCTGAAGCACGCGCTGCGGCACGCCCTCATCCCCGTGGCGACCATGACGGGCTTCGTGATCGCGAACCTGCTGGGCGGCGCCGTGCTGGTGGAGACCGTATTCAGCCGGCAGGGCATCGGCCGCCTCGCGCTCACGGCCGTCCAGAACCAGGATCTGCCCCTCGTGCTCGGCGTCGTGCTGTTCGCCGCGCTCGTGTTCAGCGTCGTGAACTTCGTCGTCGACGTCCTCTACGTAGCTCTGGACCCGAGGCTGGCCACCGCATGACCGCCGTCACCGCTTCCGACGCCCGCCGGGCATTCGTCCTCAACGGCACGCCGGAGGCCGCGGCCCTGCAGGCCGCCTCGCGCCGGCCCGTGCTGGCGCGCGTCGCCCTCTGGGCCTCGGTCGCCTTCCTCGCCCTGCTCGGCGTCGCGTGGGTGGCCCCGGACGTGCTGGCGCCGTACGATCCGCTCGCGGTCGACCTGCGCGCGATCCTCGCCCTGCCGAGCCCCGCGCATCCGCTCGGCACCGACGACGCGGGTCGCGACGTGCTCAGCCGCCTCATCCACGGCGCGGGCGCCTCGCTGTCGATCGGCTTCGGCGCCACGGTCATCGGCGCGATCGGCGGCTGCATGTTCGGCATCGTCGCGGGCCTCGGCCCGCGCTGGCTCGACGCCGTGATCATGCGCGCGGTCGACTGCCTCGTGGCCGTGCCCGACATCCTGCTGGCCCTGATCGTGATCTCGATCGCGGGCGGCGGCACGTTCAACGCCCTGGTGGCGGTCGGCATCGCGTCGATCCCGAGCTACGCGCGCATCATCCGCGCCCAGGCCCACCAGGTGAAGGTCGCCCCGTACATCGAGGCCGCCCGCACGCTGGGCCTGTCGGGCCTCGACGTCGCCGCGCGGCACGTGTTCCCCAACGCGTTCCGCCCGCTCATCCCGGTCATCGCGCTGCGCGTCGGCGGCGCGATCGGCGCCGGCGCCGGCCTCAGCTTCCTCGGCCTCGGCGCGCAGCCGCCGCAGGCCGAGTGGGGCGCGATGATCTCCGCGGGCCGCAACTTCCTCGTGAACGACCCCTACCTCGTGCTGTGGCCGGCCCTGGCCGTCACCGTCACGGTGCTCGCGATCGGCGTCGTCGCGCGAGAGATCAAGCAGCGTCTGGAAGGACGGGCCGACTGATGTCCGCGACCGAGCTCACGACCGCCCCCGTGGCGGCGCAGGATCCGGCGGTGCGGGATGCGTCCGCGCTCGCACCGCTCGTCGACGTCGCCGGGCTGAACGTCGACTTCCCCGTCGGCCGCGGCTGGGTGCGCGTCGTGCGCGACGTGTCGTTCCGGATCCACCCGGGCGAGTGCCTCGCGCTCGTCGGCGAGTCCGGATCCGGCAAGTCCGTCACGTCCCGCTCGCTCGTCGGCCTCGCGGCGGACAGCGCCCGGGTCACGGCCGACCGGCTCGAGCTCGAGGGCCGCGACGTGCGCGGTCACGGCGAGCGGGACTGGCGCGGCATCCGCGGGTCGCGGGTGGGGTTCGTGCTGCAGGATGCGCTGGCCTCGCTCGACGCGCTGCGGCACGTCGGCGCGGAGATCTCCGAGACGCTCGAGCTGCACACGTCGCTCACGCGGGCCGAGCGGGCCGATCGCGTGATCGAGCTGCTGACCGACGTGGGCGTGCCCGAGCCGGAGATCCGCGCCCGGCAGTATCCCTACGAGCTGTCGGGCGGCCTGCGCCAGCGCGCGCTGATCGCGTCGGCGATCGCGGCGGATCCGCAGATCCTGATCGCGGACGAGCCCACGACCGCCCTCGACGCGACCGTCGCGGCGCAGATCCTGCAGCTGCTGGAGCGCCTCAAGCGTCGCGCCGGCGCGACGCTCGTGGTCAGCCACGACCTCGCGGTCGTGGCCCGCATCGCCGATCGGATCGCGGTCATGCGCGCGGGCGAGATCGTCGAGCAGGGCACGACCGAGAGCGTGCTGTACGACCCGCAGCACGCGTACACGAAGCAGCTGCTCGCGGCGATCCCGGCGCGCGCGAAGCGCGGCGCGCGCCTCGCGCCGACGTCCCGCGCCACGCGGTACCTGCCGCCCGAGGCCGTCGGCGACCGCGTGGGCCCCGCGCCCCGCGCCGGCCGGCTCGCCCAGGTCGCGCCGCAGGGCACGCCGCTGGTGGAGGTGCGCGACCTCGCGAAGACCTTCCGCGGACCGGATGGCACCGACCGCCGGGTGCTGCACGGCGTGGACTTCGCGCTGCACCGCGGCGAGACGCTCGGCATCGTGGGCGAGTCCGGATCCGGCAAGACCACGGCCGCGCGCATCGCGCTGGGGGCCGAGACCGCCACGAGCGGGCAGGTGCTGCTCGCGGGCCGCGACGTCGCCGGGCTCGGCCGCCGCGAGCGCGCGGCGCTGCGCCTGGGCGTCCAGGCGGTGTCGCAGGATCCGCTGGGCTCGTTCGACCCGCGCTACACCGTGCGGGCGGTGCTCGGCGAGGCGCTGCGCGTCGCCGGCTACCCCCGCGCGGCGCGCACGGCCCGCGCGCTCGAGCTGCTCGACCTGGTCGGGCTCGACCGCGCCACGCTCGACCGCCGTCCGCTGGAGCTCTCGGGCGGCATGCGCCAGCGCGTCGCGATCGCGCGGGCGCTGGCGACCTCGCCCGACGTGATCGTGGCGGACGAGCCGGTGTCGGCGCTCGACGTGTCGGTGCAGGCGCAGATCCTGGACCTGCTCGTCGATCTGCAGCGCGCGACGGGCGTGGCCATCCTCTTCATCTCGCACGACCTCGCGGTCGTGCACCACCTCGCCGACCGCGTGCTCGTGATGAGCGGCGGCCGGGTCGTGGAATCCGGCGACGTCGAGCGCGTGTTCACGACGCCCGAGCACGCGTACACGCGCGAGCTGCTCGCCGCCATCCCGCACCTGGACGAGCGTCGGCTCGCCGCCGCCCCCGCCGCCCCCGCGGACCCGCCCGCCGCCCCGCCGGCCGCGGCGCCCGTCGTCGGGCCGCATCGCGCGCCCGTCGTCTTCCTTCCCGCCAGCGCGGTCCCCCGCCCGGCGCCCGCGGCCGATCCGACCTCCCCCTCCGAAGGAACCCCGTCATGAGCGACGCCCCCCGCCAGATGTCGATCGGCATGAACATCCTCGGTCTCGGCGGCCACGCCGCCGCCGCGCACCTGCACGAGGTGCCGCCCACCGCGACGACCGACGTGGGCTACTTCGTGGAGATCGCGAAGATCTCCGAGCGCGGCGCGATCGACGGCGTGTTCCTCGCCGACGGGCCCGCGTACCAGGGCGGGCGGGCGTCGGGCGGCAAGCTCGATCCCATCGTGCTGCTGACGGCGGTGGCCGCCGCGACCGAGCGGATCGGCGTGGTCGCGACCGTGTCGACGTCCTACAACCACCCGTACAACGTGGCCCGCCGCATCGCGTCCCTCGACCACATCTCGGGCGGCCGCGCCGGCTTCAACGCGGTCACGACGGCGGGCGACGCCGCGGCCCGCAACTTCGGGCAGGACGGGGCCGCGTTCCACTCCGACCGGTACCGCCGCGCGGACGAGTTCCTCGAGGTCGTGACGAAGCTGTGGGAATCGTGGGGCCCGGACGCGACGCGGCTGGGCGAGGACGGTCTGATCGACCGCGCGCCCGACGCCGTGCGCCCCATCGCGCACGAGGGCGAGTTCTTCTCCGTCGAGGGCGCGGGCACGCTGCCGCGCACCCCGCAGGGCAAGCCGGTGATCCTGCAGGCCGGCGCCTCGGAGGGCGGGCGCAACCTCGGCGCGCGGCACGCCGACGCGATCTTCACGGCGCAGACGACGCTCGAGGACGCGATCCTGTTCGCGCGGGACATGAAGGCACGGGCGGCGGGCTTCGGGCGCGACCCGGAGCACCTGAAGATCCTGCCCGGCCTGTCGACCGTGATCGGCAGCACCTCGGAGGAGGCGCAGCGCCGCTGGGACGAGCTCGACAGCCACCTCTCGTTCGACCAGGAGTTCGCCCAGATCTCGCAGCGCCTCGGCATCGACGTGCGCGAGCTCGATCTCGACAAGCCGCTGCCGTGGGAGTCGTTCCCGCCGCCGTCCGACGCCGTGCGCTCGAGCCACGGCTTCCTGGAGGCGCAGCTGAACCTCGCCCGCCGCGAGAACCTCACGCCGCGCCAGCTGACCAAGCGGATCCGCAGCGGTCACCGCCTCGCGGTCGGCACGCCGGAGCAGATCGCCGACACGCTCGAGCGCTGGTTCCGCGCGGGCGCGGGCGACGGGTTCAACATCATGCCCGACGCGTTCCCCTCGGGAGCGGCGATCTTCGTCGACCACGTCATCCCCGAGCTGCGCCGCCGCGGCCTCTTCCGCCACGAGTACACCGGCACCACGCTCCGTCACCACCTCGGTCTCCCCGTGGAGACCCCGGCGCTGGTCTGACGGCGGTCAGTCCTCGTCGGGGTCGACGCCCTCGAGCTCCTCGAGCTCGCGCTGCCAGGCGTCCTTCGCGAGGCGGTACCAGAGGTAGAACGCGAAGCCCGCGAACACCGCCCACTCGACGGCGTAGAAGATGTTGAGCCAGTTGATGGGGCTGGCGAGCTCGGGCGCCGGCGAGGAGATCGGATCCAGGCCCGCGTCGACGAGCGCGCCCGTCGGATCCGTCGACGTCAGGTACGGCCGGTAGACGTCGATCGCGGCCAGCGGCGATCCGTCCGGCTCCTGCCAGCGGCTCAGCAGCGCGGCGGGCGACATCCGGGTCAGCTCGAACGCGTCGGCGCCCCGCGGCAGAACGGGACCCTCGTCCGAGATGATGCGGCCCGTCAGCGTGACCGGATCCGCGCCGCGCGCTGCGTCGTCGAGCGCCCGGACCGCGTCATCCGCCTGCTCGCGCGTCTGCACCCAGCCGACCGCCACGGCGATCGCGGTCGGGCGCTCGGCCTCGACGCGGAACTGGCCCGTGACCCAGAAGCCCGAGACGTCGTCGTTGTACCGCGACGACACGACGATGAAGTCGCCCGGCACCCAGCTGCCCGCGACCTCGACGCGCTGCCCGACGAGCGGCTCCGCGAGATAGGTCCCGGGCTCGACAACCTCCTCGATCGGCCGGATCTCCTCGGTCGCGCCCTCGGGGACCGGATCCGTGTCGATCGCGCTGGCGAGCTGCCACTGGCCGAGCCACGCGAACACGCCGGCGACGACGAGCGCGAGCAGCAGCAGCAGCAGCCACCGCGGCCGCAGCAGGACCTCCCGCAGCGTGGGCGGGAAGTTCAGCTCATCGGGTTCAGTGGTGGTCATACGGGGCGACGACGACCTCGACCCGCTGGAACTCCTTGAGGTCGGAGTACCCGGTCGTGGCCATCGACTTGCGCAGCGCGCCGATCAGGTTCGCGGTGCCGTCGGCGAGCACGGCGGGGCCGTACAGCACCTCTTCGAGCGTGCCGACCTGTTCGACGCGCACGCGGCGGCCGCGGGGCAGCTTCGGGTGGTGCGCCTCGGGGCCCCAGTGGAACCCCGCACCCGGCGCATCCGTGGCGCGCGCGAGCGCGACGCCGAGCATGACGGCGTCGGCGCCCATCGCGAGCGCCTTGACGATGTCGCCCGACGTGCCCACGCCGCCGTCCGCGATGACGTGCACGTAGCGCCCGCCCGACTCATCGAGGTAGTCGCGGCGCGCGCCGGCGACATCCGCGACCGCGGTCGCCATCGGCGCGTGGACGCCGAGCGTCGCGCGCGTGGTCGACGCCGCTCCGCCGCCGAAGCCGACGAGCACGCCCGCCGCGCCCGTGCGCATCAGGTGCAGGGCCGCGGTGTACGTCGACGCGCCGCCGACGATCACCGGGACGTCCAGGTCGTAGATGAACTTCTTGAGGTTGAGCGGCTCGGACTCGCTCGAGACGTGCTCGGCCGACACCGTGGTCCCGCGGATCACGAACAGGTCGACGCCGGCCGCGACCACGGTCTCGTAGAGCTCCTGCGTGCGCTGGGGCGTGAGGGATCCCGCGACCGTGACACCCGCCGCGCGGATCTCGTTGATGCGGGCCGTGACGAGGGAGGGCTTGATCGGCTCGGCGTACAGCTGCTGCATGCGGCTGGTGGCGACCTCGTCGGGAAGCGAGGCGATCTCGGCGAGCAGCGGCTCGGGATCCTCGTACCGCGTCCACAGGCCCTCGAGGTCGAGCACGCCCAGGCCGCCGAGCTGGCCGAGCATGATGGCGGTCTGCGGGCTGACGACCGAGTCCATCGGCGCGCCGAGCACGGGGATGTCGAAGTGGAAGGCATCGATCGACCAGTCGGTCGTGACGTCCTCGGGGTTGCGCGTGCGGCGCGAGGGCACCACCGCGATGTCGTCGAACGCGTATGCCCGTCGTGCCCGCTTGCCGCGGCCCAGCTCGATCTCCGTCGTCACCGTCCCAGCCTACCCGGCGCCCCGTCCGCTCCCCCGTCCCGCAGAACTCGACGGATCCGCCGATCCTGAGCAGGATCCGGATCCTTCGGACTCAGGATCTGCAGATCGCGCAGGATCCGCGGGGCGGGTCAGGCCGCATACCTCCCGGCGGCGCGAGCGCGGGCCTTCTCGGCCTCGACCTCGCGGTTCTTCGGCGGCGCGTTCGTGACGAGAGCGTCGAGCAGGTGCTGCGTGATGTGCGCGATCTCGTGCACGGCCTCGTCGAAGGCGCCCTGGTTCGCCTTCGACGGCTTGGTGGTGCCCGCGATCTTGCGCACGTACTGCAGCGCCGCGGCGTGCACCTCGTCGGAGGTCGCCGCCGGCTCGAAGTTGTGGAGGGTGTGGATGTTCCGGCACATGCCGGTCACGCTAGTTCGCGGGGCGCCCCGCCGACACCCCCTTCTGAGAACACGTGTTGTGAGCGGCGACATGCCTCATCCGATCCGATCAGGCATGTCCTCGCTGAGAGCACGTGTTCTCAGAGAGGGAGCGGAAGGCCCCGCAGCGCGATGCGGCGGGGCCTTCCGGAGAGCGGATCAGCGCCGGTAGTTCGGCGCCTCGACCACGATCTGCACGTCGTGCGGGTGCGACTCCTTGAGCCCCGCCGAGGTGATGCGCACGAACTTGCCGCGGGCCTTGAGCTCGTCGATCGATCGCGCGCCGACGTAGAACATCGACTGGCGCAGGCCGCCGACGAGCTGGTGCACCACGGCGGACAGCGGGCCGCGGTACGGCACCTGGCCCTCGATGCCCTCGGGGATCAGCTTGTCGTCGTTGGGCACATCCGCCTGGAAGTAGCGGTCCTTCGAGTAGGACGTCTGCTTGCCGCGCGTCTGCATCGCGCCGAGCGAGCCCATGCCGCGGTACAGCTTGAACTGCTTGCCGCCCTGGAACACGACGTCGCCGGGCGACTCCTCCGTACCGGCCAGCAGGGATCCGAGCATCACGGTGTCCGCGCCCGCCACGAGCGCCTTGGCGATGTCGCCCGAGTACTGCAGGCCGCCGTCGGCGATGACCGGCACGCCGGCCGGACGCGCGGCGAGCGAGGCCTCGTAGATCGCGGTGACCTGCGGCACGCCCACGCCCGCGACCACGCGCGTGGTGCAGATCGAGCCCGGGCCCACGCCGACCTTGACGGCGTCGACGCCCGCGTCGATCAGCGCCTGCGCGCCCTCGCGCGTGGCGACGTTGCCGCCGATGACGTCGATGTGCGCGAACGTCGGATCCGCCTTGAGGCGGCGCACGATGTCGATCACGCCCTGCGACTGGCCGTTGGCGGTGTCGACGACGATGACGTCCACGCCCTTGTCGCGCAGCGCCTCGGCGCGCTCCCACGCGTCGCCGAAGAAGCCGATCGCCGCGCCGACGCGCAGGCGGCCCTGCGCGTCCTTCGTCGCGTTGGGGTACTTCTCGCTCTTGTCGAAGTCCTTGATGGTGATGAGGCCCGCGAGCTTGCCCTCGTCGTCGATCAGCGGCAGCTTCTCCACGCGGTGCTTCGCGAAGAGCGCCACGACCTCCTCCGGGGTGATGCCGACGCGGCCGGTCACGAGGCCCTCGGCCGTCATGACGTCCTTGGCGAGCGTCGTGGTCCGCTCGAAGTCGGAGACGAAGCGCATGTCCCGGTTCGTGACGATGCCGACGAGGCGGTTCTCGTCGTCCACGACCGGCAGACCGGAGATCCGGTACTTGCGGCAGAGGCCGTCGACCTCCTCGATCGTCGCCTCCGGGCGCGTCGTGATGGGGTCGGTGATCATGCCCGACTCGCTGCGCTTGACGCGGTCGACGGCGCTCGCCTGATCCTGGATCGACAGGTTGCGATGCAGGATGCCGATGCCGCCCTGGCGAGCCATCGCGATCGCGAGGCGGGCCTCGGTCACGGTGTCCATCGCGCTCGAGGCCAGGGGCGCCGCCACGCGGATGTTGCGCGTCAGGCGCGAGGACGTGTCCGCCTCGCTGGGGATGACGTCCGTGTGGCCGGGCAGAAGCAGCACGTCGTCGTAGGTGAGTCCGACGAAGCCGAACGGATCGTAGTCAGTCATGACGTTCTCCCGCCTGAGCGATATGGATGAGCTCGTTACGCGGAGGGGGCCGGGTGTGCCATCCTCCCCCGTATACGGATTCTAAGGCTCCGCAGGCTGGAGATATTCCGGGTGCAGATCGCTCGAAGACGCGCGATGCCGCATACGCAGAATGCTCACGTCGACAGCCTGGGACTCTCCGGAAACGAACCCGACATATTAGGGTCTTACCTTTGAACGGCCCGTTCACGCACCTCGGTGCGGCGCCACCCCACCCGCCGCCCGTGGACCGGAGGATCAATGAACCCCAGAACCGCCTCGATGAGGCGTACCCGATTCGGCGCGATCGTCGCTCTCGCGACCTTCCTCGCCGCCCTGTTCGCCAGCGTGCTGCTGCCATCGGCCGCACACGCCGCGGAGGGCGACCCGTACTCGATCAGCGGAAACGTCAAGCACGACGGCGAGCCGCTCGAGGGTGTCGCGCTGAGCATCGACGGCGCCGGGGGCGTGCAGGAGGTCGTCACGGACGCCGACGGCCGCTGGAGCGTGGACGTGCCCGAGAACGACTCGGTCTACGTCGTGACCCTGGACGAGTCGACGCTGCCGGACGGGATCGCCGTGGTCGACGAGAGTGGGGAGGACGAGACCCCGAACGTCAAGGAGGTCACGGTCGGCCCCGGCGGCATCACGGCCGCGAACTTCTTCATCGGCGAGGCCGAGCGCAACGTCACCGGCTTCCTGGACCAGCTGATGCAGCGCGTGTTCCAGGGCATCAACTTCGGCCTGATGCTGGGACTCGCCGCGGTGGGCCTGTCGCTCGTGTTCGGCACGACCGGCATCTCCAACTTCGCGCACGCCGAGATGGTGACCTTCGGCGCGATCACCGCGCTGTTCCTCGTCGGCCCCGCGAGCCTCGCGCTGCCGGTCTGGCTCGGCATCCCGATCGCGATCGTCCTGAGCGCCGTGCTCGGCTTCGTGCTCGACGTGATCATCTGGCGCCCGCTGCGGCGCAAGGGCACGGGCGTCGTGCAGCTGATGATCCTGTCGATCGGCCTCTCGCTCGCGATGCGGTACGTCTTCCAGTACTTCATCGGCGGCGACACGCAGCAGCTGCCGGCGATGGTGCCGGCGGTGTCCATCCCCCTGTTCGGCGCCGTGACCACGACGCTGAACGACCTGATCTCGATGGGCATCTCGATCGTCGTGATCGTCGCCTTCGCGCTCTGGCTCACCCGCAGCCGCCTCGGCAAGGCCACCCGCGCGATCAGCGACAACCCGTCGCTCGCGTCGGCGTCCGGCATCGACGTGGATCACGTGGTGCGCGTCGTGTGGATCATCTCGGGCGCGCTCGCGGGCCTCGCGGGCATCCTGTATGCGTACTACCGCCCGGGCATCCGGTGGGACATGGGCGCGCAGATCCTGCTGCTCGTGTTCGCGGCGGTGACCCTCGGCGGTCTCGGCACGGCGTTCGGCGCCCTCATCGGCTCGCTCGTGATCGGCGTGCTCACGGAGGCGTCGAGCCTCTGGATCCCCGCCGACCTGCGGTACGCGGGCGCACTGATCGTCCTCATCATCATCCTTCTGGTCCGGCCGCAGGGCATCCTCGGTCGCCGCGAGCGAATCGGATAGGCGCCGCTCATGAACTGGTTCCAGATCTTCGACAACACGCTGTCCTCGATCCTCAGCCCCGCCACGCTCGGCTACGCGATCGCGGCACTCGGACTCGCGGTGCACTTCGGCTACGGCGGCCTGATCAACATGGGCGTCGCGGGCTTCATGGCCCTGGGCGCATACGGCTACGCCATCTCGATCCTGACGTTCGGCCTGCCCTGGTGGCTCGCCGCGCTCATCGGTCTCGCGGCCGCCGCGGTGTTCGCGCTCATCCTGGGCATCCCGACGCTGCGCCTGCGCGGCGACTACCTGGCGATCGCGACGATCGCGGCCGCCGAGGTGCTGCGCCTGCTGTTCCTCACGACGCAGTTCGCCGAGGTGACCGGATCGGCCGACGGCCTCTCCGGCTACCACAACAGCTTCCGCTCCATGAACCCGATCCCGCAGGGCACCTACGGCTTCGGCCCGTGGACCTACAACGAGACCGGATGGTGGGTGCGCATCATGGGCATCCTGACGGTCGCGTTCGCCGCGCTCGTGGTGTGGATGCTCACGCACAGCCCGTGGGGCCGCGTGATGAAGGGCATCCGCGAGGACGAGGACGCGATCCGCTCGCTCGGCAAGAACGTCTTCTCCTACAAGATGCAGTCGCTCGTGCTGGGCGGCGTCATCATGGCCGCGGGCGGCGTCGTCTACGCCCTCCCCTCGGCCGTGAGCCCCGGCGTGTACGTCACGTCGCTGACCTTCTTCGTGTGGACGGCGCTGCTGCTCGGCGGTGCGGCCACCGTGTTCGGTCCGCTGCTCGGGTCGCTCGTGTTCTGGGTGATCCAGACGTTCCTCTCGAACGTCCTCCCCGCGCTGGTCGAGGCGGGCGTGCTGCCCTTCATGTCGACGGTCCAGGCCGGCACGCTGCGGTTCATCCTCGTCGGCGTCGCGCTCATGCTGCTCGTCGTCTTCATGCCGCAGGGTCTCCTCGGCGACAAGAAGGAGCTGACCTTTGTCCGATAACAGCAACCCCATGACGGCGCCGGTGCAGCGCCCGAAGACCACGGGCCTGCACGTCGGCGACGCGCGCCCCGGGGTCGAGAAGGTCGACCCGATCATCGTGGCCGACAACGTCACGCGCACGTTCGGCGGCCTCACGGCCGTGGACGTCGAGCACCTCGAGATCCCGCGCAATGCCATCACGGCGCTGATCGGCCCGAACGGCGCCGGCAAGACCACGCTGTTCAACCTGCTGACGGGCTTCGACAAGCCCGGCACGGGCAGCTGGTCGTATGACGGCAAGGACCTCGCGCACGTCCCGGCGCACAAGGTGTCCCGGATGGGCCTCGTGCGCACGTTCCAGCTCACCAAGGCCCTCGGCCGCCTCAGCGTCATGGACAACATGAAGCTCGGCCGTCCCGGTCAGGTCGGCGAGCGCTTCTGGCACAGCCTGATCCCCGGGCTGTGGCGGAAGCAGGATCGCGACATCGAGGAGCAGGCGGACGCGCTGCTGGTGAAGTTCAAGCTCGACGCGAAGCGCGACGACCTCGCCGCGGGCCTGTCGGGCGGCCAGAAGAAGCTGCTCGAGATGGCGCGCGCGCTGATGTCGAACCCGACGCTCGTCATGCTGGACGAGCCGATGGCCGGCGTGAACCCCGCGCTGACGCAGTCGCTGCTCGACCACATCCTGGATCTCAAGGACGAGGGCATGACGGTGCTGTTCGTCGAGCACGACATGCACATGGTGCGTCACATCGCCGACTGGGTGATCGTGATGGCCGAGGGCAAGGTCGTCGCCGAGGGCGCGCCCGACGAGGTCATGAAGAACCCCGCGGTGATCGACGCCTACCTCGGCGCGCACCAGGAGCTCGACCTCGGCGTCGTGACCGGCCGCATCGCGGTCATCGACGCCGACCCTACGACCGACGCCGAGGCATCCGCCGCCGTCGACGTCACGTCCCTCGAGGCCGAGGCGGCCGCCGAGTCCGGCAAGGAGGACAGCAAGTGAGCGAGCAGACCGCGCCCGCGCCGCAGGGCGCCACGACGACGCAGGAGCCGGTGGTGTTCGTCGACGACGTGCACGCGGGCTATCTGCCGGGCATCAACATCCTGAACGGCTGCTCGCTGGTCGCCCAGCAGGGCGAGCTGATCGGCATCATCGGACCGAACGGCGCCGGCAAGTCGACGCTGCTGAAGGCGATCTTCGGGCAGGTGAAGGTCCGCGGCGGCAAGATCACGCTCGCGGGCGAGGACATCACCGGTCTCAAGGCCGACAGGCTCGTCGCCAAGGGCGTCGGATTCATCCCGCAGACGAACAACGTGTTCCCCTCGCTCACGATCGAGGAGAACCTGCAGATGGGCGCGTTCCAGAAGCCGCGACTGTTCGCCGAGCGCGTCGACTTCGTCACGAGCCTGTTCCCGGATCTCGCGAAGGGCGCCGGCATCAAGAAGCGCGCGGGCGGCCTCTCCGGCGGCGAGCGCCAGATGGTCGCGATGGGCCGCGCGCTCATGATGGACCCGAAGGTGCTGCTGCTCGACGAGCCCTCCGCGGGCCTGTCCCCCGTGCGTCAGGATGAGGCCTTCCTGCGCGTCTCGGAGATCAACAAGGCCGGCGTGACCTGCATCATGGTCGAGCAGAACGCCCGCCGCTGCCTGCAGATCTGCGACCGCGGCTACGTGCTCGACCAGGGCCGCGACGCCTACACCGGCACGGGCCGCGAGCTGCTGAACGACCCCAAGGTCACCGAGCTCTACCTCGGCACCCTCGGCGCCTGACACCCCCGCCTCGAGCCCCGGTCCGCCTCACGCGGCCCGGGGCTCCTGCGTGGGATGGGCCTGCCGGGCGCCGCCCCGCGCCGCCCCGCCGCCCGGCTTCTCCGGAGATGCCGCCTTCACAGGGCGAGATCCCGGATCCGGACCCTGAGAACCCGGGATCTCCGCAGAACCCATCCGCGCTCCTCCCGCGCTCCTGCCGTCCCCAGGCTCGAGCATCCGCGGATCCGTCCACAATCCTCCCGGTCCCCCCTCTGGCAGGCGCCGCGCCGGACATCGTGGGCTCATGGACCTGGCAGCAGCCCTCGCCCGCGCCGACGGCGTCTCCCGTGTGCGGGCCCTCCTCGATCTCGGGATCGGCGACCGCGCGATCCGCAAGGCCCTCGCCGGCGGGCAGCTGGTGCGCGTGCGTCGCGACTGGGTGGCGCGGCCGGACGCCGATCCTCTGCTGGTCGCCGCGGCGAGAGCGGGCGTGGTGCTCACGTGCGTGACGCAGGCGAAGCGGCTGAGGCTGTGGTCGATGACGGACGAGCTCCACGTCGCCGCGCGACCGCACGGCAATGTGGTGCGACCGCTCGTAGGCCACATCCACTGGGCTTCGCCGCTCGTGCCCCGGCAGCCCGGCGCTCTCACAGACCCGGTCGAGAACGTGCTCGCGCTCGTCGCCGAGTGCCGCCCGCACGAGGAGTCACTCGCCATCTGGGAGTCCGCGCTGCGGCTCGGGCTGCTCGACCGAGACGTGATGCGCCGTCTGCCGCTGGGTCCGGCTGCGCGCCGCCTGCTCGCCGAGGCCCGGCCGCTCGCGGATCAGGGCACCGAGACCGTGATCACGACGCGGTTGTGGTGGATGAAGCTCCCCATGCGGCGGCAGATCGTGATCGCCGGGCGTCCCGTGGATCTCCTCATCGGCGACCGCCTGGTGATCCAGATCGACGGCGGCCACCACGTCGATGCGCAGCGCCTCGCGGACAACCGCCACGACGCGCAGCTGAAGCTCATGGGCTACCACGTGATCCGCATCGGCTACTGGCAGCTCTTCGAGGACTGGGCCACGGTGCAGGATCTCATCACCCGCGCGGTCGCGCAGGGCCTGCACCTGGCGTGAGCCGCTTCTCAGGAGATGCCGACTTCTCAGGGCGACAGGGCGGATCCGGATCCTGAGAACCCGGAATCTCCGGAGAACCCGGCGCCGAGACGGGACGCCACGGCCGGACGCGGAAGCGCCCCGCCTCCCGAGGGAGACGGGGCGCTTCACGGGGTGAAGGGGATCAGCCCTCGTACGGCGCGTAGGTGTTGTCCGCGCCGTACTGGTAGATGTTGATCATGCCCTCGGTCGGGTCGCCGACCTCGTCGAACGTGACGGGGCTCGAGACGCCGTCGTAGTCCGCCTGGCCGCCGCCGAGGATGATGTCGGCGCAGTCCGCGAACGTCGTGCACTTCTCACCACCGTCGACACCGCCCGAGACCTCCTGCAGCTTGCCGGAGATCGCCTCGGGGTCGGTCGATCCGCTCGCCAGGGCGGCCAGCGCGATCAGGTTCACCGCGTCGAACGACTCCGGCGCGTAGGTGTAGTCCTTCAGCGCGTCGGTGCCCGACTCCTCCACGAAGCCGTTCAGGCCGTCGATGAACGCCTGCACGTCGTCCGGCGTGGGGCCGGGGTAGGTGCCGCGGGCGCCCTCGAGCAGGCCCGGCTCCAGGTCGGTGTACGCGGCCATGTTGCCGTCGACCAGGAACAGGTCGGCCGGGTCGAAGCCCTTCTCGATCAGGCTCGGCAGCAGCGTCTCCGCCTCGTCGAAGCTGATGACCGTGATGGCCTCGGGGTCCTGCGCGAGGACCTCGGAGATCTGCGCGTCGAAGGACGTGTCACCGGTGTTGAACGTCGGGGCCGCGACGACCTCGCCGCCGGCGCCCTCGAACGCCTCGGTGATGTACTTCGCCAGACCCGTGCCGTACGCGTCGTTCAGGACGATGAGGCCGAGGGTCTGGTAGCCCTCGGAGGCGATGAAGTTGCCGTGCACGGCGCCCTGCAGCACGTCCGACGGAGCGGTGCGGAAGTAGAGGCAGTCGTCGTCGTAGGTCGTGAAGGCGTCCGAGGTGTTGGCGGGCGAGAACTGGATGACACCCTCGCCGACGACCTGGTCGATGAACTGCAGCGACGTCCCCGACGAGGCGGCGCCGACGATGGCCGAGACGTCCTCGCTGAGCAGGCGCGGGATCTCCGTCTCGTACGCCTTGTTGTCGGTGTCGCCCGAGTCGCCGTGGACGACGTCGAGCGACAGGCCCGACGTCTCGGTGTACTCGTTGATGAGCGACGTCGCGTAGTTGACGCCCTCGATCTCGGGCGGGCCGAGGAAGGCGAGCGTGCCGGTCACGGGCAGGGCCGTGCCGATCTTCAGCGACAGGTCGCCGCCGACCTCGCCGACGGGCTCGGTCGCGGGCTCGCAGACCGGGGCCTCGGCGACCGGCGACTCTTCGGACTCGTCGCTGGGGGCGGCCGAGGAGCCGCTTCCGCTGCCGCCGGCACAGCCGGCGAGGGTCAGAGCTGCGACGCCTGTGAGGACAAAGGCGCCGATCAGCTTCCGGGATCGAACCATTGTGGTTCCGTCCTTTCGGTAAGGACCCGCGGATGAGGGGGACTGGTGCCGACGCGCCCAGGGAGCGAGACGACGGCCGCGGGTAATGGACGGAAATCTACCTGCGATTTGTTACGTCTGTGTTTTCGGATGCCCTTCTGAGCAGACTGCACAGACATTCGCGATCAAATCGTTACCGCGGTTGTCATCCTGCGACGCATGGTGACCTCGCGGGGCCCTCGATCCGGGCTACACGCCCCCGTCGATCGCCACGACGGGCACCGGCCGCGGGCGGCGCGCATAGCGCACCTGATCGATCGTGAGCAGGATGCACGCGACCCAGACGATCGCGAATCCGATCCAGCGCGACGCGGGCATCGGCTCGTGCAGGATCGCGACGCCGACGATGAACTGCAGGATCGGGCCGGCGAACTGCAGCAGGCCCATGGTCGCGAGCGGGACGCGGCTCGCGCCCGCGGCGAACAGCAGCAGCGGGATCGCGGTGACGGCGCCCGCCGACAGCAGCAGGATCGTGTGCCACGCGCCGGCCGTGCCGAGCGTGATGCCGGTGGTCGCGGCGACGACGCCGAGCTGGGCGATCGCGAGGGGCGCGAGCCACAGCGTCTCGAGCGCCAGGCCGCTGATCGCGTCGACCGTGCCGCCGACCTGCTTCTTCACCAGGCCGTAGAGGCCGAACGAGGCCGTCAGCAGCAGCGCGTACCAGGGCACGCGACCGTAGGCCACGATGATCAGGATCACCGCGACCGCGGCGACGCCGATCGCCGTCCACTGCAGGACGCGCAGGCGCTCGCGCAGCACGAGCACCGCGAGCAGCACCGTGGTGATGGGGTTGATGAAGTAGCCGAGGCTGGCCTCGAGCACCTGGTCGCTCTGCGTCGCGATGACGAAGACCTGCCAGTTGACGTAGATGAGCGCGCCGGCGAGCCCCATCAGCAGCGCCAGGCGCGGACGGCGCAGCACGGCGAGGAAGCGGCCCCAGCCGCGCGTGACGGTGAGCAGCAGCGCGCAGAACACGAGCGAGAGGACGACGCGCCAGGCGACGACCTCCCACGAGCCGGTGGGAGCGAGGGCCACGAAGTACAGCGGCAGGATGCCCCAGAGCACGTACGCACCGAGCGCGTACAGGGTGCCGGCGGTCTCCCCCTGGTTCGAGCGGGCGAGGGGAGTCTGGGTCACCGAGTCAGCCTACGCCCGGCCCGGAGGCCCGAAGCGCCGCGGGCTCTGCCATCCATCGCGGCATTCCTGCCAAGCGACTCCGCCGACGCAGAAGGGCCCGGATCCGAGGATCCGGGCCCTTCGAGGACTGCAGCGTCTCAGCGGACGACGACCGCCAGGACGTCGCGGGCCGACAGGACGAGGAACTCGTCGGCGCCGAACTTGACCTCGGTGCCGCCGTACTTGCTGTACAGCACGCGGTCGCCGACGGCGACGTCGAGCGGAACGCGGTTGCCGTTGTCATCGATGCGACCCGGGCCCACCGCGACGACCTCGCCCTCCTGGGGCTTCTCCTTCGCGGTGTCGGGGATGACCAGACCGCTCGCGGTGGTCTGCTCGGCCTCGACCTGCTTGATGACGATGCGGTCCTCGAGCGGCTTGATGGAAACCGACACGGTGTACCTCTTCTTTCGTGTGCTTCGTACGGGAAGACTGTTTGCACTCTCCTGGGGAGAGTGCCAAGAGCAGTGTATGAGGCTTGCTGGCACTCACGCAACGCGAGTGCCAACCTTCGTCATCTCCCGGCCGCCGAGCGAGCGAAGCGAGCCGAAGCGCCCCCCCGCG
Source organism: Microbacterium rhizophilum (assembly GCF_039605615.1). NCBI lineage: Bacteria > Bacillati > Actinomycetota > Actinomycetes > Micrococcales > Microbacteriaceae > Microbacterium > Microbacterium rhizophilum. The sequence goes on along the minus strand of NZ_JBCNUN010000009.1, from coordinate 136,128 downwards.
ACCCGCCTACGCTGGACGGATGGATTCGGCCGAGCTCGACGCCCTGCTCACGCGCGACGGGCTCGCGCTGCTCGAGTCGCTCGAGGCGACCGACTCGGCCGACGACGTCGCCCGCACGGTGTCGCGGCTGCGAGCGGCGGGGCACTCCCCCGACCTGGTGTCGGCGGTGGTCGGCCAGGCGCGCCTGCGCGGGCGCGCGGCGGGCAAGTTCGGCGAGTTCGCCTCGCGCATGCTCTTCACGCGCGCGGGCCTCGAGCAGGCGACGCGGATGTCCGTGTCCGCGCATCACGCGCACCGGATGCGCGGCGCCGCGATCGGCCGCGTCGCGGATCTCGGATGCGGCATCGGCGGCGATTCCCTCGCGTTCGCGGCCGTGGGCCTGCGCGTCCTGGCGGTGGACGCGGATCCCGTCACGGCGGCCCTCGCGGCGTACAACCTCGCGCCGTTCGGGAGCGACGTCGAGGTGCGCTCGGCGCTCGCCCAGGACGTCGACCTCGAGGGCGTCGACGCCGTGTGGCTCGATCCCGCGCGCCGCACGGCCGGTCACTCCGAGACCGCGCGGATCGCGGTGTCCGACTACTCCCCTCCGCTGGACTGGGTGTTCGCGCTCGCGGCGCAGATGCCGGCGGGCGTCAAACTCGGTCCCGGCCACGACCGCGACGCCCTCCCCGTGGGCGACGACGTCGAGACGCAGTGGATCAGCGTGGACGGCTCGACCGTCGAGCTGGTCGTGTGGACCGGATCGCTCGCGCGGCCGGGCGTGGGACGGTCCGCCCTGGTGCTGCGTGGCGACGCGGCGCACGAGCTCACCGCGCCCGCCGATGCCCCGGACGAGCCGGTGCGGGAACTCGGCGCGTATGTGCACGAGCCCGAGGGCGCGGTCATCCGCGCGCGTCTCGTGGGCGAGGTCGCCCGCGCCCTGGACGCCGGCCCGATCGCCCCCGGGATCGCCTACCTCACGGGCGACGCGGCGACAACGAGCCCGTTCGTGTCGTCCTTCCGCGTGCGCGAGGTGCTGCCGGCCGATCCGAAGCTGCTCGCGAAGGCGCTGCGCGCCCGCGGCATCGGCACGCTCGAGATCAAGAAGCGCGGCGTCGACATCGATCCCGCCGCGCTCCGCAAGCGCCTCGCGCTGAAGGGGCCGGAGTCGGCGACGCTGCTGCTCACGCGCGTGAGCGGCAAGCGCCTGGCGATCCTCGCCGACCGCGTCCCCCGCGCCTGAGGCGTTCTCTTCTCGGCCGCGCGCGGGCGAGGCTACGCGAGTCATCTCGACTCGCTGCGCCCGCTCGATAACCGGGTCGGCCGGTGTCCCCCATGGGGGAGCGAAGCGACCGTGCCGCGGATGCGGCCAACCAGCGCGCGGATGGAGCCTGCGACAGCCATCGATCGCGAGCGCCGGCGCGAAGCGTCGGTCGAGCGATCGATACGCGCGGCCAAGAAAAAAACACGCGATCGATCACGCGCGGCCTAGAAAGAACTGCTCAGACCCCCACGGCCTCCGCCGCCCGCTGCATGCCCCAGGCGATCCAGAACGCGCTGCACGCCACGGCGCCGAGGCCGAGGCCGAGCGCCCACCAAGCCAGGCCCGGCTGCGCCCGGCGCGCGATGAGCGCCACGAGCGCGAGCAGGATGGCGACGATCGCCACGGGCAGCGCCCACGCGCCGAACCACGACAGGCTGAGGCCGATCATCGCGATCGCGAGCGCCCACGTCGCGAGCCGCCCGCGCGAGCGACGCGCGGCGGCGGGCGGCGCGACCGGCATGGACGCCGCCCCCGCGTCGCGCGAAACCGTGCGCGCGGGACGCACCGAGCTCGCCTGGGCGTCCGGATCGGCGGGGTGCAGCACCGCGGGGTCCGTCATGACGTTCCCGCCACCTGGATCCGCGTGACCGGCAGGGTCGAGTCGGCGCCGAACGCGAGCGTGGACGGCGTCCGTCCCTCCGCGATCAGCTCCGCGGCGAGCGCGGCGATCATCGCGCCGTTGTCCGTGCACAGGCTCAGCGGCGGGATCCGCACAGTCACGCCTGCCGCCTCGGCCCGCGCCACCGCGACGTCGCGCAGCCGCTTGTTCGCGATCACGCCGCCGCCGAGCAGCAGCCGCGGCACGCCGTGCTGCGCGCACGCGTCGAGCGCCTTGGTGACGAGCACGTCGACGACGGCCTCCCGGAACGACGCGGCGACGTCCGCGACCGGCACGGGCTCGCCCGCGGCCTCGCGCTGCTCGATCCAGCGCGCCACGGCGGTCTTCAGCCCCGAGAACGAGAAGTCGTAGCGGTGCTTGGCCATGTCGCTCGCGCGCGACAGGCCGCGCGGGAACCGGATCGCGGCGGGATCGCCGTCGGCCGCCGCGCGGTCGATCTCGGGGCCACCGGGGTACGGCAGGCCCAGGATGCGCGCGACCTTGTCGAACGCCTCGCCCGCCGCGTCGTCCATGGTCTCTCCCAGCAGCTCGACGTCGCCGGTCAGATCCCGCACGAGCAGCAGCGACGTGTGGCCGCCCGACACGAGCAGCGCGACGGTCGGGTACTCCAGCGGCGGCGCATCCGCGTCCAGGATGTCCGCCGCGATGTGGCCGACGAGGTGGTTCACCGCGTACAGCGGCTTGCCGAGCGACACCGCGAGGGCCTTGGCCGCGCCGATGCCGACCATCAGCGCGCCGGCGAGGCCCGGGCCGCTCGTCACGGCGACGGCGTCGACGTCCTGCAGCGTGACGCCGGCCTCCGCGGTCGCGCGCTCGATCGCGGGCTGCAGCGCCTCGAGGTGGGCGCGCGCGGCGACCTCGGGCACGACGCCGCCGTAGCGGGCGTGCTCGTCCATGCTGCTGGCGATCGTGTTGCTGAGCAGGATGTTCCGCTCGCCGGGGCCTGTGCGGCCGCGGACGATCCCGATGCCGGTCTCGTCGCAGCTCGTCTCGATCCCGAGGACGAGGGGGCCGGTCATGTGCACGCTCCTGCGTCGGCGGGGTCGGGGGTGCGGGCGGCGGCCCAGGCCTCGAGGTCGAGGCGCATCACGACGGCGTCGACGTCGTCGGGCTGGTAGTAGCCGGGGCGGCGGCCGAGCTCGGCGAAGCCCTCCGACGCGTACAGCGCCTGGGCCACGGGGTTGTCCGCGCGCACGTCGAGGAACACCTCGCGCACGCGCCGACCCGCGGCGTCCTCGAGCAGCGTGGTGAGCAGCGCGCGCCCGCGGCCGCGCCCGCGGGAGGCCTCGGCGACGGCGATGGTCTGCACGTCGGCGTCGCGCGATCCGGGGAGCGCCCGCAGGCCGGCGTACCCGACGACGCGGCCCGCGAGCTCGTCGACGTAGTAGCGCGTGTGCTCGGCGGCGAGCTCCTCGCGCATCATGGGCTCCGACCATGCGTCGGTCGGGAACGAGGCGCGCTCGAGCGCCATGATCCCACCGAGATCGTCCGGAGTCGCCGGCCGGATGCTCACGCGCGCACCTTCTTCGGAGCGTGGCCGACGGTGACATCCGGCGAGCGCAGGTACAGCGGCTCGGTCTCGGCGAGCCCGCCCGTGGGCTGCCATCCGGCGGCGAGCATGAGCGCCGCGACGCGACCGACGTCCGCGGCGCGGATCGACGGGGCGTGCACGATCTCCGCGCCGGACGTCAGCGGGTCGGCGGACAGGTCGGCCGTCTGCGGGCGCAGCTCGGGCCCGGCGACGCGGCGCGGCAGGCCGCGCCCGTCGACGCCGTCGTACACGGTGACGGCGTTCTCGCGGCGGCGGGCGTCGGTGACGATCGCGAACGGGCCGGATGCCCCGGCGTCCAGGTGCCCCAGGGCCGCGGCGTCGTGGCTCGGCACCGGCACGACCGGGAGCCCGCGGCCGAGCGCGAACGCGCGCGCGGCGGCGATGCCGATCCGCAGTCCGGTGAAGGCGCCGGGGCCCATGCCCGCAGCGACATGCGTGATCCCGCCGCCCGCCTCATCCAGCGCGCGTTCGAGCAGCGTGCCGATGATCTCGGCGTGCCCGAGGGTGTTCTCGCTCTGGGCGACCGCGCGCACGGCACCGTCCGGCTCGACGACCGCGACGGTCGACCCGATCGAGGTGTCGATGGCGAGGATCACCGATCCAGGGTATCGACGCATGCTGACGGGAAGCCTGGGACGCCGACGCGCGGCGTCACTGCGCGGGAGCGGGGATCAGGTACGACGACAGGTCGACGTCGGCGGGCCGGACCGCGACGAACGCGGGCACGAGCTCGGCGAGCAGTTCGTCGATCGCGGGCGTGCACCGACCGGGCACGGCGAGGCCGCCCATCGGGTACCGGCCGACGCCGGCCTCGTCGGGACCCGTCCAGACCGTCGTGCACCCGCCCAGGCCGACGTCCTGCACGGAGACGACGGTGCCGTCGATCCGGACGTCGCGATCCCGATCGGCAGCGGGTCCGGGGGAGATCGACGACAGGCGCGAGAGCCTCCAGTCCTGCCCCTGCGCGCCGCAGCTCACGATCAGGTCGTCGTCGGCGACGGGCGTATAGCCGGCCGCCGCCACGACGTCGCACGCCGTCACGCGCTCCGCGGCCACCGGGCGCAGCAGCGTCTCGTCGCCGGCCAGCGCTCGCTCGGCGAACGCGGCGGCGGCCTCCTCGGCGGGTGAGCAGTCGGTGATCATCGGCCCGCCGTTCGAGAACGACACGACGTGGTCATCGTCGACCGGCAGGTACCAGGTGCACGTCGACTGGTCGGCGAGGATCGCCACCGCCCCACCCAGCGCCCGCTGCGGCATCCGCGCGATCTCGGCGTCCGGGCTGATGACCGACACCTCCACGTCGCGCGGTCGGCAGGTGATGTCCACGCCGGTATCCGGTGTGTCCGCACCGGCCGCCAGACACGAGTCGATCGCCGCCGCCACGCGCATCAGCTCGAGCAGGTCGCGATCCGGCAGCTCGACCGCCGCCGCCGCATCGCCCGCGGGCGCGGGGTCGCGAACCGCGCAGCCCGACGCGAGCAGCGCCGCGACGACGACGCCGACCACGGCGATGGAACGTGTGATGGTGCCCATGTCCGACTCCCCGATCTCCGCGCGACGCCGCGCAGGATCAGGATGGCGTGCGGGCATACATGCCGTCTGTCGGCCTTTCGGCTGGCAGCCGTTCGGGGGACAGGACCGGCCGGAAGCCTTACGCCTGCGCCCTCGCGATCGTCACCACGCGGGGAGCGTCGAGGTCGAGGTCCTCGGGGGAGCCGGCGGCGCCGACCGGGCGCTCGATCTCGATGTCGAACCAGGTGTCGCGGAGGCCGTCGACCTTGCCGCGGCCCCACTCCACGATCGTGACCGAGCCGTCCACGTCGACGTCGAGGTCGTCGAGCTCCAGGGCCGAGCCGAGGCGGTACGCGTCGGCGTGCACCAGGGGCGCTCCGCCGACGAGCGACGGGTGGGTGCGGGCGATCACGAACGTCGGGCTCTGCACGGGTCCCCGCACGCCGAGGCCCGCCGCGATGCCGCGAGTCAGGGTGGTCTTGCCGGCGCCCAGCGGCCCCGTCAGCACGATCAGGTCGCCGACGACCAGACTCGATCCGATCCGCTCGCCCAGCGCCTCCATGTCGGCCGACGTCGCGATCTCGTGGCGGCCGAGCAGCGCGTCGGGGATCACGCGACCACCCGCGGCACGCGCGCGCCGATGCCGGTGACGATCTGGTAGTTGATGGTGCCCGCGGCGTCGGCCCACTCATCCGCGGACGGAGCGCCGGTCGCGGGGTCGCCGAACAGCACGACCTCGTCGCCCACCGACACCGGATGATCGCCCACGTCGACGACGAACTGATCCATGGCGATCCGGCCGGCGACGTGGAAGCGCTCCCCCGCGAGCAGGACGGGACCGGATCCGGATGCCTGCCGCGGCACGCCGTCGCCGTACCCGAGCGGCACGAGCGCGAGCGTGGTGTCGCCGCTCGTGCGGTGCGCGTAGCCGTACGACACGCCCCGGCCGCCCGGCACGCGGCGGACGGCGGCCACCCGGGCGCGCAGCGTCATGGCGGGGCGCAGGCCGAGGTCGGCCGGGGGGCGGTCGGCGAAGGGCGACAGGCCGTACATCCCGATGCCGACGCGCACGGCGTCGAACCTCGCCTCGGGCAGGTCGATCGCCGCGGCGGTCGCCGCGAGGTGGCGCACGCTCGGGCGCAGGCCCGCGGCCTCGGCCGCGGCGACGCCGACCTCGAAGCGGCGCACCTGCACGCGGTCGTCGTCGGGCGTGGTGTTCGACAGGTGGCTGAAGACGCCGTCCACGCGCAAGAGCCCGTCGCGCTCGAGGCGGGCGGCCTCGGCGAACACCGTCGCCCAGTCCTGCGGGGCGATGCCGTTGCGGCTGAGGCCGGTCTCGAGCTTCAGGTGCACGGTCAGCGGTCCGGCGGTCGCGGCGGCGTTCAGCTGGTCCAGGCTCGAGATGCCGAGCTGGATGTCGTGCGCCGCGGCCGCGGCGAACGTCTCGTCGGGCGCGTGCAGCCACGCGATGACCGGCGCCGCGACGCCCGCCTCGCGCAGGGCGACGGCCTCGCGGAGGTCGGCGACGCCCAGGCGGGTCGCTCCCCCAGCGAGCGCGGCGCGCGCGACGTCGGCGGCGCCGTGGCCGTAGCCGTCGGCCTTGACGACCGAGATGAACTCGCGCGTGCCGGTGAGTTCCCGCAGCGTGCGGACGTTGTGCTCGATCGCGGTCAGGTCGATGCGCGCCTCGCGCATCCCCGTCACCGGGGCTCCTCCGGGTCCTCGGGCTCGGGCACGTCGAGGCCGCCCTCGACGGGCTCGGCGTCGTCCGCGGCGCCGCCCGATTCCGCCACGACGTACGCGATCGCCAGGCCGGCATCGTGCGACAGCGACAGGTGCAGCGTGCCGATGCCCCGGGCCGCGACGACCTCGGCGGTCGATCCGGACAGCGCGAAGCGCGGCGGCAGGCTCTCGCCGAGGCGCGCGATCTCGATGTCGACCCAGTGGATCCCGTCGGATCCGCCGAGCGCCTTGATCAGCGCCTCCTTCGCCGCGTAGCGCGCCGCGAGCGAGCGCAGCGGCAGCTCGCGCTCGTGCGCCGTGAACAGGCGCTCGAGCAGCTTCGGCGTGCGCTCGACCGTGCGCTCGAACCGCGGGATGTCGACCAGATCGACCCCGATGCCGACGATCATCCGGCCTACTCGACCGTGACCGACTTGGCGAGGTTGCGCGGCTGGTCGACGTCGAGGCCCTTGGCGTTGGCGAGCCCCATCGCGAAGATGTGCAGCGGCACGACGGCGAGGATCGGCTCGAACAGCGGCGACGCGAGCGGGATGCGCAGCACCTCGTCGGCGTGCGGCAGCACGGCGGCGTCGCCCTCCTCCGCGATCGCGATGACGCGGGCACCGCGCGCGCGGATCTCCTGGATGTTCGAGACGACTTTCGAGTGCAGCTCGGGTGCGCCGATCGGCGACGGCACCACGACGAACACGGGCAGACCCGGCTCGACCAGGGCGATGGGGCCGTGCTTGAGCTCGCCTGCGGCGAAGCCCTCGGCATGGATGTAGGAGATCTCCTTGAGCTTGAGCGCGCCCTCGAGCGCGATCGGGTAGCCCACGTGGCGGCCGAGGAACAGCACCGAGCGGGTGTCGGCCATCCAGTGCGCGAGCTGCGTGATCCGCTCCTGCTCGTTGTCGAGGATCCAGCGGATCTTCTCGGGCAGGTCGTGCAGCTCCTGGATCGCGTCCGCCTGGATCTCGGCGGTCACCGTGCCGCGCACGCGGGCGACGTGCAGCGCGAACAGGTACAGGCCGGTGATCTGGGCGACGAACGCCTTGGTCGATGCCACGGCGACCTCGGGGCCGGCGTGCAGGTACACGACCGCGTCGGATTCGCGCGGGATCGTGGCGCCCTGCGTGTTGCAGATCGAGAGGGTCTTGGCGCCCAGGCGCGTGGCCTCCTTGACGGCCATGAGCGTGTCCATGGTCTCGCCCGACTGGCTGATCGAGATCACGAGCACGTCGGGGCCGACCAGCGGGTCGCGATAGCGGAACTCGTGCGCAAGCTCGACCTCGACCGGGATGCGCGCCCACTGCTCGATCGCGTACTTGCCGACGAAGGCCGAGTACGCGGCGGTGCCGGCGCCGACGATCACGATGCGCGAGATGCCCTGGAACAGCTCGTCCATGCCGTCGAGCTCGGGGATGACGACCTGGTCGTCGTGCACGCGGCCGAGCACCGTGTTGGCGACGGCCTCGGGCTCCTCGGAGATCTCCTTGGCCATGAAGCTCGGCCAGCCGCCCTTGTCGGCGGCCTTCGAGTCCCACTTCACCTCGAACGGCTCGGGCTCGACCTGGTTGCCGGCGAAGTCCGTGACGGTGACGCCCTCGGGCGTGATCGCGGCGATCTGGTCCTGGCCGATCGCGAGCGCGTTGCGCGTGTGCTCGACGAACGCCGCGACGTCCGATCCCAGGAAGTTCTCGCCCTCGCCGAGGCCGATCACGAGCGGCGAGTTGCGCCGGGCGCCGACCACGAGGCCAGGCTGGTCCTCGTGCATCGCGAGCAGCGTGAACGCACCCTCGAGGCGGTTCACGACGGCACGGAACGCGGCGACGAGATCGCCGTCGTGCGCGCGGTACTCGCGGCCCAGCAGCACCGCGGCGACCTCGGTGTCGGTCTCGCTGCGGAACGTGTAGCCCTCGCCACCCAGCTCGGCCTTGAGCGCCGAGAAGTTCTCGATGATGCCGTTGTGGATGACGGCGAGCTTGTCGTCGTCCGCCAGGTGCGGGTGAGCGTTGGTATCGGTGGGGCCGCCGTGCGTGGCCCAGCGGGTGTGGCCGATGCCCGTCGTGCCCGCGGCGATGGGCCGCTCGGCGAGCTCCTCGCGCAGCATCGCGAGCTTGCCGGCCTTCTTCGCCGAGTGCAGGGATCCGTCGCCGTCGATGATCGCGATGCCCGCGGAGTCGTATCCGCGGTACTCCAGACGGGCGAGGCCCGCGATCAGGATGTCCTGGCTGTCCCGAGGACCGACGTATCCGACGATTCCGCACATGTGGTCGATCCTATGGCGCACTTCTGAGAGAAGCGCGCGCGGCCGCCGCTGGTCACGCGCGCCGACGCCCTGGCCCTTACAGCTTGCGCAACAGCACCGACTCGACGGAGTGATCCGCGCCCTTGCGCAGCACGAGCGACGCGCGGTGCTTGGTCGGCAGCACGTTCTCGATGAGGTTCGGCAAGTTGATGTCGTTCCAGTACCCGCGCGCGGTCTCGATGGCCTCGGCGTCGGTGAGGTGCGCGAACACGTTGAAGTGCGACGCGGGGTTCGAGAACGCGGCGGCGCGCAGCGCCTTGAACCGGTCGATGAACCACTGCTCGATGTGCGCCGCGTCGGCGTCGACATAGATCGAGAAGTCGAACAGATCGCTGATCGCCACGTCGTTGGGCGCGGGCGGCGGCTGCAGCACGTTGAGGCCCTCGACGATCACGACGTCGGGCCGGCGCACGACCACGTGCGCGTCGGGCATGATGTCGTACTTCATGTGCGAGTAGAAGGGCGCGCGCACCTCCTCGACGCCGCTCTTCACCTTCGTGAGGAAGTCCACCAGCGCGCGCCGGTCGTACGACTCGGGGAAGCCCTTGCGCTCCATCAGCCCGCGCCGCTCGAGCTCGGCATTCGGGTACAGGAAGCCGTCGGTGGTGACGAGCTCGACGCGGGGCGTGTCCGACCAGCGGCTCATCAGCTCGCGCAGCAGGCGGGCGATGGTCGACTTGCCGACGGCGACGGATCCCGCCACGCCGACGACGAAGGGCGTGGTCGAGTCGTCGCGGCCCAGGAAGCCGCTGACCTCGCTGCCGAGGCGCCGCGTCGTCTTCGCGTAGATCGACAGCAGCCGGCTGAGCGGCAGGTGCACCTCGCGAACCTCGGTCACATCGAGGCGGTCGCCGAGGCCCCGCAGCTGCACGACCTCGGCCTCGGTGAGCGGCTGATCCATGCCCGCCGCGAGGCGCGACCAGTCCTCGCGCGCGATCTCGCCGTACAGCGAGAGCTGTGTCGGGAGGAAGGATGCAGCGCTCATCGGACCCATGGTATCGGCCGCCGCGGCGACGACCCGAGCGCTCCCGCGTCGGCGAGGATGGGCGGATGGGCTTCCGCGAGAGCGCCGCGATCCTGCGCCAGCGCAACTTCGGTTGGTTCTTCGCCAGCCGCTTCGTCAACATGGCGGGCAGTGCGATGTCGCACATCGCCCTGGCGTTTGCGCTGCTCGAGGTCTCCGACTCCCCTACGGCGCTCGGCCAGGTGATCGCCGCGCACACGATTCCGATGGTCGCGCTGCTGCTGGTGGGCGGCGTGATCGCCGACCGCTTCCCGCGTCGCGTGGTCATCCAGCTCGGCAACGTCCTGAGCGGTCTCGTGCAGGCGTCGCTCGCCGCGCTGGTCCTGACGGGCGTCGCGGAGATCTGGATGCTCGTGGTCCTGTCGACGATCCACGGCGTGGCCTCAGCGGCGACGTTCCCCGCGATGCAGGGACTGGTGCCGCAGCTCGTGACTCCGGCCCACCTCAAGGAGGCGAACCTCCTGCTGTCGATGAGCCGCGGCGCCCTGACGATCCTCGGACCGTCGGTCGCGGCGGCGCTCGTGGTGGGGGTCGGCGGCGGCTGGGCCCTCGCGATCGACGCGGCGACCTGGCTGATCGCGGCCGTGCTGCTGGCGGGAGTGCGGATCCCGTCGCGCGAGCAGCCGGCCGCGTCACCCAGCCTGGTCCGCGAGCTGCGCGAGGGCTGGACGATGTTCCGCCGCACCACGTGGCTCTGGGTGATCGTCGCGGCGTTCTTCGTGCTCAACGCTATCCACACCGGTGCCATTGGCGTGCTCGCTCCGGCGTTCGCGAAGCAGACCGAGACGATCGGCATCGGCGGATGGGGCCTCGCGGCCTCCGCCGAGGCCGTCGGACTGCTGCTGATGACGCTCGTCCTGATGCGGATGACGCTGCGGCATCCGCTGCGGGCGGGGATGATCGGCATGGCGCTCATGTCCGTCCCGCTGCTGATGCTGTCCGTCTGGCCCGAGCGGATCCCACTGATCCTCGCGATGGCGGCTGCGGGGGCGGGGATGCAGGTGTTCGGCCTCGGGTGGAACCTCGCGATGATGGAGAACATCCCCGAGAAGATGCTGTCGCGGATGTCGTCCTACGATGCGCTCGGATCCTTCGCCGCGATGCCGGTCGGACAGCTCGCGTACGGCCCCCTCGCGGTGGCGTTCGGCGCCGCGAATGTCTTCGGCACGAGCGCCGTCGTCTACCTCGTCGTGTGTCTCGCCGCGCTGTGCGTGCCCGCGGTCTGGCGACTGCCGCGCGTGCAGGTCGAGAAGCCCGCGCCGATACCCTGACCCCATGCGCCTCGGAGTTCTGGACATCGGATCCAACACGGTCCACCTGCTGGTGGCCGAGGCGCATCCCGGCGGCCGCCCGCTCGCCGCGTCCAGCCATCGCACGGTGCTGCGCCTGATGCGGTACCTGACGCCGGCGGGCGCGATCTCCGAGGAGGGCGTCACGGCCCTCGTGGCCGCCGTGACCCTCGCCCGCGACCTCGCCGCGGCCGAGAACGTCGAAGAGCTGCTGCCGACCGCGACCTCCGCCGTGCGCGAGGCCGCGAACGGCCCGGAGGTCATCGCGCGCATCGAGGAGGCTCTCGGCCAGCCGCTGCAGGTGCTGGGCGGCGAGACCGAGGCGCGCTTCACGTTCCTCGCGGTGCGACGCTGGTTCGGCTGGTCGGCGGGACGCATCCTGCTGTTCGACATCGGCGGCGGATCGCTCGAGATCGCCGCGGGCGACGAGGACCTCCCCGACTACGCCGAATCGGTCGCGCTCGGCGCGGGCCGGATGACGCTGGCGTACCTGATGGAGGATCCGCCGGGCGAGAAGGCTGTCGCGAAGCTGCGCGAGCACGCCGCCGAGACGCTCGCGCCGGTCGCGAAGCACCTGAAGGGCCGGCCGAAGCCGGATCACGTGGTCGGGTCGTCGAAGACGATCCGCTCGCTCGCGAAGCTCGCGGGGCATCCGCGTCCCGGCTGGTCGGGCGTGGAGCGCATGGTGCTGCCGCGCCAGTCGCTGGGTCAGTGGATCCCGCGCCTGGCGAAGATCCCCGCGGCTGTCCGCAAGGAGCTGCCGGGCATCACGCCCGAGCGCACGGTGCAGATCACGGCGGGCGCGGTCGTGCTGCACGAGGCCATGAAGGCCCTCGGCGTGAACGAGCTCGAGGTCTCACCCTGGGCGCTCCGCGAGGGCGTCATGCTCCGCTACATCGAGGAGCTCGGCTGGGCGTAGGAGCGCAACGCCGAGCTTCGGCTGGACTACGAAAACGTAGTTCTAGCATGTGACTACATTTTCGTAGTTTTGAGCTACAATGAGAAAAACGTAGTGAGGCGGGAGCCGATGGACAGGGCACGAATCACCGATCCCCGCATCCTCGGTCTCACCTTGCGCGAGGCGCGGGTACGGGCGGGCCTGACGCAGGAAGAGCTCGCGGAGCGGCTCGAGATCAGTCAGCGGTACATCTGGGAGCTCGAGTCGGGCAAGAACGCGAAGGTCCTCGTCCGCATCCTTGAACTTCTCGACGAAGTCGGCGCGGTCATGTACGTCGACGTCCCAGACGAGGCTGCGCACCGTGGGTGACCTGCGGGTCGAGCTCTACGGAGAACTCGTCGGCACGCTCGTCGCCGCGACGGGCGACTTCGTCGCGCACGACGCGGCCATCAAGCGCTTCGGCCTGAACAGCACCATCCTCTCGCTCGCCATCCCTCTCGGTTCGCCGGCTACGACGGCGTCGCGCCAGCGCGCCAGGAACTTCTTCTCTGAGCTGCTGCCGGAGGGAGACCAGCGGGAAGCGCTCGCCCGACAGGCGGGACTCGCCGAGGACGACGTGGTCGGCCTGCTGCGCGTGTACGGACGCGACGTCGCGGGGGCCCTCCAGATCTGGGATCCCGAGTCACCGGGCGAGCCCTCGACGCCTGCACTGCAGCCTCTCAGCGAGGCGGACGTCCGCACGCTTCTCGAAGACGTCTCGCGCACTCCCCTGGGGAACAAGCCCGCTGACGCGCACGGGCGTCGCGGCAAGACCTCGCTCCCCGGAGTCCAGACGAAGATCGTGCTCGTCAGGACTCCGGACGGATGGGCGCAGGCTCTCGACGGGTATCCGTCGACGCACATCGTCAAGCCCATCGTGCCGCGGTATCCAAGCATGATCTTCGATGAGGAGTACGGCAGCAGGTTCGCCCGACGACTGCAGCTCGCGGGCTTCGCGACGACCCTCGAGGCGTTCGCCGGCCTCACGGCGCTCGTGATCGAGCGGTACGACCGGTCCCCGGACATCCCCCAGAACCGCGTTCACCAGGAGGACTTCAATCAGGTCCTCGGGCTTTCGAAGAATCAGAAGTACGAAAGGTACGCCCCGGACCGCAGACGGGGCCTCGGCGAGGTCGCCTCGCACCTGGGCAGGCAGGACCGGCGGACCCTTGCCCGCATGGTCGTCCTGTCCGTGGCGCTCGGCAACCTCGATCTTCACGCCAAGAACATCTCGCTGCTGCACCTCCTCGACGGGCGAGTGGAGCTCGCTCCGATGTACGACGTCGTCCCCCAGACGTTCCAGCCCAATGATGGCGAGATGGCGTTCTCGATCAACGGTGAGTTCGAGCACCGCCTGCTCACCCGGGAGCATCTCGTCGCGGAGCTCGCGGGCTGGGGAATGCGGAGCCCCATGCAGCTCATCTCCGAGGTGCTCGTCGACGCGCGTCGCATCGCGGACGAGGAGCGGCCTCACCCCGCCGCGCATCCCGGGCTGCAACACGTCGTGATCGGCATCATCGACAACCTCCTCGCCGGCCGCGCAGCAGGCGACGACGGGTCGGGGACGTTTCATGCGCCTCTCCGCACGGAGCGCGCCGACCGTGGGGGATGGGCGTGGGCGAACCCGGTTCAGGATCGCGCACCGGTGCCGGAATCGCGCCCCGGCGAGGTCTGGGTGGGCCCCCACATCCGGCGGGGGCGAAAGGTGGACGGACACTGGCGGTCCCGCCGCCGCCCCTCGTGACTCTCGCCGGTTGAGCGACGAGTGTCGCACTGGTTGAGCGATCGACCGAACCGAGGGAGTCGAACCACCCGGCCGCCCAGAGCCCTATAGCGAGAGCCGCTCCCGCACGATGTCCGCCAGCCGCTCGGCCGCTCGCTGGGCCGTCGTCTCGTCGGCGGCCTCGACCATCACGCGCACGAGCTGCTCGGTGCCGGAGGCGCGCAGCAGCACGCGGCCGCTGTCGCCGAGCTCGGTCTCGACGGCGCGGACGGCGTCCTGCACGCCCTCGTCGGAGACGCGCGTGCGATCCACGTCGCGGACGTTGATCAGCACCTGCGGGTAGACGGTCATGATCGAGGCCAGCTCGGCGAGCGACTTGCCCGTGCGCGCCATCTCGGCAACGAGGTGCAGGCCCGTGAGCAGGCCGTCGCCGGTCGTGGCGAAGTCGCTCATGATGACGTGGCCCGACTGCTCGCCGCCGAGCGAGTAGCCCCCGGCGTTCATCTCTTCGAGCACGTACCGGTCGCCGACCGCGGTCTTCAGCACCGCGATGCCGCGCTCGCGCATGGCCATCAGCAGGCCGAGGTTGCTCATCACGGTGGCGACGAGAGTGTCGTCCTTGAGGACCCCGCGCTCCTGCATGGAGGCGGCGAGGATCGCCATGATCTGGTCGCCGTCGACGACGCGACCCTGCGCGTCCACGGCGAGGCAGCGGTCCGCGTCGCCGTCGTGGGCGATGCCGATGTCGGCGCCGGCGCGCACGACCGCCTCGGCGAGCTGGTCGAGGTGCGTCGATCCGACGCCGTCGTTGATGTTGATGCCGTCGGGCTCCGCGCCGATCACGGTCACGCGGGCGCCCGCGTCGCGGAACGTCTCGGGCGAGACGCCGGCGGCGGCGCCGTGCGCGCAGTCGAGCACGACGTGGATGCCGTCGAGGCGGTGCGGCAGCGACTGCAGCAGGTGCAGGACGTAGCGGTCCTCGGCGTCGGCGAAGACGCGGATGCGGCCGACGTCGCCTCCCGTGGGGAGCAGCTTGGGCGCGTCCAGCGCGGCCTCGATGCGCTGCTCGACCTCATCGGGGAGCTTCACGCCGCCGCGGGCGAAGATCTTGATGCCGTTGTCGGGCGCGGGGTTGTGCGACGCCGACACCATGACGCCGAAGTCCGCGTCGCGGTCGGCGACGAGGAACGCCAGACCCGGGGTGGGGATGACGCCGGCGTCGTAGACGTCGATGCCGGATGCGGCCAGACCGGCCGACACGGCAGCCGACAGGAACTGCCCTGAGATACGAGGGTCGCGGCCGATGACGACCTCCGCACGGCGACCCGCGGCCCGGCGGGCCTCGGCCGAACGGCCCTGGCCCAGGACGACCGCGGTCGCCTGGGCCAGGGACAGAGCCAGGTCGGCGGTGAGGGTGCCATTGGCGAGCCCTCGCACACCGTCTGTGCCGAAGAGGGGCATAGAAGCCTCGTGCGCCTTAGCGCTTCGAGAACTGCGACGCCTTGCGGGCCTTCTTGAGACCGGCCTTCTTGCGCTCGATGACGCGCGCGTCGCGCGTGAGGAAGCCGGCCTTCTTCAGGGTCGGTCGGTTGTTCTCACGGTCGATCTCGTTCAGCGAACGGGCGATGGCGAGGCGCAGCGCGCCGGCCTGACCCGAGGGGCCGCCGCCCGAGATGCGCGCGACGACGTCGTAGGCGCCGCCGAGGCTGAGCACCGTGAACGGGTCGTTGATCAGCTGCTGGTGCAGCTTGTTCGGGAAGTAGTCCTCGATCGTGCGGCCGTTGACCGTGATCGTGCCCGAGCCCGGGACGACGCGCACGCGGGCGATGGCCTGCTTGCGACGGCCCACGGCGGCGCCGGAAACGTTGAGGACGGGACGGGGGGCGTCGACGGCCTCGGTGGCCGGCGTCTCCGTCGAGTAGTTCTGAGTGTCGATGTCAGTCACGTTGAATCCTTGGATGCCGGCGCTTACTGGGCGACCTGGTCGAGGGTGAAGGTCTTGGGCTGCTGCGCGGCGTGCGGGTGCTCGGCACCGACGTACACCTTCAGCTTCGAGAGCTGCTGGCGACCCAGCGAGTTCTTGGGGAGCATGCCGCGGATGGCCTTCTCGACGGCGCGGACGGGGTTCTTCTCGAGGAGCTCGGAGTACGAGACGGCCTTGAGGCCGCCCGGGTAACCCGAGTGACGGTAGGCCTTCTTCTGCTCGAGCTTCTGGCCCGTGAGCGCGACCTTGTCGGCGTTCACGATGATGACGAAGTCGCCCATGTCCATGTGGGGAGCGAAGGTGGCCTTGTGCTTGCCACGCAGGAGCGCGGCGGCGTGCGAGGCGAGGCGTCCGAGGACGACGTCGGTGGCATCGATCACGAGCCACTCGCGCTGGGCCTCACCGGCCTTCGGGGTGTAAGTGCGCGTCACAGTAGTGCTGCTTTCTTATCGAACGGAGTCGTTCGTGAATCCCACTCCGGGGCGGTTCTCGATGAGAACCAGCCGGTGGAGGGCTCACGTTCGCTGGGCCCGCAGTGGGCACCAAGGATCTACCTTAACACGGCCGCGGCGCTCAACCCACCTCGAGGGCGGCCAGCACGTCGCCGCTCCACACATACAGGCGGCCATCGGCGTAGTCGATCGCGATCGGATCCGCCGGGTCCATCCCCGTCTCGCACGTCTCCCAAGAATCGCCGGAGAACGCGACACCGTCGCAGCCCTCCGTCTCGCGAGCGACGTAGCCGCCCTCGGTGACGGCGAGCGCCCCCTCGGGCAGGGTCGGGACGTCCACCTTCGGGCTCTCCTCCCACGCGTCGCCCTCGGAGTTGGTGTGCCGCCCCGCGACGGTGCAGGATCCGTCGCCGGTCGCGATCACGACGGACGCCTGGTCGACCGCGTCACCCGGGGTGAGCGCGAGCAGCTCGGCCGCGTCGCCGGGAGTCGCGACGCGCCACGTGACGGCGTCGGCGGTGCGCTCGAGCTTCGGAGCGATGCCCTCGGCGCACGACCCGGCGGTGCCGCGCCACAGCACACCGCCGCCGTCGAGCGCGAGGAACCGTCGGCGGGGGTCGGCCGTCGCGGTCGGCGTCGGCGTCACCACGACGGCGGGCTCGACGCTCGCCGCGGGAGCCGGCGCGCTCACGACTTCTGCGCGGATCGGGATCGTGACGATCCAGGCGATCGCCGCGATGCCGACGACCGCGAGCAGCGCGTACCGCACCCAGCGGCCGAGAACCATCATGCGAGACATGTCAGCTCGCTCCGGCGGACGCGACGGCGGATCCGGATGAGCGCACCTCGTCGCCCGACCACAGCCACAGCGATCCGGCGTCGGTGGCGTCCAGTGCGAGCGGCAGCGCCGGGTCCAGACCCGTCTCGCAGACGACCGCAACCGGTTCCTCATCCGGGGCGACGAGGGACAGCTGCACCCCGTCGCACTCCGGATCCACGTGCGCGATGTAGAGGCCCTCCGCGCCGACCGCCACGGCGATCGACGCGGGCACGGCCTCCGCGGTCCACGTCGCGCCGTCCCACCACGACACCTGCCCGTCGCACACGAGCGCGACGACGGCGCCCGAGCTGCGCACGCTGCGCGGCTCGGCGCACGGAGCCTCCGTCTCGCCGCCGGGCGTGACCAGGACGCCGTCGGGGGTCAGGTAGCTGCGCGCCGCGAGCACCTCGGGATAGTCGCTCCAGAAGGAGCCGTCGCTGAACGTGCGCATCGCCCGCGGATCGCACGGATCACCCGCCGACGCGTCGTCGAGCACGGTCGCCACCGCCTCGGCCTGCACATCGGCGAAGTCCTCCAGGCTCATCACCTGGGTGATGCCGCGGTACGCCGGCGTGACGTCGGCCCACGTGACGCCGTCGTCGCCCGAGCGCTCGAGCACGGGCGGGATGTCGAGCTGGCACGAGCCGGCGGTCACGCGCCACAGCACGCCGTTCACCCCGGCGGCGAGAAACCGCTCCGCCTCGCGCGGCACGACGGCCGGGGCCGTGGCCGAGCCGACCGGGGTCGGCAGCGCGCTCTGCGCGGGCGTCGGGGGCGCGGTCCCGTCGGCATCGCTGGCGGGCTCGGAGGACGGCGGCGCCGACACCCGCTGCATCGCCATCACGGCGAGCGCGCCCACGACGACGGCGAGCACCGCGACGACCGCGATGCCCGTCCACGCTCGGGCGGAAGGCTGACGGACCACGGTCGGGTCAGGCCGAGTCTCGGACGTTCTGAGCCGCGTTCGAGCGGCGTCGAGCGCCCTCGGGGGCCGCGTGGTGCGCAGTCTGGGCGGCCAGCGCCGCCTTAGCGGCCTTCGCCGCGCGACGGCGCTCGCGGCCCGACTGCGGCGCCTCCTCGGCGGCGTACCCGTAGCCATAGCCGTACCCGTAGCCGTAGTCGTAGGCATCCGGACCGCGCGTGGGCACCATGGTCAGCACGAGACCCGCGACGCGCGCGTCGACCGTCTCGAGCGCGTCCAGGGCGCCGGCGAGCTGGTTGCGGTGCGTCGAGTTCGCGGCGACCGCCAGGATCGCGCCGCTCGTGCGCTTGGCGAGCACGGCCGCGTCGGTGACGGGCAGCAGCGGCGGCGCATCCAGGATCACGATGTCGGCGTCGCGGCTGAAGTCCTCGAGCAGCTGGGCCATCTGCGCCGAGCCGAGCAGCTCGCTCGGGTTCGGCGGAATCTTGCCCGACGGCAGGATGTACAGCGACCTGCGGCCCCACTTCTGCAGCACGTCGGTGAGCTCGGCGCGGCCGATCAGCACGTCGGTCAGGCCCACGCCGCCCTCGATGCCGAGGTACTCGGCCACCTTCGGCTTGCGCAGATCCGCGTCGATCAGCACGACGCGCTTGCCCGCATCCGCGAGCGCGATCGCCAGGTTCACGGCGGTGGTCGACTTGCCCTCGCTCGGCATGCTGGAGGTCATCACGAAGCTCTTGCCGCCCTCGAAGTCGAGGAACTGCAGGTTCGTGCGCAGCGCGCGGAACGCCTCGCTGCGCGGGTTGAGCGGATCTGCCTGCAGGATGATCGGCCGCTCCTTGGCGCGCGGGTCGAGCGGGATCGCGCCGATGATCGCACGGTCGGTGAGCGCCGTGATGTCGCGGCTGGAGCGGATGCGGGTGTCGAGTACCGTGCGCAGGACCGCGAAGGCGACACCGAGCGCGAGGCCCACGAGCGCACCGAGAGCGAGGTTGAGCGGCACGTTGGGGCTCACCGGGGTCTCGGCGGGAACAGCCGACGTGATGGGGGTCACCTTCACCGGGCTCGTCTCGGTGCCAGGCAGGGTCTCGACCTCGTCGATCGCGGCGGTGAGCTCGGAGGCGATGGAGTTGGCGACGTCCGCGGCGAGCGCGGCGGACGCGTCGGTGACGGTGATCCGCACGATCGTCGTGTCGAGCGGGCTGCTCACGGCGACGGCCTCCGCCAACTCAGCGGCGGTCACCGGCACCCCGAGGTCGGCGATCACGGGATCGAGCACCTTCGGCGCGGTCGCGAGCTGCACGTAGGAGGTCACACGCTGCTGCGTGTACATGTTGCCCTGCTGCTGCTCGCCGATCGTCGCACCCGCCTGCGACGAGACGAAGATCTCGCTCGTCGATTCGTACAGTGGCGTACGCGTCAACGAGTACACCGCCGCGGCCCCGACGCCCACGAGGGCGATCACGACGATGATGATCCAGTTCTTTCGAAGGATCCGGATGTAGTCGCTCAGTTCCACGAGTGCCTTTCGATCGACGCCCATATTCCCACACGGGAACGGGAGTGCCCGGGCGCTGTGCCGCTGACGCGGCGGGTGGTCATCTCACGCCGCCACTGTGTGGGAGGCGGCCGGTCCTCCCGCCGCGACGCGGATGACGCGGGCCACGTCCTCGATGGCCGGGATGAGCTGGGACGCGCTCAGCACATACGTCTCCCACGGGCGGCGGTACGGGTCGATCACGTCGTCGTCGACGGCCGCGGGCGGCGGGTCGATCACGCCGCGCAGGCTCGAGACGAATGCGAGCACGCGCCGCAGTCGCTCCTGCGGATCGGCGATGCCGGCCACGGCCTCCTCGAGCTCGGCGTCGGTCGCCTCGCGGCCGAGGCGCGCGAGCTCGCGCAGCGTGAACGTGGCGCGGAGGCGGTTCGGCACGAGGTCGACGATCGCGTGCCGATGCTCGCGCGCCATGCCCAGGATCAGGTCCGCGTCACCCAGGACCGACTCGACGGCCAAGCGGGCGCGGTGCGCCTCGAGGGCTTCGGGGGCGACCCCGCTCTCGAGCGCGATGCGGCCGGTCTCCTCGGTCGCCGGCTCGTCGACGAGCGCGCGCATTCCGGCGCTTTCCACCATCACGGGAAGGCCCTTCAGCCGTTCCGCGAGAAGCAGCGCGGCCAGCGGAGAACGGCAGACATTGCCGGTGCACACCGTGAGAATCCGCAACATCACCGCCTCCCGGCTACGTTTAATCCTGCTTGTCCCGCGATGTTATCGCTCGAATCGAGGTCCCATGAATCCGCAGAATGCGAGCGAACCGGGCGGTGCCGATATCCAGGCTCGCATTGCGAAGATCGATCCGCCCTCGCGCCGTTCTTCGCACGTCTCGAGCACTCGCACGTGGCGGGATGGAAGCCGCACGGCACGTCGCTGGGACACCGAGCTGCTGGCATGGGCGGCCCTCTGCGTGGGCGGCGGCGCCATCGCATCCATCCTGCTGCGCACGCTGATCCCGACCACTGCCGGATCGCTGATGAGCGCGCTGGCGATGTGGGCGGGCATGGCCGCGCCGGTCGTCCTCGCCTTCCGCCGCAGCCGCCCGCGCGGGCTGCTGCGATTCCGCTGGGTGGACGTGCTCTACGCGATCGTGCTCGGCGGTGCGCTCAGGATCATCCAGGGCTGGTTCGCGGTCGCCGCCGGTGACAGCGGCGCTTTTCCCACGTATCCGCTTGTCGACGGGCGACTCCCCGACCTCTGGTGGCTGACCTCGCTCGTCGGGCCCGTGGCGATCGCGCCCCTGCTCGAGGAGTTCCTCTTCCGCGGTGTCGTCCTCGTCGCGGTGTTCCGCCTCGCGCGCCGCGGCCTCGACGGCGGCGCGCTGGCCCTCGTCGCCTCGACGGCGGCATTCGTCGCGCTCCACGCGATCAGCGGGATGGCGTCGTGGGCCGAGCCCGTATCGCTCACGTTCGTCGGGCTCACGTGCGCGCTGCTCGTCCTGCTGACGGGTCGCATCTGGGGCGCGGTGCTGACTCATGTCGTGTTCAACGCGAGCGCCGTCGGCCTTGCGCTCATCGGGACAATGCTCGCGTGATCTCGATAAGTGGGACATCATCGCGTCAAAGTGCCCGGGCAGCGGGCAACATATCAGAATAGGGACACGGCGTTTGTCACGAGCGTTTAACCTTCATGATTGGGCATTCAACGAGGACGGCCCCGCTCCCCCCGCTGATACCCGCCGCAACCACGGCGTATGCATTTCTCCCCCGAAGGATGCCCCAAATGCCTCAGGCCGACCACCGCTCGACTACGAGATCGGTCGCGATCATCGGCACGCGAGGCTACCCGAGCTACTACGGCGGCTTCGAGACGGCCGTCCGCAAGCTCGCTCCCTACCTCGCTGACCGCGGCTGGGACGTCACTGTCTACGGCCGCGAGGGCGCGGTCGCGCCGGACGACATCGACCTGGATCCGCGCGTGCGCTCGGTGATCACCCGGGGCATCGACACGAAGTCGTTCAGCACCCTCTCCTACGGGTTCTTCTCCGCACTCGACGCGATGCGCCGCAAGCCCGATCTGGCGATCGTGATGAACGTGGCCAACGGCTTCATCCTGCCGCTGCTGGCGATGCGCGGCATCCCCACGCTCGTGAACGTCGACGGCATCGAGTGGGAGCGCGCCAAGTGGGGCCGCATCGCCAAGGCCGTCTTCAAGCTGGGCGCGCACGCCGCCGCCCGTTGGGGCAGCCGACTGGTCTATGACTCCGAGGAGATCGCGCGCCGCTGGCACGCCGAGTTCCGTCGCGACGGCGACTTCATCCCATATGGCGGCGACACCCGCGACCCGCTCCCGGTCGAGCCCGGCCTAACCTCGCGCGAGTACGCGCTCTACGTCGCCCGCTTCGTGCCCGAGAACTCCGTCGCCGAGTTCTTCGACGCCGCCGAGCGGCTCGCGGTCGACACGGACGTCGTGATCGTGGGGTCGAGCGGATACGGCAGCGACTTCGATGACCACGCGCGCGAGCTGGCGGCCCGCGAGCCGCGCGTGCGCTGGCTCGGCCACGTGAGCGACGACGACCGCCTGCACGCGCTGTGGCAGCACGCCGGCGCGTACTTCCACGGCCACAGCGTCGGCGGCACGAACCCCGCACTCGTGCAGGCGATGGCTCTGGGCGCCCCGGTGATCGCGCGCGACACGGTCTACAACCGTGAGGTGCTCGGCGAGGCGGCGGTCTTCACGCAGCCCGACGCCATCGCGATCGCCGCCGCCGTTCGTCAGGTGCTGACCGACACCGAACTCCAGACCGCGCTGGCCGAAGGCGCCGCTGAGCGCGCCGTCGGCGTGTATACGTGGGACGTGGTCAACGCGCTGTACGAGAACTCGCTGATGAACTTGGCGGAGGCACGGATCGATCATCGAGCCGAGGGACACGCGAGCGCCCCTCTTCGCTGAGTACGCGATTCAGGAGCTAACTACGCACGCGGGCTTGTCATTCCGAGCTCGAACCACCCAAGGGTCAATGAGTATGCACACCGATAGCGATCGTCGATTGTCGGTGCGAGTCATACCGGAACTTCGGGCGGCACACCTCGCACGCCATGTCTGGGACCCCACTGAGATAGTGCTCTACCGGCACACCAACCCCGACCTGCGCGAGGCCATGCCCGATTACTGCCGACAGGTGACTCTCTGGTCCGTGGCCCGGACATTGCGTCACCTCCGACCGACCGTGGTCGAATTGCCCGAGCCACTGTGGCTGCGCGCCCTACCGCTCACGGCAGTGGCAGGCGCCGCGGCACGGATCGTACCGGGGGCCCGCCCTCTCGTCGTCTCGTATTGCATCGAGAACAGCGAGCTCAGCACCCTGATGTCATATCGCGGGCGTTCACTTCGGTGGGCGCTGACGAAGCCTCTTGCCGCGATGGTCGCGTTGCTGTTCGACCGACTCGCTTACGGCACCCCCGACGCGCAACGGACATACGCGGCTCTGACGCGTGGCGCCCGCCCGCGGACTCGCCTCTTCCTCGAGCTCGCGGCCCCCGCAGCGCGCTCTGCTTCCGGGAGCGCCTCGGATGCGCTGTTTGTCGGCAGGCTCGAGCACCGTAAGGGCATCCACGAGCTGCTTGCCGCGTGGGAAGCGATCGAGGCGCGATGCCACGCGAGCATCACGGTGATCGGCGACGGGCCGGAACGTGCGGCCGTGCAGGAGTGGGCCGAGCGAAATCCGACGCGACGCACGTATCGCCGCCATGTTCCGCACATCGAGCTACCGGAAATCTACGCAAACCATCGGGTGCTCGCCGCCCCCTCGGTGAGGGACGGTCGCTGGAGAGAGCAAGTCGGACTTCCCATCAAGGAGGCACTCCAGCACGGACTCACAGTGGTCACCACCAGGGAGACTGGCCTCGCGGCGTGGCTCGACGACCAGGGGCACGTAGTGATCGAATACGTGAGCCAGCTCGCCGAAGCAATGCTATCTGCGCTGCAGGCTCCACTCGATCCGCAGGTCGTTCGGAGGGCGCTCCCTGTCGTCGATGGCAGGCGCGTCGCGCACGATTGGCTACGAGAGTGAAGGAGCAACCGCACATGCGGGACGTCGCGGTAGTTGTCGTCCATCATCGACGGCATTCCGGCATCGGGGCAGTTGTCGCCGGATTCGTCGATCAGGGCGTTGCGCCTGCCCATATCGTCGTGGTCGACAACTCGGATATGCCTGACCGTGACGACGATCTCGTCCGCGCGCTCCCGTCAGCGACCGAGGTCCTCTTCGTCGAGAATCACGGATACGGTGCTGCTGCGAATGCCGGGCGAGCTTACCTAAAGCAACGAGGACTCACATACGACTTTCTCGTGATCAGCACGCACGAAGTGCGCCTCGAGTCGAACTGCATCTCGCTGCTCAAGGCAGCGCTGACTGAAGATCCTCTTGCTGCCGCCGCGGGTCCCACACTTCATACGGAAAACCAGCCAGGTCAGGCCACAGTGTGGTCAACCGGCGGCGGCCTCCGTCCCTTGAGCGGACTTCCCTTCCATCATCGAGGAGCGCACGCGGTATCGGAGGTCTCGATCAGTAAGTGGGTCGATGGCGCGTTGGTGATGTACCGCGATGAGGCGCTTCCCGCTGAGATGTTCGACGAGACGTTTGTGATGTACGTGGAAGAAGTAGATCTTCATCTCCGCCTCGCCGCGGCCGGATGGCGTGTTCTGAGCGTGCACCGTGCAAGCGCCTGGCAGAGCACGGGGGGCACCCCTCCGTTCTACTTTGCGAGGAACACACGCTTGCTTGCTCGCAAGCATGGCAACATCGCGAGGCGCACGCTGGGGGTCGGTTATGGGCTGGCGCGCCGCATGCTCCAGTTGGTCCGTTCCCGAGACATCCATGGGATTCGGCGCCTATGGGAGGGGGCACGTGCTCCGCTACCTGATCGCCGAGCTGCGACTGTCATCGTGAATCCGCTCCGCGGGGCGCTCGCCCACTACGGCATCGAGTTGCGTGAGACCATCGGGCCGGACTTCGGCGAGGTCCGAGAGATCGCGTACGCGGAGCCCTCCTTCGGCGGAATCAGCCGTGCCAAGTGGCTGACGAATCACGTAAGAGCTCTCGCGCAGGCGCGTCGCCTTCGGAAGCCAGGCGGACAGATCATTGTCCTCTGGCCGGTCCTCGGCTTCTTCGATGTCCTTCTGCTCAAAGCAATCTGCGGACGAGGAGCGCTGATCATGCACGATCCGACGCCACTGGTGCGCGCTGTCGGTTACGGCTCAGGGGCGAAGGCCGTTGCGCGATTGTTCGGACGGGGCGTGACTGTCATCGCGCACAGCAAACGCGCCCTCGAAGAAGTCACGCGGACGCTGCCGGCGAATCGCGTCGGGCAGGTGTTGCATCCGATTCGCTTCGGGGCGGCAGTCGTCGGCCCAGAACGAAATGCGCGTCCGCGGATCGCCGTGCTCGGACAGTACAAGTCCGAGCGCGACAGTGAGCTCCTCCTCGAACTGGCAAAGCAGATGCATGACGCCGTCGACCTGCGGATTGCCGGAAAGGGCTGGCCTGAGCTGCCGGGCTGGGACGTCGAGGCGCGCTTCCTATCAGAGGCGGAGTTCACGCGCGAGATCGGCGACGCGAACGTCGTCCTCATCCCGTATCGCCGCTTCTATCAGAGTGGTGTCGCTGTGAGGGCACTGGAGAACGGGGTGCCCGTCGTCGGCCCGCGCTCCTCCGCGCTAGCGGATCTCCTGGGGGATGCGAAGTCGTTGCTGGCAGCCGACTCCGTGGAATCGTGGGTCCGGGCAGTGAGAGCCGCCTTGCAAATGTCCGCCGAGGATGTTGCCGCGCTGCGGACCGAGTATCGGACTCGTAGCCGGGAGAGCTGGTCGGATCTGATCGGACAGAGAAGATGAGTGTCATGGTGGTGACCCTGGGCCCCCGCGCGGCGGCCGCGGAGTGGCACCAAATCGAGCAGGTCAGCGACATCGTCACCCTGGATCGCGCGCGGCCCGACGGCCGTCGTCTTGGCAGCCGGGCCCTCGGCCTCGGCGCAGACGCAGTCTTTGTCACGGCGAAGTCGCTCTTCCATCGACGCACCGACCTCACCCTCGCGACCAATCCGTGGATCGGCGTCGCGCTACGCGCAATCCGTCGCGGCCCGCTCGTCGTCACCGGCCTATACGCGGCGTCCGGTACCCGGCAGTGGGAGATGCTACGCAACATCCTGCGTCGCACACCGGTGATCACCTGGACGGGGGTCGAAGCCGAAGCGTGGGCGGCCGAGGGCGGAATAGCCACCTTCACGCATTACGGCAACACCTTCCCCTATGACTTCGCTCCGCTTCGGAAGCCAAGTGAGCAGAGACGTATATTCATCGGCGGCTCTTCCGACCGGGACGGCGCTCTCATAGATCACCTCATTACAGAAGTGCTCAACTCTCCGTTGCCGACCCGTCTTGATATCGCGGTCGGCACAGAGCCTGGTGAGATGGCGCGTGGCCGCAATAGCGTTGTGAGCCATGGCCGCCTCCCTCAGGAGCAGTTCGGCCGCCTCCTCGGCGCGGCCGACGTCGCTTACTTGCCGCTGGTGGAGGGCGGCCGCGCCGCGGGGCACATGCTCACTGTCGGCGCCCTCCAGCTGGGAATTCCCGTTGTCGCCTCGCTCAACGTCGGCATGAGCGAATACATCGACGGTACCTACGTCCGTTGGGCCGACAGTGATCGCGACATACTTGAGCAGCTCGTCCACGTGATCGACGAGAAGCACAACCGCTCGGCGATCCGCGCGTATTGGGAAAAGCACTACTCGCGACGTGCCCTGATGTCGCGACTCGCCGTCATTCTCAACGAGCTCCTCCCGGACGCTTCGCCTGCGCGGGGATCGGAAGACGCATGACTCGCCCCGATACCGGCGCGGTCGTGGTCACCTATAACCCCGACATCGATCTCCTTGATGAGTGTCTTGGCCACGCGGCGCGGGAGGTGTCTGCCCTGCTGATCGTCGACAATGGCTCCGCGAATGTGGCTGACGTCCGGCGTCTTTGCGTCGCACATGACGCGACGCTCGTCGAACTCGGCAGCAATCACGGCATCGCCCGGGCGCTGAACACCGGCCTCGAGAACCTGTCGAGCCTCGGCATGGACTTCGCGCTTCTGCTCGACCAGGACTCCGTCCTCCGCGCCGGCTCTGTCGAAGCCCTCCGTTCGAACACGTTGCAACCCGCGGTGGGCATTGCGACCGCATCGGTCCAGGAACGGCGCACCGGCACGACGCAGCGGGGACAGGTCGACGTGAACTACTGCATCTCCTCCGGCTCGCTGTTACGGCTGTCGACATGGCGGGACTTGGAAGGCTACGACGAGGACATGTTCATCGACTTCGTCGACTTCGATTACTGCGCTCGACTCCGCATCGCTGGACACCGGATCGTGCGGAGCGACCGCGCCGCGATCTCACACACAATCGGCCGCGCAGAGAAGCGTCGGCTCGGAGTGATCTACAACTATCCGCCGCAGCGCCTTGAGCACATGGCACGCGACATGGTGCATTTCGCGATCAAGCATCGCCGGACTCCGCCGGGCCTGCGACCTCCCCGCACCAGCCCTTTCGGCGTGGCCATGGTTCTCGCGCGGAAGACTGCCCTGATTCTTCTCTACGAGAACAATCGTCTAGCGAAGGCTGGTGCCATCATCCGGGGTGCGGCATATGGCGTAACTCGCATACTGACTTCGAGTGGACTTCGACGCGCAGTTGGCGGGCGTTCGTGATCAAGAACTGGGCGCACTCACTTGCCCCACTGCTGTCGATTACTTCGCAGGGCATCGGCGTCGCGCAGCTCGCGCTCTTACTCTGGCGAATTGGCCCCAATCAGCACACCGACGCATACCTCTATCTGTTCAACATGGGAATGCTTCCGACGCAGATCGTCATTGTCGGCGTTGTCTTCCCGATGCTACTGAATCGGGACAGGATCTCGAAAAGGCAGGCCACCGTCGTCAGGCACTCGGTGCCGCTGCTCGCTTGCATCTTCGTCGTCGGCGCTTGCGCATGGCTATGGATGAACGAGCGGCTGGACACGGCGATGATCCCGCTCGTCCTGGCTTCGATCGCGAACGCGTTCGTTCAGTCAAAGCTCTGGTTCCGAGCCGTGGCCGCCGAAGCCGGTGGAGATCCGAACTGGATCTCTGGAATCGCCATTCCCGCGAACAGTCTTGCCGTTGTCGCCTTGCTCCTTCCCCTTCAGAAAGCCGATCTCATCCTGGCGATGATCGTTGCCTTGGTTCTCGGCAACGGTGTTCTGCTTGCCACGATGTGGAAGCACCGTATCGGCGACCGCACCCTGGACGAACTCCCCCACGCGCGAACACCTGGCTCTCGCGCCGAGGGGTGGTTCCTGACGAAGGCCGGCGTCAGCTATGGCGGACTCGCCATCATCCAATCGATGGCCGTTATTCTCCCTCCCGCCATGCTGACGCTGCTTAGCGTCGCCGCGAAGATCGTCGCCTCGCTCGTGGCGACGTTCGTCAACGCGATCATGCCGCGCATCGTGCACCAGGCCTCGACGTCTCTCGAGCCCAGCATGCGGTTTCTTTCGTGGCTATACGCGGGCGCAGTTGCCGCCGCTGCGGCGCTCATCGCTGCGGCTTGGTGGCTCAGGCCAGATCTGATTTCGCTTGCCATGTGCGTGGGTCTTTGGCTCGCAGGCTCAGCCTCTAACGCCGTCGGACAGCGGGCCGCTTATCGATTCCTTCCAGCCAACGTGTCGCGAATCACGATTCTTGTAGTTCCCCTCATCACGGTTCTCACCGTGATCTCCGCAACCGTGGAGACATTTCAACTCATCACCCTGATCTGCGCATATGCGGCGGTCGATGCGATTACCGGCGCGGTGCTACTAGTGCGCATGCGACAGCGGCGCAACGCTTCCATCGCACTCACTGTCATCGTTCTGCTTGGAGTGATGTGGACATGGTCACTCATCGTCGGCGGCTAGTCCTCCGGCAAGAGTAGGCCGCGATCGGAGAATCGGGTAGCCACAAAGCGGTACGACGCCCGTTCGCGTTGAAGCTGAACACCGAGCTTCACCGTCAATTCGCGATCTACACCTCCACTTTGCCGCTCGGCGGGAGTCCCCAGCTGGTCAACAGGCTTGCGTGGCTCTGCTCGCAGCATCCGATCTCTGTCACGAGTAGCTCAGGGTGCTCGTCGCGTGCGGGTACGCTTTCCCTGTGCTCGTGGCGCTTGTCGGTCTCGCGATCGCCAGCCTCGGTGCGGTCATCCTTGGGACCTACCGCCGCGATAGGCTGGCGGCGTTCGTCGGCGTACCCGTGATTTCCCTGGTGTTGCTGGTGCCAACGTTCTACGTCGAGAACCAGACGATCAAGAATGTCGCACTGCTCGTTATCATCGGAGCTTCTGTAGCGCTCTTCGCGCTTCGTCCCGCACATCCCCGGGGCATGTGGCTCCTGATCGCCTATTTCGGGGTGCTTCTGCTCTCGACCCTCCTACACCCAGCAGTCGCCGAGATCGGCGCCTGGGTCACCGTCGCATTGCCCGCCCTAGCGGTCGTCGTCGTCATGGTGAGCGCCTCGCCTGGGGAGGTGACGACCATCGCGCGGTTCATAATCGGCCTCAGCACAGCAGAGGCTGCGTATGCGGTGCTTGAGATGCTCCGCATCGCACCCCGGCTCTGGGGGAACTCGGTCAGCTACCCGCACCAGATCCTGCCTGGCCTGGTTCGGGGCGAGGGGACGCTCGGTCAGCCGCTGATGCTGGCACTGCTCCTCCTCCTCGCACTGACCCTCACTCTTGGGAAGAGCGGCCCCCGTGGAGCTCGTCGTGTCGCGATCGCCGCGGTTCTCATCGCGGGCCTCGTCGCCACTGGCAGCAGGTCGGCGCTCATCGTCGCGGTCGCAGTTATTCTGTTCTCCATCGGCGGGAAGCTCTGGACGCGCATTGCGGTGGGCATGTTCTCGGCACTAACACTCGTGGTCTACCTCGCGGCGAGCGGGTTCTTCACCGGCAGCATCGTCCAGAACTTCCTGACGGGCGACTCGGTCAGCCACCGTTCTGGTGCGCTCGAAGCGATCCCGAAGCTGCTCGGTCAGACTCCGGGCGAAGTGCTTCTGGGCAGCGGGCACGGCTCCACAGCCCGCCTGTTCGGCCAAGGCCTCCTTCAGAGCGGTTCCTTCTATGCGATCGACAACCAACTCGTCAGCACTCTCGCGACCGGCGGTGTCGTCGCACTCGCCTTGCTCGTGATCGCGATTGTCCACGGGTTCCGAATCGGAGCAGGTTCTCGTATCCCGCTCGTCGCTGTCGTAGTGCTGTTCCTCACGTTCGACGTTCTCGCATGGCCCGCGGGCGCAGCGCTCTTCAGCTTCGCGATGGGCCTCGCCCTCGCCGCGCGAATGCCCGCGCGCGAAAGCGACCACAACACGTCGACGCCCACACACCTCAGAGACGAAGCGACACGCACGACCGCGACCCGCCCTCTCCGGAGCATGTCGCTTGTACGCCCGTGACCTTCAGAGCCACTTGGTCTTGAACACGCGTCAGAAACGGAGACGGAAGCGTGTGGACTAGGGACAGAACGCGCGGATTGCCACGGCTAGTAGTCATCGAGGCAGAGGCGCTAATTCGCTAGAACGTGCAATCTTGCTCAGAGTTGGAAGCGGTATCCTGTTCGAATGACGCTCGGCCAGACGTCGGCCTCTGGTCCGAGAACTCATAGTCTCTTGCCCTTCGCGTTCTGCACCGTTCTCGGCTTGTTGTTGATCGCGGTCATATGGGTCGGCATCCGCGGGGCGATCGCGGAGTGGCACATTGAGAAGGCTCGTACCCTCGCTTCTCAGATCGAGCCCGAACTCATCAACGCGCCGTCCATCGCATCATCAACGGTGGATGAGTTGGCGGACAACACCGAGGAGGCCCGCCTCCTCACGAGCGATCCCGTCTGGCGCGCGTTCGAGATCCTGCCGTGGGTGGGTCCTCAGCTGCGCGCCGCGTCCACCCTCGCCTTGAGCCTCGACGATGTCGTGGACGACAGCGTGACGCCGCTGCTCGGACAACTCGGTGGGCTCGATCCCTCATCGCTCGCTCCCTCGAGCGGCGCGATCGACCTGGCACCACTCGTCGAAGCGCGCGACGTCTCCGCTCAAGCCGCGACGCGCGCTCGCGATGCGGCCGACCGCGCCGCGGCGATCGACACCGCTCCGCTCCTTGGCGCGCTCCGCGGACCCGTCGAGCAGGGTGTCGCACAGCTCGACGAGTTGGCCGGCGCGCTCGAAGCGCTGCGCAATGCGACGGTCCTCGTGCCCGCCATGCTCGGCGCCGACGGCCCCCGCGACTACCTCCTGATGTTCCAGAACAACGCCGAGTGGCGCTCGCTCGGGGGCATCGCCGGCACCTTCGCCGTGCTGCACACCGACGGCGGCCGCATCCAGCTCGGCGCGCAGGCGTCCTCCACGGCGTTCGAGAACCGCGCCGAGCCGATCGTGCCGCTCGATCCCGAGATCCTCGCGGTGTTCGGCGATCACCCCGGACGCTGGGTGCAGAACACGACCGAGATCGCCGACTTCCGCGCCGGAGCCCCGCTCGCCGCCGAATTCTGGAAGGCGGCAGGTGGAGGCGACGTGGACGGCGTCATCTCGCTCGATCCCGTCGCGCTCTCCTATCTGCTCAACGCGACCGGACCGGTGACGCTGCCCTCCGGCCCTACGCTCACCGCCGATAACGCGGTGCCGATGCTGCTCAACGACTCGTACCGGACGATCACCGACCCCGTCGCGCAGGACGTCTTCTTCTCCGAAGCGACGGTCGCGATCTTCGACGCCCTCACCAACGGCTCGCCCGATCCCGGCGCCCTGCTGCAGGGACTCGGCCGCGCAGGATCCGAGAACCGCCTGCTGCTGTGGAGCGCGCACGAGGAAGAGCAGGCGGTGCTCGACGGCTCGACGCTGCAGGGCACCCTGCCTGCGAGCGACGCTGAATCCACGCCCATCGGCGTGTACGTGAATGACAGCACCGGATCGAAGCTCAGCTATTACATGAGTCTCGGCACAACGGCGCAATGGTGTAATGCGACGCAATCCGGAAACACGGCCACCGCATCCGTGCGGGTCGAATTGCAAAGCGGTATTCCGGATGAACTGGCTTCGCTGCCGGATTACATGCTGGCGCGCGATCCGCAGAATCCGGGTCAGAACGTCGGCGGGACGCCGATCGGCGTGCAGCGCACGATCACCTACGTCTACCTGCCCGAGGGCGCCCAGTACGCGGGAAGTCAGGCGTCGACCGGCGAGGCGACGTTCGTCGGCACGCACGAGGGCCGGCAGGTGATCTCCTGGTGGAGCGACACCCCGCCCGGCAGCACCGCGACCCTCGATGTCAGCCTTACTGCGAAACGAACAGCGGACATCCGCACGGTGACAACTCCCACGTACCGGTACCACGAGATTGCCCGAGTGGACAATTCCTGCGTTTTACCCCAATAATCATCGATGAGGCACTCTCTGCATCTCGCCTCACAAAGCTTCCTCCTCAACCAAGAAGGATCACATCCATGAAGAAGCAGTCGCTTCAGAAGTCCGCTGCGGCGCTCGTGCTCGCCGGTGCGCTCGCTGTTGCAGCGCCCGCGGCTGCCTCCGCCGCCACGCGCTACACCCCGCCCACCGATGCGCCCACGCAGACGCTGACCGTCACCGCCGGCGGCACCGTCACCGTCGCGCTCGGGGGCTTCCAGGCTGGCGAGCCTGTCACGATCTCGCTGACCGGTGAGTTCGCCCTCCAGGCGACCATCGGCTCGATCGTCCGCACCGCAGTCGAGACGCAGACCGCGTCGCTGCCGGCCGCCGCCGACGGCACGGTCTCCCCCGACATCACGCTCCCCGCCAACGCGACGGGCAGCTACACGGTCACCGCCACGGGTGCCACCAGCGGCAACGTCGCGACCGCGGTCCTGGCTCTGCCGGCCGCCGCGGGTGGCCCCGGCACCGGCCTGGCCGCCACGGGTGGTTCGGACATGACCGGCCTGTGGGTTGGCGGCGGGGCGCTGCTGCTCACCGGTGGTGCGGTCATCGCCGCGACGACGCTGCGTCGTCGCCGTCAGCAGGCCTGACACACAGCACCCCACGAAGGCCGACAGGATCCGATCCTGTCGGCCTTCGTCATGCCCGGATGCCTCGACCACAGTTTCGAATCTGATCGCGATAACTTCTCCACAGATTCGTATCTGTCTCCACTAATGTCGGTGGTCCCTGCGAGACTAGGGGTATGACAGCGAACGCGAACCCGCCGGCCCTCACGGTCGACGAAGCCGCGCGCGCGTCCGCGCTGCTGGACGAGTACGTCGAGGCCGAGCGGATCATCGCCCAGGCCCAGGCCCGCCGCTCGCTCGCGCTGTATGGCCTGGCCGAGATCGCGCAGGCCCAGGCGCGCCGCACCGACTCCGACTCGAAGTACGAGTTCACGCTGCGCTCCATGGCCGCCGAGGTAGCCTGCGCCACCCGTGTATCCGACGGCGCGATCCGCGCGCGGATGTCCGACGCCACGACCCTGGTGTCCGAGTTCCCGGCCACGTTCGCGCTCTTCCAGGAGGGGCGGATCTCCGACGCGCACGTCCGCGTCATCGTCGCCGCGGGCGAGCGGCTGGACGACGACGACGACTGCCGCGCCGAGTACGAGGCGCACGTGCTGCGCCGCGCCGAGTCGCTCACTCCGGGCGCGCTGCGCACGCTCGCTCGCGCCGTCGCCGACAGGATCGAGCCGCTGGCCCTCGTCGAGCGCAGCGCCGAGGCGATGCACGCGCGAGGCGTCAGCGTCGAATCGCTCGAGGACGGCGCGGCGATGCTCAGGTGGATCGGTTCCGCCGCCGTGATCTACGGCGCTCACGACCGGGTGACCCAAATGGCACGGCTCACCATGCGCACCGCCGACGACAGCGATGAGCGTTCCCTCGACAACGTCCGCTCCGACACGCTCGCAGACCTCGTGCTCACCGGCCACAGCACGCTCGAGCAGATCGACGCGCTCGGCGGCGAGGCACTCGACGCGATCACCGCAACCGTGCAGATCACGATCCCCGTCGACACCATCACCGGCCTCGGCGACGACTCGGCCTTCCTCTCCGGATACGGACCCATCGACCCCGAAACCGCGAAGCGCCTCGCCGGCGGATCGACCCTATGGGCGAGGCTGTTCACCGACACCGACACCGGATGCCTCCGCACGGTCGACGGCTACGTTCCCACCGCGGCGCAGAAGCGCTTCCTCGCGGCACGCGACGAGCACTGCCGCTTCCCCGGCTGCCGGCAGGCCGTCCGGCGATCCGAGATCGATCACACGCAGGCGTACTCCGAAGGCGGCGCGACGCACGTCGACAATCTCAGCCACCTCTGCCCGACCCACCATCGGCTCAAGCACAACAGCCATTGGCAGAAGAGACAGGGGCCTGACGGCCTCACCGAGTGGATCTCACCGCTGGGCCGCGTGTACAGCAACAGACCGACGCCCGTCGTGCGCTTCGAAGCGTTAGACGAGGTGGCGATGCCCGACCTCGGGCGAGAACCCGCGCCCTTCTAGCGCGACCGTCCGCCGAGGACGCGGGTCAGAGTCCCGCGTCGCGCAGCGCGTCGCTGAGCAGCGGCCCGAGCGCGCGCCCCTCTGCATCCGTCAGGTGCGAGACGTCCATCCGGATGACGTGCTCGCCCGCGAATGCCGGGCACCGCCCGTCGGCGCAGAACCAGTCGAGCGTGTCGACGTAGACCACCCCGGATGACGCCGCCACCGCGGCGCGATCCGCCTCGGCCTTCGCGAGATACGTGTCCGACACCGGAGCCGCGCACGCCGCCGGGCCGCCGACCCGCACCGGGCACTCCAGCATGTTGCCCGCGCGCGGCGGATCGCCCAGCACCACGACCTGCGGCGCATCCGGCAGCGCGGCCAGCTGGCTCAGCGTGCGCTCCACGCCTGCCTGCCACTTCGCCTTCGCCTCGGCGAGCGGCAGTTCGGTGAACTCGAGCGAGATCTCCGACGCCGACAGGAAGAGGATGTCCGGCGACCGCTCTTCGATGACGTCCATCATCCGGTCTCGGCTATGTGCGCACGCCCCGCGGAAGCCAGGCTCATCCGTGTTGTTGGTGGCGCTGACATCGAACAGTGGGCAATTGGCGTAGCCGACTGCGGAGGTCACCCAGCCGACCTCATCGCCCGCCGCTTCCACGGTCGGCACCCACGACAGCGCGATCGAGTCGCCCACGACCATCGCCTCGCGGTCGCCTGCGGCCGCCGGTTCGCACACGAGCGGTGGAGCCGCGTCGAACACGTTGTTGCGACAACCGGGCGCATCGCGCAGCATCGCGTCCCCCTGCTGCGCGAGCGACAGCACCTCCAGGTCCGACGCCGGCCCCGCGGGCCAGGTGCCCGCGTCGAGAGCACTCTGCACATCGGCTGCCCGCTGAACGGGATCCGACACGGTCTCCCGCGTCTCGATGCGCTGGTTCCCGATCCGATCGGCCAGATCCGCCCCGGACCGGACCCACGCCGGTCCCTTCAGCTGAGCGACAGACAGCGCGCCGATCGCGACCAGCACCGCGAGCCCGAACAGCACGTCGCGCACGACGAAGCGCCGTGGGTTCCACGCCTTCGCGGCCCGTCGCAGGAACCCGCCGCGCATCACCGGCTGCTCGACGAAGCGACGCGACAGCTCCGAGAGCGCCAGCATCACCGGGATCGCGGCGACCGCGACCCAGACGGAGTCGCCGAACAGCGCCACCCCGAAGATCAGCACGGGGAAGTGCCACAGGTACAGGCTGTACGACACGTCGCCGAGCCACTGTGACACCGGGTTTCCCAGCAGCCCACGCCGCGCGGTGGGCGCGCCCGCCCAGATGACGAACGCCGAGCCCACCACGGCGGGGATGACGCCCGGGAACGGCACGCTCGACTCGGGGGTGAGGACGACCGCTGAGCCGATGATCAGCACGAGACCGAGGATCGACACCCCGCGCCGTGCCCACGGCCCGAAGGCGACCCGTCCGAGCCGCTCGGGCCCGCTTCCGACGCAGGCGATCAGCGCGCCGAGCAGCAGTTCCCACACACGCCCCCACGTCTCGAAGTACGCCGCGCTCGGATCCCTCACCGTGCGGTACGCCGCGATCGCGAGCCCCAGGGCGATCGCGAGGACGATCACGACGACGAGCAGCCGACGCCGCGCCTTCAGGATCACGAACAGCGCGAACAGCAGGAGCGGCCAGACCGCGTAGAACTGTTCCTCGATCGACAGGGACCAGTAGTGCTGCACGGGCGAGACGGGGCCCTCGGCCTGCAGGTAGTCGGTGCCGAGCTCGGCGAAGTGCCAGTTAGAGACGAAGAACAGGGCGCTCAGCGCGTCGAGCGTGACCTGCAGCGCGCGCGGCGCGAACCACACGATCCACGCGCCGACGGTGGTCACGGCGAGCACCAGCGCCGCCGCGGGGACGATCCGGCGAGCGCGGCGGGCGTAGAAGGCGCGCAGCGAGACAGACCCCGTCTGGTCGAGTTCGCGCAGCAGAAGGCCGGTGATGAGGAAGCCCGAGATCACGTAGAACACGTCCACGCCGACGAACCCGCCGGCGGGAACGTGGAACGCGTGGTCGAGCACGACGAGCACCACCGCCACGGCGCGCAGACCCTGGATGTCGTACCGGAAGCCCTCGCGATGCAGTGCGGGTGCGCTCATCGGGCGAGCTCCGCAGCGCGCCCGTACGCCGCGGTCATCTCACCGGCGAGCACGCCCCAGTCGCGCGAGCGCATGTCGACCTCGGTCGATCGCGGGGCCGCGCGCAGCGCCGCGATGCTGTCGCGCAGCGTCTCGGCTGTGAGCTCGCCCGTGAAGCGGTGCACCCACTCGTCGCCGAACTCCTCCGCGAGCAGGCGCGTGGCCGCGGCGTCGCGCAGGATGACCGGACGATTGAGCGACAGCGCGAGCAGTGCGACGCCCGAGTTGTGGATCTCGCGATACGGCAGGATCACGACCTCCGCCTCCGCGATCTCCTGCGCGAGCACGTCGTCCGGCACGTATCGCAGATCGAGCGCGATCCTGTCGTCCTCGCCGCGCAGGTCCTCGAGCCGCGTCACCGTCTCGGCCGAATCGGGCCGCCCGCACACATGCAGGCTCCACTCCGCGCCGTCTAGGTCGCGGAACGCGCTCACCAGATCGTCGACGCCCTTGTACGCGCGGATCAGCCCGAAGGTCAGCAGCCGCCCGGCGACCTGCTGCCCGGGCTGGGGCATCGGGTACCAGTCGCGATAGTGGCCATGCTGGATCAGCACCTTGCGCGACTCGGGCACGGGCGTGGCGTCGTTCAGCACGAACCACAGCGTCGTGTGCCGGTCGAGGTAGGCCAGCACGCGGCGCTCAGCCCACGTGCCCTGCTCGTGCGGCCTGAGGTTGTGCGCGGTGCGGACGATCGCCTTGCGCTGCACGCGGATCCTGAGCAGGAAGACGAACAGCAGGATCGCCTTCAGGGTGCGCACAGCGGGGCGCGCGTGCCGCGTGAAGTGCTCGGGCCAGTGCACGTGCAGCACGTCGAAATCGTCGGTGAGCATGCCCTTCCAGCGGAAGTAGCGCGTGCGCACCCGCGACGGGTCGAGAGCCCGGACCAGCAGCGTCGTGTACGGGTTGAACGACTTCGGCCCGACCGCGGGGTCGACGAGCAGCTGCATGACCGTGATCGGCGCGCCGTGTCGGCTCATCCGTGTGCGTCCCCCTCCGGATGTCCCGAGTGCAACATCCAGCCCCCAGCCTACGGCGGTGCCCTGCGCGCGCCCGGGTGCGGCGAGCCGCCGCGCGCGCGTGTGGTGGGATGGAGGCGAACGGAAGGAGCCCGACATGGCTGTGGAGGTCGTCCACTGGAACCCCGAGAAGCCCGTCTTCTCGGGTCCGATCGGGCGTCGGCTGCCCTTCAAGCGTCCGGTCGACAACTTCGGCGACCTGCTCGGACCGATGCTGGTCAAGCGCATCCTGTCCGACGCCGGCATCGACGCCGCGACGGGCGCCGACCACCGCCTGCTGACCGTCGGGTCGATCCTGCACTTCGCCCAGCCGGGGGACGTGGTGTGGGGCTCGGGCATCAACGGCAAGAAGCGCACCGTGCCCGACGGGCTCACGCTTGACGTCCGCGCCGTGCGCGGCCCCGTGACGCGACGCGTGCTCACGGAAGCCGGGTTCGACGTGCCCGAGGTCTACGGCGACCCGGGCCTGCTGTGGGCGCGCTTCTGGCCCCGCGAGCACTACGTCGACGGCCCGCGTCAGGAGGTCGGCCTGGTGCCGAACCTGCACGACTGGAAGCATTACGCCGACGACCCCCGCGCCATCAACCCGCAGGGCCCGGTGCACGACGTCATCGGCCGGATCGCGCGTTGCGACTTCGTCGTGGCGACGTCGCTGCACGGCATCGTGATCGCCGAGTCATTCGGCATCCCCGCGCGGCTGCTGCCGCCTATGACCGAGCCGATGCACAAGTACTTCGACTACTACCGCGGCACGGGGCGCGACGGAGTGCGGATCGCCGCGACCATCGACGAGGCCATCGAGCTGGGCGGCGAGCTTGCCCCGCTGTGGGACGCCGACGCGCTGCTCGCGGCGTTCCCGTTCGACCTGTGGCGCTGAACCGGCTCCGGGGCCGCGCTGAGCAGCTGCTGTCGACTTCGTGTTGCCGTGTCAGCGTCGGCGCACGCGACGTATCACGCCAGCCACGAGCGGGCGCAGCACCGCGCGGTTCTCATCCCCGGCGATCCACCAGACGAGCAACGCATACGAAGCCAAGGCTATGACTCCCAACGGGAGCGCGAACGTGAGCGGTGCCCATGGGCCGCGCGCCCAGTCCGTCAGCTGCAGCAGACCGATGACGCCCGCCGCGGGCACGATCGCGACGATCGCCCGCCCGATCTGCAACAGATAGCGCCCGACATCGAGCTGAACCGCGCGCCGCATTACCCACAGCCGCACCGGCCACACGAAGACCCGCGCCCACCGCGAGATCACGACCCCCACGATTCCGAGCGGCAGCAGGGCGAACACCAGGATCACTCCGACGACGTTCTGCAGCGCGGACAGCCAGAACGCCGACTTCGCCTTGCCTCGCGCCAGCAGCACGGTGCGATCGAAGTACATGACTGCCGCGAGAGCCCAACCGGCGGCGAGGCCCCACAGAATCGGAATCGACGGCTCCCAGCCGCGACCGAAGACGAGCGGGATGATCTGGGGCGCGAGAACCGCGGTCAGGGCGAAGACCGGCACGCCGATGACACCGGCCGCGAAAGTCATCTGCCGGAAGATCCGGTTCAATCGCGGCAGGTCATCCTGCACTCGTGCGAACGTCGTCAGGGACACCCGCGAGATGACCGTCGTCACCAGCTCCATCAGAATTGTGCCGAGCCGCTGCGCCAGGTAGTAGTAGCCGAGGATCTCGGCGTTGAAGAACGCGCCGATCACCAGCTTGTCCAGGTTGCCCTGGATCGCATCGAGCAATTCGGTGCCCATGATGCTCAGGCCGATCGGCCAGATGCGCCGCAGCGACTCGAACGAGAACTCGAACTTCGGGCGCCAGGTCGTCGTCGCCCACAAGACGACCACCGAGACCAGCGCCACGCCCATCGTCTGCGTGACCAGCGCCCATACGCCGTAGCCCAGCAATGCGACCGGAATCGCCGCCAGCGCCCCGGCGGTCGCTGCGATCAACTGGCGCACCGACAGAATCTTGAAGTCGAAGGTGCGCTCGAGGATGGCCGCCGGCGTCTGTGAGAGCGCGGTGAGGGGCAGTGACAGTCCCAGCACGCGCAGCACGTCGGTCAGGGCAGGAGTGTCGAGCCACAGGGCGAACACGGGCGCGAGCAGGTACAACGCCGCGTAAACCACCACAGCAAGGGACGTCGAGGTCCAGAATGCCGTGGAGGCGTCCTTCGGCTTCAATTCCTTGAGCTGAATGAGCGACTTGGAGAATCCCGAGTCGACCATCACACGCAACACGGCGATGATCGAGGTCGCCAGCGAGATCAGGCCGAAGTCCTCGGGGGCGACCAGCCGCGCGAGCACGGCGAACACGAGCAGCTGCAGCAGCCGTGAGCCCCATCGCTCCGCGAACACCCAGCCGATCGAACGGGTCACATTCCGGCGAAGGTCGTCGGGACCTCCCGCATCTGTGGACATCCGGTCAGCTCCGCGCGGACGGCAGCAGACGCCGGGCACGGGCACCGACGCCCTTGACGACGCGCCGAACGAAGCTGGACGTCGATTGTGCGAGCGCTATCGGCCCGACGCTCGCCCACAGCGTCGCGACCGCGCCCCGTCGCGGTTGGATCGCAAACATTTCCGCAAGCCGCCGATCCCAGGGCCGCACAATGCCCGGCAGCGCCTTGCCCGAGTGGTTCTCCCCGGTATCGACGTGGTACACCGCCCCGCGGAAAGGCAGTGGTGTGAGCACACGCCCGCGATCTCTATGCCATTGCACGGCGTTGCGGTGCGCCCCCATGATGTTCGGCAGCACCTCCCCGAAGCCATCGACGATCTCTTGCTGCGTCGCTGTCACGGAGAGCCCCTCGGGCACTCTGTATGCATCAAACGGAATGATGTATGACGTCCCGCACGTACGATTGAACCCGTCCTGCCGGCGGTAGCCGTTGCGCGCGCGGGAGTAGATCCAACCTTTGTCGATCACCCAGCCGGGAGCGCCGACCTCGCGGCGGACGAACTGAACAAGGTCGCGGTGCACGAAGTCATCCGCGTCGAAGATCATGACGTGCGACGGATGGTGTGCACGGGCAGCAAGCAGTCCGATCCCGATCTTCGTGCCCTTGTCTCGCACGAACCCGTCCCGGTCAGCGTGTAGGCCGTTCGTCGCGGCTGGCGGCGCGAAATCGACCGGTACGAAGTGCGTGCGCGGCGGCAGGATGAACGACGGCTCCCGGTTGCCCACGACGATCACGACGTAGTCGTCGCTCGACTGCTGGCTGATAGAGGCGAGCGTCTCCGCGAGAAGGCTCTCGATCCTGGGGTAGTCCGCCGCATTGTCCGGATGGCGGAGGCTCGTGATGAACGCCAGCATCAGCCCTCCACGATCGAATACACGCGCGACCTGGCCTCATCGAGGTCGGTGACGTAGCTGGCTGTCGAGAAGACCCCGGTGTAGTCGTCGAATACCGCACCGAGCTTGCGGTAATTGTTGTCGAGCATCACGTGTCCGATCCCGAGCAGCAACGCGAGCACGTGCGCGTGCAACCGGTCGACGACCACGGCGCGGGCCGATGCATACAGCACGACCGCGGATTCGACGTTCGACCTGTTGACGACGAGGATCGCGCGCTGGACAAGTGCTTGCGGCAGCGTCGGCGTCTTGACGGGCAGCCTCCGGCGCGCCGCGACGAGACGACGTTGCACCTTCAGGACCGCGCGAGCGAGGCGCCATCCCAGCGGATCGGCGCGGTGCAGACCCCAGTCGGTCACGTGCAGCGGGTACGGCGCGATCCAGTCGCCCGCCACCCTGCTCAACCCGGACGCCGACTCGCGGTCGGCGCGCGCGATCACGAGCACCTCGCTCGGGCTGCGGCGCACTCCCTCGGAGAACCTGGCATCGTAACCAAGCGCCATATCCGGGCAGTAAGTGCGTGAGATGGCGGGGAGAAGCTTCGCCGCCCGCTCCATCGAGAGGTTGTCTCGAATCAGCAGGTGGAAGTCGGGGTGCTGCCCGATGATCCGGTTGGCGGTCGCCGCGCGCTCCGCATCCGCGAAGAAGATCGACTGCGACAACTGCACCATGCGATAGTCCGTGAGCTCGGCAGCGACCTTCTCGCGGTGTTCCTGATGGCCGATCCAGAGGTCCCCGAAGTTGCCCCCGCCGTGCAGCAGCACGATACCGTCGCGGGGAAGCCGACGCCGCAGGTCCGCCGCGTCGAATCCGTTGAGATCACTCACGTACCGGATGCGCAGACCGAGCTGCTCCAGGTAGGCGAGCTCTCCCTCCCATATGAGCGAATCGCCCACATTACGCTGATTCGGCGCGTCGAGGATCGCGACATCTCGCGCCTCGCCGATGACAGCACGGAGAGCGGATCTCGTCCGCTCGCGGACCTCAGCGAGACGCTCGGCGTCGCTCCCGTTCAACACAGCGGTCGGCATCCTTTCGTCGGTCGCCCGCGCGGAGGCGGACACCCCAGCTTAGTTGACCGCTTCTTGCGCGTTCCCGACCGCGTCAGCCCGTAGCCGGCCCATCCTCGGCGACGTACTCCTCGTCGTGCGATGGGTTGCTGGCCGAGCGGAATTCCTCGTGCCCTTGCTTGTATGTCGCGGTGATCAAGATCGGCAGATGATCCGACGCACCCTGCGGCAACGTCGTGACCTTCTCGATGTCGAGACCCACGGACGTCGCGAAGTCGTAATGTCCCTTGAAGAAGCGGTACCGCGTATAGGTGCGTGAATCGCTGAGGGTGAGGTCGTAGCCCGCACGGCGCACGCGCTCGCTCAGGCGCTCCTTGAACACCGGGTAGTTGTAGTCGCCGACCATCAGAATCGGCACTCCCTCGCCCATCTTCTGCAACTCGGCCAGCGCCGTGCGGATCTGGTGCCGGCGCAGCGAGTTCAACGCGGTCAGCGGCGCGGCGTGGAACGACGCGATGATGACGTCGCGGCCGGCATCGATGTCGCGCAGGCGTGCGGCGAGCACTCGCTCGTGCGCGGGCTTGAGCACGATGTCGTGCAGCGACTTCTTGAGCTCGAGCGTGACGACGTCCTGCAGCTGGAACATGTTCTCGCGGTAGTACAGCGCCAGTCCCAGGCGGTTCTGCGACGTGGCGCGGGCCAGCGTGAGGCCTGAGATGTGCTGCGGCATGGCGGCCGTGTCGGCCTCCTGGAGGCACAGCACGTTCGCGCCCCTCGCCTCGACGAGCTCCTCCAGCTCGTGAGCGGCGGCGTGCTTGCGGAGGTTGTACGAGATGACTCTCATATTCCCCTCACCCTACGCGGCGCTCCCGGACCCGCCGTTGGGGTTGACAGTCGTCATCCGGCCTCGCTGAGGGCCTCGTCGATACGCTCCAGCATGACCGGCGCGGCAGAGCGCGCATAGGTGACGGTGAGGTGATGAGCATCGCGATACACCACGACACCGCCGGCCACCATCGGGCACCCGTCCGCGCGGCAGTAGGCGTCGGTCATATCGACGAGGCCGGCACGGGGCTCGAGGTCAGCGGCGGCCCGGATCGGGTCGGCGGGCTCCGCGGCGCGCTTCGGCGGCATGACGCACTCTGTGCCTGCTGCGGCCTCGTCTGGGTGCTGCGCGACGCAGTCCACCATGTCGTCGAGCACGGTGGGGTTGTCGGCGATGGCCACGACCTCGACTCCGGCATCGATCGCGGCGCTCCAGGCTGCCGCGCGCCTCGCCGCGGCGTCCGCCGTCTCCGCTCCCGTGGCCCGCACGGTCGTGGTGAGCACGATGTCGTAGCGAGTCAAGGCCGCGGCGAGCTTGTCGCGATATTGGGCGCATCCCTGATCTGCATCCGAGGTCGTCCAGGTGCATCCTCTTCCCACATAGGTGTTGAGCCGCCAGTTGCGCTCCAAGAGATGCGGCTTCAGTGCGGGAATCAGCGTCGCCGCGTGCGAGTCGCCCACCAGCGCTACCCGAGTTGCGTCCTTCGCCTTCGATCCGTACGCGCACGTCTTGAGATCGCCGACTGTCGGATCCTGCGTATAGCAGGCATACGCGTCGGCCGTGTCATCCTTCAGGGCTGACACGGCGGGCACCAGCTCATCGGCCGGGACCGGCTCGACGTCCGCGCACGACGGGTCGAGCAGGGCATCCGCCCCGACGCACTGCGCCGTCGGGTCGAACTTCTGGACCTCGGCGGCCGCGGCCTGGCTGTCGGCGCTCGCCGTGAGCCAGCCACCCGCCGGCACGATCACCGCCACGGCCATCGCCGCCGCCGCCGCCAGCAGCGTGACCCGCGGCGCGCGAGAAGCCAACGCCGGCGCCTTGCGTGCCGGGTCC
This sequence comes from Microbacterium rhizophilum, assembly GCF_039605615.1. NCBI lineage: Bacteria > Bacillati > Actinomycetota > Actinomycetes > Micrococcales > Microbacteriaceae > Microbacterium > Microbacterium rhizophilum. The sequence continues at coordinate 92,471 of NZ_JBCNUN010000009.1, read as the reverse complement.
TCGACGAACCGCTTGGTCAGGTCCGCCAGCACGATCGACAGCACGAGCACGCCGCACAGCTCCCAGAACCCGAGGTCGCGGCCCAGCACGTAGGGCAGCAGCACGATCGGCGGCCAGTGCCACAGATACACGGAGTACGACACGTCGCCGACGTACTGCACAGGACGGAACCGGGCCAGGTGCGCGAAGGAGCCGCGCGTCGTGGTGGTGCCGGCCCAGATGACCGCGGCGGTAGCGAGCACGGGCAGCAGCGCCTGCCATCCGGGGAAGGGCGTCTCGCTGCTGTAGAGCAGGCCCGTCGCGACGATGCCGATCGCACCCGCCCAGGCGATCGTCATCCGGACGCCTGCCGACGCGGCCGCCGGCGCGAACACGAGCAGCCCGCCCATGCCGAATTCCCATGCGCGCGTAGGAGTGATGAAGTACGCCGCGCTCGGCAGCACGGCGGTGAGCACGATCGACAGCGCAAGAGACGCCGTGGTGACCACGCCGAGCGTCATCAGGATCGCCCGGTGGGGCCGCGCGTGACGGCGCGCGATCCAGATCGCCAGCAGGATCAGCAGCGGCCAGACGAGATAGAACTGCTCCTCCGCCGAGAGCGACCAGTAGTGCTGCACGGGCGACGCGTTGTTCTCGGCCGCGAGGTAGTCGACGGCGTCGGCGGCGAGCAGCCAGTTCTCCACATAGAAGACCGCGCCGCCCATCTGCTTGAAGAAGTCCGACCAGAACGTCGGCGGAGCGAACAGCAGCGTGCCGACGGCGGAGACGACCACCACCAGCAGCGCCGCAGGCAGCAGGCGACGGGCCCGTCGCGCCCAGAACGCCGGCAGCGCGACGCTGCCCGTGCGCTCGACTTCGCGCAGCAGGTGCGCGGTGATGAGATAGCCCGAGATGACGAAGAACACATCGACGCCGGCGTAGCCACCGGGCAGCCGCCCGGGCCACAGATGGTAGAGCACGACGAGCATCACGGCGATCGCGCGCAGTGCCTGGATCTCCGGTCGCACGCCGGCCTGCGGCGTCGCGAACCATCGGCTCGGCCTGAGGGCGTCGGCGATCATCCAGCTCCTTGTCGTCACGCGCGCGTGATCAGTCATCGACGCCGCGCCGCTTGCGCGTCTGCTCCGCTCGGGCGGCCTGCAGCTCGTCGGCAGGGTATCCGACCTCGGTGAGAGTCAGCCCGCGCGCGGCGAGCACCTTGAACTCGCTCGTGCGGATGCGCGCATCCCGGATCGCCACCAGGTGCTCGGGGGCGAGCCTGCCCTCCCCCGCGGCGACGCACGCGCCCACGAGCGCCCGCACCATCGAGTGGCAGAAGGCGTCGGCGCGGACGTTCGCGATCAGGATGCCGTGCTCGTCGCGGTGCCAGTCGTACTCCAGCAGCGTGCGGATGGTCGTCGCCTCCGGCCGCGGCTTGCAGTACGCCGCGAAGTCGTGCAGGCCGATCAGCCGCTGCGCCGCCTCGTGCATCGCGTCGACCTCGAGGTCGGCGCGCACGGTCGTGGTGCGCAGGCGCTCGAGCGGGTCGTAGCCCGTGACGCTGTCGGCGATCCGGTAGGCATAGCGCCGCCACGTGGCCGAGAAGCGCGCGTCGAAGCCCTCCGGCGCGGTCGACGTGCGCGTCACCGCGACGTCGGCGTACTGCCCGAGCACGCCCGTGATCCGCCGGGCCAGCGGGACGACCGGATCGCCCGGGTTCGGCACGTCGCGCCGACGCTGCGTCGCGCGCGCCCACTGCTCGTCGTCGAGGTCGGCGTGGGCGACCTGCCCGGTCGCGTGCACGCCGGCATCCGTGCGCCCGGCGACCGTCAGCGGGACGGGGGATCCGATGATCCGCTCGAGCGCCCCCTCGATCGTCCCCTGGATGGTGCGCAGCCCGGGCTGGCGCGCCCAGCCGCGGAAATGCGTGCCGTCGTAGGCGATGTCGAGTCGGATCCGGGGCACGGATCCAGCCTAGTTCGGCGGGAGGGACGGTCCGGGTCAGAGCGCCGCGAGGGCGTCGACGACGAGGCGGGCCGAGCGCTCGGCGGCGTCGTCGACGTGCGTGAGGAACTCCGTGCCGTCGGGGGCGCACAGGTCGGAGACCGCGCGCACCGACACGAACCGCGTGCCGTGGTTGTGTGCGACCTGCGCGATCGCGGCCGACTCCATGTCGACCGCCAGCAGGTGCGGGAAGTCCTCGCGCAGCCGCGCGGCGAGCTCGGCCGTCACGAACGCCTCGCCCGACCCGACGGATCCCTCGCGCACCGTCAGGCCCACGCGGGCCGCGAGCAGGGCGCGACGCAGCTCCGGGTCGCCGTCGTAGGCGACGGGCATGCCGGGCACCTGACCCAGCGCGTAGCCGAAGGTCCGCGCGTCCGCGCCGACGTTGACCAGGGAGTCGCTGACGATCACGTCGCCGACCTCGACGCCCTTCGCGAGCCCCCCGGCCGATCCGGCGCTGATCAGGTGCACGTCGTCGCCGTAGCGGGCCAGCGCGCCCGCGGCGGCGTTCGCGCCGTTGACCATGCCGATCCCGGTCTGCACGAGCACGTGGGTGCGGCCGTCCACGACGATGCCGCGATGCACGGCGCGGCCGATCCGGACCGGCTCGCTCACCTCGTCCGCGCGCGCGAGGAAGGGCGCGGCCTCCTCCTCCATCGCGACGAGGACGACCGCGGAGCGTGAGGTCACGCGAACACCCGACCCCACTGCGGGCGCCGGTCCAGGAACGCGCGTGCGGCGTCCTGCGCCCCGGTGAGAGTGTGGTTGGCGCCCCAGCCGCACTGCACCTCGTTCGCCGCGGGAACCTCGGTCGCCTCGACGATGTCCTGCAGCGTGTCGGCGACGAGCGTCTCGACCTCGGCGAACTCGTGATCGCCCTGCAGGATCAGGTAGAACCCGGTCTGGCAGCCCATCGGCGAGAAGTCGATCACCCGGTCGGAGTGGTTGCGGCTCTTCTCGGCGAACAGGTGCTCGAGCGAGTGGATCGCGGGCATCTCGAGGTGCGCCACGTTGGGCTGCGCGAAGCGCACGTCGTACTTCACGATCACGTCGCCGTGCGGCAGCACCTTGCGGTCCGCGATGCGCAGGTAGGGCGCGGCCACGGCGCGGTGGTCGAGGTTGAACGACTCGACGTTCATGCGGGGCTGATCGGTCACGGTTCCAGCCTAGGCGCGAGTGCGGGAGCTGCGGGTTGGCGCCTCCGCTCGCCTGCCCGTCGGGCGAGCGAAGCGAGTCGAATCGGCGCAAGCGCGCGACGAGCGGAGACGACGGAAGGCCCCGCCGTACGGCGGGGCCTTCCATTGAGTGCGAGGGGAATTACTTCTCCTCGGCCTCCGGGGCCTCCTCGGCGGGAGCCTCGTCAGCGGCGGTCTCCTCGGCGGGAGCCTCCTCGACGACCTCGGTCTCCTCGACCTCGGCGGCCTCCTCGACGGGAGCCTCCTCGGCGGGGGTCTCCTCGACCGGTGCCGCGGCGGCGGCCGGGGCCGACTTCTTCGCCTTCGGCGTCACGGGCTCGAGGACGAGCTCGATGACGGCCATGGGGGCGTTGTCGCCCTTGCGGTTGCCGACCTTCGTGATGCGGGTGTAGCCGCCCTCACGGTCCGCGACGAGCGGTGCGATCTCGGCGAAGAGGACGTGCACGACCTCCTTGTCGCCGATGACCGAGAGCACGCTGCGACGCGCGTGCAGGTCGCCGCGCTTCGCCTTCGTGATCAGGCGCTCGGCGAGCGGACGCAGGCGCTTGGCCTTGGTCTCGGTCGTCTTGATCGACTTGTGCGTGAACAGCGCCGCGGCGAGGTTCGCGAGGATCAGGCGCTCGTGGGCGGGGCCGCCTCCGAGGCGGGGTCCCTTCGTGGGCTTAGGCATTTCTCATTACTCCAATAAGGCAGAAGGTCGGAAGGATCAGAGCGACTCGTCGTCGTAGCCGCCGTAGAAGCCGGTGCCGTCGAAGCCGGGCACCGAGTCCTTCAGCGACAGGCCGAGCGAGGTGAGCTTGTCGCGCACCTCGTCCACCGACTTCTGTCCGAAGTTGCGGATGTTCATGAGCTGCGTCTCCGAGAGGGCGACGAGCTCGCTGACCGTGTTGATTCCCTCGCGCTTGAGGCAGTTGTACGAGCGGACCGACAGGTCGAGGTCCTCGATCGGCATCGACAGCTCGTTCGAGAGCACGGTCTCGACCGGCGCGGGGCCGATCTCGATGCCCTCGGCCTCGACGTTCAGCTCGCGGGCCAGGCCGAACAGCTCGACCAGCGTGCGACCGGCCGACGCTACGGCGTCGCGTGGGTTGATCGACGGCTTGGTCTCGACGTCCAGGACGAGCTTGTCGAAGTCGGTGCGCTCACCGGCACGAGTCGCCTCGACGCGGTAGCTGACCTTCAGGACCGGCGAGTAGATCGAGTCGACCGGGATCTGGCCGGCCTCGGCGTACTCGTTGCGGTTCTGCACGGCCGAGACGTAGCCGCGGCCACGCTCGATCGTGAGCTCGAGCTCGAACTTCGCGGTGTCGTTCAGCGTCGCGATGACCAGCTCGGGGTTGTGCACCTCGACACCGGCCGGGGCCGAGATGTCGGCCGCGGTGACCTCGCCGGCGCCCGTCTTGCGCAGGTACGCCGTGATGGGCTCGTCGCGCTCGCTCGACACGACGAGCTGCTTGATGTTGAGGATGATCTCGGTGACATCCTCCTTCACACCGGGGATGGTGCTGAACTCGTGCAGCACGCCGTCGATGCGGATGCTGGTCACCGCCGCGCCGGGGATCGACGAGAGCAGGCTGCGACGCAGCGCGTTCCCGATGGTGTAGCCGAAGCCGGGCTCGAGGGGCTCGACGACGAACCGGCTGCGGAACTCCGAGATCTTCTCCTCGGTGAGGGTGGGACGCTGTGCAATGAGCACTGGTTGTTCCTTTCGATCACGTGCCCGCTATATGACACGTGCGGTGGATAGGTCTTGAGTTGTGTTCGACGGACGCGCTCGCGCGGCCGTGGGACGACGAGACGCCGGGGCGCAGGGCTCGAGGCCGTGCGCCCCGGCGGGGGTCACGTCAGACGCGGCGGCGCTTCGGCGGGCGGCAGCCGTTGTGCGCCTGCGGCGTCACGTCCTGGATCGAACCGACCTCGAGGCCAGCGGCCTGCAGCGAGCGGATCGCGGTCTCGCGACCCGAACCCGGGCCCTTCACGAAGACGTCGACCTTCTTGACGCCGTGCTCCTGCGCCTGGCGGGCGGCCGACTCCGCGGCCATGCCGGCGGCGTACGGCGTCGACTTGCGCGAGCCCTTGAAGCCCACGCCACCGGCCGAGGTCCAGCTGATGACGGCGCCGGTCGGGTCGGTGATCGACACGATCGTGTTGTTGAACGTCGACTTGATGTGGGCCTGGCCCACAGCGATGTTCTTCTTCTCCTTGCGGCGCGGCTTGCGCGCGGCGGTCTTGGGTGCAGCCATGTTCTTCTCCTAAACCCCGCGCTTAGCGCGCCTTCTTCTTACCGGCGACGGTGCGCTTGGGACCCTTGCGCGTGCGCGCGTTGGTCTTGGTGCGCTGACCGCGGACCGGGAGGCCGCGACGGTGGCGGAGGCCCTCGTACGAGCCGATCTCGACCTTGCGACGGATGTCGGCGGCGACCTCGCGACGGAGATCACCCTCGACCTTGTAGGTGCCCTCGATGTGGTCGCGGAGCGAGACGAGCTGGTCGTCGCTCAGGTCCTTGACCCGGATCTCGGGGCTGATGCCGGTGGCGGCGAGGATCTCGCTCGAGCGAGTGCGTCCAACGCCGTAGATGTACGTGAGGGCGATCACCACGCGCTTGTCGCGCGGGATGTCGACGCCGGCAAGACGTGCCATGCGAACTCTCCTGAGTGTTGTTGAGGTGTGGGACAGGATCGGTGCCCGGGCCTCACCCCGAGGTGTCCCCCGCCGGAGCGGGTTCTGATCCTGCCGTTATTCGATGTTGAGTTGTTCAGCCCTGGCGCTGCTTGTGGCGCGGGTTGCTCTTGCAGATGACCATGACGCGGCCGTGACGGCGGATCACCTTGCAGTGGTCGCAGATCGGCTTGACGCTGGGGTTGACCTTCATGATTCTTCTTTCGCTGTCTTCGTACTGCGCCGCGGGGCGCAGCCGTTACTTCTCGACCGGAGCCGAGCAGAGCGGGTCAGCGGTAGCGGTAGACGATGCGGCCGCGCGTGAGGTCGTAGGGGCTGAGCTCCACGACCACGCGGTCCTCGGGGATGATGCGGATGTAGTTCTGCCGCATCTTTCCGGAGATCGTTGCGAGGACCTTGTGACCGTTGGTGAGCTCCACGCGGAACATCGCGTTGGGGAGCGCCTCGGTGATCACACCCTCGATCTCGATGACACCGTCTTTCTTCGCCATAGACTCGCTTTGCTTGTGCAGGCCGGTCGGTCTGCGGTGAGTGGGGTTTCGGTGCCGGATGCCGATCCGGCGACACGCCGAAATCAGGCGCAAGGCACCAAAGATCTATGTTAGGCGATGCCGGGCGTGTCGGCAACTTCGGCGTGTCGCGCCAGCGCCCCGCCGCTCAACCCGCGAGGCGGCCGACGAGGTCGGCCTCGGGGTCGCCCGTGAGCTGCAGGAACTCGCCGTTGAGCAGCACGGTGGGCGTGCCGATGCCCCCCGCGCCCTCCGGGACCGGGGTCTTCTCCGTGATCATGCTGACGAACCGCGAGTGCGTGCCGTCGGTGATGCAGTCGGCCGCGCCCTCGGCGCCGGCCTGGCCGGCGAACTCGATCAGCTGCTCGTCCGTGAGCCCCGGCGTCGTCTCCTGCGGCTGATTCTCGAACAGCAGGTCGTAGAACGGCAGCACGGCGTCCTCCGACTCCTCCGCGACGCAGTACATCGCGTTCGCCGCGCGCGTGGAGTACTCGGTGCCCTGGGACTTGGCGTCGAGGATCGCGATCGGGTGGATGTCGAACGTGATGGATCCGTCGTCGATCAGCCCGCGGATCGTGTCGCCGTACACCTGGTGGAACTGGTTGCAGACCGGGCACATGAAGTCGAGGTACTCGCTGAGCACGTCATCGCCGTCGCCGATCGAGATGGCGCCGGTCTCGGCGTCGATGTTGCCCGCCTGGGGAGCGTCTCCCCCGCTCGTGGCCTGGTTGTTCATCCAGACCACGAGCACGCCGATCACGACCAGCACCACGACGACCGCGGCGGAGATCCAGATCGCGACCCAGTTCGTCCTGCCGTTGCTGCCAGCCATCATGATGCGCTCCGTGGGGTTCGGGGTGGTCGCTTCGCTCGCTCGGCAACCGGAGGGATCAGGCGATCGGCACCGGCACGACGCCGAACGGCGCGAGGCCGGCGGCGCCGCCGTCGGGCGCGGTCAGCACCCAGATGCCGTCATCGTGCACCGCGACGCTGTGCTCCCAGTGGGAGCCCATCGAGCCGTCCACCGTCGTGACGGTCCAGTCGTCGTCCTCGATGAACGTCTCGTCCGATCCGGACGTCATCATCGGCTCGATGCACACGGCCAGGCCCGGCTTCACCTCGGCGCCCGGGTCGGACGTGCGGTAGTTGAAGATCGACGGCGCCTCGTGCATCCTGCGGCCGATGCCGTGGCCGACGTACTCGCGCAGGATGCCCGCGGGCTCGCCGCTGAAGGACAGCGGGTTCGCCTCGATGTACCCCTGGATCGCGGCGCCGACCTCGCCCAGTCGCTTCGCCGACGCGAGCGCGGCGATGCCGGCCCACATGGATCCCTCGGTCACGCGCGAGAGCTCCTCGCGCTGCGCCACGACATCCGGACGCTCGGGATCCGGCACGACGACCGTGATCGCGGAGTCGCCGTTCCAGCCGTCCTCGGTCTCGGCGCCGGCGTCGATCGAGACGATGTCGCCCGGCTGCAGCGGCACGTCGGTCGGGATGCCGTGCACCACGGCATCGTTCACGGACGCGCAGATCGTGTGGCGGTAGCCGCGCACCAGCTGGAAGTTCGAGTGCGCGCCGCGCTCGGCGATCACGCGGCTCGCCTCGGCGTCGAGCTGCAGCGTGGTCGCGCCGGCGCGGATCAGCGGGCGCACGGCGTCGAGGGCCGCCGCGGTGATCAGCCCGGGCTCGACCATCTCGCGCAGCTGCGCGGGGGTCTTGTAGATGGACTTGCGGAAGATCACCGGATCACGCGGCTGCGACGCGCACCAGGCCGCGGGCCTCGAGCGCGGCGACGATGCGGTCGGTGATCTCGTCGAGCTCTCCTGTGCCGTCGATCGTGTCGACGACCTCGCGCGTGCGGTACACGGCGAGGATCGGAGCGGTCTCGCGCTCGTAGATGTCGAGGCGGTGCGCGATGGCGGCCTCGGTGTCGTCCGCGCGGCCCTGCTCCTGCGCACGCAGGGCGATCCGCTTCAGGCTCTCCTCGCGCGGCACGTTCAGCTCGATGACGGCGTCGAGCGCCTCGTCGCGGCCGGTGAGGAACTCGTCGAGCAGGGCCACCTGGGCGACGTTGCGCGGGAAGCCGTCCAGCAGGAAGCCCTCGGCCGCGTCCGTCTGCTCCAGCCGGTCCTTCACGATCGCGAAGGTCACCTCGTCGGGCACCAGGTCGCCGGCGTCGGTGATCGCCTTGACCTGCAGGCCGAGGTCGGTGCCCTCCTTGATGTTGGCGCGGAAGATGTCGCCGGTGGAGACCACGGGGATGCCGAACGCCTCGGCGATGCGCGCGCCCTGCGTGCCCTTGCCCGAACCCTGGGGGCCGACGATCAGCAGACGAGTGGAGGTCATCGGAGGAGCCCTTCGTAGTGGCGCTGCTGCAGCTGCGCGTCGATCTGCTTCACGGTCTCGAGGCCCACACCCACGATGATCAGGATCGAGGCGCCGCCGAACGGGAAGTTCTGGTTGGCGCCCACGGTCGCCAGGGCGATCAGCGGGATCAGGGCGATGAGACCGAGGTAGATCGAACCGGGGAGCGTGATGCGGGTGAGGACGTAGTCGAGGTACTCGGCCGTCGGGCGCCCGGCGCGGATGCCGGGGATGAAACCGCCGTACTTCTTCATGTTGTCGGCGACCTCGACCGGGTTGAACGTGATCGCGACGTAGAAGTACGTGAAGCCGATGATCAGCAGGAAGTACACGGCCATGTACAGCGGGTGGTCGCCCGTGGTCAGGTACGTGGAGATCCACGTCACCCACGCGGGCGGGGCCGTGTCGGTCGGGGTGTTGAACTGCGCGATCAGCGCCGGGATGTACAGCAGCGACGAGGCGAAGATCACGGGCACGACGCCGGCGGTGTTCACCTTGATCGGGATGTACGTGTTGGTGCCGCCGTAGGTGCGACGGCCGACCATGCGCTTGGCGTACTGCACCGGGATCCGGCGCTGCGACTGCTCGACGTACACCACGAGCGCGACGACGACGATGCCGACCGCGATGACGAGCAGGAAGATCTCGAAGCCCTTGGCCTGCATGATCGCCACCATCGCGCCGGGGAAGGACGCGGCGATGGACGTGAAGATCAGCAGCGACATGCCGTTGCCGATGCCGCGCTCGGTGACGAGCTCGGCGAACCACATGATGAGGCCGGTGCCGGCGGTCATCGTGATGATCATGAGCAGCTGCGCCCACCAGGCGTCGTTCACGAGCAGCTGGTTGCAGTCGGGCACGCTGGGCGCGCCGAACAGCTGACCGGTGCGGGCGACGGTGACGAGAGTGGTCGACTGCAGCAGCGCGAGCGCGATCGTCAGGTAGCGCGTGTACTGCGTGAGCTTGGCCTGACCCGCCTGGCCCTCCTTGTAGAGGGTCTCGAAGTGCGGGATGACCACGCGCAGCAGCTGCGTGATGATCGTCGCCGTGATGTACGGCATGACGCCGAGCGCGAAGATCGACAGCTGCAGGAGCGCGCCGCCGGAGAACAGGTTGACGAGCGAGAGGAGGCCGTCGGTGCCCGAGGTCTGGTCGATGCAGCTCTGGACGTTCGGGAAGTTCACGAACGGAGCCGGCACGTGGGCGCCGAAACGGTAGATCGCGATGATCGCGAGGGTGAATCCGATCTTCCGCCGAAGATCCGGCGTGCGGAAGATCCGCGCGATGGCGCTGAACAAGGACGTGCCTCCCGGGTGATGAGCTGATCCGCCGATGGCGGGATCGACCTCAAGGCTAACGCAAGGGCCCGGGAGCGGATGCTCCCGGGCCCTTGGCGCGGATTACTTGATGCTGCCGCCGGCGGCGACGATCTTCTGCTCAGCCGAGCCGGAGACCTTGTCCACCGAGACGGTCAGGGCCACGGCGATCTCGCCGTTGCCGAGGACCTTGACCTTCTCGTTCTTGCGGACGGCGCCCTTGGACACCAGGTCGGCGACGGTCACGTCGCCACCCTGCGGGTAGAGCTCCGCGAGCTTGTCCAGGTTCACGACCTGGTACTCGACGCGGAACGGGTTCTTGAAGCCGCGCAGCTTCGGCGTGCGCATGTGCAGCGGCATCTGGCCACCCTCGAAGCCGGGGCGGACGCTGTAGCGGGCCTTGGTGCCCTTCGTACCGCGACCGGCCGTCTTGCCCTTCGAGCCCTCACCGCGACCCACGCGGGTCTTGGCGGTGTTGGCGCCGGGGACGGGACGGAGGTGGTGCACCTTCAGCACGCCGGGGCGCTTCGCCTCGGTCGTGGCCTTCTTGTCGGCCTTCTCGGCCGTGGCCTTCTTCTCAGCCATCAGTCGATCTCCTCAACATTCACGAGGTGAGCGACGGCACGCACGTAGCCGCGCGTCTGGGCGTCGTCGGGACGGACGACCGAGTCGCCGATCCGCTTCAGCCCGAGCGAACGCAGCGTGTCACGCTGGTTCTGCTTCTCGCTCACCTTGGACTTGACCTGCGTCACCTTCAGACGAGCGGCCATCAGACACCTGCCTTCGCAGCAGCGGCGGCCTCGGCCTCCGCACGGACGAGACGTGCCGGGGCGACCTGGTCGAACTCGAGGCCACGACGCGCGGCGACCGCACGGGGCTCCTCGAGCTGCTTCAGGGCCTCGACCGTCGCGTGCACGATGTTGATCGTGTTCGACGAGCCGAGCGACTTCGACAGCACGTCGTGGATGCCGGCGCACTCGAGCACGGCGCGGACCGGACCACCGGCGATGACACCGGTACCGGCCGAGGCCGGACGCAGCATGACCACACCGGCAGCGGCCTCACCCTGCACGGGGTGCGGGATGGTGGCGCCGGAGCGCGGCACGCGGAAGAAGTTGCGCTTCGCGTCCTCGACGCCCTTCGAGATCGCCAGGGGCACCTCGCGGGCCTTGCCGTAGCCGACACCGACCACGCCGTTGCCGTCGCCGACGACCACGAGAGCGGTGAAGCTGAAGCGACGACCGCCCTTCACGACCTTCGACACGCGGTTGATCGTGACGACGCGCTCGAGGAACTGGTTGTCCGCACCGCGGTCGTTGCGGTCGCGACCGCCACGGCCCTGGCCACGGTCGTTGCGACCGCCGCGGCGGTCGCCGCGCTCGGTGCGCTGCTCGGTCTGCGCCTGCTCGGCGCCGGCCTCGGGGGCCTCGGTGGTCACTTCGGTCTCCTTGTTGTCACTCACAGGTTCAGCCCCCCTTCGCGGGCGCCGTCGGCGATCGCCGCGACGCGACCCGCGTAGCGGTTGCCACCGCGGTCGAACACGACGTCGGTGAAACCGGCGGCCTTGGCGCGCTCGGCGAGGAGCTCGCCGACCTTGCGGGCCTTCTCGGTCTTGTCACCCTCGAAGCCGCGCAGGTCGGCTTCGAGCGTCGAGGCAGAGGCCACGGTGTGGCCCTTGCTGTCGTCGACCAGCTGCACGAAGACGTGGCGGGCCGAACGGGTCACGACGAGACGAGGACGGACCTCGGTGCCGACGACCTTCTTGCGAAGGCGAGCGTGGCGGCGCGTACGCGCGGCGGACTTCGACTTCACAGCCATGATTACTTACCAGCCTTTCCGGCCTTGCGACGCACGACCTCGCCCGCGTAGCGGACACCCTTGCCCTTGTACGGCTCAGGCTTGCGGATCTTGCGGATGTTGGCGGCGGTCTCACCGACGGCCTGCTTGTCGATGCCGCTCACCGTGAGCTTGTTGTTGCCCTCGACGGTGAGCGTGATGCCGGCCGGCGGCTCGACGGTGACGGGGTGCGAGAAGCCCAGGGCGAACTCGACGGACGAGCCCTTCTGCGCGACGCGGTAACCGGTGCCGACGACCTCGAGGCCCTTGGTGTAGCCCTGGGTCACGCCGATGATGTTGTTGTTGATCAGGGTGCGCGTGAGCCCGTGCAGCGAGCGCGACTCGCGCTCGTCGTCGGGGCGGGTGACGAGAACCTGGTTCTCCTCGACCTTGACCTCGAGGGGCTTGGCGACGACCAGCGTCAGCTCGCCCTTGGGGCCCTTCACGGCAACCTGCTGCCCGTCGACCGTCACGGTGACGCCGGCGGGGATGTCAATGGGAAGACGTCCGATACGCGACATGAGAGATCACCACACGTAGGCGAGAACTTCTCCGCCCACGCCCTTCTGCTCAGCCTGGCGGTCGGTGAGAAGACCGGAGGAGGTGGACAGGATGGCGACGCCGAGACCGCCGAGCACGCGGGGGAGCTCGGTCGACTTCGCGTACACGCGGAGGCCGGGCTTCGACACGCGCTTGATGCCGGCGATCGACCGCTCGCGGTTCGGGCCGTACTTGAGCGTCATCGTGAGGGTCTTGCCGACGCGCGCGTCGGTCTCCTCCCACGCCGCGATGTAGCCCTCGCGCATGAGGATCTCCGCGATGTGCGTCTTGAGCTTGCTCGACGGCAGCGACACGGAGTCGTGGTGCGCCGAGTTCGCGTTGCGCAGACGGGTCAGCATGTCTGCGACCGGGTCTGTCATGGTCATATGAGGTGTCCTTTTTTCATGAGGTTTCGGCTGCCGTTACACGACAGACGACCTTCCTGAACGATCCGTATTCAGTTGTGGGCCTTCGTGGCGCCGCCGGCCGGGGAGGATATCCCCGCCCGGCGGCGGACACAAACGCTCGATCCTACCGCAGATCGACCTGTGAGCCCTCTCAGGCCTGCTGGTCCTCGGTGCGGAAGGGGAAGCCGAGGTGACGCAGCAGAGCGCGACCCTCGTCATCCGTCTTGGCGGTGGTCACGACGGTGATGTCGAAGCCACGCACGCGGTCGATCTTGTCCTGGTCGATCTCGTGGAAGACCGACTGCTCCTGCAGACCGAAGGTGTAGTTGCCGTTGCCGTCGAACTGCTTGCCCGACAGGCCGCGGAAGTCGCGGATGCGGGGCAGAGCGAGCGAGACCAGGCGGTCCACGAACTCCCACGCGCGGTCGCCGCGGAGGGTGACGTGCGCGCCGATGGCCTGGCCCTCACGCAGCTTGAACTGCGCGATCGACTTCCGGGCCTTGGTGACGACCGGCTTCTGACCGGTGATCGCGGTGAGGTCGGCGACCGCACCCTCGATGACCTTGGAGTCGCGAGCCGCCTCGCCGACACCGGTGTTGACGACGACCTTGACCAGGCCGGGAATCTGCATGACGTTGTCGTAGCCGAACTCGTCCTGCAGCTTCTGGCGGATCTGGTCGCGGTAGACCTGCTTCAGGCGCGGCTGGATTTTGCCAGCCTGCGCGTCAATGGTGCTCACTGTCAGATGTCCTTACCCGACTTCTTCGCGACACGAACGCGAACAGTCTTCTTGACGCCGTCCTTGACCTGCTCCTCCACGCGGAAGCCGACGCGGGTCGGCTTCTTCGAGTCGGGGTCGACGAGCGCGACGTTGGAAATGTGGATGGGGGCCTCGTACGTCTCGATGCCACCGGTCTTCGTGCCGCGCTGCGTCTGGCCGATCCGGTTGTGCTTCGTGATGTAGTTGACGCCCTCGACGACGACACGCTGGCCGCCGTCGATGACCTCGAGGACCTTGCCCTGCTTGCCGCGGTCTCCGCCGCGGTCCTGCTTGGCACCGGTGATGACCTGGACCAGGTCACCCTTCTTGATCTTCGCCATGGGTTACAGCACCTCCGGGGCGAGCGAGACGATCTTCATGAACTTGCGGTCACGAAGCTCGCGGCCGACGGGTCCGAAGATGCGGGTGCCGCGGGGCTCCCCGTCGTTCTTCAGGATCACGGCGGCGTTCTCATCGAACTTGATGTACGAGCCGTCAGCGCGGCGCGTCTCCTTCACGGTGCGGACGACGACCGCCTTGACGACGTCGCCCTTCTTGACGTTGCCGCCCGGGATCGCGTCCTTGACCGTCGCGACGATGGTGTCCCCCACGCCGGCGTAACGGCGGTTCGAACCACCGAGGACGCGGATCGTGAGCAGCTCCTTCGCGCCGGTGTTGTCGGCGACCTTGAGGCGGGTCTCAGTCTGGATCACTTGGCCTTCTCCAGGATCTCAACCAGACGCCAGCGCTTGGTGGCGCTGAGCGGACGGGTCTCGTTGATGAGGACGAGGTCGCCGATGCCGGCGGTGTTGTTCTCGTCGTGCGCCTTGAGCTTGCTCGTGCGACGGATGACCTTGCCGTAGAGGGGGTGCTTAACGCGGTCCTCGACCTCGACGACGATCGTCTTGTCCATCTTGTCGCTCACGACGTAGCCGCGGACCGACTTGCGGTAACCACGGGCGTCGGCGTCGCGCACGTCGTGCTCGGCGTGCTCCACAGCCTTCTTCTCGGTGGCCATCACTCAGCCTCTCCCTCGGCGGCCGGAGTCTCGTCCGACTTCTTCGCCTTGCTCTTCTTGGCCTTCGCCTCGACCGGAGCGGGCGTGGCACGGATGCCCAGCTCGCGCTCGCGGATCACGGTGTAGAGCCGCGCGATGTCGCGCTTGACGGCGCGGATGCGGCCGTGGCTCTCGAGCTGGCCGGTGGCCGACTGGAAGCGCAGGTTGAACAGCTCTTCCTTGGCCTTGCGCAGCTCCTCGACGAGGCGCTGGTCCTCGAACGTGTCGAGCTCGCTCGTGGCGAGCTCCTTGGTGCCGATCGCCATTACGCGTCGCCCTCCTCGCGCTTGATGATGCGTGCCTTCAGAGGCAGCTTGTGAATGGCACGGGTCAGGGCCTCGCGAGCGAGCTGCTCGTTGACACCGGCGACCTCGAAGAGGACGCGACCCGGCTTGACGTTGGCGACCCACCACTCCGGCGAGCCCTTACCCGAACCCATGCGGGTCTCGGCGGGCTTCTTCGTGAGCGGACGGTCGGGGTAGATGTTGATCCACACCTTGCCGCCGCGCTTGATGTGACGCGTCATGGCGATACGAGCGGACTCGATCTGACGGTTCGTCACGTACGCGGGCGTCAGGGCCTGGATGCCGAACTCACCGAAGGAGACCTTGGTGCCGCCGGTCGCGGCGCCATCCCGCTTGGGGTGGTGCTGCTTGCGGTACTTGACCTTGCGGGGGATGAGCATTACGCCGAAGCTCCTTCCACGGCAGGCGCGGCAGCGTCGTCACGACGCGGGCCACGACGGCCGCCACGGTCGCGGTCGCGGGCGGGCTTCATGTTGGCCTGCTCGCGCGCGAGTTCCTTGTTCGTGAGGTCGCCCTTGTAGATCCAGACCTTCACGCCGATGCGGCCGAAGGTGGTCTTGGCCTCGTAGAAGCCGTAGTCGATGTTCGCGCGCAGCGTGTGCAGCGGCACACGACCCTCGCGGTAGAACTCCGACCGGCTCATCTCGGCGCCGCCGAGACGACCCGAGACCTGGATCCGGACGCCCTTGGCGCCGGCGCGCTGGGCGCCCTGCAGACCCTTGCGCATCGCGCGGCGGAAGGCCACGCGGGCGCTGAGCTGCTCGGCGACGCCCTGGGCGACGAGCTGAGCGTCGGCCTCGGGGTTCTTGACCTCGAGGATGTTCAGCTGGATCTGCTTGCCGGTGAGCTTCTCGAGCTCGCCGCGGATGCGCTCGGCCTCCGCGCCACGACGACCGATCACGATGCCCGGGCGGGCCGTGTGGATGTCGACGCGGACGCGGTCACGCGTGCGCTCGATCTCGATGCGGCTGACGCCGGCGCGGTCGAGGTTCGACTGCAGCAGCTTGCGGATGCGGATGTCCTCGGCCACGTAGTCGGCGTAACGCTGACCCGGCTTCGTCGAGTCCGCGAACCAGCGCGAGACGTGATCGGTGGTGATGCCGAGGCGGAAGCCGTACGGGTTGACCTTCTGACCCATTAGTTGCTCGCCTTCTTGTTGTCGGCGACGGCGGTCTCAGCGACCTCCGGCGTCGAGAGCACGACCGTGATGTGGCTCGTGCGCTTCTTGATCTGGAACGCGCGGCCCTGCGCACGGGGCTGGAAACGCTTCAGCGTCGTGCCCTCGTCCACGTAGGCGTTCTTGACGAACAGGTCCTGCGAGTTCAGGTACTCGCCGTCCTTGTCGGCCTTCACCTGGGCGTTGGCCATGGCCGACTCCACAAGCTTGAAGATCGGCTCGGAAGCCGACTGCGGCGCGAACTTCAGGATGGCGAGGGCCTCCTCGGCCTGCTTGCCCTTGATGAGCGCGATGACGCGACGAGCCTTCTGAGGGGTCACGCGGATGTGTCGCACACGTGCGATGGACTCCACCATTTCTCTCTCCTCCTCAGTCGCCTTAGCGGCGACGGCCCTTCTTGTCGTCCTTCTCATGGCCGCGGAAGGTGCGGGTGGGCGCGAACTCGCCCAGCTTGTGGCCGACAAGCGTCTCCGTGACGAACACGGGGATGTGCTTGCGACCGTCGTGCACCGCGATGGTGTGTCCCAGCATGGCGGGGATGATCATCGAGCGGCGCGACCACGTCTTGATGACGTTCTTGGTGCCGGCTTCGTTCTGCGAGACGACCTTGCGAAGCAGGTGCTCGTCGACGAAGGGGCCCTTCTTCAGACTGCGGGGCATCTTCTTTACTCCTACTTGCGCTTCTTGCCGGCGTTACGGCGACGCACGATGAGCTTGTCGCTTTCCTTGTTGGCGTGACGGGTGCGGCCTTCAGCCTGACCCCACGGCGAGACGGGGTGGCGACCACCGGACGTCTTGCCCTCACCACCACCGTGCGGGTGGTCGACCGGGTTCATGGCGACACCGCGGACGGTCGGGCGGATGCCCTTCCAGCGGTTGCGGCCGGCCTTGCCCCAGTTGATGTTCGACTGCTCGGCGTTGCCGACCTCGCCGATCGTCGCGCGGCAGCGCGCATCGACGTTGCGGACCTCGCCCGAGGGCAGGCGCAGCTGGGCGTAGGGGCCGTCCTTCGCGACGAGACGCACCGAGGCGCCCGCCGAACGAGCCATCTTCGCGCCGCCGCCGGGGCGGAGCTCGATGGCGTGGATGACCGTACCCGTCGGGATGTTGCGCAGGGGCAGGTTGTTGCCGGGCTTGATGTCCGCGTTCGGACCCGACTCGACGACGTCGCCCTGCGACAGCTTGTTCGGCGCGAGGATGTAGCGCTTCGTGCCGTCCACGTAGTGCAGCAGCGCGATGCGCGCCGTGCGGTTCGGGTCGTACTCGATGTGCGCGACCTTGGCGTCGACGCCGTCCTTGTCGTTGCGACGGAAGTCGATCACGCGGTACTGGCGCTTGTGGCCACCACCGATGTGACGCGTGGTGATGCGGCCCTGGTTGTTGCGGCCACCGGTCTTGCTCAGCGGGCGCAGCAGCGACTTCTCGGGCGTCGATCGGGTGATCTCAGCGAAGTCCGACACCGACGAGCCGCGGCGACCGGGGGTCGTGGGCTTGTAGTTGCGAATAGCCATGTTCTCTCTTCCTCCCCGACCGTCAGCCGACTGCCGTGAAGATGTCGATGGTGCCCGACTTGAGCGTGACGATGGCGCGCTTGGTGTCCTTGCGCTTGCCGATGCCGAAGCGGGTGCGGCGGGCCTTGCCGACGCGGTTGATCGTGTTGACCGAAGCCACCTGGACGCCGAAGATCTTCTCGATCGCGAGCTTGATCTCGGTCTTGTTCGAGCGGGGGTCCACGATGAACGTGTACTTGCCCTCGTCGATCAGTCCGTAGCTCTTCTCCGAGACGACCGGCTTCAGGATGACGTCGCGCGGGTCCTTCTGGACGGCGGTCATGCGGAGACCTCCTCAGTGGTGCCGGCCTTCGCCGCGATGAACGCGTCGATGGCGGCCTTGGTGAAGACGATGTCGTCCGAGACGAGCACGTCGTAGGCGTTCAGCTGGTCGGCCATGAGGACGTGCACGTAACCGAGGTTGCGGACGCTCAGGTAGCCGAAGTCGTCCTCGCGGTCGAGCACGACGAGCACGTTCTTGGTCGGGGCGACCTTCGCGAGGAAGGCGGCCGCGGCCTTGGTCGAGGCCTCGGCCACGCCGAAGGACTCGACGACGTGCAGGCGGTCACCGCGGAAGCGGTCGCTGAGCGCGCCCGCGAGGGCGGCGGCGATCATCTTCTTGGGGGTGCGCTGCGAGTAGTCGCGCGGCTTCGGGCCGTGGACGATGCCACCGCCGGTCATGTGCGGCGCGCGGATCGAGCCCTGACGGGCGTTACCCGTGCCCTTCTGCTTGAAGGGCTTGCGGCCGGCGCCCGAGACCTCACCGCGACGCTTGGTCGAGTGGGTGCCCTGGCGAGCCGCCGCGAGCTGCGCGACGACGACCTGGTGGATCAGCGGGATGTTCGTCTTGACGTCGAACACCGAGGCGGGCAGCTCGACCGAGCCGGCCTTCTTGCCGTCGATGCCCTGGACGTCCAGAACGAGAGTCGAGTCAGCCATCTAACTCAGGCCCCCTTCACTGCGTTGCGGACGTACACGGTGCGGCCGCGCGCGCCGGGGACGGCGCCCTTGACGAGCAGCAGACCCTTCTCGGCGTCGACGGCGTGAACCGTGAGGTTGAGGACGGTCACGCGCTCGGCGCCCATACGGCCGGCCATGCGCATGCCCTTGAAGACGCGGCTCGGGGTCGACGATGCGCCGATCGAACCGGGCTTGCGGTGGTTGCGGTGCGCACCGTGCGAAGCCGAGACGCCCTTGAAGTTGTGGCGCTTCATGACACCCGCGGTGCCCTTGCCCTTGCTCGTGCCGACGACGTCGACGAGCTGGCCGGCCTCGAAGGTGCCGTCGACCGTGAGCTCCTGACCGAGCGCGTACTCGGCGGCGTCAGCGGTGCGGATCTCCGCGAGGTGACGACGGGGCGTGACGCCCGCGGCCTCGAAGTGGCCCGAGAGCGGCTTGTTGACCTTGCGCGGGTCGATCGCGCCGGCGGCGATCTGGATGGCTGCGTAGCCGTCCTTCTCAGCCGTGCGGACCTGGGTGACCACGTTCGGCGCGAGCTCGATCACCGTGACGGGGATGAGCTTGCCGTTCTCGTTCCAGACCTGGGTCATGCCGAGCTTGGTGCCCAGCAGGCCCTTCGAAATCTTGTTGTTGATGTCAGCCATGTCGATACCCGCCCTTAGAGCTTGATCTCGATGTTGACGTCCGCCGGGAGGTCGAGTCGCATGAGCGAGTCGACGGCCTTCGGCGTCGGGTCCACGATGTCGATGAGGCGCTTGTGCGTGCGCATCTCGAAGTGCTCGCGGCTGTCCTTGTACTTGTGGGGCGAACGGATCACGGCGATCACGTTCTTCTCCGTCGGCAGCGGCACCGGGCCGACGACCGTGGCACCCGCGCGGGTGACCGTGTCGACGATCTTGCGCGCCGACGAGTCGATGACCTCGTGGTCATACGACTTCAGGCGAATGCGGATCTTCTGTCCCGCCATTTGTCTGCTCATCTCTCTTCACGCGTCGTACCTCAGGGGCATTGGACGCACGTACCCTCCGGAAACCCTTCGGGCCAGTGTTCACATGTCAGTCCACGCGCGCAGAGAAGGACCCTGCGCAGTGGTGTGTGATTTCGTTCTCCTGCCCGCGGCCCAGACTCGGTCTGTGCACTGCCCTGGCAGTGATCCCGCGCAGTCCTCCATGGGAGCGCGCGCGGAAATGTGGAACTTGTCTATTCTGCCACCCCCGGCCACCCCATGGCAACCCGGGCGTGTCGCGCCGGGATCCGCGGAATCCCGCGGGAGACGGCGATCCGCTCGGCACCTTCTCAGGGTCCCGAGCGGATCCGATCTCAGGGGTGGTGCTCAGTACCAGTTGGTGGCCTGCGAGTGGCCCCACGCGGCGCAGGGCGTGCCGTACGAGCGCGAGATGTAGTCGAGGCCCCAGGAGATCTGCGTGGTGGCGTTGGTCTCCCAGTCGGAGCCGACCGTGGCCATCTTGCTGCCGGGCAGCGACTGCGGGATGCCGTAGGCGCCGCTCGAGGGGTTGGAGGCCTGGTAGTTCCAGCCGGACTCCTTGTTCCACAGCGACACGAGACAGCCGAACTGGTCGGCGCCCCAGCCGAAGCGCTCGGCGGCCATGGCCTGCGCCGTGGCCTGAGCGCCGCTCGGGCTGTTGGCCGCGGCCAGGGCCTCGGCGGCCTTGCGCTCCTCCTCGGCCTTGCGGGCGGCCTCCTCGGCCTCGCGCTGGGCCTCGGCGTCGGCCTCCTCGAGGGCGGCGGTCTCGGCGACGATCTCCTCGCGGACCTCGTCGGTCTCCTCGGCCTCGCCGCGCACGACCACGGCGGGCATCCGCTCGTAGTCGCTCAGCTCGTCGACGCGCTTCTCAAGCGGCGCCGTGTCGACGTCGTCGTGCGCCTCGTCGAGCGCGGTCTCGGCACGCTGGAGCGCGCTCTGGGCGAGCGCCGCGGTGGCCGGGTCGTCCTTCGCGACGGCGACGGTGCGCTCGTGCTGCGGCACGGCCGCCGCGACCGCGACGCCACCGGACGCGGCGATGCCGAGGCCGACCGCGATGCCGATCAGGCGGCGGTTGAGGCGGACGGTGCGCTCGCGGCGGAGCTGGACGACGTGATTCGCGCGGGGGAACGGGGTGGGCAAGGGGGCGGAATTGTGGTTCTGCGACATACCTGTTGTTTCGATTCGGGTACGCCCGTGCTCGCACCTTCGCGGCCGCTTCGGGTGGCGGCCGCATGTCCGCATGACGCCTTCGGGTCGGCGCCCGCGACGAACACAGACCCTCCACCGTCACCCGCGCGCCTGGACAGAACCCGCCCAGGGCATGGGAGCCCCGTGCGCGTTACCTGTTCGTTACCTGGCCGTCGCCTGGGTGACGAGGTCCCAGAACCTCGCTCCGATGTGGCGCGCGTAGGCATCGGACATGTGCACGCCGTCCGGTCGTGTCAGGTACCCGGAGACCACCGGAGGGCAGACGTCGGCGACGCAGAACAGGCCGACCGGATCCACGTACGGCACGTCTGCCGCGTTCGTCGCGGCGCTCATCCAGTTGCGGTGGGTGAGGGTGGCCGGCTCGACCTTCCGGGTGCACGCCGCGGGACCGCTGAAGGGGCTGTAGCAGCCGCTGATCTTCCGCGTCTTGGGCAGCGTCTCGACCACCACAACGTCGCCTGCGGCGGCCTGCAGGGCAGCGGCGGTGCGCGCGACGCCCTCCGCGAACTCCGCCTTCCGCGCATCGCCCGTCGCACCGGAGCTGAGGCGATACATCGTGGACGAGGTCTCCGTGGCCACGACGAGATCGGGCCGGATCTCCTCGATCTTCTCGATCGCGCGGTGCCGGAACTCGGCGCAGCCGGGGAACGGCGTCCCCGTCCCCTCCCGTTCGACCTCCACATCGGCGATGGGGCACATCCCGGCGGCGAAGACGATGATCCGCCAGCCCTGCCGATCCAGCGCCGCCTCGAGCGCGGGCTCCCAGCTGATCGCCACCGAGTCGCCCAGCACGACCACGGTGCGCGCGCCGCTCGGGTCGCCGAAGACGCAGCGCTCCGCGACCTCGTCCACGCGGTCCTGCGGGGCCATGCCCTCGATCAGGCAGTCCTCCTCGACCCACGCCTTCGCATACCGCTCGTCGTTGCTGGAGTCGAGCGACGGGGTGATGGTCTCCGGCCAGCTGGTCAGCCGCAGTGCCGCGACGACATCAGGATCGGCATCGGGCGCGCGCAGCGCCGCCGCGGGCACCATGGCGAGCGCGCTCTTGGCCGGCACCGCGACGAACAGCGCGACGAGGCACGCGGCCGTCGCCGCGAACGCGACACCTCCCCGGACCACGCCCTTGCGCCGCGCTCCCCACCACTCGGCCCAGGACCGGCGGGGGCGCTCGGCGATCGGCGAGTGATGGATCGGCCCCTCGATCGCGTGGAAGGTCGCGATCGCCAGCGCGAACGACGCGACGATGACGGCGACATCGGCGACGCGGCCCGCATCGGGGAACCGGACGGTCGCGAAGAAGATGAGCGGCAGGTGCCAGAGATAGAGGCTGTAGGAGATGTCCCCGATATAGACGGCCGCACGATTGGTCAGGAGGACGTTTCCCCGCGCCTCGGCGCCGATCCCGGAGACGATGACCGCCGCCGCGCCGAGCGTGGGCAGCAGGGCGTTCGGCGCGGGCCATACGGTCGCGGCATCGAACAGGAGAATCGCCGCCAGCATCGCGGCGAGACCCGCGTAGGCGAGCACCGTGCGCGACCACCCCGGGAGCCTCGCGAACACCGGCGAGATCACGGCGACGAGCGCGCCGAGGCCGAGCTCCCAGCCGCGCGTGAGGGTGGAGAAGTACGCCGTACCGGGCTCGGCCGTCGACTGCACCAGCGCCCACCCGAACGACAGCGCGATGACGACCGAGATCGCTGTGCCGGCGACGAGGCGGATGCGCCGCGGGCTCGATCGCGCGCCGCGCACGAACAGCGCCAGCAGCCCCAGCAGAAGCCACGGCCAGACCAGGTAGAACTGCTCCTCCACCGACAGCGACCAGTAATGCTGCAGCGGCGTCGCGCCGTCGCTCTGCGCGAAGTAGTCCGTGCTCTTCGCGATCAGGTGCCAGTTCTCGCCGAAGAACAGCGCCCATACCCCGTCCCACGCGATCCCGCGCGCGAGGTCGGCCGTGATCACGGCGAACGAGACCGCGACCGTGGCCAGGATGACCAGCAGCGCCGCGGGCACGAGACGCTTGGCGCGCCGCAGGTAGAAGCGCCGGAACGAGATCGTGCCGCTGCGCTCGTACTCGCGCAGCAGCAGTCCGGTGATGAGGAAGCCCGAGATGACGAAGAAGATGTCCACGCCGACATAGCCCCCGGGCAGTCGCTGCTCCCAGAGGTGATTGGCGAGCACCGCGAGCACCGCGAGCGCGCGCAGGCCCTGGATGTCGAGGCGCTTGCGTCGCGGGATCGCGGGCAGCGCCGCCGGTTCGGGCGCGCGGGTGGCGGAGACTGTCTGGGTCATGGAGCTTTCCGGTCGGATTCCGGGCAGTGGCACCCGCATGCTATCGGCAGGGCGGCCTCATCCGGCCGCACCGTCCGACCGACCGGGTGTCCGGACGCGACGAGACCCCCGCCCACGAGGGGTGGGGGTCTCGATCGACAGAGCCCTACTCGTTGCCGACGGCGCCGTCGGCGTTCTCGCGGATCTGGTCCACCTGCGCGTCCATGCCGTCCGGAAGCACGCTCTTGGCGAAGTCGGCGACCTTGTCGAGGACCGCGTCGCTGACGCCCTCGGCCTGCGCGCTCTGCAGCGCGTCCTGCAGCTTGTCCTTGTTCTGGTCGAACAGATCCTTGCCCTGGTTCGCGAGATCTTCGATGCCCATGGTTCCCCTCCGGATGGGTTCGGGCGTCCGCGGATCGGGACGCTCCGCGGCCATTGTGACAGGCGCGCCGCGCGTCCGTAACCCCGGTGAGCGGGAGAGCGCCATCCGCGCGAGACGCCTCAGGCGACGGTGTCGCCGGGCATGAGCGCGGCGCGGAACGTCTTCAGCAGGATGACCAGGTCGCCCAGCAGCGACCAGTTCTCCACGTACGACAGGTCGAGGCGCACGGTGTCGTCCCACGAGAGGGCCGAGCGACCCGAGACCTGCCACAGACCCGTGATGCCGGGCTTCACGAGGAAGCGGCGGTGGACGTGGTCAGCGTACTGGTCGACCTCGCGCGGCAGCGGCGGCCGGGGGCCGACAAGCGACATGCTGCCTCCGATGACGTTGAGCAGCTGCGGCAGCTCGTCGAGGCTGAACCGGCGCATGATCTTGCCGACGGGCGTGACGCGGGGGTCGTCGCGCATCTTGAACATGATCTCGTTGCCGTGGTCGCGCTCCTGTTGCAGGGCGGCCAGGCGCGCCTCGGCGTCCTGCACCATGGAGCGGAACTTGAGCATCTTGAACTCGCCGCCGTGCAGTCCCACGCGCGTCTGACGGAACAGGATCGGCCCGGGCGAGGAGGCCTTGACGATGACCGCCAGGCCGAGCAGCAGCGGGCTGAAGACGACGACGAGAGCCACGCTCGCGAACAGGTCGAGCATGCGCTTGACGAAGCGCTGACCGGCGGAGAACCGCGGCGTCTCCACGTGGATCAGCGGCAGACCGGACACGGGGCGCGTGTGGATGCGGGGGCCGGCGATGTCGGCGATGCTCGGCGCGAGCACGAGGTGCTGGCGGCCCGCCTCGAGCGCCCAGGAGATCTCCTTGATCTTCGCGGGCCCCAGCTCGTCGGTGCTCGCGACGACGACGGTGTCGGCCCCGGCGACGGCCATCGCGCGCTCGACCGAGTTGACGTTGCCCACCACCGGGATGTCGGTGCCGCGCACCGTGGTCGACATCCGGCCGGCCGGCACGCACGCTCCGACGACGTGGTAGCCGGCGCCGGGCGAGCGCCGCAGCTCGCGCGCGACGTGGATCACCGAGCGCTCGGAGCCGACGAGCACCACGCGCGCCGCGTACTCGCCGTTCTTGCGCTTCTTGCCGAGCCAGCGACGCCAGAGCCACCGTTCCAGGAACAGCGCCAGGATGCCGATCGGGAAGGAGACGAGGAGGAACCCGCGCGCGATGCTCACCTGCAACAGGAACGCCAGGATCGCGATCGCGCCGAAGAGCTGGAAGCTGGCGTCGAAGATCCGCTTGTACTCGATCGATCCGACGCCGATCACCCGGTCGTTGCGGGTGTCGTTGAGCGCGAGCGCGAGCATCCAGAGGATCAGGATGATCGTCGACAGCAGCGTGTAGGAGGACGGCAGGAAGCCGACCTGCCCCGGGAGCGTGGCATGCCATCCGAGCCATAGATACTGCGTGCCGAAGACGACGACGATCAGCGTCGCGGCGTCCGTGATGCGCAGCCCGCGGGCGTAACGGTTGCGCCAGTCGGCCGCTCGCCCGGAGGAAGCCGGCCGTTCCGACGGGGTCAGCGCCGCTAGGGGTCCGGCGATCCGACCGGAGGGCGAGCTCGAAGCATCGTCATGCGGCGTAGCGTGCGCATGCGAGTCATGCGTCAGCTCAGTCGTCAATGGATCGCTCCTGGAGCCGCCGGGTGGGGGACTCGGGCAGTCTACTCCCGGAAGACGCTCGCGTCCCATGTTCTGCCCGCGGAATGCGACAACCCCGGACGCGGGGCTCAGCGCGCGGCGCATCCCTCGGTCGTGATGTCGTACGCGGTCTTGTTGATCATCGGCGTCGAGCGGATCTCGAGCGGGCCGTAGTCGCCGTCATCCCCGGTGAACGTCGTGGTGACGGCACCCGACTCCCCCGGCTTGAGGACGGCCATGAACCAGGCGACGGGGCGCCCCAGGTCGTCGATGTCATGGCGCACCTCGGTCACATCCCGGCCGTCGACGCTGACGCTCTCGACCTCGGTGCCCGGGGGGCCGTACACGTAGACGGCGGTGTAGAACTGCTCGGCCGATCGCAGCCGCATGCTCTTGATGTACTGCGGCAGTGCATCCGCCGCGGCCTGATCGATGTCGAGCGTCAGGGCCGTCTTGGTCGTGAACGATCGTCGCCCGTCGGCGCACGTCTCGTTCACCGCTACCGCCGACTTCATGTAGTAGTCGATCTTCGAGCCGGACTCGTCGCGGAAGTACACGCCGACGGCCGTCTGCTCCTCGTTGTCCGTGGGCAGGATGCCCGAGACCCGCTCGGGGGCGATCTTGTCCTGCAGCTCCTTGTGCGCGCTCCAGAACATCACGTTGCCGCCCTCGATACCGCGGCTGATCGCCGAAGCCATCTTCATGGCGTCGAAGTCGCCCGCGGCGACCTTCTCGAAGATCGTCACCGCCGCGCTGGCGAAGAACGCGTCCACGGTCGGGGCGTCGCGGTAGTTGCCGTACCTCATGTAGATGCCGTTGAGCAGCATGTCGGCGGCGTTCTTGGAGTCGAGGGTGTCCCCGGTCGCAAGATCCACGGGACCCGTCGCGCCGATCATGTAGCCCAGCACGATCGGATCGATCGCGACCACGCCGTCGATCTGGTCGGGGGCGATGTCGCGCTGCCACCACGCGGACAGGATCTGCGCCATCGTCGGGAAGTCCGGACGGCTCGCGGACGTGTTGACGTACCGGACGAGATAGTCGCTGTAGAGGTCGATGGCGCTCTGGGGCACCTCGACGTCGACGGCGTTGTTGTTGCTGTACTTCTGACTGTCTGCCTGGCCGGCGATCTCGATCCGGCCGTTGTCGACGTGGAGGAGCGTCTGGGAGCCCGCGGATCCGCCGAGGCCGACGGACTCGGCGTTGTTCTGCGAGACCATCAGGTAGTTGCGGGGGCCGTTGGCCCCCAGCAGCTCCGGCAGCAACGGCAGCGTCTCGGCCGCCCCCGACATCACCGGGGCGACCATGTCGACGCCCTCGCGCACCTGCGGGATCAGCGCGTCCGACTCCCGCACGCCCTCGACCGCCTCCGCGAGACGCTGGATCTCCGGGGTGGAATCCTGCACGGCCGGAAGCAGGCGTGCGAACACCGGCTCGCCGCTCTCCGCGTTCAGGGCGCCGTACGCCGGCACAGCGAGGTCGTTCGCCAGGACGTCGAGCGACTCGGCGGCCAGGCGCACGCCCTGCAGGTTGGGCCCCGCGAACGGGATGAACTCGGCGACCCGCCACACCGGATCGCCCGACGCGGAGGCAGCGGCCTCGCCGTGCCGGCCCAGGGACTCGAGCGCCGCGGGGACGTCGTCCCCCTTCTGCAGCTGTGCGACTGCGGCCTGCGCCGATTCGAGCTCGTTCTTCACCGTGATCGCGCGGAAGGCCAGCCACACGGCGGCGAGCAGCAGCACCACGACGACCAGGACGATCGTCACGATGACGGCGCGCTTGCGCGAGCGCCGCGGCGGGCGGGACTCGTCCGGCTCGTCGGCGGGCACGTCGAAGATCGCCGTCGGGGAGGTTTCGGGGCGGCGGGACGCGGAGAGATCGCGCCTCGTACGGGGCGCGGTGCGGTCGTCAGGCGTGTGGGACATCGCTCCAACTCTAGGAGAGATACCCGGCGTTCCCCCTCGGAACCGCTGAGAGAGCCCTGGCGCGGCTCAGCCTCGCGGGGACTCCTGAGGCTCCGGCGACTGCTCCGGGCTGCTCTCACCCGGCTCCGTCTGCTCGCCCGCCGGAGCCTCGCCGATGCCGCCGCCCAGCAGCACGATCCGGTCCAGGTCGATCGAGATCCTGCCGGCGCGCGGTTCGACCTCGGTCACGGCGCCCGCGAGGTCGGTGACCGTGACGGTGTCCCAGGCGGGGAACTCGGCCTTCAGCGGTCCGGCGGTCGGGTATGCCACCTTCGACGTGTCACCCGGCTCTCCGAAAGACACCGAGCGGACGCCGTCGATTCTGTCCACGCCCGCGAATTCGCGGTTGTCGAGGGTCGCGAGCCACAGCGCCTGGACGAACGCGGCCGGCTTCGGCGGCAGGGCCGCCACTCCTCCGCGCGGCTGCCAGAACAGGCCGAAGTTCCCCTCGTGGTCGGCCTGGTTCGTGGTGTCGTTGACGAGGTCGTACCAGAAGTAGTGGGAGATGCCGGAGGCGAGCGCGGTCGACTGCGCACGCACCAGGCGATTGCCCTGCTCGGTGAGCGAGACGTCGCCCGTCTTGGTGGTCCAGCCGAGCTCGGTCACCCAGATCGGCTTCTCGCCGCCGTTCGCCCGCATGCTGTCGCGCGCCTGCTTCGCGACGCCAGCCAGACCATCGGGGCTGCCGTACACCTGGTAGGGGTGGAAGCTCATGGCATCGGCGCTGTTCAGCCCGCCTCGCGCCCACAGCTCGTCGAAGAAGCCGCCCTCGTAGTTCCCCGTGACGCCGCCGATCACCGGCAGGTCCGGCGCGACGGCGTCGACGTGCTGGTGCGCCGACTGCAGCAGCGGCAGGTAGCAGCCGCCGCTGCGGCAGCCCTTGTTGAACGTCGGGATGTTGAACTCGTTGAAGACCTCGAGGCCCATCAGGTCGAAGTTCTGTGCGATCGCCGCGGCGTATCGGCCGTAGCCGTCCAGTCCGTCGGGACTGCTGGGCACGCGGTTGCCGTCGTACAGCGGGTTGGTCCATCCGGCGATGCCGAGCACGCCGAGCCCGCGCGCGCCGGCCTGCGCCGCGGTCGTCGTATAGCGCTCGTGGAACGCGTAGACGCCGCGTTGCTTCTCGACGTTCTTCCACGTGATGTTGAAGCGGATGGCGCCCATGCCGAGCGAGCTCGCGGCGGCCGCGACGTCGACGTTGAAGGCCTTCGTCGGATGCGTGTGCGCGCCGATCCGGTCATCGGGAGCGAGGTATGCCTCGGGCATGCGGACGATGCCCACGGGTGTCGACACGGTCTGCCCGGCGGAGTCGGTCACGGCGATGTCGTAGTA
Organism: Microbacterium rhizophilum; assembly: GCF_039605615.1. Classification (NCBI taxonomy): domain Bacteria; kingdom Bacillati; phylum Actinomycetota; class Actinomycetes; order Micrococcales; family Microbacteriaceae; genus Microbacterium; species Microbacterium rhizophilum. The sequence goes on along the minus strand of NZ_JBCNUN010000009.1, from coordinate 63,992 downwards.
GCCCTGCGGCAGGTTCTCGAGCGGCACGGGCGAGACGCGGTCGCCGAGCTTCGCGGCGCCGCGCGCCGCTTCCGACCCGTCGGCGCGCGTCGCGACCCAGGTCGCGTCGCCCGGCGCCATCGCGGCGGCCAGAGTGGCGGTCTTCTCGTTCAGGATCAGCGCGTCGTTGCGGATGCCGAAGTCGCTCGAGACGTCCTCGAACGACGCGTTGGGGACGACGTTCTTCCCGTCGGGACCGGCGATGACGATCCGGTCGATGGCGAAGCCGCGCACGGGCCCGTTCAGGCTCACCTTCAGGTCCGCCGCGGTCTGATCGGCGCCCGAGGTGAAGGTGTCCTCGATCGTCCACCACTCGCTGCCGAGATCCGGCATCTCGAGCTTCGTGTCGCCGATCGCGATCTCGACGGGCGTCTCGGCCACCTCCTCGTCGAGCAGTCGCACGTCGAACGAGACGTCGTACTCCTCGCCCGGCGTCAGCGCGATCGGGGTGTAGGCCGCGACGACCTGCTCCTGGACCGCCGGAGCGTCGAACGAGAGGGAAACAGCGCCGTCCGAGGCGCCGCCGACCTGCGGCAGCACCGCCCCGACCTCTGTGGACCCCGCGAGGTTCCACCCGGCGACATCGGCCCGGGCTGTCGCGGTGCGCGGCAGCTCGCCGGCCCCGGGCTGAGGCGTCGGTGTGGGTGTGGGGGTCGGAGTGGGACTCGGCGTCTGAGTGCGCGTGGCCTGCGGGGTGGGCCGCGCGCCCAGGTTCGCGACGACCGCGGCCGCGGTGCCCCCCACGACCACGAGCGCGGCCACCGTCGTGATCGCGACGATGGCGCGCCGGCGCGTCCACCAATCGCGGCTGAACGGCCGCTTCCACCACTGCTGCGCGTCGGACATGTGCCCCCCGTGTCGTTACGTGCGTGAGGCCATCGTCGCATCCGGCTCGGGTCGAACCGTCGAATCCGCCGAGAATGACGGGTGGCGGGTCAGCGCCGGGCCCCCCCGCGCGTGCGGTAGATCGCCAGCGAGTCGATGCCGATCCGGTCGTCGGTGAAGTGCCGTCGAATGCGTTCCTGCGCCGCGTCGCCCATGCGCTGGCGCAGCTCGGCGTCGAGCAGGAGCGTGCGGGTCGCCTCGAGCAGCTCGGCGTCGGTCGCGCAGACGAAGCCGGTCACGCCGTGCTCGACCGTGTCGCGGTTGCCGACGATGTCGGTGGTCACCGCGGGGATTCCGCGCCCCTGCGCGTGGATCAGCGAGAGCGACATGCCCTCCCACAGCGACGGGAACAGCAGCACATCGGTGCCGGTGAAGATCTCCTCGAGCTCCTCGGGCGTGACCCACTGCCGCAGGACCACGGGGGCGTCGCCGATCCAGGACTCGCGATCCTCGTCCTCTCCCCCGCCGACCCACAGGAACTCACCCAGATCGGCGAGCTCGCGGGCGATCGCAGCGAAGCGCCACGGCGCCTTCTGATAGGCGATGCGGCCGACCATGGTCACGCGCGGCCGCTCGCCGTCCACGTGCACGCGCGGCGTGATCGACGCGGCCGGCACGCCCGACTGCAGGTAGTCGACGCGCGGCGCCTTCAGCTGCTCCCGGGCGATGTCGATCTCGCCGGCCGACGTCACGACGAGGGTGCTGCGCCGCGCGAGGAGCCGCTCGACCCACAGCGTGGCGAGCCGCACGAGCCGCGGCGTGTTCTCGCGCAGGAATGCGAAGCCATGCGGCGAATAGAACACGGACTCGCCATGGGCTCCGAGCGCTGCACGTGCGCCGCCGGCGAGCGACGAGTGCAGATGGATCACATCGAAGCGTCCCGAGCGCGCCAGGCGCCGCACCTCGCCGATCAGGCCGAGCACGTTCGTGGCGGTCGATCCCCGATCGATCGGGGGGAGCACCGCGACCCGCTCGTCGAGGCGCGCGACGATCGCGTCGGCCGGCGGGGTGTCCGTGCGCACGGTGTGGAGCACCGAGACCTCGGCGCCCTCCTCGATCTGCCGGCGGGAGATGCTGTCGATGAAGCTGAGGATGCCGCTGGCCATGGCCTCGGTCACGTGAAGGATGCGCATCGGCGCGGCGTCGACGTTCCCCCCAGTCACCCTCCGACCATAACGTGGCGACGGCGGGCGGCCTCGCAGGACGCGGCGCGACGGCTCGCGAAAAAGCGAGGCGGACCCGGGGATGTCCCCGGGTCCGCTACGCGTCAATCGTGCGCTCAGGGCTTGCCGGAGCAGAGCAAGCGGGCGTTGCCGAACGCGGCGGCACCATCTGCGTGCTGTGTGCCGGTGCTGACGCCAGTCTCCAGACGGAGGCGCAGACCACCCTTCACGTTCAGCGTCACGCGCTTGGCCGGCCCGAGCAGCGCGGTTCCGAGTGAGTACTGCGCCGCATCGACCCGAGCCGAAACAGCACGCCTCACTCCACTCTCCGACTCGTCCGACGGGCCCGCCATCGCCAATCCGGATGGAACCGGATGGTCCGCGGTCAGCGCCGCTCGATGTCCTCCTGAAGCGCGCGGATGGCGCCCGCCAGCTGTGGCGCCGCATACGTCCAGCGGCACTTCGGCGCGTACGCCCGCGCCGTCGCGGCGAGCTCGGCGCGCACGGCGGGCTCCGCCGCGATGCGCGCGACCGCCCGCGCGAGGTCCTGGGGCTCGTTCACGTCCACGAGAAGGCCGTATCCCTCGCTCAGCATGTCGACCTGGGCCGGGATGTCGGTGGCGATGACCGGCACGCCCGCCGCGACCGACTCGAGCACCTTGAACGGCGTCGTGGTCTTGGCCATCGAGTCGGTGGCGCTCTTCGGGCACAGCGTCACGAGGGCGCCGGCGACGTAGCGCGCGAGCTCCGCCGGCGGCTTCGGACCGAGCCAGCTGACGCCGGGGCCTTCCGCGTCCCGCACGGCCTGCGCCTTCTCGCCGTCGCCGATCACGAGGAGCTTCAGGCCCTCGGGCCACGCCGCGGACCGCCGCGCCTCGAGCATGTAGTCGATCCCCTGCCAAGGTGCCAGTCCGCCGAAGAAGAGCACATACGGCTCCCCGAGATCGATCGGGGAGGCGTCGAAGAAGACATCGGACACACCGCTGGGCATGACCGCGATCGGCACCGGCGCGGCACTCGCCCGCTCGGCCTCCACCCACTCGACGAGACCGCCGTTCACGCACAGGATGCTCGACGCGCCCTCCAGGCTCTTCGTCATCAGCCGGCGGATGCCCGGGATCCTCCGCAGCCACGGGTTCGTCTCGTACGCCGACGCGTCGTTGCCCTGCACGAGCAGCATCACGCGGCCGCCCTTGCGGAACCACCGCGGCGTGACGAACGCGAGGAACGGGTGCCAGCGCGTCACGAGGACGCCGGCGTGGGCGGCCCGGCGTGCGCGCAGCACGAGCGACAGCAGGCGGCGCACCTTGCCGACGATGCCGCCGCCGGAGGTCTCCGAGAAGATCTGAGCACGCACCGGGATGCCGGCGGCGTCCAGGCGGGCCCGGCTGCCGTCCATGTGGGTGCGGGCCGCCGACCCGACGCGCGTCGATTCCATCCAGAGCATCGTGACGCCTTCCGGGGCGCCGGCCTGTGCGGCATACATCGCGTCCATGCTAGGCGACGCGCTCGCTCGGATCCGGGAGCGGCGAGCGTCAGCCCTCACGGCGGTATTCGTGCACGCGGTACCCGAACAGGCCCGCCAGCTTGCCCACCGGGATCAGCACACGCCGCACCGAGCGCGACCGACGACCGCGGCCAAGCGCCGAGTCGAGCGCAACCTGGGCCACGCCGATCGCCAGGGTCGCCAGCGCCTTGGCAGCGAACGGGATGATCGGATCGCCGTGCTTGCGCTGCACGCGCGCCTCCACGATCCCGTTCCGGACGAAGCGCTGCCGCAGCCACGGCCAGGACAGTCGCGAGGCGGGCACGTCCTCCGAGACGACGGCCTCGCCGCAGAACAGGATGCGTGCACCCGCCTTGCGGACGCCCCAGAACAGGTCCCAGTCGGATCCGCCCGTGCTGGAGAACTCGGGATCGAACGTCGGCGACCCGGCTCGCTCCCACGCCTCCCGGGTCAGCAGGGTGTTGTTGGTCGCGGCGCTCGGAAGCTCGGCGCCGGTCTGGTCGAGACGGCGCTGATAGAACCCACCGCGGCGGACCCAGGCGGGGGCGTCTTCGGGCAGCACCGTGACCACGGGCCCCTGGACGACGCCGGCGCCCGACTCGCGCGCGTATCGCGTGATCGTCGCGTACCAGTCGGGCTCGACCCACTCGTCGTCGTCGACGAAGACGACGCCGGCGTGGTCGGTCCTGAAGTGCGTCAGGCCTCGGTTCCGGGCGCTCGCGATCCCGGGCTCCGGCTCGATCTCGTACACGGGTGCCAGCGGGTGGCCCTCGACGACCTGGCGCGCGGATCCGGCGGCGTCGTTGTCCACCACCACGATGTCGGCGGTGTCGTCCACGCTCTCGGCGAGGCTGTCCAGCAGTCGACGCAGGTCGTCCGGGCGACGATAGGTCGCGATCGCGATCAGGTGACGACGGGACGTCATGCGCGCGCCCGCCCGGTCCAGCTCCACGGCTCCGCCTGTCCCGTCCGCGGCAGCGCATGGCGGAGCGAGAGCAGCAGCGCCAGACCGACCGGCAGCAGCGGCATGAGGTGACGGAGCACGGATCCGTAGTCGGGCTCGAAGACCGCCTGCACCGCGGCGAACGCGCACAGCAGCGAGAGCGCGCGGCGCGCGATCACGCCGTCGAGCGTGCGCACCGACGGCCAGCGCCGCGCCGATCGCGCCACCGACAGCGGCAGGAGTCGGAGGAAGATCAGCACGGCCGAGACGGCGACGTAGACGAGGCCGGCCGTGAAGGGCAGCGCGAGCGGCACGAGGATCAGCCAGTAGTTCACGAACAGATCGATCAGGCCGCCGACCGGCTGCGGAAGCGGCACGATGGTCAGCAGCTGCGTATTCGCCTCGAGCACGCTCACGACCTTCTCGCGGAAGTAGTTCGGGTCGTTGCCGAGCACGAGGAAGTTGCCGAGCCCGATGGCCACCGCAGCCAGGCTTCCGATGATCAGCAGATAGCGCACGCGCACCTGCACCCAGGTCACCGCGCGGTACGCCACGTAGCCGACCGTGATCAGGAACCAGTAGTCGCGGAACCAGTACGAGTACGCGATCATCGCGCCGATGATCGGGATCTCCCACCAGATGCGACGGCTCATCAGCAGGATGAACGCCACCGGCAGCACGAAGATGTCCTTCGAGTACTGGCCGAGGTAGTAGGCGGATCCGAGGTACGCGGCGAGCACGTAGAGCGCGACCGGCCAGCCGATCCGGTGCGGGCGCAGGCGGAAGATCGTGAACGTCACGACGGCGGCGGCGAGCGCGAAGCTGAACAAACCGGCGAGCAGGGGAGCGTCCCCCATGCCGAGCATGCGGTAGATCGTCGCCACGGGCGTGAAGGACTGGTCCACGAAGTCGGGCCGCTGGCCCGACGAGATGCGCCAGATCTTCAGGGCATCGGGGCTCAGCTGTTCCGAGGAGAAGTTCCGCAGGACGACGACCACGATGCCGCCGAGCAGGCCGACGACGACCGCGATCCACAGGAGCGCATCGGGGCGACGGAACCAGGCACGCGGATCCGCCCACCGAGCCCGCGGCGTCATACCTTCTCCCCCAGCACGAACCGGCCCGGCCGGTAGCGCTTCAGGATGCGAGTGCCCCATGCGGCCAGCAGGATGCCGATGACGCTGCAGATGACGAACAAGACGACGTCGTCGGTCACGTGCAGCCGCTCGAAGATCTCGCGCGTGCCCGCCACGGCGAACGGGTGCAGCAGGAAGATGCCGGACGAATACGCGCCGAGGCGCGCCAGGGGGCTCCAGCCGAGCCGCCAGGAAAGACATGCGACCGGGAACAGCGCTCCGAGAAGGACCCCGAGCAGGTCGTGACGGGAGTTCACGACGGGGACGACGCCGGCGAAGCCCAGCTGCGTGTAGGCGAACAGGACGACCACGGCCGCGCTGACGACGATCGCCGCCCACCGCGGCATCCGGGCCCACTGGAAGCGATGCGCCATGATGCCGACGATGAAGAACGGGGCCAGCGTGAGCGAGTTGCCCCACTGCAGCACGGTCTTCTCGCCGGGGTTGATCGCGAGGTTGATGACGATCAGCGCGATCCCGACGGCGGCGAGCACGTACCAGCGCTCGAGCAGCCTGTAGGAGTCGAGCAGTGCGACGACCGCGAAGATCCAGAAGGTCGAGATCAGGAACCAGTAGGGGCTCAGCGAGTACACGAACCACTGCCAGGGCGCGAGGTCGGTGGGGTTGTTCGCGCCCGGGAGCGCGGTCTGCATGATGCCGATCAGCGCCACGAAGATCACATACGGGATCAGCAGGCGGCGGATCTTCTTGCCCATGAACAGCCGGTACGTGCCCGGGCCGACCGGACGCCACGCGTAGACGAAGCCCGCGAGGAACGTGAACAGCGGCATGCGGAGGTAGATGAACGACTCGGCGTACCAGCGGAACGCCGAGTCGTCGGGCACCGCGATGCCGGAGTGGTCGTCGAACCCGATCACGTGCATCGTGACCAGCAGGATGCACGCGATGCCACGCAGGGTGTCGACCGGCACGTCGCGACGCGAGGTCGCGGCCGCGCGGGCGGGGGAGCTGATGCGTGTCATGGCGTTCTGTTCATCTCAGTCATTGTCCCGCGGAGCCGCGCATCATGAGCGCGCTTGGCGGACGGCGGGCCGGCGGCGCGTCGCGTCGCGAAGCGAACCCGCCGCATCCTGTACCGCCCTGAGCTCGGGGGCGTCCTCAGGCTATCAACAGCCGCCCGTGCGCTCGTCGAGCGTGGCTCGACAGGGTCCGCGTCAGAAAGGCAGCCGCTGCGTCGGGGCGGCACCCGTGTCCTGCCAGACATCGCCGAACACGGCGGACGCACCCTGATCTCGGGCCGGTTTCCTGCTCGCCTGAGATGCCTCACGCTCGCGGATCCGTTCCTCGTCCCGCTCCCAGATCGCGCGTTCGATGACGCGCCGATCCCGCGCGTAGATCAGCGCGCGCATGATCATCGCCAGCAGCACCCCGAGGTAGCCGCCCGAGGTGTTGGCGAGCACGTCCGTCATGCTCGACACGCGGGATTCGAGGGCCGCGCCCTGGGTGTACTCGATGAACCCGGAGTAGGCCGGCAGGATCAGCAGCGCGAGCCACCACAGACGTCGCGAGAGCGCGAGCCCGACGAGGAAGCCCAGGGGGACGAACATGCCGACGTTGGCGGTGAACTCCAGTTCATCGAATCCGAATCGACGCGGAACCCCGAACCGGTACAGGATCGGGAGCACGCGATCGGCGAGGCTTCCGAACTCCAGATCCGACGGGTCCGGCCACAGCGTGATCAGGGAGACGAAGCTGACATAGATGACGAGCAGGACGGTGGACACCCACAGCCGCGCGTAGCTGCGCGGCGGCCGCGGCCCCAGGGCGATGTCGGTCATGCGCGCTCCATCCGTCGGTCCTGCGGAAAAACGAAAGTGGGCCGGATCCGAGGATCCGACCCACTGACGTAGTGAGTTCTGGGAAGAACTTACTTGACGATCTTGGTCACCGTGCCGGCGCCGACGGTGCGGCCACCCTCACGGATCGCGAAGCCGAGGCCCTCTTCCATGGCGATGGGCTGGATCAGCGCCACCGTCATGTCCGTGGTGTCGCCGGGCATGACCATCTCGGTGCCCTCGGGCAGCGTGATGACGCCGGTGACGTCCGTGGTGCGGAAGTAGAACTGCGGGCGGTAGTTCGTGTAGAAGGGGTTGTGACGGCCACCCTCGTCCTTCGACAGGATGTACGCGGTGCCCTCGAAGTCGGTGTGCGGCGTGACCGAACCCGGCTTCACGACGACCTGGCCGCGCTCGACGTCCTCGCGCTTGAGGCCACGGAGCAGGAGACCGCAGTTCTCGCCGGCCCACGCCTCGTCGAGCTGCTTGTGGAACATCTCGATACCCGTGACCGTGGTCTTCTGGGTGTTGCGGATGCCGACGATCTCGACCTCGGAGTTGATGGCCAGCGTGCCACGCTCGGCGCGGCCCGTGACGACCGTGCCACGACCCGTGATGGTGAAGACGTCCTCGATGGGCATGAGGAACGGCTTGTCCTTGTCACGCACCGGGTCGGGGATGTTCTCGTCGACGGCCTCCATGAGGTCGAGGATGGACTGCGTCCACTTCTCGTCACCCTCGAGAGCCTTCAGGCCCGAGACGCGCACGACCGGAGCGTCCTCGGCGAAGCCCTGCGACGCGAGCAGCTCGGAGACCTCGAGCTCGACGAGCTCCAGGATCTCCTCGTCGTCGACCATGTCGGCCTTGTTCAGCGCGACGAGCAGGTAGGGCACGCCGACCTGCTTGGCGAGCAGCACGTGCTCACGCGTCTGGGCCATCGGGCCGTCGGTCGCCGCGACCACCAGGATCGCGCCGTCCATCTGGGCGGCACCGGTGATCATGTTCTTGATGTAGTCGGCGTGACCCGGGGCGTCGACGTGAGCGTAGTGGCGCTTCGGCGTCTCGTACTCGACGTGCGAGATGTTGATCGTGATGCCGCGCTGACGCTCCTCGGGAGCCGAGTCGATCGACGCGAAGTCGCGCTGCACGTTGGTAGCCGACGGGTACTTGTCGGCGAGCACCTTCGAGATCGCCGCGGTGAGCGTCGTCTTACCGTGGTCGACGTGACCGATCGTTCCGATGTTCACGTGCGGCTTGGTGCGCTCGAACTTGGCCTTAGCCACTGGGTCCTCCTCAGGACGATTCATGGATCATCGCCGGGCGCTGGATTGCGACCGGGTCTGTCCGGGGATGGTTCTCAGTCTAATAGAGAGTCTGTGTGAAGTTTTTGAGCGGGCGGGGACGAGACGTCCCCGCCCGGGACCGTCAGGGTCGGACGATTACTCGCCCTTGCCCTTCTGGATGATCTCGTCGGCCACGGCCTTCGGAACCTCGGAGTAGCTGTCGAACTCCATCGAGTAGACCGCGCGGCCCGAGGTCTTCGAGCGCAGGTCGCCGATGTAGCCGAACATGGCCGACAGCGGGACGAGGGCCTTGATGACCTTCACGCCCTGCGCGTCCTCCATGGACTGCATCTGGCCACGACGGGAGTTCAGGTCGCCGATGACGTCGCCCATGTACTCCTCGGGCGTGCGGACCTCGACGGCCATGAGCGGCTCGAGCAGCACGGGGTTCGCCTTGCGGACGGCCTCCTTGAAGCCCATCGAGCCGGCGATCTTGAACGCCATCTCCGAGGAGTCGACGTCGTGCGACGCGCCGTCCTTCAGGACCGCCTTGACGCCGACCATCGGGTAGCCCGCGAGGACACCCGTGTTCATGGCGTCCTGGAAGCCCTGGTTCGTCGGCTCGATGTACTCGCGCGGGATGCGACCGCCCGAGACCTCGTTGACGAACTCGTAGGTCTTGTCGGCCGTGAGCTCGAGGGGCTCGAGCGCGAACTGGATCTTCGCGAACTGGCCCGAGCCACCGGTCTGCTTCTTGTGCGTGTAGTCGTGACGCTCGACGGTCTTGCGGATCGTCTCGCGGTACGCGACCTGCGGCTTGCCGACGTTGGCCTCGACCTTGAACTCGCGCTTCATGCGGTCCACGAGGATGTCGAGGTGCAGCTCGCCCATGCCCTTGACGACGGTCTGACCGGTCTCGGCGTTGTTCTCGACGCGGAACGTCGGGTCCTCCTCCGCGAGCTTCTGGATCGCGAGACCCAGCTTCTCCTGGTCGGCCTTCGTCTTGGGCTCGATCGCGACCTCGATGACCGGCTCCGGGAACGTCATCGACTCGAGCACGACCTGGTGGTCGGAGTCCGAGAGGGTGTCGCCCGTGGTCGTGTCCTTGAGGCCGATGACCGCGTAGATGTGACCCGCGGTGACCGAGTCGACCGGGTTCTCCTTGTTGGCGTGCATCTGGAAGATCTTCCCGATGCGCTCCTTCTTGCCCTTGGTCGAGTTGACGACCGCGGAGCCCGAGTCCAGGTGGCCCGAGTACACGCGGATGTAGGTCAGACGACCGAAGAAGGGGTGCGTGACGACCTTGAACGCGAGCGCCGTGAAGGGCTCGTCGCGGTCGGCGTGACGCTCGATGATCGTCTCTTCGTTCTTCGGGTCGTGCGCCTCGATGGCGGGCACGTCGATCGGCGCCGGCAGGTAGTCGACGACCGCGTCCAGCATCGGCTGCACGCCGCGGTTCTTGAACGCCGAGCCGCACAGGACCGGGTAGATCTCGCTGGCGATCGTGAGCTTGCGGATGCCGGCCTTGATCTCGGCGACCGTGAGCTCCTCGCCGCCGAAGTACTTCTCGAGCAGCGCGTCGTCGGTCTCGGCGACCGTCTCGAGGAGCTTCTCGCGGTACTCCGCGGCCTTGTCGGCCAGGTCGGCCGGGATCTCGGTGATCTCGTACTTGGCGCCCATGGTCACGTCGCCCTTGGCGTCGCCGGGCCACACCAGCGCGCGCATCTCGACGAGGTCGATGACGCCCACGAAGTCGTTCTCCGCACCGATCGGCAGCTGGATCACGAGCGGCTTGGCCTTCAGGCGGTTGACGATCGTGTCGACCGTGAAGTAGAAGTCTGCGCCGAGCTTGTCCATCTTGTTGACGAAGCAGATGCGGGGCACGTCGTACTTGTCGGCCTGACGCCACACCGTCTCGGACTGGGGCTCGACGCCCTCCTTGCCGTCGAAGACCGCGACGGCGCCGTCGAGGACGCGCAGCGACCGCTCGACCTCGACCGTGAAGTCCACGTGGCCGGGGGTGTCGATGATGTTGATCTGGTTCTTGTCCCAGAAGCACGTCACAGCAGCGGACGTGATCGTGATGCCACGCTCCTGCTCCTGCTCCATCCAGTCGGTCGTCGCGCCACCGTCGTGCGTCTCGCCGATCTTGTGGTTCACACCCGTGTAGAACAGGATGCGCTCGGTCGTCGTGGTCTTACCGGCATCGATGTGCGCCATGATGCCGATGTTGCGGACCTTCTTGAGGTCGGTGAGCACTTCCTGTGCCACTTGCGGTTCCTAACGTGTGGTGTGGAGTAGAGCGTGGGTGCCGGGCCCGGTGACGGGTCCCGTCTCCGGGCCCGGCAGGTCGCATCCGGGGATGCGGGTGCTGTTTACCAGCGGTAGTGCGCGAAGGCCTTGTTCGACTCGGCCATCTTGTGCGTGTCCTCGCGACGCTTGACGGCGGCGCCGAGGCCGTTCGAGGCGTCGAGGATCTCGTTCATCAGACGCTCGGTCATCGTCTTCTCACGACGGCCCTTGGCGTAGCTGACGAGCCAGCGCAGCGCGAGCGTGTTCGCGCGGTGCGGCTTGACCTCGACCGGCACCTGGTAGGTCGAGCCGCCGACGCGGCGGCTGCGGACCTCGAGGGTCGGACGGACGTTGTCGAGCGCCTTCTTGAGCGTCGCGACCGCGTCCTGGCCGTTCTTCGCCTCCACGCCCGAGAGCGCGGTGTAGACGATGTGCTCGGCGATCGACTTCTTGCCGTCGACGAGGATCTTGTTCACGAGCTGCGTGACGATCGGAGCGCCGTAGACCGGGTCGTTGACGACGGGGCGCTTCGGGGCGGGTCCCTTACGAGGCATCTGACTCAGCCCTTCTTCGCGCCGTAGCGGCTG
>NZ_JBCNUN010000009.1:0-52233 GCF_039605615.1 Microbacterium rhizophilum | reverse complement strand
GCCCTCGCCCGGGATGTAGGCGGTGACCTCGGTGCCGTTGCGGAGCTTCACACGGGCGACCTTGCGCATCGCCGAGTTCGGCTTCTTGGGCGTGGTCGTGTACACGCGGGTGCAGACACCCGCCTGCTGCGGGTTCGCCTTGAGAGCGGGCGCCTTGGTCTTCGAGACCTTGGGCGACCGGCCCTTGCGAACCAGCTGCTGAATAGTAGGCACTGGTTTCCTTCTCTTCTTGTGCTGCACGGTGACAGCGGTGGATTCCCCCGCGCCGCGACGTGATGCTCGGTGTCGCGATGCGGGTTTCACGATGACCCACCCGGGCGGCACGATGTGCCGGACGTTTGATGTGGTGGATATGCCGTGGGGGTGACCTGTTCGCAGGTCAGTCCCGGATCGTGTCGGTCACGGCGCACGCAAGCGGGCGCGCGTGTACGCACACGAAATCATGATAGCGCATCCGGTGGGGAGGCGGCGTGTCGTGCCGGGTTCTGCGCCCTCCAGGTGCAAGGGCTCAGATGCCCAGCCCGTCGCCCGCGTCGCGCGGATCGAAGGGCGCGTCGAGAGCCTGGGAGAGCTCCGAGAGCATCGCCTCGACCTGGGGCTCGACGTACTCCACGATCGCCGCGTGGATGCGCAGCCTGTGGTGCAGCAGGATGCCGCACACCTCGCGGCCGATGAGGTTCGCGTACTCGTCCGCGAGGGCCACCTCGCGCCGCAGCGCGATCTTCGCGTCCTCCGACAGCGGAGGCAGGCTCGGCACCTGCGCCTCCTCCTCGCTGGCGAGGCCCGTGAGCGTGAACAGGAACGGCTGGCCCGGAACGGGATCCGGATCCAGCGGAAGCCCCTCGAACTCGGGGGCGAGGCCCTCGGCCGGCCGGTAGCCACGCGCGCGGTTGCGCGCCGCCTGCTGGTCGAGCTCGGCCTGCAGCATCGGCAGGTTCCGCGACGTGTAGTCGGCGACGGCGTGATCGACGATCGTCTTGATGCGCGTGGACAGACCGTGCTGCACGCCGTGCGGCACATCGGATCCGAGCCCCGCGGCCGACAGGATCGGCGACCCGAGACAGCGCCGGCACGGAGCGACCCGGCCGCGGTGCGTCGCCGGCTCCCAGCGGGGCACCCAGCGCAGCCAGGCGTCCACCGCCTGGCTCACCTGCGTCTCGAGCGACCGCTCCACGAGACCAGCGTAGAGGTCGCCCGGGGCTATTCCTCGTCTTCGTCGCGCTCCCACGGCCACTGCGGGCGGTGCGCCGCCGTGCGACGCACCGCGATGGCCGCCCATCCGGTCACCGCGGCGGACCCCGCGACGACCGCCGACGTCCAGGTCGTGGCCGCCTCCCCCACCGCGGCGGTCGCCGTGACGACGTCCGCGCCGAACACGAGCGCGAGGATCCACAGCGCGGCCAGATGCACGAGCGCGCTGATCAGGGCGACGGCGATCACGGCGGTGTAGCGCGGCCGCTCGGCGCGCAGCGCGGGCCACAGCGCGCCGGCGAACGCGAGCGCCGCCGCGCCGAACGCGAGCGGCCCCGGCACGAGACCCATCCCCGGCGTCGCGATCACATCGCGATCCGTCGCCAGGCTGAGCATGCCGGATCCGAACACGACGAGCGCGACGAACCCCGCCACGGCGAACGCGAGGAGCGCCGCGGGAGGGAACCTCCCGGGCGCTCCCGGCGATGACTGCGTGTCCGCGGCGGACCTCAGGCGAGCCGGGGGCCGGCCTCGAGCGTGCGCTCGTACTCGGCCTGCGCGTCGGCGTTGCGCTCGGTGACGCGGGCGCCGCGGCGGGCCGCCCACGCGCCGAACCAGATGGTGATCTCGCGCGCGAACACGAACGCGGCGATCGCGAGCGGCGACAGCAGCTGCCGTCCGACCTCCTCGGCGCCCTCGCTCGCGGTGAGCGTCCAGAACGGCACGTCCACGAGCGCGCCCAGGATGTGCCCGGCGTAAGCGATCGCGCCGACGAAGACGCCCAGCAGCACCCACGCCGCCCAGCGCGAGCGGTTCACGAGCGCGCCGAGCAGCCAGAAGCCGAGGAAGAACACGACCACCGTGGTCCAGAACCCCAGCGACGTCGCGGTCTGCAGCGCGGCGTCCGCGAGGTTGTCGAGGGACACCTCGCCGTTGACGGCGCCGAAGCCGAGCTTCGCGGCGAAGTAGAGCACGGCGAACACGAGCGCGGCGAGGACGCCGATCGCGCCGGCCGCGCCGCGGTTGCCCCGCATGCGCGGCGGCTCGGGGGCCTGCACGAAGATCGGCAGCTGCGCGGGCGGCGCCGTCGGCGCGGCGGACGGCTCGGGCGCGACGGGCTCGCTGGCGGTGACGGCGGGCGGTGCTGCGGGGGCGTCGTACGCGTCGCTCGCGGTGAACGTCTGGGTCTTGTCGGCGGGCTCGAACCACGGGTCGGGCTTGCGCTCGGCGTCGGCCGCGCGCGTGGTGACCGTGGTGCTCGCGCCGCGGTTCTCGAGGTCGTCGAGGTCGGCCGCGAGCGCGGCGTAGTCGGGCTCCTCCGCGGCGGGCTGCTCGGCCGCGGGGGCGGTCGCGGGGCGGTCGGCGGGCTCATCCGCCACCGGCTCGTCGGCCGACGGACGCGTCACCGGGGCGTCGTCCTCGGGTGTCGCGACGATGTCGGTCGCGCCCGTGGTCACGCGCGCCTCGCGGCGCGTCGCGGGGATGTCCCCCGTGTCGCCCTCGGCGGTCCCGGGCTCCGCGGGAGCCGGAACGAGGTTCGTGTCGCCCTCGATGGGCTCGCCGTCGCGGGGCTCGCTGCTGGGTCCCTTGGCGTCACTCATCCGAAGCACTCCTCACGCAGAGGACCGTCCCCTGCCCTGCCAGAGAGTACCCCGCGACTCACGCCCGCCGGCGGAGCCTCGCCGCGGTGCCCCGACAACGAGAAGAGGGCCCCGGCGCGATGCCGGGGCCCTCTTCTACTGCGTCACGCTCAGTTGTACGTGCCGGGCGTGAAGTCGTCCGTCGAGAACGCGTCGAAGTCGACGTAGCTGTAGTCGCCCTCCGCGAACGCGCCGTCCGACGCGAAGATGCGGTTGGGGTACCGCTCGCTCTTCGCCTCGTCCGTCGCCTCGACCGTGACGTTGCGGTACTTCGCAAGGCCCGTGCCGGCGGGGATCAGCTTTCCGATGATCACGTTCTCCTTGAGGCCGACGAGCGGGTCGCGCTTGCCCTGCATGGCGGCCTCGGTGAGGACGCGCGTCGTCTCCTGGAACGAGGCGGCCGACAGCCACGACTCCGTCGCGAGCGACGCCTTCGTGATACCCATCAGCTCCGGACGACCCGAGGCGGGGCGCTTGCCCTCGCCGACGGCCGCGCGGTTGATGTCCTGGTAGCGGCGCAGGTCGACCATCTCGCCGGGCAGCAGGTCGGTCTCGCCGTGGTCGACCACGGTGACCTTCCGCAGCATCTGGCGCACGATGACCTCGATGTGCTTGTCGTGGATCGGCACACCCTGCGAGCGGTACACGCCCTGCACGCCGCCGACGAGGTACTTCTGCACCTCGCGGGCACCCTGCACGCGCATGATCTCCTTCGGGTCGAGCGTGCCGACCTGGAGGGGCTGACCGACCTCGACGTGCTGGCCGTCCTCGACGAGGAGCGTCGCACGCTTCAGCACCGGGTAGACGACGGGCTCGTCGCCGCTGTCGGGCGTGATGATGATCTTCTTGGCCTTCTCGGTCTCGTCGATCGTGACGCGGCCGGCGGCCTCGGCGATCGGCGACGCGCCCTTGGGGGTGCGGGCCTCGAAGAGCTCCTGCACGCGGGGCAGACCCTGCGTGATGTCATCCGCCGACGCCGAACCACCGGTGTGGAACGTGCGCATCGTCAGCTGCGTGCCGGGCTCGCCGATCGACTGGGCCGCGATGATGCCGACGGCCTCGCCGATGTCCACGAGCTTGCCGGTCGCGAGCGAACGGCCGTAGCAGTTCGCGCACACGCCGACCGCCGAGTCGCAGGTCAGCACCGAGCGGACCTTGATCGACTCGACACCCGCCTCGACCAGCTTGTCGATGAGCACGTCGCCCACGTCCGATCCGGCGGCGGCCAGGACGGTGCCGTCCTCGCCCACCACGTCGACCGCGAGGGTGCGGGCGAACACGGCGTTCTCGACGTTCGCGTCCTTGACCAGCGTGCCGGTCGAGTCGAACGCCGCGATCGGGTACTCGAGGCCCTTCGACGTGCCGCAGTCCTCCTCGCGGATGATGACATCCTGCGAGACGTCCACGAGACGACGCGTGAGGTAACCCGAGTCGGCCGTGCGGAGGGCCGTGTCGGCCAGACCCTTGCGGGCACCGTGCGTCGCGATGAAGTACTCCGCCACAGACAGACCCTCGCGGTACGAGGAGATGATCGGGCGGGGGATGATCTCGCCCTTCGGGTTGTTCACCAGACCGCGCATACCGGCGATGTTCCGGATCTGCAGCCAGTTACCACGCGCACCCGACGACACCATGCGGTTGATGGTGTTGTCCTCGGGGAACGCGGCGCGCATCTCCTTCTGGACCTCGTCGGTCGCCTCGGTCCAGATCTTGATGAGCTCCTGGCGACGCTCGACGTCGGTCGTGAGGCCCTTCTCGTACTGCGAGGTGACCTTGGCGGCCTGCTTCTCGTACTTGGCGATGATCTCGCCCTTGTTCGAGGGGGTCAGGATGTCGCTGAGCGCCACCGTGATGCCCGAGCGCGTAGCCCAGTAGTAGCCGGCGTCCTTGACGCGGTCCAGCGTGGCCGCGACCTCGGTCTTCGGGTACTCCTCGGCCAGCTTGTTGACGATCTGCGACAGCTTGCCCTTGTCGGCCTGCTCGCGCACGAACGGGTAGCCCTTGGGCATCTGGTCGTTGAAGATCGCCTGGCCGAGCGAGGTGTCCACGAGGTGCTTGGTCTCGTAGTCCTCGGGCGCCTGACCCTCGAGGAAGGTCATGCCGGGGATGCGGATGCGGATCTTCGCCTGCAGGTCGAGGGTGCCCTCGTCCTTCGCGAGCGTGGCCTCCGCGACCGAGCCGAACACGCGGCCCTCGCCCTTCGCGCCGTCCTTCAGCGTCGTCAGGTGGTGCAGACCGATGATCATGTCCTGCGCGGGCAGGGTCACGGGGCGGCCGTCCGACGGCTTCAGGATGTTGTTCGACGCGAGCATCAGGATGCGCGCCTCGGCCTGCGCCTCCACCGAGAGGGGGAGGTGCACGGCCATCTGGTCGCCGTCGAAGTCGGCGTTGAACGCCGCGCACACGAGCGGGTGCAGCTGGATGGCCTTGCCCTCCACGAGCTGCGGCTCGAAGGCCTGGATGCCCAGACGGTGCAGCGTGGGGGCGCGGTTGAGCAGCACGGGGCGCTCGCGGATGATCTCCTCGAGCACGTCCCAGACCTCGGGACGCGTGCGCTCGACCGAGCGCTTGGCGGCCTTGATGTTCTGCGAGTGGCCGAGGTCGATCAGGCGCTTGATCACGAACGGCTTGAACAGTTCCAGGGCCATCTGCTTGGGCAGACCGCACTGGTGCAGCTTCAGCTGCGGGCCGACCACGATGACCGAACGGCCCGAGTAGTCGACGCGCTTGCCGAGCAGGTTCTGACGGAAGCGACCCTGCTTGCCCTTGAGCATGTCGCTCAGGGACTTCAGGGCGCGGTTGCCGGTGCCGGTGACGGGACGACCGCGGCGGCCGTTGTCGAACAGCGCGTCGACGGCCTCCTGCAGCATGCGCTTCTCGTTGTTCACGATGATCTCGGGGGCACCGAGGTCGATCAGGCGACGGAGGCGGTTGTTGCGGTTGATCACGCGGCGGTACAGGTCGTTCAGGTCGCTGGTCGCGAAGCGGCCACCGTCCAGCTGGACCATCGGGCGCAGCTCCGGCGGGATGACCGGGACGACGTCCAGGACCATCGCGGCCGGCGACATGCCCGTCGACAGGAACGACGAGACGACCTTCAGGCGCTTGATCGCGCGGATCTTGCGCTGACCCTTGCCCTCGGTGATCTGCAGGCGCAGCGACTCGGCCTCGGCGGCCAGGTCGAACTCGGCCAGGCGACGCTGGATCGACTCCGCGCCCATGTGGGCCTCGAAGTACTGACCGAAGCGGTCCTGCAGCTCCTGGAAGACGTCGTCCTCCGCCTTGAGCTGGCCGACCTCGAGGTTGCGGAACTCGTCCCACATGCGCTCGAGCTTGGCGACCTGCTCGTCCGCGCGCTTGCGGATCGTCGCCATCTCCTTCTCGGCGGCGTCCTTGACCTTCTTCTTCTGGTCGGCCTTGGCGTCCTCGGCCTCAAGCGCGGCGAGCTCCTCCTCCAGCTGCTGGAGGCGGGCCGCGACGCGCGCGTCGCGGCGGTCGCCGATGTTCTTGATCTCGAGACGCAGGTTGTTCTCGTGCGTCGGCATGTCACGGTGACGCGCGTCGGCGTCCACCGAGATCACCATGTAGGCGGCGAAGTAGATGACCTTCTCGAGGTCCTTCGGCGCCATGTCGAGCAGGTAGCCGAGGCGCGAGGGCACGCCCTTGAAGTACCAGATGTGCGTGACGGGCGCGGCGAGCTCGATGTGGCCCATGCGCTCGCGACGGACCGAGGACTTGGTGACCTCGACACCGCAGCGCTCGCAGACGATGCCCTTGAAGCGCACCCGCTTGTACTTGCCGCAGGCGCACTCCCAGTCGCGGGAGGGGCCGAAGATCTGCTCACCGAACAGACCGTCCTTCTCCGGCTTCAGGGTGCGGTAGTTGATGGTCTCGGGCTTCTTGACCTCACCGAAGGACCAGCGACGGATGTCGTCGGCGGTGGCCAGGCCGATGCGAAGCTCATCGAAAGTTGTTGCGTCGAGCAATTGATTCTCCTGTTTGGAAATCTGTATCGGCCGGGCTTAGATCTCGTCGATCGAGGCGGACTCGAAGCGGGACGAGATGTTGATGCCGAGCTCCTCCGCCGCGCGGAAGGCCTCGTCGTCGGTGTCGCGGAGGTTGACCGCCGTGCCGTCGGCCGAGAGGACCTCGACGTTCAGGCAGAGCGACTGCATCTCCTTCATGAGCACCTTGAACGACTCGGGGATGCCGGGCTCGGGGATGTTCTCGCCCTTGACGATCGCCTCGTACACCTTCACGCGACCGAGGATGTCGTCCGACTTGACGGTCAGGAGCTCCTGCAGCGCGTACGCGGCGCCGTAGGCCTCGAGGGCCCACACCTCCATCTCGCCGAAGCGCTGGCCACCGAACTGCGCCTTACCACCCAGCGGCTGCTGCGTGATCATCGAGTACGGGCCCGTCGAGCGCGCGTGGATCTTGTCGTCGACGAGGTGGTGCAGCTTCAGGATGTACATGTAGCCGACCGAGATCGGGTACGGGTACGGCTCACCCGAGCGGCCGTCGAACAGCTGGGTCTTGCCCGAGCTGTCGATGAGCCGGTCGCCGTCGCGGTTCGGCAGCGTCGAGTCGAGCAGACCCGCGAGCTCCGACTCCGCGGCGCCGTCGAACACCGGCGTGGCGACCTTGGTGCGGGGAGCGGCCTCGCGAGCCGCGTCCGCCAGGCGGGCGGCCCAGTCGGGCGAGCCCTCGATCTTCCAGCCCTGCGCGGCGATCCATCCGAGGTGCAGCTCGAGCACCTGGCCGAAGTTCATTCGACCGGGGACGCCGAGCGGGTTCAGGATGATGTCGACCGGCGTGCCGTCCGCGAGGAACGGCATGTCCTCGACCGGCAGGATCTTCGAGATGACGCCCTTGTTGCCGTGGCGGCCGGCGAGCTTGTCGCCCTCGGTGATCTTGCGCTTCTGGGCGATGTAGACCACGACGCGGCGGTTGACGCCCGAGCCGAGCTCGTCGTCGCCCTCCTCGGCGTTGAACTCCTTCACCGCGATGATCGTGCCCTGCTCGCCGTGAGGCACCTTGAGCGACGTGTCGCGCACCTCGCGGCTCTTCTCGTTGAAGATCGCGCGGAGCAGGCGCTCCTCGGCCGACAGCTCGGTCTCGCCCTTGGGCGTGACCTTGCCGACGAGGATGTCGCCGGGGCGGACCTCGGCGCCGATGCGGATGATGCCGCGCTCGTCCAGGTCCTTCAGCAGCTCGGGGCTGACGTTGGGGAGGTCACGCGTGATCTCCTCCTTGCCCAGCTTGGTGTCGCGGGCGTCGACCTCGTACTCCTCGATGTGGATCGAGGTGAGGGTGTCGTCCTTCACCAGGTTCTGGCTGAGGATGATGGCGTCCTCGTAGTTGTAGCCCTCCCAGTTCATGAAGGCCACGAGGAGGTTCTTGCCGAGCGCGAGCTCGCCGTTCTCGGTGGCGGGGCCATCCGCGATGACCTCGCCGACCTCGACGCGCTCACCGGCGTCGACGATCACGCGCTGGTTGTAGTTGTTGCCCTGGTTCGAGCGGTCGAACTTGCGCAGGAAGTAGTCGCGCGTGCCGCCCTCGTCGAGCTGCAGGCGGACGAAGTCGGCCGAGACCTCGGCGACCACGCCGGCCTTGTCGGCGATGATCGCGTCACCCGCGTCGATCGCCGCGTAGTTCTCCATGCCGGTGCCGACGAGCGGCGAGTCCGAGCGGAGCAGCGGCACGGCCTGGCGCTGCATGTTCGCACCCATGAGGGCGCGGTTCGCGTCGTCGTGCTCGAGGAACGGGATGAGCGACGTGCCGACCGACACCATCTGGCGCGGCGAGACGTCCATGTAGCCGATCTCCTCGGCGGGGACCAGGTCGACCTCGCCGCCGACCTGACGTGCGAGCACGCGGTCCTCGGCGAAGGAGCCGTCCTTCTTCAGCGGCGCGTTGGCCTGGGCGACGATGAACGCCTCCTCCTCCGCGGCGGTGAGGTAGTCGATGTCGTCCGTGACCTTGCCGTTGACGACACGGCGGTACGGCGTCTCGATGAAGCCGAACGAGTTGATCCGCGCGAACGAGGCGAGCGAGCCGATCAGACCGATGTTCGGGCCTTCCGGCGTCTCGATCGGGCACATGCGGCCGTAGTGCGACGGGTGGACGTCGCGGACCTCGACGCCGGCGCGCTCACGCGACAGACCGCCGGGGCCCAGCGCCGACAGGCGGCGCTTGTGGGTCAGGCCCGCGAGCGGGTTGTTCTGGTCCATGAACTGCGACAGCTGCGACGTGCCGAAGAACTCCTTGATCGCGGCCACGACGGGGCGCACGTTGATCAGGGTCTGCGGCGTGATCGCCTCGATGTCCTGCGTGGTCATGCGCTCGCGGACGACGCGCTCCATGCGCGACAGACCGGTGCGGACCTGGTTCTGGATGAGCTCGCCCACCGCGCGGATGCGACGGTTGCCGAAGTTGTCGATGTCGTCGACCGACAGGCGCAGCTCGGCCTCCTGGCCGTTGCGAAGCCCCGTGAAGGTCTCGTCGCCGCGGTGCAGGCGGACGAGGTACTTGATCGTCGCGACGATGTCGTCGACGGTCAGCACCGAGTCGCTCAGCGGGCGGTCGATCCCGAGCTTCTGGTTGATCTTGTAGCGACCCACCTTGGCCAGGTCGTAGCGCTTCGAGTTGAAGTAGAAGTTGTCGAGCAGCGCGCGGGCGGCCTCGGCGGCCACCTGCTCGCCCGGACGGAGCTTGCGGTAGATGTCGCGGAGCGCGTCCTCCTTGGTGAGGATCGTGTCCTTCGCGAGCGTCTCCTCGATCGACTCGATGCCGGCGAACTCGGCGAGGATGTCCTCGCTGGTCAGGCCGAGGGCCTTGAGGAAGACCGTGACCGACTGCTTGCGCTTGCGGTCGATGCGGACGCCGACCTGGTCGCGCTTGTCGATCTCGAACTCGAGCCACGCGCCGCGGCTCGGGATGACGCGCGCCGAGACGATGTCCTTGTCGGACGTCTTGTCGGGGGTCTTGTCGAAGTAGACGCCGGGCGAGCGCACGAGCTGCGACACCACGACACGCTCGGTGCCGTTGATGATGAACGTGCCCTTGTCGGTCTGCAGCGGGAAGTCGCCCATGAACACCGTCTGGGTCTTGATCTCACCCGTCTGGTGGTTCATGAACTCGGCCTCGACGTAGAGCGGGGCCGCGTAGGTCTTGCCGCGGTCCTTGCACTCCTCGATCGAGTACTTCTCCGGCTCGAGGTACGGGTTCGTGAACGAGAGCTGCATGGTCTCGCTCAGGTCCTCGATCGGCGAGATCTCCTCGAAGATCTCCTCGAGGCCGCTCTTCACGGCGATGTCGGTGCGACCGGCGGCCTCCGCCTCGGCGAGGCGGGCCTTCCAGGCGTCGTTTCCGACGAGCCAGTCGAAGGACTCGGTCTGCAGCGCGAGAAGGTCGGGGACCGTCAGCGTGTCAGAGATCTTGGCGAACGAGAGGCGGGATGCTCCGCGGCCGTTCTTGGGGGTGGTGGTGGATGCGTTGCGCGCAGCAGCCAAGGGGATAACCTCCATGAGCCCGGGCGGGGGCCATAAGTTCCTTGTCGACAGGTGAGGTGCGCCTGGATCAGTCCCCGTGTGCCGCGACCCGCGCCGCTATCTGCGGGGATCGAGAGCACCAGCCGACCACCATATGAAGGCATGGGGGATCCACGAGGCGCAAGTACCTACTATAGGCCGCACGACACGCGTTGTCCAGCGGTTCCTTGACGAGTGCTTGAACCTCGGGTATAGACCCAGCTTCGCTGCGGCCGAGATGCCGCGAGACTGCAGCGCCCCGCCGAGACCGCAGTGACCCCGCGCAGTCTCGGCGGGGCCGTGCAGGTTCGGTGGGCCGGTGCAGGTTCGGCGGGGCGGTGCAGCCTCGGCGGGGCGGTGCAGGTTCGGTGGGGCGGTGCAGGCTCGGTAGGGTCTGGCGCGTGACGCTGCGCCTGGAGACGATGCCCGCCGAGCGGTTCGACGCGTGGCGGGCGGCGACCGCGGCCCAGCTCGGAGAGCTGCGGATCGGGTCGGGGATGCGCCCGCCGGCCGAGGCGCGGGACGAGGCGGACGGCATCCTGTCCCGGCGGTTCCCCGAGGGGATCGGATCCGCCGGGCAGCGCGTCCTCGAGCTCCGCGACGGCGAGCGCGCGGTGGGGACCGCGTGGCTCGAGGTCCGCGCGGATCCGCCGCACGCGATGCTGTACGCCCTGGAGACGGAGGATCCCGTGGTCGCCGCGGCGGCGATGGGGCTCCTCGAGACCGCGGCGCGCGCGGCCGGGGCGACCGTGCTCCGGATCGACCTGTTCGCGCAGGATGCCGCGGGTTGGGCCGCGATCGACGGGCGCGGATACCGGGCCACCGACGTGCAGATGCTGCTGGCTCCTCTGCCCGCGCCGCGGCCGGCCGGCGCCGTGCGACTGGAGCGCATGACGGCCGCACAGTACGCGCGCTTCGAGGAGCGGCTCATCGCCGAGTTCGCGGCCGACCTCGTGAACGAGGGCCTGCACACTCCCGAGACGGCGCGCGCCGAGTCCGAGCGGCAGACGGCCGAGGCCCTGCCCGACGGCCTCGACACCGAGGACGAGCTGCTGTTCGTGGCGCGCACCGACGGCGTCGCCGAGCCCGTGGGCATCCTGTGGCTGTCGGTCATGCGCCGCTCGACCGGCCCGCACGCGTTCGTGCTCGAGCTGCGCGTCGAGGCCGGCCACCGTCGGCGCGGCTTCGGCACCGCGATGATGCGCGCGGCCGAGGACGAGGCGCGCCGCGTCGGCGCCGACTCCATCGGCCTGCACGCGTTCGGCTCGAACGCCCCCGCCCGCGCGCTGTACGCCGGCCTCGGCTACCGCGAGGCGGAGGTGCTGCTCGCGAAGGACCTCTGACGCGGTCAGCGGCGGCGCAGCAGCGCGTGGGCGACGAGGCCCGCGACGAGCGCCCAGAACGCGGCGCCGATGCCGAGCACCGTGATCCCGCTGGCGGCGACGACGAACGCGATCACCGCGGGGATGCGATCGTGATCCTCCGCCATCGCCGCGCGCAGCGACGAGCCCAGCGTCGGCAGCAGGGCGACGCCGGCGACCGCGGCCAGCACGCCGGGGGCGACGCCCACCAGGGACGTGAGCGCCGTCGACAGCGCCGCGAGCACGACGTAGAGGAGCGCCGAGACGCGCACGGCCCGCCAGCGCTGCGCCGGATCCGGATGGGCGTCGGGCGAGGCGGCGAGCGCCGCCGTGATGGCCGCGAGGTTGACGGCATGGCCCCCGAACGGGGCGCCCGCGATGGTGCCGAGGCCCGTCACGACCATGCTCTCCCGCCACGGCGCGCGGTATCCGTACGACGCGAGCACCGCCGATCCGGGCACGTTCTGCGACGCCATCGTCACGATGTAGAGCGGAAGGGCGATGCCCACCGCGGCGGGCCACGTGAAGGCGGGCAGCACCGGCTCGAGCACGGGCAGGACCGGACCGCCGACCCCGCCGTGCAGCGCCGCCTCGACGCCGAGCACGATCAGCCCGACGGCGAACGCGGCGGGGGAGGCCCACGTGGGGGCCAGCCGGATCAGCACGAGCCAGACGACCACGATCGGCAGGATCTCCGCCGGCCGGTCGACGAGGGCGCGGACGGGAGCGAGGCACAGGCCGACCAGCACTCCCGCGAGCATGGCCTGCGCGATCGGTGCCGGGATCGCGGCGACCGTCCGGGACAGCCCCGGCCACAGCCCCGTGAGCACGATGAGCGCGCCGGCGATCGCGAAGGCGCCGAGCGCCGCGGGCCAGCCGCCCTCCGGCGGCGCGCCCGCCGCCAGGAGCGCCGCGCCCGGCGTCGACCACGCCAGCACGACCGGCAGCCGCGTGCGCTGCGCGAGCCACAGCATCCCGAGCGCCTGGGCGAGGCACAGCGCCACGAGGCCCGACGCGGCCTGCGCCCCGGTCGCGCCCGCCGCCTGCAGCCCCGCGAGCACCACGGCCGACGAGCTCGCGAACCCCACGAGCGCCGTCGTGACTCCCGCGAGCGCGATCCGTCCCCGATCCATCCGCTCAGCGTATTGAGCCGCGAGACCTCATCCGCGCCACGAGAAGACATCCGTGTGCGGCGGTCTCGCGGTCGTAGCCTTGGGGGCATGGGGCGGCAGCGGCGGGACGAGGCGGAGACGCCGAGCGCGCGG
This sequence comes from Microbacterium rhizophilum, assembly GCF_039605615.1. Lineage (NCBI taxonomy): Bacteria > Bacillati > Actinomycetota > Actinomycetes > Micrococcales > Microbacteriaceae > Microbacterium > Microbacterium rhizophilum. The sequence continues at coordinate 39,244 of NZ_JBCNUN010000009.1, read as the reverse complement.
CTGTCGGACGGGCGGACCGCGCGGATCCTGCCGAGCCGGTACGCGAACGGGTTCGAGGTCGACGTCGACGGGACGCCGCAGTCGCACGTCGACCCGGCCGATCCGACGCACCTGCACTTCGAGTACGTGGCGCGCATGGGCGCGGTCATCGACCAGCTGCCCGAGGGGCCGCTCACGGCCGTGCACCTCGGTGCGGGCGGGCTGACGATCCCGCGGTATGTCGAGGCGACGCGGCCCGGATCGCGGCAGCAGGTGATCGAGATCGAGCAGGCGCTCGTCGAGCTGGTGCGCGAGAGCCTGCCGCTGCCGCGCGGCGCGAGCATCCGGATCCGGATCGGCGACGCCCGCGACGGGCTCGCGCGGCTTCCCGCCGCCATGGCCGGATCCGTCGACCTGCTGGTGTCGGACGTGTACTCGGGGGCGCAGACGCCCGCGCACCTGACGACCGTGGAGTTCTACCGGGCGGCGGCCGCGCTGCTCGCACCCGCGGGCGTGCTGCTCGTGAACGTGGCGGACGGATCCGGGCTCGCGTTCGCGCGGCGGCAGGTCGCGACGATCCGCGAGGCGCTGTCGGAGGTGGTCGTGGTCGCCGAGGTGCAGGTGCTCAAGGGCCGCCGGTTCGGCAACCTCGTGATCGCAGCCTCGGCCGCTCCGCTGCCGGTCGACTGGCTGCCGCGGCTGATGGCCGCGGGCCCCCACCCGGCGAAGGTGGCGCAGGGCTCGGAGATCGACGCGTTCGTGCAGGGCGCGCGGCCCGCCGTGGACGGCGACGCGACCGATTCGCCCAAGCCCAGCGAGATCCTGTTCGAGCGGTAGATCCGCGTCGTCTGGGCGTGCCCTGCGCCGGATCCGCGGGCACCGGGGCACACTGGACGGGCCACGGCGGGAAGGGAGCTGCGCGAGTGAGCTACATCCACGGGTACGACCCCGAGACGCTGCGCGAGATCGTCGACTCCACCGAGTGCCGTCGCCGCCTCGATGAGATCGGCCGCCAGCGGAGCCTCCCCGCCCTGCTCGAGCGCGTGTGGCTGCTGAAGGTGCTGGGCGAGCTCGACGAGGCGCTCACGCTGTCGGAGCAGGCCGTGCGCCTGGCGCGCATGTCCGGCACCCGCAAGGACCTGCTGCGCGCGCGCATCCTGCACGCCTCCGTGCAGCACTGGCGCGGGGCGCACGCGGCGGCGGAGTACGAGCTGTCGACGTGCGCGGACGAGGCGGAGGGCCAGGGCTGGAGCTCGATCGCGGCCTTCGCGCTGCAGCACCGCGGCAAGACCCGCTACGACGCCGGCGACATCAACGGCGCGCGCGCCGACTTCAAGCAGACCCTCTTCCTGCGCCAGGACGCCGGCGCGACCGACGCAGAGCTCGAGCCCACGATGCAGTGCGTCGAGGCCGCCGACCGCCGGCGCCACCGGTCGACCATCGCCAGCTGAGAAGTCGCGTGCGCCCGCGCGCAGGCTCGAAGTGACGCGAGTGACGTGGCGGGACGGATGAGCCTGTCTCGCGGCGGGCGAGCCCGCACGAGGGCGGTGACTCGGCATCAATCCTAAAGGACTCTTGCTAAAGGTTTCTTTAGGATCTACGGTGAGCGCATGGACGAGCACCGGCGGCACCGCGACGGCACGCGGATCGTTTCGCAGACCGAGCAGATCAAGGCGCTCACGCACCCGCTGCGGATCCGGCTGATCGACCTGTTCCGGGGCGGCGGCGAGCTGACCGCGACACAGTGCGCGGAGGCGACCGGCGAGTCCGTCGCGAGCTGCTCGTTCCACCTGCGGCAGCTCGCGAAGTACGGCTATCTGGAGCGCGGCGAGGCGCGCGGCCGCGAGCGGCCCTGGCGGGGGATGCGGGAGCGCGGCATCACGCTCGACGCCGATCCGTCGGATCGCGAGGCCTTCTCCGCGGTCGTCGCGGCGGGATCCGCGTTCCTCGCCGACGCCGTCGACCGGCTGAACGCCTGGTACGCGCGGGCGGGCGACGACGATCCCGCATGGACGAAGGCGTCCACTCAGCGATTCCAGACCTTCTGGGCGACGCCGGAGGAGCTGCTCGAGCTGGGCGACCGGATCAGCGCGCTCACCGAGCCGTTCCAGGGACGCTTCGAGGATCCCTCCGCGCGGCCGGAGGGATCCCGGCACGTGCGCCTGCTCGCCGCCACGTGGACGGACCCGGCGGGATCATGAGCCCCGTGGCGACCCGGACAGGCCTGCGCACGCCGCTGTTCGCGTGGATCGTCGCCGGATGGGCGCTCGCGAACGTCGCCGACTCGCTGCTCGCGGTCATCCTGGCGGTGTGGGTGGTCGAGCTCACGGGCGAGGCGGCCCTCGGCGGGCTGCTGTTCGCGGTGTTCGGGGTCCCCGCGCTGTTCTCGCCGCTGCTCGGGCGGCTCGCCGACCGGGTGTCCCGCCGCCGGATGCTGTGGGTCACGTACGTGATCGGCGCCGCGGGGCTCGCACCGCTGCTGCTCGTGCGCGACGCGTCGCAGGCGTGGTGGATCTTCGCCGCGACCGTGCTGTACGCGGGCGTCTCGTACGGCACGGCGGGATGCCGCGGCGGCATCCTGCGCGATCTGCTCGCGGACGAGGACCTCGGGTCGGCGAACTCGATCCTGCAGACCATCGATCAGGTGCTGCGGCTCGGGCTGCCCTTCGCGGCGGCCGGCGTGTACCTCTGGACAGGGCCGCTGCCGATCGTCGCGGCGGCCATCGCCGGATTCGCGGGCGCCGCCATCGTGTTCGCGAGCCTCCGCTTCGCGGAGTCGCCCGTGGAGGACGACGACGATCCGTTCTGGCGCTCCGTGACCGCGGGGTTCCGCCACGTGGCGCGCACGCGCCCGCTGAACCGGATGACCGTGGTGCTGGTGCTGCTGTCGAGCACGGCCGCGTTCACGAGCTCGGTCGGGTTCGCGGTGCTGGAGCGGATGGGCGTCGAGCCCGCGTGGATGGGGCCGATCGAGGCGATGTCGGGGCTCGGCGGGCTGCTCGCGGGGGTCTCGGCCGCGTGGCTCATGCGGCGGATCGGGCGGCCGCGCGTGCTCGCCGCCGGCGCGGGGATCATGGTCGTCGGGGTCGCGCCCATGCTGGGCGACGGCGTGTGGCTGCTCGCCGCGGGGCTCGCGGTGCTCGGGTTCGGCGTGACGGCCGCGGTCATCGCGTACGTCACCGAGTCGCACGTGTCCACGCCGTCGCGCCTGCAGGGCCGGGTCGGGACGTCCGTCAACATGCTGCTGCAGCTGCCGAGCGTCGTGATCACCGCCGCCGGCGCCGCGGCGCTGGGCGTCGTCGACGCGCGCGTGATCGTGGGCTGCGGCATCGCGATGTGCGTGGCCGCGACCGTGGTGGCCGCGTCGACGCCGCAGGATGTCGGTGGCCGCGACTAGCGTGTCTCGGGTGTCGGATCTGAATCGCGTTCGGGTGTGGGCGCAGGCCCTCCTCGACCTCCATCTGGATCCGTCGTGGACGTTCGGCTTCGACAACGCCAAGCGCCGCGCGGGTCTGTGCGACTACACGCGCAAGCGCATCACGGTGTCGCGCTACCTGACGGCCCGGTACGACGACGACACCAACCACCAGACGCTGCTGCACGAGGTCGCGCACGCGCTCGCCGGCCCCGCCGCCGGGCACGGACCGGCGTGGAAGCGCGTCGCACGGGAGCTGGGGTACGTCGGCGGCGCAACGCACCGCGGCGAGACCGCGAACGAGCTCGCGCCCTGGGTGGGCGTGTGCCCCGCCGGGCACACGGCGTATCGGCACCGGCGGCCGACGCGGCCGATGTCGTGCGTGAAGTGCGCGCCGCGCTTCGACCCGCGCCACCAGTTCCACTGGCAGCACCGCGAGATCACCGCCGCGGCGCGCCTGGCGGCGGCGACCCCGCGATAGGGGTCGGGGTCGGCGCGTCCGACTCGGCCGCGTGTCAGCCGCGGGGACGGAAGTACTCGAGCTCGGGGCGACCCCGGGAGCCATGGCGCGGGGCGCGGACGGCGACGCCGCGGTCGGCGAGGTGCTCGAGGTACCGGCGGGCCGTGACGCGGGAGAGTCCGAGGTCCTCCGCCACCTCCGAGGCCGACCGGGGCGAGGCCGAGGCGGACAGCAGCTGCGACACCGCGTCGAGCGTCTCCTCCGACAGGCCCTTCGGCAGGCCCGGCGCGTTCGACGTGCGCAGCGCCGCGAACGCCGTGTCGACCTCGCGCTGGCTGAGCGTCGAGACGGGTGCCCGCATCCGGTCGAAGAAGTCCTTGTACGCGGCGAGCTTCTCGGCGAACACCTCGAACACGAACGGCTTGATCAGGTACTGCACGACGCCCACCGCCACGGCGCGGCGCACGGCCTCGAGCTCGCGCACCGCGGTCACCGCGATCACGTCGACGATCAGCCCGGATGCGCGCAGCTCCCGGCACAGGTCGAGGCCGTGCCCGTCGGGCAGGTTGAGGTCGAGCAGCAGCAGGTGGATGCGCTCGTCCCGCTCCACGGCGTCGCGCAGGGCGCGACGCGCGGCGCTCAGCGTGTGCGCCACGCCCGCGGGCTCGAAGCCGTCGAGGCGCCGCACGAACTCGGCGTGCGCGGCCGCCGTGCGCGCGTCGTCCTCGACCACCAGGACGCGGATCATCCGGACACCCCCACGGGCGCCGGCAGGATCGCCGTGAACACCGCTCCCCCGCCGGGCGCCGCCGAGACCTCGATCGCGCCGCCGAGCCCCGCGACCACCTGCCGCACGAGCGTCAGCCCGTAGCCGTGCGCCTGCGATCCGGCGTCCTTGGTCGAGTAGCCGCGGCGGAACACGCGCTCGCGATCCGCCTCGGCGATGCCGTCGCCGCTGTCGGTGACCTGGAACACGAGGGATCCGTCGTCCGTCGACGCGAGGTACACCTCGACCCACGCGTCGGTCGATCGCGTGCGGGCCGCGCGTGCGGCCGCGGCATCCGTCGCGTTGTCGATCAGGTTCCCGAGGATCGTCACCACGTCCGCCGGATGCAGTCCCTGCGTGCCGGGCGCGAGGTGCGTCTCGAAGTGCATCTCGACCGCGCGCTCGTGGGCCTGCGCCGCCTTGCCGAGCATGAGCGCCGCGATCACGGGCTCGTCCACCGCGTGCAGCACGCGGTCGGCCAGGCGCTGCCCGAGGTCGCGCTCGGATGCGGCGAACTTCAGCGCCTCGTCCGCGCGGCCGAGCTCGATCAGCGTCGCGATCGTGTGCAGCCGGTTGTCGAACTCGTGCGCCTGCGCGCGCAGGGCGTCGGAGATCGTGTGCACGGACGACAGCTCGCCCGTGATCCGGCGCAGCTCGGTGCGATCGCGCAGGGTCAGGATGAGCGCGCCGCGGCCGGTCAGCCCGCCGAACTCCGCGTCGTCTCGCGCGATCAGCAGGTCCCGGCCGCCGATCCGCTCGACGCCCTCCCGGTCGTCCGCCTCGAGCAGCGCGCGCACGTCCTCCGGCAGCCACGCGGCGTCGACCGCGAACGGCGGCGGGCGGTCGATGCCGAGCATGCGCGCCGCCTGGTCGTTCGCGAGCACCACGCGCCCGGCCTCGCCGGTGCGCCGCTCGATCAGCAGCAGGCCCTCCTCGAGCGAGTGCAGCACGGCCTCGTGCGCCGCGAAGAGGCGCGCGAGCTCGTCGGCGTCGCGGCCGTCGGTCACCCGGTTCAGGCGGCGGAACAGCCCCCACGCGGCGAGCGCGCCGAGACCGAGCACCACGACCGTGAAGACGCCGACGATCTGCAGCCGGGTCAGGATCGACGCGGTCACGCTCTGCAGCGTCACACCGGCCGACACCAGCCCGACGACCTCGCCGCTCACGCGGATCGGCGTCACGGCGCGCACGGACGGCCCGAGCGTGCCCTCGTACACCTCCGTGAAGGTCTCGCCCGCCAGCGCGGGCTCGATCGTGCCCAGGAACTCCCCGCCGATGCGGGCGGGATCCGGATGCGTGTAGCGCGTGCGATCCGTGTCCATGATCGTGACGTAGTCGACGTCGGTCGTGCGCAGGATGCCCTCGACGTACGGCTGCAGGCGCGCGGCGGCGCGGGTGACGGAGCCGTCGCGATCCGATCCGGCCTCCGCGTGCGCCTGCGCGACCGCCTGCACGACCGTCGGGTCGATCGCGAGCGTCGTCGCGAGATCCGTGCTGGTCTGCCCCGCCCGGTCGTGTGCGGACGCGTGCGCGTCGTACGCGAGGCCGATGAACACGACCACCACGCCGGCGCACAGCACGAGCCCGAGCTCGATCAGGAAGCGTCGCGCGATGGACCGCCGACGCTCCCGGATGGGATGCGCGTCGGCGGCCGTGCCCGGGGGCGCATCCTCGCGTCGCATGTCCCCCATTGTCGCCGCCGCGCGCCCGCCGCGAGCGCCGATGAGCGCGAACACTATGCACGTTAATGTCGCCGCACCCGCGGCGACGGACAGGATCGGGACGCACATCGACGGCGCTGTGGCTCCGCCTCTCCCGAGGCGCGGGCGGGCGCCCCGGCACGAGGAGACCCCCATGGCGACGACGCCATATGCACCCGGATCGACCGCGCGGAGACGCGGTCTCGACAAGCAGCACTGGCTCTACATCGCGGTGATCGTCGCCGTGATCGCGGGCGTCGCGGTCGGCCTCGCGGCGCCCGAGTTCGGCTCGTCCCTCGCCTGGATCGGCCAGGGATTCGTCGCGCTCATCAAGATGATGATCGCGCCCGTGATCTTCTGCACGATCGTGCTGGGGATCGGATCCATCGCCAAGGCCGCGACGGTCGGCAAGGTCGGCGGGCTCGCGCTCGGCTACTTCCTGGTGATGTCGACCTTCGCGCTGCTGATCGGCCTCGTCGTCGGCAACGTCCTGCACCCGGGCGAGGGGCTGCGGATCCCCGACGCCGGCTACGAGGTGGAGGGCGGGGCTGAGTCGGCGACCGACTTCATCCTGGGCGTCATCCCGACCACGCTGTTCTCGCCGCTCGTGGGCGACTCGGTGCTGCAGGTGCTGTTCGTGGCGCTGCTCGTCGGCTTCGCGATCCAGCAGCTGGGCTCGCGCGGCGAGCCGATCCTGGACGGCGTGCGCGCCGTGCAGATCGTCGTGTTCCGCGTGCTCACCATGGTGCTGTGGGTGGCGCCCATCGGCGCCTTCGGTGCCATCGCGGGCGTCGTCGGCGAGACCGGTTGGGGCGCGGTCGTCTCGCTCGCGACGCTCATGATCGGCTTCTACCTCACGTGCATCCTGTTCATCGGCGTCGTGCTCGGCGCCGTGCTGTGGTTCGCGGCGCGGATCAACATCCTCTCGCTCATGAAGTACCTCGGCCGCGAGTACCTGCTGATCGTCTCGACGTCGTCGAGCGAGTCGGCGCTGCCGCGGCTCATCGCGAAGATGGAGCACGTCGGCGTCTCGAAGCCCGTCGCGGGCATCACTGTGCCGACCGGCTACTCGTTCAACCTGGACGGCACGGCCATCTACCTCACGATGGCGTCGCTGTTCATCGCGACCGTGATGGGCGACCCGCTCACGATCCCCGAGCAGATCGGCCTGCTGGTGTTCATGATCCTGGCGTCCAAGGGCGCCGCGGGCGTCACCGGCGCGGGGCTTGCGACCCTCGCCGGCGGCCTGCAGACCTACCGCCCCGATCTCGTCGACGGCATCGGCCTGATCACGGGCATCGACCGCTTCATGTCGGAGGCGCGCGCGCTGACGAACTTCACGGGCAATGCCGTCGCCTCGATCGTGATCGGCGCGTGGACGAAGGAGTTCGACCGCGACCGCGCCGTCGAGGTCCTGCGCGGCGACCTCCCGTTCGACGAGCGCACCATGGTGGGCGACGCCCACGCGGACGAGCCGCTGCCGGAGCTGCCCGCGGACGGCCAGGGGCCCTCCCCGATCTCCTCGGTGATCCCGACGAGCTCGCGGCGCTGAGGCGCCTGCGAACGGCCCGCCCCCCGGGGTCGGGCCGTTCGCCAGTCAGCCCGCCCCCTGTGCGAGCGAAGCGAGCGTGCCGCGCAGCGGCGACCGCTTCTAGAGGGAGGTGAACGCGCCGTCGCGGAGGACGGGGACGACGTCGATGTCGTCGACCTTCGCGGCGGCGTGGACCTGCGCGTGGCGCGGGTCGCCCTCCAGCTCGCGGCCGGATCCGCTCGAGGTGAGCAGGTGCTTGACCGCGCGGCGCAGCGCGGCGAAGGACTCGGCGGCCGCGACCGCCTCGGGCGAGGAGTGGTCGATGCCGAGCGGCGTGAGCGCGTCGACGACCGCCCCCGCGCCGAGCTGATCCTCGACCGCGAAGCGGAGGTCTCCCTCGGGCGTCAGCTCGCCGGCCGCGATGATCGCCACGCTGGTGCGTGCGCTGCGGCGCTCCTGCTCGGCCTTGATCGCCCGGGCCACGGCCGACGCGTTGCGCAGCGCTCCCGCCAGGACCAGGGGGCCGTGCGGCAGCTCGCCGGCGGCCTTCGCGAGCGCGGCGCCGTTGATCGAGTGCGCCGCGGCGTCCGCGAGCGCGACGGATCCGCCGTCCGCGACGGTGGCGGCGACGTTCGACGAGAACCGGATCACGTCGACCACGACGTAGACGTCGGCGGGCGCGAGGCGCCGCAGACCCGCGACGCCCCAGTCGAGACGGACCTGGTACGTGGACTGATCGAACGGCGAACTCACCGGATCAGCGTACGGCGGCGCTCATCCGGCCCCCGTCCGGCGGCGTCACCGGGCGTCATCCGCCGTCGTGTCCCACTTGCCGCCCTTCTGCCGCGCCATTCCGGCGCCAAGTGGGACACGGTCGGGGTGTGAGCGGCGCGAAGTGGGACATGCCCGAGTGCGGGCGGCCCGCGCAAGAGGGTGCCGCGAAGCGGCGCGCGAGTGACAGAGTGGCGGCATGCGGATCCTGCAGAAGCTCGTGCTGGACATCGACGCCGACGCGGCGTGGCGCGCACTGCACTCGCCGGCCGCGCTCGCCGAGCTGTACGGGCCGCTGCTGCACGTCGAGTCGATGGCCACGGGCGGCCTGCCGACGCGGTGGACGGACGGCGCCGACGCGCCCGTCCGCTACAGCACGTTCGGGCTGGGCCTCGGCGCCCACCTCATCTCGGTGCACGACCGGCAGCGGACGGATGCGCACGGCGACGTGCGCATCCTGCGCGACTGCGGGATCCCGCTCACCGGCCCGCTCGCGAGCCTGGACGTCTGGGACCACCAGATGGCCGTGGCTCCCGCGCCGGGCGACCCGTCCCGCACGCTGTGGCGCGAGCGGCTCGTGATCGGCGGGCTCGCGGCACCCGCGCTGTGGGGGCCGCTGTGGGCCGTATGGCAGTGGCGCGGGACGCGGCTGCGGCGCCTCGCTCCGACCTGGGCCTTCGAACCCGAGCGGGAGCCGGCCGCCGATGACTGAGATGCCGACGACCGAGGCCGCGAGGACCGAGCTGACGATCCGGCGGGCGGTGCCGGAGGACGCCGATCGCCTGAGCGAGGTGCACGTGCGGACGTGGCAGATCGCGTACGCGGGGCTCATCCCGCAGGCCGTGCTCGACTCGCTCGACATCGTCGCGCGGGCCGCCCGCTGGCGGACGACGCTCGAGAACCCGAAGGCGGCGGGCCGGACCTGGGTCGCGCTCGAGGGCGAGGACCTGATCGGCTTCAGCTCGTCGGGCCCGGCCCGCGGCGACGACCCGCCGTGGCCGCTCGAGCTGTGGGCGCTGTACGTGCACCCGCGCCGCCACGGCAGCGGCGCCGGCGCGATGCTGGCCGACGCCGCGATCGGCGAGCTGCCCGCGTTCCTGTGGGTGCTGGACGGCAACGACCGCGCCATCCGGTTCTACGAGAAGATCGGCTTCGCGTTCGACGGCGTCACGAAGGACGAGCGCACGGGCGGGGTCACGCTGCACGAGCGCCGGATGGTGCGCGGGATCTGACGCGGGATGCGATCGCGGTCGGTCGCTTCGCTCGCTCAGCAGCCGGGATCTGCCGTATCCCGACGGGCGCTGAGTGCGTGGGCACGTGCCCCCGTGCGAGCGAAGCGAGCGTGCCGCGGATGCGGCCGACCAGCGCGTGGATGGAGCGAAGCGACAGCCATCGATCGCGAGCGCCGGCGCGAAGCGTCGGCCGAGCGATCGATCACGCGCGGCCGAGAAGATCAGTCCCCCGCGAGCGCCTCGACCGGCGCCACGCGCGTCGCGAGGCGCGTGGGCGTGACGGCGGCCACGAGCGTGAGCACCGCGGCGGCGGCGACGATCCCGCCGATCGTGAGCCACGGGATCGCCGGGGTGACGACGAAGGCCGAGATCCCCAGCTGCAGCGGCACGGATCCGAGCACCGACTGCGCGCCGGCCCAGCCGTACGCGACGCCCAGCACGAGCCCGAACACGAGCGACGTGAGCGTGATGTGCGCGGCCTCGAGCAGCACCATCCGGCGGATCTGGTCGTTCGAGAGCCCCAGCGCGCGCAGCAGGCCGAGTTCGCGGCGGCGCTGCACGATGCCGATCGTGAGCAGGTTGACCAGGCCGACGGCGGCGATCACGGCCGAGACGCCGACCAGCACCATCATGACGATCGCGAAGTTGTCGAGCACGGCCATCCGCTCCTGGGGGTAGCCGGCGGCGTCCGCGGTGGAGATCATCAGCGCCTGGGCGGTCTCGGCGGCCACCGCGAACATCGTCACGAGCGTGACGCCGATCACGACGCCGATCGCCATGCGGCTGGACCGCTCGGGGTAGCGCAGCGCGTTCTCCGACGCGAGGCGCGCGACGGCGGACCCGCCGAACGCCCGTCCCACGAGCCGCAGCAGCGGCGGCATGATCGCGGTGGATCCGATCACGAGGCCCGTGAACGACACCAGGCCGCCGACGAAGGCCGGCAGGACCCCCATCGGGCTCGCCATGCCGATCAGCGCGCCGAGGCCGAGCAGGATCACGCCCAGCGCGATCAGGACGACCGCCGCGACGCTGCGCGCGGGGCGGGCGAACTCGCCGTGCTGGCGCTCGACGGATCCGCCGATCGCCTGCAGCGGCGTCACGGTCAGCACGCGACGCGATCCGACCCACGCCGCGACCCACGTGGTCAGCACCACGACCGCGGCCGGGACGAGCAGCGACGCCTGCGCCACGTCGTAGCCGACGTCGCCCAGGGCGCGCGAGCCGATCGCGACGCCCGCGGCGGCGATCCCGAGTCCCGCGATCAGGCCCGCCGCTGCGCCGACCGCGCCCACGACCAGGCCCTGCGTCGCGACCTCGGCGCGCTGCGAGCGCGCGGTCGCGCCGATCAGGCGCATCAGCGCGATCCGGCGCGTGCGGCCGGCCACGATGGTCGAGAACGTGTTGGCCGTCACGATCGCGGCGACGTACAGCGCGAGCAGCAGCAGGATGCCGCCCAGGATGGAGATGACGGCGACCGCGAGGCCGGAGTCGCCGAGGTAGGGATCCGCCGCGATCAGCGCGCCGATGTAGCCGGTCGCGCTCAGCAGCAGCACGCCGAACGCGCTCGACAGGGCCGCGACGAGGATGCTGGCGCCCATGCCGCGCTCGCGCAGGAACGCCAGGCGCGACCACCACGAGGCGGTGCCGGAGGTGTCCGGGACGACCGCGTCGAGCACGGCGGTCACGCCGTCACCTGCGCGGGGGCGTCGTCGGCGGCCAGCATGTGCGCCGAGATCTGCTCGGCGGTCTGGCGGGGTTTGTCGGCGGCGATCCGGCCGTCCGCCAGGAACAGCACGCGGTCCGCGTGGCTCGCGGCGATCGGGTCGTGCGTGACCATCGCGATCGACTGGCCGTGGTCGCGGCTCGCGGCGGCGAGCAGCGCGAGCACCTCGCGTCCGGTGCGGGAGTCGAGGTTACCCGTCGGCTCGTCGGCGAACACGAGGTCGGGCGCCGTGGCGAGCGCGCGCGCGATCGCGACGCGCTGCTGCTGGCCGCCGCTCAGCTCGTGCGGGCGGTGGCCGAGGCGCGGCCCGAGCCCCAGGGAGTCGATCAGGCCGTCGATGCGCGCCTTCTCGTGCGCGTCGGGGCGGCGGCCGTCGAGGTCGAAGGGCAGCAGGATGTTGCCGCGCACGTCGAGCGTCGGCACCAGGTTGAACGCCTGGAACACGAAGCCGACGCGGCGGCGGCGCAGCAGCGTCAGGTCGGTGTCGCGCAGGCCCGTGATGTCGGTGTCGCCGATCCAGGCCCGCCCTGCCGTGGGCGCGTCGAGGCCGGCCATGATGTGCATCAGCGTGGACTTGCCCGAGCCGCTCGGGCCCATGATCGCGGTGAACTGCCCACGGCGGATGCCGACGGTGACGTCGTCGAGCGCCCGCACCTCGCCGTCGCCCGATCCGTAGGTCTTGGTGAGGCTCTGCACGCGGGCGGCGAGGCCCATGTCGGTGGTCGTGATCTCCATACCGGCGACGCTACGGATCCGGCCCCCTCCTCCGGATCGCCCGCGGGACGCATCCGCGTACATCGGAAGGATGATCCGGATCGCGACGCGCCGGTCATTCGACGTCGTCGGAGGCGTCGGCTAGGTTGGAATCGTTCAGTTCTTTGAATCGATCGGATCTCCGGTGACCCACTCCCACGACGCGCACGAGACGCGTGCCGAGCAGCTGCTGCGCGCGGCCGCGCTGCGCGTCACGGGCCCGCGCGTCGCCACGCTGGACGCCGTGCGCCGGCACGCGCACGCCGACACCGAGACGATCATCCGCGCCGTGCGCGAGGAGCTGCCCGCGGTGTCGCACCAGGCCGTGTACGACTCGCTGCACGCGCTCACCGAGGCCGGGCTGATGCGCCGCATCCAGCCGCACGGGCTCGTCGCGCGGTACGAGTCGCGCGTCGGCGACAACCACCACCACCTGGTGTGCCGCTCGTGCGACCTGATCGTCGACGTCGCGTGCGTGCACGGCGAGGCGCCGTGCATCCGGCCCGCCGACCCGCGCGGCTTCGCCGTCGACGAGGCCGAGCTCATCTTCTGGGGCCTGTGCCCCGACTGCCAGGCGGGCGACGTCGCCGCGCCGGCGGCATCCTGACCCCCGTCCCATCCCCTACGAAAGGCGAAGATGACCGAGAACTCCGGCTCCTGCCCGTTCGGCTACGACTCCCCGGCCGGCTCTGCGCAGCCCGCGTCCGTCGACAGCGAACCCGCCCTCCCCGGCACCGAGGCGCACGTCGACGCGTCGCCCGGCAAGCGCGTCCACCCCACGATGGGTTCGGCCAACACCGAGTGGTGGCCGAACAAGCTGAACCTCAAGATCCTCGCCAAGAACCCCGCGGTCGCGAACCCGCTGGGCGAGGAGTTCGACTACACCGAGGCGTTCAACAGCCTCGACCTCGCGGCCGTCAAGGCCGACCTCGCCGCGGTCATGACCGAGTCCAAGGACTGGTGGCCCGCGGACTTCGGCCACTACGGGCCGTTCATGATCCGCATGGCGTGGCACTCGGCCGGCACGTACCGCTCGCACGACGGCCGCGGCGGCGGCGGCGCGGGCATGCAGCGCTTCGCCCCCCTGAACTCGTGGCCCGACAACGTCAACCTCGACAAGGCGCGCCGCCTGCTGTGGCCCGTCAAGAAGAAGTACGGCCAGAAGATCTCGTGGGCCGACCTCTACATCCTGGCCGGCAACGTCGCGCTCGAGACCATGGGCTTCCCCACCTTCGGCTTCGCCGGCGGCCGCCCCGACGTGTGGGAGGCCGACGACGACGTGTACTGGGGCCCCGAGCAGGTCTGGCTGGACGACGAGCGCTACACGGGCGAGCGGGACCTCGAGGCACCGCTGGCCGCGGTCCAGATGGGCCTCATCTACGTCAACCCCGAGGGTCCGAACGGCAACCCCGACCCGATCGCGTCCGCCCGCGACATCCGCGAGACGTTCCGCCGCATGGGCATGGACGACGAGGAGACCGTCGCCCTGATCGCCGGCGGCCACACGTTCGGCAAGACGCACGGCGCCCACAAGGACGACCGTCTCGGCGCCGACCCGGAGGCCGCCGCGCTCGAGGAGCAGGGCTTCGGCTGGAAGAACGCGTACGGCACGGGCCACGGCGAGGACACCGTCACGTCGGGCCTCGAGGTCACGTGGACCTACCACCCGACCCGCTGGGACAACGAGTTCTTCCACATCCTGTACGCGTACGAGTGGGAGCTGTTCCAGTCGCCCGCCGGCGCGAACCAGTGGCGCCCGAAGGACGGCGCCGGCGCCGACATGGTGCCGATGTCGCACTCGGACGGCAAGCGCGAGCCGCGCCTGCTGACCAGCGACCTGGCGCTGCGCTTCGACCCCGCCTACGACGCGATCTCGCGTCGCTTCCGCGACGACCAGGCCGCGTTCACCGACGCGTTCGCCCGCGCCTGGTTCAAGCTGACCCACCGCGACATGGGCCCGAAGGCGCGCTACCTCGGCCCCGAGGTGCCCGCCGAGGACCTGATCTGGCAGGACCCGCTGCCTCTCGCTCCCGCCTCGACCCTGCCGGCCGACGTCGCGAAGGCCAAGCAGCTGATCCTGGACTCCGGCCTGACGGTGCAGCAGCTCGTGTCGACCGCGTGGAAGGCGGCGGCGACGTTCCGCTCGTCCGACAAGCGCGGCGGCGCGAACGGCGGACGCATCCGCCTCGAGCCGCAGGTGTCGTGGCGCGTGAACCAGCCCGAGCAGCTGAAGCCGGTCATCGCGCACCTCGAGACGATCGCCGCCGAGTCGGGCCTGTCGTTCGCCGACGTGGTGGTGCTCGCCGGTGGTGTGGGCGTCGAGCAGGCGGCCAAGGCCGCCGGCGTCGAGATCGAGGTGCCCTTCACCCCGGGTCGCGTCGACGCGACGCAGGAGCAGACCGACCTCGAGCAGTTCGCGTGGCTCGAGCCGGTGGCCGACGGCTTCCGCAACTACGACAGCGGCTACCTGAAGCTGCCGAGCGAGTACCTGTTCCTCGACCGCGCGAACCACCTCGGCGTCTCGGCGCCGCAGGCGACCGTGCTGGTCGGCGGCCTGCGCGTGCTGGGCAACAACTGGGACGGCTCGAACGTCGGCGTCTTCACGGAGACGCCGGGCGCGCTCACGAACGACTTCTTCGTGAACCTGCTCGAGCTCGGCATCGAGTGGACGCCCGCGGACGACCAGCAGACCTACACGTCGAACACGGGCCTCACGGGCTCTCGCGTGGACCTGGTCTTCGGCGCCAACAGCGAGCTGCGCGCCCTCGCCGAGGTCTACGCCTCGGACGACGCGAAGGGCAAGTTCGTCACGGACTTCGTCGCCGCCTGGGTCAAGGTCATGGAGAACGACCGCTTCGACCTGAAGAAGTAGGCCGGCTCACACAGCGGGCGGGGGGTTCATCCCCTCGCCCGCTGTGTCTTCTTGTCGGTAGTGCACGGTCGCTGCGCTCGCACGGGGCACCGGTCGACGACGGCGGCCGGCGACCAGCACGCCCACCACGAGCAGGGCGCCGCCGGCGTGCTCCGCGGCGTTGGGCACCTCGTTCAGCACGAGCCAGGCCGACAGGATGCCGAACACGGGGGCGAGCAGGATCCACGGCGAGACCGCCGAGGCGGGGTTCCGCGCGAGCAGCCCGTTGTAGATCCCGTATCCGACCAGGGTCGCGGCCCCCGCCGTGTACACCGTGGACAGCAGCGCGGGGACGCCGAACGAGGCCAGGCCCGCGCCGATCGCCGCGGGACCGTCGATCACCAGCGACAGCAGAATCGCCGGCACCGGCACGACGAGGCCCGACCAGACCGTGAGCGACAGCCCGCCGCCGACCCGGGCGGCCCGCGCGATCACGTTGCCGACGGCCCACGACAGCGCGCCGCCGAGGCAGAGCAGCAGCGCCTGCAGCGGCACGTGCCCGCCCCGGCCCGCGCCGACGATCACCAGGCCGACGCAGCCGAGCAGCACGCCCGCGAGCTGGGTTCCGGTCGGCAGCTCGCGCAGCGCGCCCGCCGCGATCAGGATCGTCAGCGCCACCTGCGCCTGCAGCACGAGTGAGGCGAGGCCCGCCGGCATGCCGGCCGCCAGGCTCGCGTAGAGGAAGCCGAACTGGCCGAGCGACATGAACACGCCCACCCCCGCGACCTTCCACCACGCGACCCGCGGGCGCGGCACGAACCAGATCGCGACGGCGACGACGAGCGCGAACCGGACCGCCAGGAACGTCAGCGGCGGGATGCCGGCCATCCCGACATCGATCACGACGAAGTTCACGCCCCAGATCAGCGCGACGAGGGCGGCCAGGAGGGCATCGCGACGGGACATGCCCCCACCCTCGCGGGAACGATCGTGCAGCACCAGCGATGACTTCTGCACAGGACTCGGTAGCGTTCGTGCATGATCGATCTCGATGCCCTCACCGCCCTGCGCGCCGTCGCCGCCATGGGCACGGTCAGCGCCGCCGCCGAGACCCTGGCCCTGACGCCGAGCGCCGTCTCCCAGCAGATCAAGCGCCTCGAGCGCCAGACCGGCACCCCGCTGCTGGAGCGCGTGGGCCGCGGCGTGATGCTGACGCACCACGGTCGATACCTGGTCGAGGAGGGCGCCCGCCTCCTCGCCGACATCGAGCAGGTCCAGGCGGGCCTGCGGCTCCAGGCCGGCGCCGTGGCCGGCACGATACGGCTCACCGCGTTCTCCACCGCGATGCGCGGCCTCGTCGGCCCGCGTGCCCGCGCGCTGCTGGACGCGCATCCGGATCTCTCGCTGTCGCTGGCCGAGCGCGAGCCGTGGGACACGGTCGACCTCGTCGCCTCCGGCCAGTGCGACGTCGGCATCGTGCACACGTGGGGCGACGTGCCGATCGACATCCCCGATCACCTCGTCGCGACCACCGTGGCGCACGACGCGGCCGACGTGATCCTGCACCGCGGCCATCCGCTCGCCGGCCGGAAGTCCCTGACGCCGCACGACCTCGTGGACGAGCAGTGGATCGCGACGCCCGCGGGCTCGATCTGCCGGCAGTGGCTGAGCCGGATGCATGACGGCACCGGCCGCCGGCCCCGCATCGCGCACGTCGCGATGGAGTTCGACAGCCACCTCGCGCTCGCCCGCGCGGGCCTCGGCATCGCGCTGGTGCCTCGGCTCGGCCGCGCGGCGCTCGGCGACGATCTCGTCGCGGTGCCCGTGCGCGACCCGGAGCCGACGCGCGCGATCATCGCGGTGCACCGGCGCTCCATGGCGCCCTCCCCCGCGATCGCCGCGGTCCTGGACGCCCTCGCCGACTGAGGGACGCTAGAGCGAGCCCAGCCCGTGCTCGAACGCGAAGACCACGAGCTGCACGCGGTCGCGCAGGGCGAGCTTGGTCAGGATGCGGCTGATGTGCGTCTTGACCGTCGCCTCGCTGAGGAACTCGCGCGCCGCGATCTCGGCGTTGCTGAGGCCGCGCGCGGCGAGCGCGAAGATCTCGCGCTCGCGCTCGGTGAGATCCGCGTAGGACGGCGGCACCGGGCGCGGCGCCTCGGCACCTCGTCCACCGAAGACATGGGCGAACAGGTCGCGCGTCGCGCTCGCGGCGATCACGGACGATCCGGCGTGGACCGTGCGGATCGCGGCCAGCAGGAACTCCGGATCCGCGTCCTTCAGCAGGAAGCCGGATGCGCCCTGCCGGATCGCCCGCGCGGCCGCCTCGTCGAGATCGAACGTCGTGAGCATGACGACCTTCGGCGCATCCGGCTGGGTCAGCAGCTCGGCGGTCGCCGCCAGACCGTCCATGACGGGCATCCGGATGTCCATGAGCACGACGTCGGGGCGGGTCTCGGCGATCACACCGAGCGCCTCGCGCCCGTCGCCCGCCTCGCCCACCACGTCGAGGTCGGGCTGCGAGGCCACGAGCATGCGGATGCCGGCGCGGAACAGCGCCTGGTCGTCCACCAGCACCACGCGGATCACGCCGCCACCGCCCGGATCGGGATCTCGGCGCGGACGACCCACGCGTCGCCCTCCGCGCCGGCATCGAGGCGGCCGCCGGCCAGCTGGGCGCGCTCGCGCATGCCGATCACGCCGTGCCCGCCCGGCTCCGACGGCCGGCCCTCGACTCCGATCCGGTTGCCGACGTGCAGGTCGACGCGCTCCGGATGCCACGCGAGCCCGACGTCCACGGGCCCGCCGTCGCCGTGCCGCAGCGCGTTCGTGAGGGCCTCCTGCAGGATCCGGTACACCGCCAGCTGCACCGCGGCGGGCGCGGCGCCGACCGGGGCCGGGTCCATGTCCACGCGCAGGTCCACGCCCGCCGCGCGCACCTGCGCGTAGAGCTGCTCGAGGTCGGCCAGCGTGGGCTGCGGACCGGCGCTCTGCCGGTGACGCAGCTGCGTGAGCAGCAGACGCACGTCGGCGAGAGCGGCGCGCGAGGTCTGGCTGATGGTCGCGAGCGCGGCGGTCGCGGCATCCGGATCCGCCGCCGCCGCGTAGCGCGCGCCGTCGGCCTGCGCGATCACCACGGCGAGCGAGTGCGCGACCACGTCGTGCATGTCGCGGGCGATGCGGCCGCGCTCCTCCTCTGCGCTGGCGCGCTCCTCCGCGTCGCGCTGGGCGCGCCGCACCTCGCGGCCGCGCAGGATCGACCGGAACAGCGCGCCCGCCGTCCACGACAGCAGCAGCGCGAACAGCGCCGCGATGAAGGTCAGGGCGGCCGTGGTGGCCGATTCCGTCAGCGACGTCGCGAAGCCCCGCCAGATCTGCGGGATCACGACGAGGTATCCCGCGATCACGGCCGCGCCGAGGAAGGCCGATGCGAAGCCCGCCCAGTACACGAGCCGGGATCCGTAGGCCGCCGTCGCGAACAGCACCACGAAGATCGCGACGTTCGCGGGCATCGGCTGCTGCTGCGTGCCCATCTGCCACAGCGCGCCGAACCAGGCCGCCGCGAGCGCGAGCGGCGGGGAGAGCCGGCTCAGCATGAGCGCCGCGATCATCAGGATCACGGTCGGGATCAGGACGAGGAGGCTCGAGGAGCCGATCGCCCGCATCGAGAGGAGGGAGACCGCGGCGAAGACGATGCCGACGACGCCGTCGATCGCCCACTGTGTCGGCGACACCTCGCGGAAGAGCCCTGCGAGTCGCGGTGGCCAGACGTCGGGGGCGGTTCCGGGGGTGCTGCGATCGTCCATCCCCTTCACCGTACGGTCCGCGCGGCCCGGTCACATCCGTCGCCGGATGTATCCCGGTCCGTCGGGCGATGGACGGCCGGCCGGGCCTCTGCGTCGCGTCCGTCTGCAGAACGCAGGACGCGGGCGCCGGATCCGTCCCCACGCGCGGCCGGCGGCCCCATCCGTCACACCGCGTCCTGCGTCGTGCAGCCCGCGTCGACGCGCGCATCCCCCGCCGTAGGCTGATCCGGTGGATCCCCTGCACGATGCGTCCCGCCGTCACTTCGCGTCCGACAACTACGCGGGCGCACACCCCGAGGTGATCGCCGCGATCGCCGCCGCGAACGGCGGCCACGCCGTCTCGTACGGCGAGGACCCGTACACCGCGCGCCTGCAGGAGCTGTTCGCCGGGCTGCTCGGCGAGGGCGTCGAGGCGTTCCCGGTGTTCAACGGCACGGGCGCCAACGTGGTCGGCCTGCAGGCGATGCTGACGCGCTGGGGCGCCGTGATCACGCCCGCGCTCGCGCACATCAACACCGACGAGGGCGCCGCTCCCGAGAAGGTCGGCGGCTTCAAGCTCGTGCCGGTCGCGACGCCCGACGCGAAGCTCACGCCCGACATGATCTGCGCCGTCGCGGGGTCGCGCGGCGTGCACCAGGCGGTGCCGCAGGTGGTCTCGATCACGCAGTCGACCGAGCTCGGCACGCTGTACACGGTGGCGGAGATCGCCGCGATCGCCGACGCCGCCCACGCGCTGGGCCTGAAGGTGCACATGGACGGCGCCCGGATCGCGAACGCGGCGGCGGCGCTCGGGGTCCCGCTGCGCGCCTTCACGCGCGACGCGGGCGTGGACGTCCTGAGCTTCGGCGGCACGAAGAACGGCGCGATCGGCGCCGAGGCGGTCGTGGTGATGGATCCGGAGGCCGTGGACGGGATCGACTTCCTCCGCAAGTCGGCCATGCAGCTCGCGTCGAAGATGCGCTTCGTCTCGGCGCAGCTCGTCGCCCTGCTGACCGACGACCTCTGGCTGCGCAGCGGCGCGCACGCCAATGCGATGGCCGCGCGCCTGCGATCGGGCATCGAGGCGGGCCTGGCCGACGGCTCCATCCGCGGCTTCGCGTTCACGCAGCCGACGCAGACCAACGGCGTCTTCGCGACCCTGCCGCCCGGCGCCGCCGACCGGATCCGCGAGACCTTCCGGTTCTACGACTGGAACGAGGCCACGGGCGAGGTGCGCTGGCTCACGAGCTTCGACACGACCGAGGCCGACGTCGACGCGTTCGTCGCCGCGATCGCCGCCGCCGCGACCGCCGCGGGCTGACCGAGCGCGGCGCCCCTGGCGCTCTCACGATCCGCGCGGCGGATGCGTTTCAGATCCGCACTTGCGCGGAGAACGCTCGTTCCCCTATTCTGTGATCAAGCGAGAACGCACGTTCTCTCCGAACAGAGAGCAGGACATCATGGGCTCCATCACCGTCGGCACCGAGAACTCGGCCCCGATCGAACTGCACTACCAGGACCAAGGCGCCGGGCAGCCGGTCGTGCTGATCCACGGCTACCCGCTCGACGGCGACAGCTGGGAGAAGCAGACCCGCGAGCTGCTGGCCGCCGGCTACCGCGTCATCACGTACGACCGTCGCGGCTTCGGCGCCTCGTCGAAGGTCGGCGCCGGCTACGACTACGACACGTTCGCCGCCGACCTCGACACGGTGCTCGAGACGCTCGACCTGCGCGATGTGATCCTGGTCGGCTTCTCGATGGGCACGGGCGAGCTCGCCCGCTACACCCGCCTCTACGGCACCGAGCGGGTCGCGAAGCTCGCGTTCCTCGCCTCACTCGAGCCGTTCCTCGTCCAGCGCGACGACAACCCCGACGGCGTGCCGCAGAGCGTGTTCGACGGCATCGTGAACGCCGCCAAGAGCGACCGCTATGCGTGGTTCACGCAGTTCTACAAGGACTTCTACAACCTCGACGAGACGCTGGGCTCGCGCATCAGCGAAGAGGTCGTGCGCGCCAACTGGAACACGGCCGTGGGCAGCGCACCCGTCGCCGCCTACGCGGTCGTGGACTCCTGGATCGAGGACTTCCGCGCCGACGTCGCGGCCGTGCGCGATGCGGGCCTGCCCACGCTCATCCTGCACGGCACGAAGGACAACATCCTGCCGATCGACGCCACCGGCCGCCGCTTCCACGACGCCGTTCCGGCGGCGCAGTACGTCGAGATCGAGGGCGCCCCGCACGGCCTGCTGTGGACGCACGCCGACGAGGTCAACGCCGCGCTGCTGCCGTTCGTGCGGTCCTGAGCCGCACGCGGGATCGCGGGGCGGAGAACTGCGGTTCTCCGCCCCCGATAGCATCTATCGGGAAGGAGACGACATGACCGACGTGGATGTGCGCGAGCAGATCGTGGAGGCCGCCGACCGCCTGTTCTACGGACGGGGCATCGGCACGGTCGGGATGGACGCCGTGCGCGACGCGGCCGGGGTGTCGCTCAAGACCATCTACCGGCAGTTCCCGTCCAAGGAGCAGCTCGTGCTCGGCGTGCTGGCGCACCGCCACGCGCTGTGGACGCGGGGCATCGACGGCGCCGTCGCGCGGGCCGGCAGCGCCCGGGACCGGCTGCTCGCCGTGTACGACCACCTCGCGAACTGGTTCGACGACGACGACTTCCGCGGGTGCGGCTTCATCAACGCCTTCGGCGAGCTGGGGGCCACGAGCCCCGCGGTCGCGGAGGCCGTGCGCGCGCACAAGGTGTCGTTCCAGGACTACGTCGACCGCCTCGTCGCCGAGGCCGGAGCGCCACCCGCGCTCGGACCGCAGCTCGCGATCCTCGCGGAGGGCGCGCAGACCACCGCCGCGATCATCGGCACGTCCGAGTCGGCCGGCGTCGCGCGCGAGGCCGCCGCGACCCTCATCGACGCCGCGACCGCGCGGGCCTGATCGGCGCCCGCCCGGTCGGCGAAGGCCCGATCAGCGCAGGGCGCCGACGCTGGCGAGCGCGGTGCGCACGAGCGTCGAGCGGCCGCCCTCCATCTCGGCCGCGAGCGACTCGGACGACGCCTCCTCGGGCGTCATCCAAGTGACCTCGAGCGCATCCTGCCGCGGCTCGCACGTGCCCGTCACCGGCACGACGAACGCGAGCGACACCGCGTGCTGGCGATCGTCGTGGTACGCGCTGACACCCGGGATGGGGAAGTACTCGGCGACCGTGAACGGCACGGGCGACGGCGGCAGCAGCGGGAACGCCATCGGCCCGAGGTCGTTCTCGAGGTGGCGGAACAGCGCGTCGCGCACGGTCTCGCCGTAGCGCACGCGCCCCGACACGATCGTGCGGGTGATCTCGCCGACCGGCGTGGCGCGCAGCAGGATGCCCACCTGCGTCACCGCGCCCGTCCCGTCCGTGCGCACCGGGACCGCCTCGACGTACAGCATCGGCATGCGCCGACGGATCTCGGCGAGCTCGACATCCGTGAGCCACGCGGGATTCGCGCCTCCGCCGGGCACGCCGCCGAATCCGGCCGCGCCCACCGCGCCGAAGTCGGCGTCGTCGGAGGGCTGCTCTTCGGGATCCGGATCGGGAGTGCGCACGGCCATACCTCCTGTATACCCGGCGGCGGCCGGATCGCCACCTGGGCGGGGCCGTCCTGCCCGGGCGCGGCCGGATCCCGCCGCCCCGTGGAGGAACGTCGGCCACCCGCGGCAGTATGGACGGGTGTCCGACACTCCCCCCATCGACGAGGCCGCGGTGCTGTGGTCGGGCGACCCGGCGGGCCGCCCGCTTCTCGTGCTGCTGCACGGCTACGGCGCCGACGAGCACGACCTGTTCGCGCTGACGCCGCACCTGCCGTCCGAGTTCGCGGTCGCGGCGCTGCGCGCGCCGCTCGAGCCGCCGTTCCCGACGCCGGGACGATCCTGGTATCCGATCGAGGGACTCGAGAGCCGCGATCCGGTGCACGTCACGCGCGCGGCCGAGGCCGTCCTGGCGTGGCTCGAGATCGTCGCCGGCGAGGCCACCGCCGTCGGGCTGCTGGGATTCTCGCAGGGCGGCGCCGTGGCCCTGCAGGCGCTGCGCCTGGACCCCGAGCGGATCGCGTTCGTCGCGAACCTCTCCGGGTACGCGATGCCCGGCGAGCTGCCGCGCGACGCCGACCTCACCGAGCTGCGTCCGCCCGTGTTCTGGGGGCGCGGGGTGCTCGACGAGGTGATCCCGATGCAGCTCGTGCTGCACACGACCGACTGGCTGCCGGGCCACAGCGACCTGGTCGGCCGCATCTACCCGAACCTCCGCCACGCGGTCTCCGAGCAGGAGCTCGCCGACGTCCGCGTGTTCCTGGAGAAGCAGCTGGACGTCCCGGGCCGTTGAGCGGCGGGCGCAGGCCGGTCGTCGAGGGCTGGACCCCCGTGCGAGCAGAGCGAGCGTGGAGCGCAGCGACCAATGCGGGCGCGGAGCGCACGCCGGCGAGCGCGGAGCGCGAGCCCTCGTGCGCGAGGGCGCCGCTCGCGGCCCCGAAGCGTGCGAGACGCGCGCGAAGCGCGCTATGAGAATGCAGGATGGTCGGGTGGATGTGCTCGATCGGTTCGCTCCCGCGACGCGGGAGTGGTTCCGCGGCGCGTTCAAGGCGCCCACCGACGCGCAGGCCGGGGCATGGGACGCGATCTCGCAGGGCCGCCACGCCCTCGTCGTCGCGCCGACCGGATCCGGCAAGACGCTGTCCGCGTTCCTGTGGGCCATCGACCGGGTGTTCCGCGAGAAGGATCACGCGGCGCCCGAGCGCAGGGGATCGGAACGGACCAGGATCCTGTACGTCTCGCCGCTGAAGGCGCTCGGCGTGGACGTCGAGCGGAACCTGCGCTCGCCGCTCGTCGGCATCTCGCAGGCCGCGCGGCGACGGGGCGAGTCCGCGCCGGACGTGTCGGTCGGCGTGCGCTCGGGCGACACGCCCTCGAGCGACCGTCAGCGGCTGGTGCGGCATCCGCCGGACATCCTGATCACGACGCCGGAGTCGCTGTATCTGATGCTCACGAGCCAGGCGCGCGAGACGCTGCGCGAGGTGCACACCGTGATCGTCGACGAGGTGCACGCCGTGGCCGCGACCAAGCGCGGCGCGCACCTGGCCGTCAGCCTCGAACGCCTCGACGACCTGCTGGAGAAGCCCGCGCAGCGCATCGGACTGTCGGCCACCGTCCGGCCGATCGACGAGGTCGCGCGGTTCCTCGGCGGCGCCGCGCCGGTCGACATCGTCGCGCCGCGCGCGTCGAAGACGTTCGAGCTGCGGGTGACCGTGCCGATCGCCGACATGCAGAACCCGCCGCCCGCGGCGGGGGCGACGCCGGCGGCCGAGACGGGCGACCCCGACGACTGGTTCCAGCCCGATACGCCGGAGGCGACCGGATCGATCTGGCCGCACGTCGAGGAGGCGATCGTCGATCGCATCCTGGGGGCGAAGTCGACCATCGTGTTCTCCAACTCGCGGCGCCTCGCCGAGCGCCTGACCGCGCGGCTGAACGAGATCTACAGCGAGCGGCTGGGGCTGGACCTGCCGGATCCGGCGATCCCGGCGGCGATGATGGCGCAGGCGGGGCAGACGGCGGGGGCGGATCCCGTGCTCGCGAAGGCGCACCACGGCTCGGTCTCGAAGGAGCAGCGGGCGATCGTCGAGGAGCAGCTGAAGTCCGGCGAGCTGCGCTGCGTCGTGGCGACCAGCAGCCTCGAGCTCGGCATCGACATGGGCGCGGTCGACCTCGTGATCCAGGTCGAGGCGCCGCCGAGCGCGGCCAGCGGCCTGCAGCGCGTCGGACGCGCGGGGCACCAGGTCGGCGAGATCTCCAAGGCCGCGCTGTTCCCCAAGCACCGCAGCGACGTGCTGCACACCGCGATCGTGACCGAGCGGATGCTCGCGGGCCAGATCGAGGCGATCGCGGTGCCGCAGAATCCGCTCGACATCCTGGCGCAGCAGACCGTCGCGGCCACCGCGCTCGGATCGATCGAGGTCGAGGGCTGGTTCGAGACGGTGCGGCGCAGCGCCCCGTTCCGCTCGCTGCCGCGCAGCGCGTTCGAGGCGACGCTCGACCTGCTCGCCGGCCGCTATCCGTCCGACGAGTTCGCCGAGCTGCGCCCGCGCCTGGTGTGGGATCGCGACGCCGGCACGATCGAGGGACGGCCGGGCGCGCAGCGTCTGGCCGTCACCAGCGGCGGGACGATCCCGGATCGCGGGCTGTTCGGCGTGTTCATCGCCGGCGAGACCCGCAACGCCCGCGTCGGCGAGCTCGACGAGGAGATGGTCTACGAGTCGCGCGTGAACGACGTCTTCACGCTCGGCACCACGAGCTGGAAGATCGTCGAGATCACGCACGACCGCGTGAACGTCGTGCCCGCGTTCGGGCAGCCCGGCAAGGTGCCGTTCTGGCACGGCGACGGGCTCGGCCGCCCGGCCGAGCTCGGCGAGGCGCTGGGGCGGTTCGCGCGCGAGCTCAGCGCGCTCGCCCCGCCCAAGGCCGAGCAGCGGCTGATCGACGCGGGCCTGGACGACTTCGCGCGGCAGAACCTGCTCGGCTACCTCGCCGAGCAGAAGGAGGCCACCGGCAGCCTGCCGACCGACCGCACGCTCACGGTCGAGCGCGGCCGCGACGAGGTCGGCGACTGGCGGATCATCCTGCATTCCCCGTACGGCATGCACGTGCACGCCCCGTGGGCGCTGGCCGTGAACGCGCGGATCCGCGAGCGCCTCGGCGTCGAGGGATCCGCCGTCGCGAGCGACGACGGCATCATCGCGCGCATCCCCGACGCCGAATCCGAGCCGCCCGGCGCCGAGCTGTTCGTGTTCGATCCGGACGAGCTCGAGCGCATCGTGACGGACGAGGTGGGCGGATCCGCGCTGTTCGCCTCGCGCTTCCGGGAGTGCGCCGCCCGCGCGCTGCTGATGCCGCGACAGAACCCCGGCAAGCGCAGCCCGCTGTGGCAGCAGCGTCAGCGTTCGGCGCAGCTGCTGGAGGTCGCCCGGCGCCATCCGACGTTCCCGATCATCCTCGAGACGCTGCGCGAGGTGCTGCAGGACGTCTACGACCTGCCCGCGCTGCTGCGCATCGTCCGCTCGATCGGCGAGCGGCGCATCCGGCTCGTCGAGACCGAGCCCGCGCAGCCCTCTCCGTACGCGCGCGACCTGCTGTTCGGCTACGTCGGCGCGTTCATGTACGAGGGCGACTCGCCGCTGGCCGAGCGCCGCGCGGCCGCGCTGTCGGTCGATCCGTCGCTGCTGAGCGAGTTGCTCGGCAAGGTCGAGATGCGCGAGCTCCTCGATCCCGAGGTCATCGCGCAGTTCGAGGCCGAGGCGCAGCGCCTCGCCCCGGATCGCCGCGCGCGCGGCGTCGAGGGCACAGCCGACCTGCTGCGCGTCCTCGGGCCCCTGTCGGTCGAGGAGGTGGCCGAGCGGCTCGAGGAGCCGGAGCCGGCCGCGGCCCACCTCGACGCCCTGGTCGACGCGCGGCGCGCGATCCGCGTGTCGATCGCCGGCGCCGACCGGTTCGCCGCGATCGAGGACGCCGGCCGCCTGCGCGACGCGCTCGGCGTCGCGCTGCCCGTCGGCGTGCCGGTCGCGTTCCTCGAGCCGCTGCCGGATCCGCTGGGCGACGTCGTGTCGCGCTACGCGCGCACGCACGGCCCGTTCACCACCGCGTCCGTCGCCGAGCGCCTGGGCATCGGGCCCGCCGTCGCGCGCCACGCCCTGCAGCGCCTCGAGGGCCAGGGGCGCCTCGTCAGCGGCTTCTTCCTCGCCGACGCGGGGGTCTCCGACGAGCCCGAGTGGTGCGACGCCGAGGCGCTGCGCCGGATCCGGATGCGCTCGCTCGCCGCCCTGCGCGGCAGCGTCGAGCCCGTCTCGCCCGACGCGTACGCGCGGTTCCTGCCCGACTGGCAGCACGTCACGCGTCCGCTCGACGGCATCGACGGCGTCCTGGCCGCGGTCGACCAGCTCGCGGGCGTGCCGATCCCCGCCAGCGCGTGGGAATCGCTGATCCTGCCGTCGCGCGTGCGCGACTACACGCCCGGCATGCTCGACGAGCTCACCGCGACGGGCGAGGTGGTGTGGTCGGGCCACGGCTCCCTGCCGGGACGCGACGGCTGGATCGCGCTGCATCCCGCGGACGCGGCGCCGCTCACCATCCCGCCGTCGGAGATCGAGATCGCGCCGGGCTCCCTCGAGGCCCGCCTGCTGTCGGCGCTGGCCGGCGGCGGCGCGTACTTCGCGCCCCAGCTGCGAGAGCTGGCGCAGGGCGAGACCGAGATCGGCACGGTCGAGGCGCTGTGGAACCTCGTCTGGGCCGGCCGCGTCACGAACGACACGTTCGCCCCGATCCGCTCGCTCCTGGGCGCCGGATCGCAGGCGCACCGGTCCGCGCGCCGCACGCCCCGGGCGCGGCTGTACCGCGGCGCCCGTCCGACCTTCTCCGGCGGCGCGACGCCCGCGCCGCGGCCTCAGGCGTCGGGCGGACGCTGGTCGCTGCTGCCGGATCCCGAGCCGGATGCCGCCGTGCGGCACACCGCGACGGCGTCGCTGCTGCTCGACCGATACGGCGTCGTCACGCGCGGCGCCGTGCAGAACGAGGGCGTGCCCGGCGGGTTCGCGCAGGCGTACCGGGTGCTCGCGAGCCTCGAGCAGGCGGGCCACTGCCGCCGCGGGTACCTCATCGAGAAGCTCGGCGCCGCGCAGTTCGCGACGTCCCCCACGATCGACCGGCTGCGGCAGTTCGCCGGGCTCGCCGATCCGGCTCCCCTGCGCGCCGCGACGCTCGCGGCCACCGACCCCGCCAATCCGTACGGCGCGGCGCTCGCCTGGCCCGCTCTGGACGCCGTGAAGCATCGCCCGGGCCGCAAGGCCGGCGGACTGGTCGTGCTGGTCGACGGCGCGCTCGCGCTCTACCTCGAGCGGGGCGGGCGCACCGCGCTGGCCTTCACGGACGACGAGCCGGTGCTCGCCGCGGCCGCCGCCGACCTGGCCCGCACCGCGCGCGACCGGCGCCTCGAGACGCTCACGGTCGAGCAGGTGAACGGCGAGTTCGTGTACGGCCGTGACGGCTACGGATTCGTCGTGGGTCGGGCGCTGCGCGAGGCCGGCTTCGTGGAATCGACCAAGGGCCTGACCCTGCGCAAGCTCACCGCGGGGGCGGCGGCACGTGCCTGAGGGCGACACCGTCCACCGCACCGCGCGGCGGCTGAACGCCGTGCTCGCCGGCCACGAGGTGATCCGCTTCGACATCCGCGTCCCGGGCAGCGCGAACGCCGACGCCCGGGGGCAGACCGTGCGCGAGGTCGCCGCGCGCGGCAAGCACCTGCTGCACCGCTTCGATGACCTGACCCTGCACTCGCACCTCAAGATGGAGGGCGAGTGGCATGCGTACCGCACCCCGGCGAACGGGGACGCAGCACGCTGGCGGAAGCCCGCCTTCAAGGCCCGCGCCATCGTCGGCACGCGCGACTGGGAGACGGTCGGCTTCGACATCGCGATGGTCGAGGTGCTCCCCACGCGCGACGAGGCGCGCGTCGTGGGTCACCTGGGGCCGGATCCGCTCGGCGACGACTGGGACGCCGCCGAGGCCGCGCGCCGCGTGGCGGCCGATCCGCGCCCGATCCACGTCGCGCTGCAGGATCAGCGCAGCGTCGCCGGGTTCGGCAACGAGTACGCCAGCGAGCTGCTGTTCCTGCGGGGCGTGCATCCCGAGCGCCCCGCGCCCGAGGTCGACGTGCCCGCGCTGCTCGATCTCGGCGTCCGGACGATCCGGCGCAACGTCGAGCTCCCGGTGCGCAACTTCACGGGCGACAGCCGGCGCGGTCAGGACCGCTGGGTCTACGGCCGCGACCGCCGCCCGTGCCACCGGTGCGGCACGCCGATCCTGCGCTCCGCGCTGGGAGCCGACCCGACGAGGGAGCGCGTCGTCTACTGGTGCCCGCGCTGCCAGTCGACGTGATCCGTCAGCGCCCGATGTAGCGGCCCTCGCGGTGGTTCATGGCGAGCACCACGCTCATCACCACCGCGCCGAGCGCGCTCAGGATCACGGTCGGCCACGGCAGCACGAACAGCGAGCTCAGGACGACGAGGACGTCGAGCGTCATCTGAGTCCAGCCAGCGCGGAAGCCCGTCTTCTCCTGCAGCAGCAGCGCGACGATGTTCACGCCGCCGACGCTCGCGCCGTGGCGGAACAGGATGAGCAGGCCGACGCCCGCGAGCAGGTTGCCGGCGAAGACGCTGTAGATCGGATCCAGTCCGGTCACGGGAAGCAGCGCGGCGTTCACGACGGTCAGACCCGCGACGCCGGCGATGCAGATGCACGTCAGGATCGTGAACCGCAGGCCCTTCTTCCACAGCGCCAGGATCGCGAACGGCAGGTTCACGAGCGCGAAGATGAGCCAGAACGGCAGCTCGGTGGCCTGATCGAGCAGCAGCGCGAGGCCCGCCGTGCCGCCGGTCACCGCGCCCGCGGACTTCAGCAGATACAGGCCGAGCGCGGCGACGAACGTGCCGATCACGATGCCCTGCACGTCCTCGGCCACGGTGTGCCGGGTCTGCTCCCAGTCGAACACCAGGGATCGGGCGGCGGTCTCGTTCGTCACACCCACAACGATACGAGAAGCGGATGGGCCTTTGCTGATGCACTCTGCTCATAGCCGAGCGAAACACGCGCGACATCTGATGGCTCCAAGGCCGGGAATATCACGCGCGGCCCTCCCGTTGATGTTGGTGTCCGGCCTCAACCGGGGCCGCGGAAAGGCATCGTGGGCAAGAACTACGTCGACATCGAGAACGATCACGGCGAGACGCTGCGCTACCGCAAGCACGTGAACGGGCGCGGCCTCGTCGCGCACGGCGCGAAGGTGCATCCGGATGCGCGCGTCGAGGTGGGCGCGTACGTCGAGCCCGGGGCGCAGGTCGCCGCGGGAGCGACCATCGCGCGCGGGGCCTGGATCGAGTCGGAAGCCGTGGTCGGTCCCGACGCCTACATCGACGCGAACGCGCACATCAGCCCGAAGGCCGCGATCGGCGCCCGCGCCCACGTGGGCGTCCGCACGCGCGTCGGCGTCGGAGCCCGCGTCGCCAAGAACGCCAAGATCGGCGACGACGAGACGATCCCCGACGGTGGCACGGTCGTCACCGACGCCCGCGGGACCCTGCACCTGGCAGCTTGAGCCACCGCTCGGCAGATGCTGAGGCGCCGGGCCCGCGGTCACGGACGCTGTCGCGACATTCCGTCGGCTTCCTGCGCTCAGCCGTCGATTCGCTGAGGCACGCCGAGCGGATTGGCGTCGCGCAGGGGGTCGGGCAGCAGAGCGTCCGGGAAGTTCTGGTACGCGACCGGGCGGACGAATCGTGTGATCGACGCCGTGCCGACCGCCGTGGTGCCGGGCGAGGTCGTCGCGGGGTACGGGCCGCCGTGTTGCTGCGCATACGTCACGGACACGCCAGTCGGCCACTGGTTCCACAGCAGCCGACCCGCCTTCTCGGTGAGAATCGGCACGAGTCGGCGCGCCACATCCACGTCGTCTTCCGCACCGTCATCCGCCACGATCGTGGCCGTGAGCTGCCCGTTGAGCGCGCGCGCCACGCCGGGGAGCGACGCCGCATCCGTGTAGGTCACAACGAGACCGGCCGGGCCGAAGACCTCGGTGATGAGGGCGTCGGGGGCCGCGAGCACCTCGTCGATCGTGGTGCACAGCAGGGTGATCTCGGGCGGGTCGGCGAGGCTCCACTCGCTGTCGCGCAGCACGTCGACGCCCTTGTGCGCGCGCAGCGCCTGCAACGCGTCGACGAAGCCGGCCTGAATGCGCTCGTTGAGCATCGGTGCCGGCCCCGGCACCGGCTTCGCGCTCAACTCATCGAGGATTGGCGACCCCTCCGGCACGAACAGCACGCCGGGCTTGGTGCACAGCTGGCCCTGGCTGCCGGTGAGCGAGGCGAGGTAGCCCTCGGCGATCTCGGCGGCGCGCCGCCGCGATGCGGACGGCGCCACGAACGCCGGGTTCACGCTCCCGAGCTCGCCGTAGAACGGGATCGGCTCAGTGCGGCCGTTCGCGATGTCGAACAGGGCCCGCCCGCCGGGGATCGAGCCAGTGAAGGACGCGGCCTTGATCGCGGGGTGGCGCAGCGCGGCCACACCATTGTCCGTGCCATGGATCACGCGCAGCAGATCCGCGGGTCCGCCGGCCGCACGGACGGCGGCGGCGATCTCGGCCGCGGTCGCGTCGGACAGGCGGGGGTGGCCGGAGTGCGCCTTGACGAGCACGGCATTGCCCGCCGCGAGCGCGGCGGCGGTGTCGCCGCCGGCCACCGAGAACGCGAACGGGAAGTTGCTGGCCGAGAACACGAGCACGGGGCCGATCGGCACGAGCATGCGTCGCAGGTCTGGCCGCGGCGCGCCCATCGGCCAGTCGGCAGCCGGACGGTCGATGCGCGCGTCGAGGTACGCGCCCTCCTGGGCCACGTCGGCGAACAGGCGCAGCTGGAACGTGGTGCGCTTCAGCTCGCCGGTCAGGCGCGGCTGCGGCAGGCGGCTCTCCTCCTCCGCGATCGCGATCAGGTCGTCGGCCGCGGCGTCGAGCGCATCGGCGATCACGTGGATCACGCGGGCCCGTTCGGCGGCGGACGTCCGCGCCCAGGCTTCGGATGCGGCGGCGACGGCCAGCACGGCCTCTTCGGTCGCGTCCTCGACGACGATCGCGGCGGACGTGGTGTCGGTCATGCGGATGCTCCTCGATGTCTTCGCCACGACGGCGATGCCGCGACGCGCCCATTCAAACCCCGGGGCGCCGTACGATGCTCCCATGCGATCCGATGAGCGGAACAGTCGGACGGGCATGATCGCCCGGGTATCCGCCGTCCTCGGCGCGTTCAGCCCCGAGCATCCCGTGCTGCGCGTCTCCGACATCGCGCGGCGAGCAGGGCTTGCCAAGTCAGTCACGTCGCGGATCGTATCCGAGCTCGTCGCGGAGGACTTCCTTGAGCGCGCCGACCAGGGCGTGCGCGTCGGCATTCGCATGTTCGAGTTGGGCGAGCTCGCCCAGCGTTCGAAGGAGTTGCGCCAGCTCGCCCTCAGTGCCATGGCGGACCTGCGCCAGGCCACGGGCCTAACCGTGCAGCTGAGCGTGCTGAAGGTTCCCGACCAGGTCTACGTCGAGATCCTGATGGGCCGCAGCGCACAGCTGGACATCCGCTCGCGGATCGGCGGCCGCGTGCCCGCTTACGCGACGGCGGGCGGCAAAGCGGTGCTCGCGCACTCGGGCCCCGACATCGTGGATCGCGCGCTCGCCGGCGAGCTCATGTCATTGGGCCCCGGCACGATCACCGACCCTGCCGCGTTGCGCCGCCAACTCGCGCGCGTGCGCGACGAGGGCGTCGCATACGAGACCGAGGAGTCGAACCCCGGCATCTCCTGCGCCGCGTGCCCGATCCTGCGCGCCGACGGCACGCCGATCGCCGCGATCTCAGTCACCGGGCCCGCTGGTCAGATCGACATGGCGCAGCTCGCGCCCGCCGTGAAGATCGCGGCGCTGGGCCTGAATCGGCGCATCCGCGCCAACTCCGCCTTCAGCAGCCTCTGACTGTTCCGCTCAGCGGATCGATATTGGAGCGCTCGCGGCGTCCACCCGTAGCTTGTGGCGGTCGCCCGCTGTCGGGCACACCGCAGCAGTCGCGCGCAGGGATGCCCGCGGACACAATCGCGAAGGAGTGGCCCGCATGAAGGCGATGGTCATGTACGACACGAACGCGCCCCTCGTGCTCGAGGATCTGGAGCTGGACGCGCCCGGCCCCGGCGAGGTGCTCGTGCGGATCGAGGCGACCGGCGTGTGCCACAGCGACGTCCACTATCTGACCGGCGGCCTCCCCGCCCGCACGCCCATCGTGCTGGGCCACGAAGGCGCCGGCATCGTGGAGGAAATCGGCGACGGCGTCACCGCCATCCGGCCCGGCGACAAGGTCGTGCTGATGTGGCGTCCTCGGTGCGGCGAGTGCGAGTACTGCCTCTCCGGCGTCCCCGCCCAGTGCGCCCTCGGCCGCGTGCACGGGCAGACCAACGAGCTGCTGCGCGGAGGCACCCGACTGAGCAAGGACGGCGTCCGTTACCACCATCTGATGGGCGACTCGTGCTTCGCCGAGCGCGCCGTCGTGTCGCAGGAGTCCCTCGTGAAGATCGACCCCGAGGTGCCGTCCGAGATCGCCGCTATCGTCGGCTGCGCCGTCATCACCGGCATGGGCACGGTGCTGAACCGGATGCCCGACGCCGCGGGCAAGAGCATCGCGATCATCGGCGCCGGCGGCGTCGGCCTGTCCGCCGTGATCGCCGCGCAGCTCGTCGGCGCCGCCCAGATCATCGTGTCCGATGTCGTCCCGGCCCGCCTTGAGAAGGCGCGCGAGCTCGGCGCGACCCACACGATCGACTCCTCGAGGGAGGACTTCGCCTCGCGCGTGGTCGAGATCACCGGCGGCGGCGCGCACTATGTCCTCGAGGCGATCGGCCGCGGTTCGACCATCCGCGCCGGCTTCGACGCGCTCCGCGCGCGCGGCACCGAGATCGTCGTCGGCCTCGGCGCTGTCGGCGACGAGCTGTCGATCCCGATCAACCTGCTCGTTCAAGGCGACCGGCGCGTCGTCGGCGCGCTCTACGGGTCGTCCAACACCCCCCTCCAGCTCCCCGAGATCCTGCGGCTGTATCGCGCCGGCCGCATCCCGCTGGACAAGCTGCTGGACAAAACGTTCCCTCTCGCCGAGGCGAACGAGGCGATCGAGCACCTGCGCAGCGCGGCGATCGGCCGACCGATCCTCGTTCCCTGAGCAGGGCGAACCTCTCACCCATCTCACCAGGCACCACCCGCTCTTCAAAGGAGATCAGCATGACCTCAGCCGTCGGCGAATCCGCCGTCACCGTTCCCGTCGTCTCGGCTCGAGACCGCCGCCGAGCCCTCTGGGGCAGCGCCGTCGGGTCCACCATCGAGTGGTACGACTACTTCCTCTACGGCACGATGGCGACCGCCATCTTCAACGCGCACTTCTTCCCGAGTGAAGATCCGGTGGTCAGCTCGCTGCTGGCGTTCGCGTCGTTCGCCCTCGCATTCGTGATCCGCCCCGTAGGCGGCGTGATCTTCAGTCACATCGGCGACCGGATCGGACGGAAGAAGACGCTCGTCATCACCCTCACGCTGATGGGCGTCGGCACGATGCTGATGGGTGTGCTGCCCACGTATGCCGCGATCGGCGTCGCTGCGCCGATCCTGCTCACGCTGCTGCGCTTGGTCCAGGGTCTGGCGCTCGGTGGCGAGTGGGGCGGCGGCTTGCTGCTCGCGGTCGAGTACGCGCCGAAGAACCGCCGCGGCTTCTATGGCGCCGTTCCGCAGATCGGCGCGCTCGCGGGTCTCGCGCTCGGCAACATCGTCACCATCCTCGCCCGCGCGATCTTCCCCGCCGCCGCCTTCGAGACCTTCGGCTGGCGCATTCCGTTCCTGCTATCGGGCGTGCTGCTCGTCGTGGGCCTCTGGATCCGCAGCAGGATCGACGAGACTCCGTCGTTCCGCAAGGTGAAGGCCGAGGGCTCGACCCAGAAGCTGCCGATCGCGACGGTATTCCGCGACTACTGGCGCGAGGTGCTCATCTCGACCGGCGCCAAGTTCGTCGAGACGAGCACGTTCTTCATCTTCGCCACGTTCTCGGTCAGCTACGCCGCGAGCCTCGGTTACGACTTCACGGCAATCCTCACTTTCGTGCTGATCGGCTCGATCATCGGCATCGGCGGCATGCTGTTCTACGGCGGCCTGTCCGATCGCATCGGTCGCAAGAAGGTCTTCCTCGGCGGCTCGATCGCGGTGGCGGTGTTCGTGTTCCCATACCTCGCGATGCTCTCGAGCGGGAACATCGCACTGGCCGGCGCCGCGATCATCATCTCGTTCGCGATCGTGTGGCCCACCTACGGCTCGCTCATCGGCACCGTGCTCGCCGAGAACTTCGCCCCCGAGATCCGGTACACCGGCGCTTCGCTCGGCTACCAGATCGGCGCGGCGGTCGTCGGCGGCCCCGCCCCGCTGATCGCGACCGCTCTGCTGGCCGCCTTCTCGGGCAGCTGGATCCCAGTGGCCCTCTTCGTCGTCGTATGCGCAGTGCTGTCGTTCATCGCGGTGTCGTTCGTGAAGGCGCGCCACAATGAGGATCTCGATGTCTGATCAGGCTTTCGCCGGGCAGGCCCAGGCGCCCCGTGTGGGCGCCTGGGTCACGCTCGATGCGCCCGTCGCCACCGAGCAGATCGCGCGGGCGGGCTTCGACTACGTGTGCGTGGACGGGCAGCACGGGCTGCTCGGCTACGAAGGCATGCTGAACGCGTTGATCGCGGTCACCGCGGGCGGGTCGATGCCGTTCGCACGCGTCTCCGAGAACAGCGCCGCCGAGATCGGCCGCGTCCTCGACGCGGGCGCGCGCGGCGTGATCGTGCCGCTGATCGACACCGCCGAGGAGGCCAGGGCAGCGGCCGAGGCCGCGCGCTACCCGACTTCAGCGGGTCGGCGCTCGTACGGCCCGATGCGCCTGGGTCCGCACTTCGGGGCGACGCCCTCGGACACCGACGCCGGCGTCACCGTGCTCGCCATGATCGAGACGCGCGGCGGGCTGGAGCAGCTCGACGCGATCCTCGACGTGGAGGGCGTCGACGGCGTCTATGTCGGCCCATACGATCTGTCGCTCGCGCTGGGCGCGGCGATGCCGTTCGAGGAGGTGATCCTGCCCGAGCTCGACGCCACGCTCGGGCGGATCGCCGTCGCCGCGCATGAGCGCGGGAAGATCGCCGGCGTGCACTGCGCCGACGGCACCCAGGCGGCCGTGCGCGCCGCGCAGGGCTTCACGTTCATCACCGCCGCGACCGACATCGCCTCGCTGCGTGCGGACGTCGGGGCGCAGCTGGCGCTCGCGCGCGGTCTGCGGTCCGCTCCGCAGGTGCGCGCGTACTGACGCGCGTCGCCTCCGAGGGAGAGGTCGGTCGCCGAGCCCCTGCTGCCGCGGGTGGCAGCAGGGCTCGGGTCAGCGCAGCCCCGCGGCCACCGCGGCCGTGACCTCGAGCCAGGCCTCGCGCGACTCATCCGACAGCGCGTCGTAGTCGATCACGTCGCCGCGATCGAGCGCGGGGTCGAACGGCACCGACACGACCTGGCGCGTGAGCTGGCCCATGTGAGTCGTCAGGCGGCGCTCGAGATCCGGATAGCTCGTGGGCGACGGGTGGCTCATCACCGTCACGGCGTTGCGCAGCTTGGCCTCATGGCCGTGCGCGACGAGCGTGTCGGCCATGGACGCGAGCGTGCGGGCGCTGTCCTCCTTGACGATCGTGGTGAGCACGAGGACATCCGCCTCCGCCACCGCCGACTGCCAGGTGCCGGCCTTCGAGTTGTTGCCGGTGTCGACGATGATGACGCGGTACGAGCGGCTGAGCGTCTCGTGCAGCAGCCCGAACGCCTCCTCGTCGATCACGTCGCTGTCGCCGTCGAGGCTCTGCGATGCGAGCACGTCGAACTTGTTCTCGCCCTGCGCGCGCACGAAGTCGATCAGGTCGGCCGAGCTGAGCTCGCCCGTGCCGACGGACTGCACGTGACCGAGCAGGTCGATCGCGGTGTGATCGTGGTCGGGCGAGGGCAGCGAGCGGATGCCGAGCGTGCCCTTGAACTCGTTGTTGTCCCACGCGAGCACGCTGCCGCCGCGGACGCGACCGAGCGTCGCGCCGAGCAGGTAGGTCGTCGTGGTCTTGCCGACGCCGCCCTTCTCGCCGATCACGGCGATGGTCTTGCGGCCGGAGAACGCGCGCTGCACGGTCTCGCGCCGATCACGCTTGGCCTGCTCGGCCTTGCCCGGCTTCATCCGGAACCCGAGCCTGTTCATCCCGCCGCGGAACCCCTCGGTCGCGGTCACGGGCAGCACGGGCTTGGCCGACTCGGCGAAGTCGCGCGCGGTCAGCAGGCGCGCGCCGCGGCGGGTGAGCGACGGCTCGGCCTCCGCGCGCGGCGCAGGCGCGGCGGCGGCCGGCGCCGGAAGCGGAGCGGCGGCCTGCGCGGGCGCAGCGGGCTCCGGATCCGCCCCCGGAGCCGACTTGGGGACGCTCGTGACGATGTCCGGCAGGATCGTCGGGGCGCCCGGGGCCTCGGGAACGGCAACGGGAGCGGGCGCTTCGGCGGGCGATCCGACGCCCTCCTCGACGGATCCGTCCGGCGCGACCACGAGCATCCGCACGCCGTCGCTGCCGCTCGCCGCGACGCGCACCGGGCGGGCGTACTCCTGCGCGACCTCGACGACGAGGGCGAGCACGGCCTTGCGGGCACCCGCGGCGTCGCGGGCCTTGACGGCGCGGGTCGCCCCGTCGACGGTCACCGTCCCGGTGCCGTCGTCGTTCGTGACGACCGAGATGCGGGGCCGGTCGGGGATCTCTTCGCGATCGGTCACTGGTCTCCTTGCAATGGTGTCGACCGGTCGTTTCCGCGTCGCGGGAAGGACGGGCCGGAGGAACTCGGGTTCAACCGTAACCCGCGCGCGCACGGGGGCCGCGCGCGGAACGGGCCGCCCGCCGGGCGGAGCGGCCTCATCCGGATCAGCGCATCACGCCGTCGCGGACCGCTCGGTCTCGCCGTCGGCGGACGGGGCGACGGGCTGCCCGGGCTCGGTCGGGACGCCCGGCTGCACCGGCTCGGCCGGCCCCACGGGCTCGGTGGGCACGGGCGGCTCCCCGGGGCCGGGGGTCTCCGGCTCCGACGGCACGCCCGGCTCGGCGGGCACGGGCACCGTCGGCTCCGCCGGCGTGGGGACCGTGGGCTCGTCAGGGGTCGGCACCGTGGGCTCCGCCGGGACCGGCGCCCCGGGCTCGGCGGGATCCGGGGCCGTGGGGTCGGCGGGATCCGGGGCCGTGGGGTCGGTCCCCGCGGCCGCGGCGGCCGGCTCGGCGGGCTCCGCGGGGGTGGGTGGCTCGAACGGCTCGATGGGCTCGATCAGCCCGGCCGTCGCCGCCGGTGCCCCGTCCGGCTCGTCGCGGTCGAGTGCGTCCTTGACCCGGTCGGTCACGTCCCCCGCGACATCCTTCGCCTTCTCCGTGACGTCGGCCGTGACGTCCTTGGCCTTCTCGACGGCCTCGCCCGCGAACTCCCGCACGTCGGCCGCGACCTCCTTGGCCTTCTCGGCCGCGTCGCCGGCGAAGTCCCTGACCCTCTCGGTCGCCTCGGGGACGAACTCCCTGACGTTGGCGCTCGCCTCGGTCGCGACCTTCTTCGCGCCCCCGAACAGCGACCTCACCCAATCCGTGACACCCATGCGATCCTCCAGGCCTTGTCAGCAGGGGCTGGGCCCCTTCCGCGCAACCCTACTGGCCGTCGCGTGCCGCGCACCGGGGCAGGGCTGCCCAGGAGATCCGCGTAATCTGGCGGAATGGCGCAGAAGGGTCGATCCGGGCGACGCCCCACCGCTCCGCGCGGTGCGGCCGGCCAGCGCGGTGCCAGTCAGCGCGCCGCGCCCGCCCGGCGAGCCCGTCCCGCCGCCGAGCAGGCGTCGGCGCCCGAGGCGCCCCGCGCGTTCCGGCTCGGGGCCGTCCCCGGCGCGACGCCGGGCAAGTGGATCGACCGGTGGCGCGAGCGACTGCCCCACGTGACGCTCGAGCTCGTGCCCCTCGACGTCGCGACCCAGCGCGCCGCGATCCTGTCCGGCGACGTCGACGCCGCGCTGATCCGGCTTCCCCTCGACGCCGCGGACCTGCACGTCATCCGCCTCTACGACGAGACCGCCGTGGTGGTCGCCTCGTCCGACTCCGCGCTCACCGCGGCCGACGAGCTGGATCCGGATGACCTGGCCGGCGAGATCCTGATCGTGCCGCGCGACGACGTCCTGGGGCCCCTCGATCTGCCGGGCACCGAGCCGCCGCGCTTCGACGCGCCCGAGACCACGGCCGACGCGATCGCCACGGTCGCGGCCGGCGTCGGCATCGTGGTCGTGCCGATGTCGCTGGCCCGCCTGCATCACCGCCGCGACGTCGAGTCGCGCCCGCTGCGCGGCGCCCCCGTCTCGACCGTCGCCCTGGCCTGGCACGCCGACCGCACCACCCCCGACGTCGACGCCTTCGTGGGCATCGTCCGCGGCCGCACCTCCAACTCGTCCCGCTGACCTCTCCGCCGACAACACGTGTTCTCAGCGAGGACACGCGGAATCGGCGCTTGTGATGTCTCAGGACATCGGTGACGGAACTGCATCAGGACATCGGTGACGGTTCCTGCATCAGGACATCGGTGACA
>NZ_JBCNUN010000008.1:0-191462 GCF_039605615.1 Microbacterium rhizophilum | reverse complement strand
TGTCACCGATGTCCTGATGCAGGAACCGTCACCGATGTCCTGATGCAGTTCCGTCACCGATGTCCTGAGACATCACACGGCCCGATCCGGCATGTCGTCGCTGAGAGGACGTGTTCTCGGGATGGGAGCGGGGACATCCGGGCGCAGACATCCGCCCTCGATGCCTCTGTCCATAGGTAGCGTGAGGACATGGTCAACTATCGCTACCTCGGCAACAGCGGATTCAAGGTCTCGGAGATCACCTACGGCAACTGGGTGACCCACGCCTCGCAGGTCGAGAACGACGCCGCGATCGCCACCGTGCACGCGGCGCTCGACGCCGGCATCACCACGTTCGACACCGCAGACACCTACGCCAACACCGCCGCGGAGGAGGTGCTCGCGGAGGCGCTGAAGGGCCAGCGCCGCGAGGGCCTCGAGATCTTCACGAAGGTCTACTTCCCGATCGGCCCGAAGGGCCCGAACGACCACGGCCTCTCCCGCAAGCACATCTTCGACGGGATCCACGGATCGCTGCGCCGCCTGAACCTCGACTACGTCGACCTGTACCAGGCGCACCGCTACGACTACGAGACCCCGCTCGAGGAGACGATGCAGGCGTTCGCCGACATCGTGCGCCAGGGCAAGGCGCTCTACATCGGCGTGTCCGAGTGGACCGCCGAGCAGCTGCGCGAGGGCCACGCCCTCGCCAGGCAGCTGGGCTTCCAGCTCGTCTCGAACCAGCCGCAGTACTCGATGCTGCACCGCGTGATCGAGGGCAAGGTCGTCCCGGCGTCAGAGGAGCTCGGGATCTCGCAGATCGTCTGGTCGCCGATGGCGCAGGGCGTGCTGAGCGGCAAGTACCTGCCGGGACAGCCCGTTCCCGAGGGCAGCCGCGCCACCGACGAGAAGAGCGGCGCCACGTTCATCCAGCGCTTCATGAACGATGACGTGCTGACCGCCGTGCAGAAGCTGAAGCCGATCGCGGACCAGGCCGGTCTCACGATGCCGCAGCTGGCGATCGCGTGGGTGCTGCAGAACCCGAACGTGGCGGCCGCGCTCGTCGGCGCCTCGCGCCCCGAGCAGCTCGCCGACACGGTCAAGGCGTCGGGCGTGAAGCTCGAGCAGGACGTGCTCACCGCGATCGACGAGGCGCTCACGGGCGTCGTGAACGACGACGCGCAGGACACGTACGAGGTCTCGCCCAAGTCGCGTCTGGTCTAACAGCGGCTCGCCCGGGAGGCGCGCCCACGGGCGTCCTCCCGGCGAGTCTTGGCATGATCTACTCGTGACCCCTGCCCGCATCCCGACGCCGCTGCGCGTCGTCTACGGGCTGTTCGGGGCCGCGGCGCTCGCCATCCTGGCGTTCACCGCCGTGTTCTTCACGCGCTGGATCGCGTCGCTCGCGCCCGTCGAGGCGTTCCTCGCGGCCTATCCCGGCGCCGCCCCGATGCCGGCGGGCCAGGGGATCGGCATCCCCGCCTGGCTGTCGTGGACGCACTTCCTGAACGCGTTCTTCCTGCTGCTGATCATCCGCTCCGGCATCCGGATCCGCGGCGAGAAGACGCCCAGCGGACTGTGGACCTCGCGCCGGGTGAAGAAGCGCCGGATGAGCCTGACGATCTGGTTCCACATCGCCGTCGACGCGCTCTGGATGCTCAACGGCCTCGTGTTCGTCGTGCTGCTGCTCGCGACGGGGCACTGGGTGCGGATCGTGCCGACCGGCTGGGACGTGTTCCCGAACGCCCTGTCCGCGCTCATCCAGTACGTCTCGCTCGACTGGCCGACCCACAGCGGCTGGACCGGCTACAACGGCCTGCAGCAGCTGTCCTACTTCGCGATCGTGTTCCTCGCCGCGCCGCTGGCGATCCTGACCGGCGCGCGGCTGAGCGCGTTCTGGCCGCGCGGCGACTCGCGGCTGAACCGGGCGTTCCCGGTCGACCTGGCGAAGGCGATCCACTTCCCGACCATGCTGTTCTTCGCCGGCTTCGTGATCGCGCACGTGGGACTGGTACTCGCGACGGGCGCGCTGCGCAACCTCAACGCGATGTACGCGGGGCAGGACGCGGTCAACTGGACCGGGTTCTGGATCTTCGTGGTCTCGCTGATCGCGATGGCCGGCGGATGGATCGCGGCGCGCGATCGCGTCATCGCGCCGATCGCGCGACGCTTCGGCGACGTGCGGATGCGCCCGCGCCGCTGACGTCCCCCGGACGCGCAGAGGCCGCCGTCCCCGGTCGGGTGACGGCGGCCTCTGCGCGCGGATCAGGACGCCGGGTAGAGCGCGAGCATCCCCTGCAGGTCGCCGAGGCCGAGGTAGCGAGCCGACGAGTTGCACGGATACAGGGTCGGGCTCATCGTGAGGTCGTCGGCACCGCGCTCAGCCGCGTGACTCAGACCGAACGCGTGACCGAACTCGTGGGTCAGCGCGGACCGCAGATCGAACTTGTCGCCCGTGCAGCTTCCGACGGAGGTCACCCAGCTGCGGGTGCTGGTGTCCATCCGGATGTCCGCCGCGTTGATCTTGTCGGTGACGGTCTGGATCGTGAACCAGACGCAGGTGAGCCCGACCAGGGAGCTGCTGAGGGCGCCGAAGTCGACCACGCTGACGCCGTCGGAAGCCGTGCAGGTGTTGGTCGAGCTGATGTTCGAGTCGCCCGTCTTGTTCCAGGTGGTCGCGCCGGCTGACGAGAGCGACACGGTCTTCCCGCATTGATTGGCACCCGTGGTGATGGTGCGCAGCGCGTCGCCGATCACGAGCTCCCAGTCGGCCTCCTTGATGTTGCTCGGGCGCCGCTCGGTGCTGTTGACCGCGAAGGTCGGCTTCGCCGTCCATCTCGTGCCGGCCAGGACATGGGACGTGTCGGAGCAGCGCGTGATGGTTGCGGCGGTCGCGGCGGCGGCGGTGGCGGTGGCGGCCGAGGCGGCATGATCCTCGGTCTCCACGTCGACGGTGCCCTCCTCATCCGTGGTCACCGTGAGCGCGGTCTCGGTGCCGTCCTCGTCGAGGGCGATAGCCGTGACGCCGTAGCCGGGGTCCGGGATCACGGCGCCCACGCCGTCCTCGCTCACGGTCGTGATGGTGTCGCACGACAAGGCATCGAGGCCGTCTGCGGCCTCGGCCGCGACGGAGTGCTGGCCCGCGACCGCGGTCGGGCAGGACGGGGCGGTGTCCGCCGCGGCGGCGGCAGGAACCGCTGCGGCGGTCAGGGCGGCGATCGCCGCGAGCGCGAGGATCCTTCTCATGGATGGGGCCTGTCTTGTCGGGGGGGGGGGCAGGATTCAGTGCTACGCCAAGCTAGCGGAGGCGTGCGCGCCGACGTGGACGCGCCTCCTGGCCTGGTCCCGCTGAACGGGAGCACAAGGGTCCGGGTCTCGGTCAGTCGACGGTGAAGTCGACGGTCTCCGAGCTGACATGCAGACCATCGCCTGCCCACAGCTGGACCGTTCCGCCTGCCGCGTCCTCGGGGACGGTGAAGGAGCCGCTGAGCGTGCCGTCCTCCGCGATCTCGGCCTGGCCGAGGCTGGTCGTGCTCCCGTCCTCGATCCAATGCACGTCGACCACCGACACGGGATCGACCTCCGAGGGCCGATCCGGGGTGTCGCCGCAGATGATGTATCCGGCTCCGCCGACCTCGATCACGGTGCCCGGTGCGCCGCGATCCGGCGTCACCGTGAGGGTCGCGGCCGCGCACACCGGCGACGAGGAGACTCCCTCGCGCGGCTTCTGCGCCGGCGCGGACGCGCCGCAGGCGGTCGCGCCGAGGGCGATCACGGCGAGGACTGCGACCGCGAGAGCGGAATGCGTGGTGCTGCGCGTCATGATCACATCATCCCGGGTACAGGGCGTAGAGGCTGCGGAGGTCACCGCTGCCGAGCGCCCTCGCGGACGTGTTGCACGCCGTGACCTGGGGGCTCATCGTGAGGTCGTCGCCACCACGCTCGGCGGCGTGCGCGAGACCGACCGCGTGGCCGAGCTCGTGCGTGAGCACGGAGCGCAGGTCGTACTTCGCCCCCGAGCATCCTGTCGCCGTCGTCACCCAACTCCGGCTGCTGCTGTCCATCCGGACGTCCGAGCTG
Organism: Microbacterium rhizophilum; assembly: GCF_039605615.1. NCBI lineage: Bacteria > Bacillati > Actinomycetota > Actinomycetes > Micrococcales > Microbacteriaceae > Microbacterium > Microbacterium rhizophilum. Next base: position 187,403 of record NZ_JBCNUN010000008.1, on the reverse strand, counting down.
ACGATCTGGTCGTGACCGGAGCGCGCTCTGAAGGCCACGCAGGTCAGGCCCACGGTGGCACCGCTGAGGCCGCCGAAGTCGATGACGCTGTAGGAGTCCGGCTTGGTGCACGTGTTGCTCGCGGACATGTTCGCGTCGCCGAGGGTGTTCATCGTCACCCTGCCCGGAACCGCGAGTGCCCTCGTGAGGCCGCAGCTGTCCTGGCCCGTCTTGATCACCGCCCACGACTGCTGCACCGTCCGCTCCCAGATGGCTTCGGTGAAGCGTCGGTGCTCCGTGCTGTTCACCCGGAACTGCGGGCTGGTGTACCACTTCACGCCCTGCACGCGCGTGGCGTTGTCGGTGCAGCGCGTGATGGCGGCGGCGGCCTGGGCGCTCGTCGTGGCGGCGTGGTCCTCGGTCGTGACGGACACGACGCCCTCGGCGTCCGTCGACACGGTCAGCGTCGTCTCGGTGCCGTCGGAGGCGACGGCGATGCCCCGCATGCCGTTCCCCGGGGCGGGGATGGCGACCGCGACATCCTCGGCGACGACCGTCTTGGGCGCCCCGCAGGACGTGAGGTCCAGCCCGTCGGCGATGTCCGCGTCGAGTTCGGTCAGCTTCGCGACCGTGGACGGACAGGTCTGCGCGGCCTGGGCCGCGGGAGTGGGGGCCAGGAAGGTCCCGGCGGCCACCGCGAGGGCGCCGAGCAGGGCGGGGATCCTCATCCGTGTCTCCGATCATCGAGTGCGGACCACTCCACTGTGCGCGCCCTCTCCCCGCCGCGCGACGGGCTGTCCTGCCCATCCGCGAGCGCCATCCCGGTGATCGGGGCGCGCGCGTGGGGCATGCTGGAGGCGACCCGATGCGAGGAGGCAGGATGACCGACACGTCCTACGAGACGATCCGGACCGAGACGCGGGGCCGGGTGGGCTGGATCACGCTCGACCGCCCGGATGCCCTGAACGCCCTCAACGGCCAGGTGATGCGCGACGTCGCCGCCGCCGCGACCGCGTTCGACGCGGACGAGGGGATCGGCGCGATCGTCGTGACCGGATCCGAGCGGGCCTTCGCCGCCGGCGCCGACATCAAGGAGATGGAGGGTCTTCAGGGCCGGGACGTCGCCGTGAGCGGGCGCTTCGAGGGGTGGCGGCGCTTCGCCGACGTCCGCACCCCCGTGATCGCGGCGGTCTCGGGTTACGCGCTCGGCGGCGGCTGCGAGCTCGCGATGATGTGCGATGTGATCCTCGCGGCCGACTCCGCGAAGTTCGGCCAGCCCGAGATCACGCTCGGCGTGATCCCCGGAATGGGCGGCACGCAGCGCCTCATCCGCGCCGTCGGGTACTACAAGGCGGCCGAGCTCGTGCTCTCGGGCCGGAGGATCGACGCCGCCGAGGCCGAGCGCATCGGCCTGGTCTCCCGCGTCGTGCCGGCCGCCGACCTGCTCGAGGAGGCGGGCTCGCTCGCCGAGGCGATCGCTTCCAAGCCGCTGCCCGCGCTCTACGCCGCCAAGGCCGCGCTGGATGCCGCCCTCGAGGGGCCCCTCGCCGAGGGCCTGCGCCTCGAGAAGCACCTGTTCGCGTCGCTGTTCGACACGGACGACCAGAAGGAGGGCATGGCGGCGTTCCGCGAGAAGCGCGCTCCGGAGTTCCGTCACCGCTGAGCGGGTCGGGCGGATCGGATCCGCGTGCCGCGGGCGGTCAGAGGCCCGACTGCCGCCGTGCGGCCGCGTAGCCCTCGGCATAGGCCTCGTCGTACCCCAGGCGGAACATGTCGCGCTCGCCCGTGCGGGGGATCGTGCGGGCGCCCGGGAGGTCGAGGTCTCCCACGAGGTCGCCGCGACCGCGCACGACCGCGACCGGCATTCCCGCGGCCTTGCCCTTGACGAGGTCGGCCGCCGCGCACAGCTCGTCGGCGACGCACGGCAGCGTCACCTGCAGCGGGCGCCCCTGTGCGTCGACCGAGCCGCGCAGGTCCTCGAACACGCGCACGCCGCCGGCGCCGATCGCGTGGTCGATCTGCCCGTCCCGCCAGGCGCGCCCGAGCGTGTCGGAAACCAGCACGCCGACCGTCGCGCCGGATCGCGCCCGCAGCCCTTCGGCCAGCGCGCGCGCCGACGCGTCCGGATCCACCGGCAGCAGCAGCACGGTGCCCTCGGGCGTGTTCGACGCGTCCACGCCCGCGGCGGCGGACACGATGCCGAGGCGGTTCTCGACGATGCGGGTCACGTGCCCCGACTCGGACGCACGGGTCGCCACCACGCGCACGGTCTCCGCGGTGATGGCGTCCTCGCGGTCGTCCGCGGTCACGAACCGGCCCTCGGCCTTCGAGACGATCTTGCTCGTCACGACCAGGATGTCGCCGTCGGCGAGCGGGGCATCCGATCCGTCGATCGCGGATCCGATCACGTCCACGAGGTCCGTGCCCGCGGTGATCTCGCCGATCCCGGCGAGCGGCCAGATCGTCAGCACCGGCGGGCGATCAGGGGCGGACGTAGCGCACCTCGGCGAGCGTCTCGCCGAGGAAGGGCTCCTCGCGGCGGGCGCCGTCGAGGTGGAAGCCGCGCTTCTCGTAGAACGTGCGGGCGCCGGGGTACTCCTCGGCCAGCCACAGGTACAGCGGCTCGCCGTCCTCGACGACCGCGTCGAACAGCGCGCGGCCGAGACCCTTGCGGTGCCACGAGTCCAGCAGGTAGACGAAGTAGAACTCGCGGGGGGCGGGGGCGTCCGCGTCGCGCGCGGGGCCGCTCGCGGCGAACCCGACGATCTCGCCGTTCACGAGCGCGGCCGCGTGCCGGATCTCGTCGCTCTGCGAGGTGTAGTGGGTCCACAGCTCCGCCAGGCGGCGGGGGGAGACGTTCTCGAGCGTCGCGTTCGAGATGAGGCCGTCGTAGGTCTCGTGCCAGACCTGGGCGTGGACCCGCCCCATGGCCTCGGCATCGACGTCCCGGATCGGCCGGATCAACACATCCTGTGCTCGCTGATCGGCTGCCATGGCCAGACTCTACGCACGGACATCCGCTCCCGAGAAATCGGCGCGTCACCTTGTCGGACGCGGACAAGGATGCCGTCTCTTCTCCGAGGGATGTGCCAGCATCGCCCCTCGTGAACGTGATCTGGCGAACCCTCATCGTGATGTTCCAGGCGCGCCGCCGCCGCCGGCGCGAGGGGCGGCTGGCCCCCACCGCCGTGGGGCGCATCCGGCTCACCACGCTGCCGACCGACATCGACCTGCTGCGGCATATGAACAACGGCCGGTACCTGTCGCTGTTCGACCTGGGCCGGTGGGACCTGATGGTGCGCACGGACCTCATGCCGATCATGAACGCCCGCGGCTGGTACCCCGTCGTCGGCAGCGAGACCATCACGTTCCGGCGCTCCCTGAACCTCTGGCAGCGGTTCGAGCTGCAGTCGCGCTGGGTCGGCCACGACGACCGGGCGCTGTACCTCGAGCACCGCGCGGTCGTGCGCGGCGAGGTCTACGCGAGCGCGATCATCCGCGGTCGCATCCTGCGCCGCGCGGGCGGCACGGTGCCGATGGCGGAGGTGCTCGAGGCGCTGGGGCTCGAGGACGCGCTGCCCGAGATGCCGGCCTGGACGCACGAGTGGGCGAGCAACGTCGCCCTCCCGTCGACGCGCCGCCCCGCGCCGAGCGACTGGGACTGATCCCGCGGGCGAAGCCGCGCACGCGGGGCTCGTACACGACGTACACGACGCGGCACGGGACGTCACGCGGCCAGGGCCCCGATGCGCAGCATCGCGACGTCGCCGGGCGCGAGGTCTCGGTCCTGTGAGCGAGGCCGCCGCGTCGCGGAACGCCGCGTCGCCGTGGCCGGTGCGGGCGGGCGCGCCGTGCCGAGGCATGTCGTCCCACGCCGCCGGATCCGCGATCCGGTATCTAGGCTGATCGCATGGCCGACGATCTCGACCCCGCCCCCGCCGCACACGACGCCCTCACCGGGGCGGCGGTGACCCTCGCCGAGCGCTGGGTGCGCGAGGCCGCCCCCGGTCCGAAGGGCCGGAAGTCCGGCAGAGCGGAGGCCGATCCGGCCGCCGCGCGACTGGCCGGCGTGCTGCAGGATCCGAACGGGCTGCCGTTCACGCTCGGCTTCGTCGACGGCGTGATGCGCCCCGAGAGCGCCACCGCCGCGGCGGGCAACCTCAGCCGGGTGGCGCCGCTCGTGCCGGAGTTCCTGCCGTGGTACCTGCGAGGGGCCGTGCGCGCGGGGGGCGTCGTGGCGCCCGTGCTGCCGGTGCCGACCGTGCCGATCGCCCGGCGTGTGCTGCGCGACATGGTCGGGCACCTGATCGTCGACGCCCGGCCGCAGAAGCTCGGCCCCGCGCTCGCGAAGCTGCGCGAGGGCGGCGCGCGGCTGAACCTGAACCTGCTCGGCGAGGCCGTGCTGGGCGAGCAGGAGGCGAAGCGGCGCCTCGCCGGCATCCAGGAGCTCGTCAAGCGCCCGGACGTCGACTACGTCTCGGTCAAGGTGTCGGCGATCGCGAGCCACCTCTCGATGTGGGCGTTCGACGAGACCGTCGACCACGTCGTCGCGCGGCTGCGCCCGCTGTACCTGTCGGCGGCGCTGCACGGCACGTTCCTGAACCTCGACATGGAGGAGTACCGCGACCTGCACCTCACGATCGCGGTGTTCCAGCGGCTGCTCGCCGAGCCCGAGTTGAAGTCGTACCGCGCGGGGATCGTGCTGCAGGCGTACCTGCCCGACGCGCTGCCGGCACTCGAGGGACTCACGGCGTGGGCGACCGAGCGCGTGGACGCCGGCGGCGCGCCGATCAAGGTGCGCCTGGTGAAGGGCGCGAACCTCGCGATGGAGCGGGTCGACGCGGCGATGCACGGCTGGCCGCTCGCGACCCACGGCTCGAAGCTCGACTCCGACGCGTCCTACCTGCGGTGCCTCGACCACGCGCTGCGCCCCGAGCGCACGCGCGCGGTCACCCTCGGTGTGGCGGGCCACAACCTGTTCGACATCGCGTACGCGTGGCTGCTGGCCGGGGAGCGCGGCGTCCGCGACGCTCTGGAGTTCGAGATGCTCCTCGGCATGGCGCAGGGCCAGGTCGCGGCGGTGGCGCGCGAGGTCGGGCACGTGCTGCTGTACGTCCCGGTCGTGCGCCCCGACGAGTTCGACGTCGCGATCAGCTACCTCGTGCGCCGCCTCGAGGAGAACGCCTCGAGTGAGAACTTCCTCTCCGCCGCGTTCGGGATGGCGGAGGATCCCGCCCTGTTCGCCCGCGAGCGCGACCGCTTCGTCGCGTCCGTGGCGCGCGCCGCCGATCCGTCCCTCCCCGTCGGGCCGAATCGCGAGCAGGATCGCGCGGACGCGCCGACGCCCGAGGAGATCGCGGGGGAGGCGCACGACCAGGACATGACGCAGCAGGTCCTCGACATCGCGCGCGGATCGAGCAGCCCCGCGCTCGCGTCGGCGGACGACACGGTCGCCGTGGACCCCGCGGACGAGTTCCGCGCGGTCGCGGACGGCGACTTCGTGGAGACCGCCGTGTTCGCCCAGCGCGAGGCCGGGCGCGCAGTCGGCGCGCCGGGCTTCCGGAACGCGCCCGACACGGATCCTGCCCTCCCCGAGAACCGCGACTGGGCACGCGAGATCCTCGCGCGCATCCCGCGCTCCACGGCCGGCGACGCCACCGTCGTCGCGGCGCGGATCGCGGATGGCGCCGCGCTCGAATCCGTGATCGCGCGCGTCCGCGCCGCGGGGGAGGAGTGGGGCCGCCGGCCCGCCGCGGAACGCGGCGCGGTGCTGCAGCGCGCCGCGCGCGCGCTCGAGGCCCGCCGCGGCGAGCTGATCGAGGTCGCCGCGTCCGAGACCGGCAAGGTGTTCGCCGAGGCGGACGTCGAGGTCAGCGAGGCCGTCGACTTCGCGAACTACTACGCCGCCACGGCGCGCGAGCTCGACCGCGTCGCGGGCGCGGTGTTCGAGCCGTCGCGCGTGATCGTCGTGACCCCGCCGTGGAACTTCCCCGTGGCGATCCCGGCGGGCGGTGTGCTGGCGGCGCTCGCCGCCGGATCCGGCGTGGTGTTCAAGCCCGCCCCGCAGGCGCGCCGCTGCGCGGCCGTGGTCGCCGAGGCGCTGTGGGACGCCGGCGTCCCGCGCGACGTGCTCGCGCTCGCGGACGTCGCGGAGGGGGACCTCGGCCGGCAGCTGATCGCGCACGAGGCCGTCGACCGGGTCATCCTGACCGGCGCGTGGGAGACCGCGAAGCTGTTCCGCGGCTGGCGTCCTGACCTGCCGCTGCTCGCCGAGACCAGCGGCAAGAACGCCATGATCATCACCCCATCGGCCGACCTGGATCTCGCCGCGGCCGATCTCGTGAAGAGCGCCTTCGGGCACGCCGGGCAGAAGTGCTCGGCGGCGTCGCTGGCGATCCTGGTCGGGCCGGTCGGACGGTCCCGGCGCTTCGCCCGGCAGCTCGTGGACGCGACGCGCTCGCTGCGCGTCGGCCCGCCGTCCGATCCGCTGTCCGAGATGGGACCGGTCATCGAGGTGCCGCAGGGCAAGCTCGACTGGGCGCTCACGACGCTGGACGAGGGCGAGCACTGGCTCGTGCAGCCCAAGCCGCTGCGGGACATGGGCTGGGAGTACGAGGACGGCCGGTTCTGGACCCCGGGCATCCGCACGGGCGTCAAGCCGGGCTCGCGCTTCCACCGCGAGGAGTTCTTCGGCCCGGTGCTGGGCATCATGCACGCGCCGACCCTGACCCGCGCGATCGACCTGCAGAACGCCGTGGACTACGGCCTCACGGCGGGCCTGTACACGCAGGATCCGGATGATCTCGCGCAGTGGCTCGACACGGTCGAGGCGGGCAATCTCTACGTCAACCGCGGCATCACCGGCGCGATCGTGCAGCGACAGCCGTTCGGCGGCTGGAAGCGTTCGTCGGTGGGCGCCGGCGCCAAGGCCGGCGGCCCGAACCACCTGATCGGCCTGGGCTCGTGGCGGCCGACCACGGGCGGACCGTCCGGCAGGTCGCTGCACCTGCGCGGACTCGACACCCGCATCGTCGCGCTGATCGAGGCCGCGCAGCCGTCGCTGTCGTACGAGGAGTACGACTGGCTGCGCCGCGCCGCCCTGTCGGACGCGATCGCGTGGGACCGCGAGTTCGGCAAGGTCAAGGACGTGTCGCAGCTCGGCGTCGAGCGCAACCTGTTCCGCTACCGGCCGGTGCCGGTCGCGGTGCGCGCCACCGCCGACGCCACGTGGCAGGCCGTGCTGCGGGTGGTGGTCGCGGGGCTGCGCGCCGGCGGCGGGTTCACGCTCTCGGCTCCGGTAGGCCTGCCGCCCGCCGTGCGCCGCGTGCTCGGCCAGCTCGACGTGCCGGTGCACGTCGAGACCGACGAGCAGTGGATCCAGCGGATGCACGGCGGCGCGCCGGTCGCCGAGCCGCAGCAGGCGCCGGACGATCCGGATCCGTCCCGGGCGACCGCGACCATCCCGGTCGGACAGCTCATCGCCGACGGCTCCCGCGCGCCGCGCGCGCGGCTCGTGGGCTCGCCCGCGACGGTGTCCGCGCTGCACGCCGCGCTCGCCGTGGGCGTCGACGGCGACCCGGACCTCGCGATCTACGCCGGCGAGGTGACGACCGCGGGCCGCATAGAGCTGCTGCCGTTCCTGCACGAGCAGGCTGTCTCGATCACGGCCCACCGCTTCGGCAACCCCGACCGCACCTTCGCCGACGTCATCTGACTGCGGTCAAGCCGATCGAGGAGCGCCATGGAGCCGATTCTCTCGATCTCCGGCGACGCGATCGTCGTGCTCTCCGGGCTCGCGCTCCTGATCGCCCTCGCCGGCGGTGCGCTGCTGTGGAGGCTCCGCGCTCGGCGACGGTCGGGGCACGCGACTCCGATCATCCCCGTCGCCCGCATCGGCGCCGCCGGGTCTCAGGAGATGACGCGTTCTCAGGATCATCCGGGCCCGGCCCATCCTGAGAAGGTGGCATCCCCTGAGAACCCGCCGCGGGCGGCGCGCTGCCGCGACCGCGGAGCGCTCCGGCGCTGCTCAGATCCCGCGTGACACAATGGACGTGGCGTGCCCGTGCCGCTGGCGTCCCATCGCTCCGCCGGGCCCCTGGACAGCGTCCGCCGCCCCTTCGCTGAGGAGCATGATGTCCGACAACGCACGGATCCAGCACAAGCGTCGCTACCTGATGTGCCGTCCCGAGCACTTCACGGTGAGCTACTCCATCAACCCCTGGATGGAGCCGGCCAACCCGACCGACACCGCGCTCGCCGTGGCCCAGTGGCAGAAGCTGTACGACACGTACCTCGAGCTCGGACACGAGGTCGAGCTGATCGACCCGCTCGAGGGCTACCCCGACATGGTCTACACCGCCAACGGCGGCTTCGTGATCGACGGCGTCGCCTACGGCCCGGAGTTCCGCTACGTCGAGCGCCAGGGCGAGGCGCCCGCGTTCATCGACTGGTTCCGCGCCAACGGGTTCGACACGCGCGTGCCCGAGGAGGTCAACGAGGGCGAGGGCGACTTCCTGCTCGCCGGCGACGTCATCCTGGCGGGCACGGGCTTCCGCTCGACGGGCGACAGCCACGCCGAGGTCTCGCGCATCTTCGGCCGCGAGGTCGTGAGCCTGATGCTCGTGGACCCGCGGTTCTACCACCTCGACACGGCCATCGCGATCCTGGATCCGGTGGTGCAGGATGGCGCGGAGCCCGGCATCGCGTACCTGCCGCACGCGTTCGACGACGCGAGCCGGGCCGAGCTCGAGCGCCGCTTCCCGAACGCGATCCTGGTCTCGGATGAGGACGGCGCGGTGTTCGGCCTGAACTCCGCGAGCGACGGACGCAACGTGATCATCTCGCCCCGTGCGAAGGGGTTCGAGGCGCAGCTGCGCGAGCGCGGCTACAACCCGATCCTGGTCGACCTGTCCGAGCTGCTGCTCGGCGGCGGCGGCATCAAGTGCTGCACGCTCGAGCTCCGAGGCGCCCCGGAGGCGACCCGATGACCGCCGCGCACGAGGCGCACGTCGCCCACAACTACCACCCGCTGCCCGTCACGATCGCGACGGGCGACGGCGCGTGGGTCACCGACTCCGAGGGCAAGCGCTACCTCGACCTGCTGTCGGGGTACTCGGCGCTGAACTTCGGCCACCTGAACGCCGAGCTCGTCCAGGCGGCGCAGGATCAGCTGGGCCGCCTCACGCTGACGAGCCGCGCGTTCTTCAACGACCAGCTGGGGCCGTTCGCCGACGCGCTGGCCGAACTGTGCGGCAAGGACCTCGTGCTGCCGATGAACACGGGCGCCGAGGCCGTCGAGACCGGCATCAAGGTCGCGCGCGCGTGGGGCTACCGCGTCAAGGGCATCCCCGCCGGCCAGGCCGAGATCGTCGTCGCGAAGGGCAACTTCCACGGCCGCACCACCACCATCGTCGGCTTCAGCGACGACCCGCAGGCCAGCACCGACTTCGGGCCGTACGCCCCCGGCTTCGTCGCCGTGCCGTACGGCGACGCCGACGCGATCGAGGCCGCCATCACGGCGAACACCGCCGCGATCCTGGTCGAGCCGATCCAGGGCGAGGGCGGCGTCGTGATCCCGCCCGACGGATACCTGCGCCGGATCCGCGAGCTCACGACCGCGAACAACGTGCTGTTCATCGCGGACGAGATCCAGTCGGGTCTCGGCCGCGTGGGCGAGACGTTCGCGTGCGACCGCGAGGGCGTCGTGCCGGACGTGTATCTGCTCGGCAAGGCGCTGGGCGGCGGGATCCTGCCGGTCTCGGCCGTCGTCGCGGACGAGGACGTGCTGGGCGTGATCCGGCCCGGCGAGCACGGCTCGACGTTCGGCGGCAACCCGCTCGCCTCGGCCGTGGGCCTGAAGGTGGTCGAGCTGCTGAAGAGCGGCCGGTTCCAGGAGCGCTCGCGCGAGCTCGGCGCCCACCTGCGGGCGGGTCTCGAGAAGCTCGACGGCATCACCGCGATCCGCTCGGCGGGCCTGTGGGCGGGCGTCGACATCGACCCCGCACGCGGCACGGGCCGCGACGTCGCTCAGCGTCTCCTCGCGCGCGGCGTGCTCGCCAAGGACACGCACGGCCAGACCCTCCGCATCGCGCCGCCGCTGGTCATCCGCGCCACGGAGCTCGACTGGGCCCTGGAGCAGCTGCAGGTGAGCCTGAGGGAGTCGGACTCTCCGGCCTGAGAACACGTGCGGTCAGCGGGGACGTGCCGCATCCGCTCGGATCCGGCACGTCGCCGCTGAGAGGACGTGTTCTCAGCGCGAGCGGGCCGGGAACCGGGCGTCGAGCCAGGCCAGCAGGTCCGCGCGGACCTCTGCCTGGGCGACCTCGTTGAAGATCTCGTGGCGCGCGTCGGGGTAGACGAGCGTCGTGATGTCGTCCAGGCCGCCGCGTTCGCGGTAGGCGTCTGCGAGACGGTGCACCGAGAGCGGACCGCCGACCGGATCGTCCCGCCCGACCATGAGCAGGATCGGGATGTCGTGGCCGGCCGCGGCTCGCAGGCCGCGCCGCGGCCGGCCGAACATGATGCGCACCGCGTCGCGCACGCCGAACAGCTTCAGCAGCGGCGTCGTGGTGGTGAGCGGGTCGGCGAGGAACGCCCGTCCGACGGCGAGGTCGGAGGAGAGCCACTCGACGCCGAGCGCGCCCGGGCCCTTCCAGCGCGCGTTGAGCGGCGCGGGATTCAGCGAGCCCGGCCAGCGCAGCGCCGACCCGCTCTGCATCACGGCGTCGTACGCCTCCGGATCACGGTCGAGCAGCATCTGGGCGAGGAACGACCCCCACGAGTGCCCCAGCAGGATCAGCGGGACGCCCGGGTTCTCGTCCCGCGCGATCCGCGTCATCCGCCGGCACGCCTCGAGGGTCGCCGGGTGTCCGCCCGCGCCGAGGCGCCCGAGCCGCGCGGAGTCGTCGCCGTGCTGGCGCATGCCGGTGCGGCCGTGCCCGCGGTGGTCGTCCGCGTAGACCGTGAACCCCGCCCCGACGAGCGCCTCGACCAGCGCGACGTAGCGGCCCGCGTGCTCGCCGACGCCGTGCAGCAGCTGGATCACGCCCCGCGGGTGCTCGGCGGGATGGACGTCGTAGACGATCGCCACCCCGTGGTCGTCGATGAAGTGCTGATCGAAGCGCGACGGCATGCGCCGATCCTGCCAGACCGCGCCTCCCGCCGAGGAGAACTGGTCTAATCCTTAGCATAACTAATGAGTTATGCTAAGTAACGATGACCGACCTCTCCTCCGATGCCTCCGAGATCCGCGCGGCCGCCATGCGCCTGTCGCGACGGCTGCGCCAGCAGCGCGCGGTGACCACGATGTCCGACGCCCAGTTCGCCGCGCTCGCCGTGCTGAACTACCGCGGCCCGCACACGCTCACGGCGCTCGCCGAGCGCGAGGGGGTGACTGCGCCGTCCATGAACCGCACGGTCAACTGCCTCGAGGAGGACGGCTACGTCACCCGTGAGCCGGACGCGGTCGACCGCCGAAAGGTGAACATCGCCATCACCGAGGGCGGGATCGCCGTGGTCGAGGAGACCGTGCAGCGCCGGGACGAGTGGCTCGCCCGCGTGCTGGCCGAGCTTCCGGCCGCCGATCGCGCCACGCTGCGCGCGGCCGCCGACATCATCCTGGAGGTCATCGAGCGATGAACGCCATGTTCCGATCCTTCGCCTCGTTCAACTTCCGCGTCTGGTTCATCGGCGCGCTCGTGTCGAACATCGGATCGTGGATGCAGTCCACGGCCCAGAGCTGGGTGGTCCTCACTCAGCTCACCGACAACGACGCCGGCGCGATGGGCGTGACGATGGCCCTGCAGTTCGGCCCGCCGCTGCTGTTCGTCGGCGTGTCCGGCTGGGTGACCGACCGGTTCGATCGCCGGCGGATCCTGATGATCACGCAGTGCCTGCTGCTGCTGCTCTCGCTGACGATCGGCATCCTGCTGCTGCTCGACGTGATGACGCTGCCGCTGATGTACTGCCTCGCCTTCGTCATGGGAATGGTCGTCGCCTTCGACAACCCGGCCCGGCAGGCGTTCGTGTCCGATCTGGTGCGGCGCGAGAACGCGTCGAACGCCGTCGCGCTCAACGCCGCGTCGTTCAACGGCGCGCGCATGATCGGCCCCGCCGTCGCGGGCCTGCTGATCGTCGCGGTGGGCACGGGCTGGGTGTTCCTGATCAACGTCCTCACGTTCGCGGGCATGCTGGTCGCGCTGTTCGCGATCCGGTCCGGCGAGCTGATCCCGCGCAAGAAGGCCGACGCCTCGGCGCGTCTCGCAGACGGCTTCCGCTACGTCGCGCGGCGCCCCGATCTGATCGTGATCTTCGCGATGGTGTTCCTGCTCGGGGCGCTGGGCATGAACTTCCCGATCTTCGCCTCGACCATGGCGATCGAGTTCGGGCAGGAGGCCGATGGCTTCGGCCTGCTCAGCTCGATCCTGGCGGTCGGCTCCCTGGTGGGCGCGCTTCTCGCCGCCCGTCGCGCCCGTGCGCGCCTGCGAGTGGCGATCATCGCGACCGGAGCCTTCGGCATCGTCTCGATCGTGTCGGCGCTCATGCCGGTCTACTGGCTCTACGCGGTCTGCCTGGTGCTCGTCGGGTTCACGATCGTGACCACCCTGACCACCGCCAACGGCTACGTGCAGACGACCACCGACGCCGGCCTGCGCGGCCGCGTGCTCGCGCTGTACGTCGCGATCCTGATGGGCGGAACCCCGCTCGGCGCCCCGCTGGTCGGCTGGGTCGCGGCGGAGTTCGGACCGCGGACCGCGATCATGCTCGGGGCGGTCGGCGGGCTCGCGGCGTGCGCGATCGGACTCACGTGGGTGATCGCCTCCGGGCGCCTGCACCGCCGTCACGGCGAGGGCTTCGCCCTGACCCTCGACGAAACCCGGCCCATCGCGGTCATCACGCGCCCGCAGCCGACGGTCGTGCCCGAGGAGTTCAGCGACAAGGGCGCCGAGACCTCCGCCATCCGCCTCGTGGACGACGACGACGACTTCGACGAGCCGCGCGCCCGCCGCGCCTGAGTCGGCTTGTGAGAACACGTCCTCTCAGCGGGGACACGCCGAATCAGCGCGGATCGGGCATGGCGTCGCTGAGAGGACGTGTTCTGGGTGAGCCGGGCCTGAGTCTCACGCCTCCCGCGTGATCGTCACCGTGACGTAGAGCTCGCTCTTGAACGGGCCGGCGTACACGCCGCGCAGCGGCGGCACGTCGTTGTAGTCGCGGCCGCGGCCGACCAGCACGTGCCGGTCGCCGATCTCGATCCCGTTGGTCGGGTCGCAGGCCTGCCAGTCGCTCGCCCACCACTCGATCCACGCGTGCGACTCGCCGCGCACGGGCTCGCCGACCTCGGCGCTCGGCCGCGGGTGCAGGTAGCCCGAGACGTAGCGCGCCGGGATCCCGACCGACCGCAGCGCCCCGAGCGCGATGTGCGCGATGTCCTGGCACACGCCCTTGCGCGCCTCCCACGCCTCGGCGGCGGTGGAGTGCACGCCGGTCACGCCGGGCATGTACTCCACGGCGTCGCCGATCGCCGTCGCGATCGCGTGCGCCGCCTCGCTCGGGTTCTCGTGCGCGTCGGCGATCGCGCGCGCGATCTCGGCGACCTCCGGATGCGGTCGCGTCCGGTTCGTCTGCACCATCATCTCGACCGTGTCGATCGACCGGGTGGCGTCGCGGGCGAGCCGCTCCCACGTGATGTCCGCGTGCTCGATCGGGCGCGGCCGCACCTCGACCAGGCTGCGCGACACGATCCGCAGCTCGTCGTGCGTCGACTGCACGTCGAACGACGTCACGCGCGTGCCGAAGTAGTCGACGTACGAGTTCACGGCGGCCGGCGGATGGATGTCGAGCGACGACGACAGCACGAACTGGCTCTCGGTCGTGCCCGGCAGCATGCGCGCCTCGTTGTACGACGCGGCCACCCGGCCGGCGTAGTCGAACCCCGTCTCGTGCTCGATCCGCAGGCGTTTCACGTCCGGTCCTCCTCGCGCGACGACGTCACGACACCTCTCCGATCCACGTCGGCTCGGCCTGCGTCGGGAAGAACCGCTGCCGGATCGCGTCCGACGCCTCCCGCGTGACCTGCTGCACCTGGTCCATGTGCTCGGGCAGCTCCCCCAGGATCTCGCCGATCGGGCGATACTCCAGGTCGTTCCTGATGCGCCCCAGCGCCCGCAGCACCGCGTTCGAATGGCCGACACGGTCCGCGACCGGATCGATCGCGCTCATGCACAGCTCGGCCTGCGAGATCGAGAAGATGACGGATCGGGGGAACAGCCGGTCGAGCAGCAGGAACTCGGCCGCGTTCTTCGCGCTCGGCATGCCGCGGTACGTGCGCAGGTACGGCTCGTACGCGCCGCAGGAGCGCAGGATGGTCGTCCACGACGGCCCGGACGCCTGCGTCAGCGAGCGCGTCGCGAGCAGCCGCGCGGTCATGTCGGCGCGCTCGATGCTGCGGCCGAGCGTGAAGAACTGCCACGACTCGTCGCGGCTCGTGGACGAGTCGGCGATGCCCACCGCGAGGGCCGCGCGCTCGCGCACCCACTGGAAGAACTCGTGCGCCTTCTCGGTCTGCAGGCGCCGCGGCATCCGGGCGCGCGTGGTGTTGAGGCACTCCCACAGCTCGGTCGAGACGATCTCGCGCGCGCGGCGGGCGTTCTCCCGCGCCGCCGTGAGCGAGTACGCGATGCTCGCGGCCGTCGTCCGGTTCACCGCGAGATTCTCGAGCACGTGCTCGCGCCGCACCGTCGCGACGTCCTCGGGCGGGACGGCGCCCATCACGGCGAGCAGCGACCGGCACGCGGTCTCCTCGTCGATCCACGGGTCCTCGAGCAGCAGCTGCAGGTGCACGTCCAGGATGCGCGCGGTGCCGTCGCTGCGCTCGATGTAGCGCCCGATCCAGAACAGGGACTCGGCGATCCGGCTCAGCACGATCCCGCCTCCTGCCGTCCCTGCTGCTGCTGCTCGCTCTGCGCGCCCGCGCCGGACGGATCCTGCGGGGAGTGCGCGGGCTCGTCCCGCGCCTCGTAGATGATCGGGATGGCGGACGTGACCGTCGCGGCCTGGTCGGCGACCAGGCCCGCGAGCCCGGTGCCCTGGCCGTACTCGACGTGGTTCGGGGCCATGCCGCCGACCACCCAGGTGTCCTTCGACCCGCCGCCCTGGCTGGAGTTCACGACCAGCTGCCCCTCCGGCAGCGCGACGCGCGTGAGCCCGCCGGGCAGCACCCACACGTCGGATCCGTCGTTCACCGCGAACGGGCGCAGGTCCGCGTGCCGCGGGCGCATCCCGTCCTCCACCATGGTCGGGATGGTCGAGAGCATCACGACGGGCTGCGCGATCCAGCCGCGCGGATCGGCGATCAGCCGCTTGCGCAGCGTGTCGAGCTCCGCGGGCGAGGCGTCCGGACCGACGACGAGGCCCTTGCCGCCGGATCCGTCCACCGGCTTCACCACCAGCTCGTCCAGGCGGTCGAGCACCTCCTCGAGCGCCTCCGGGTCCTCCAGACGCCACGTGTCGACGTTCTTCAGGATCGGCTCCTCGTTCAGGTAGTACCGGATGAGATCCGGCACGTACGTGTAGAGCAGCTTGTCGTCGGCGACGCCGTTGCCGACCGCGTTGCAGATCGCGACATTGCCGAGCCGCGCGGCGAGCAGCAGGCCGGGGGCGCCCAGCATCGAGTCGGCGCGGAAGGTCAGCGGATCCAGGAACTCGTCGTCGACGCGGCGGTAGATCACGTCGACCCGGCGCAGGCCGCGCGTCGTGCGCATGTACACCTTGCCGCCCGTGCAGCTGAGGTCGCGGCCCTCGACGAGCTCGACGCCCATCAGGCGCGCGAGCAGCGTGTGCTCGAAGTACGCGGAGTTGTACACGCCCGGCGTCAGCACCACGACGTTGGGGTCCTCGATGCCCGGGGGAGCGGCCGCCTTCAGCGCCGCGAGCAGCTTGTTCGGGTAGTCGCCGACCGGCCGCACCTGCATCGACACGAACAGCTCCGGCAGCGTCTGGGCCATGACCCGGCGGTTGGAGATCACGTACGAGACGCCGGACGGCACGCGCACGTTGTCCTCGAGCACGCGCATCTCGCCGTGCTCGTCCCGGATCAGGTCCACTCCGGCGACCTGGATGCGCGCGCCGTTCGCGGGGTGGATGCCGGCGGCCTGGCGGTAGTAGTACTGCGACGACGCGATCAGCGCCGCGGGCAGCACGCCGTCGCGCACGCAGTAGCGGCGCCCGTAGACGTCCTCGAGGAACGCCTCGAGCGCCTTCACGCGCTGCTTCACGCCGGACTCGACGCGCGCCCACTCGTCGTACGCGATCACCCGCGGCACGGGGTCGATCGGGAAGGGCCGCTCCTCGCCCGCGAAGTCGAACGTGACGCCCTGGGCCAGGTAGCTGGAGGCGAGCGACTCGGTGCGGCCGCGCAGCTCGTCCTGCGTCATCCGGGCGAGCGCCTGGTACAGCTCGCGGTACGCGTCGCGCGCCGCGGTGTCGCCGCTCGTGGCCGGATGGCCGAACATCTCGTCGAACGCGGGCAGCCCCTGCGCCGTCTTGCGCGGCGCGAGCGTGGCGCCGTAGCCGTCGAACAGGTCACCCATCCCGCGAGCGTATCCGGGGCCGTGTTGCACGGGTGTTTCCGACGTGTCGCGGTGTTTCGGCCGGCCGGCCGGTCGGCGGTGCGGGGTCGGCGGGAGGGCGAGGGCCGGATCAGCGCGCGGCGGCCCAGGCCGCGAGGCGGGCGATCAGCGCGCGGTGCGCGGGGGAGTCGTAGGAGCGGGCGTCGTGGCCGAGCAGGTCGACCGCGACGCGGGATCGTCCGCGCTCCCGGACCCACACGACGGGATGCGCGACCCCGGCGTGCTCGTGCGTCGCGACGACCTCGCGATCGCCGACCGCCTGGAGGAACGCGTAGCGCTCGTCGAAGGCGGCGAGCGGCTCCGCGCCGGCGAGCGGATGGTCCGCCCACGCGAACGCCGCCTCGCCGATCGGCGGGTGCATCGAGACGCCGGGCAGCCACACCCCGCCGGTCGCGGGCGCCCAGGCCGCGTGGTCGCGCAGCGACGAGAGCGAGGCGTGCATCGCCAGCACGCCGATCCCGCGCTCGAGCGCCGCCTCGAGGCCGGCGACGGATGCCGCCGGGGCGCCGACGGCGGGCGGATCGTCGCGCCACGGGTCGCCCGCGTTCACGACCAGCAGGTCGACGCCGTCGAGGCGCCGCAGCGCGTCGTCGACGGGCGCGACGGCCACCTCGAGGCCCGCTTCCTCGAGCACCGCGCGCAGGAGATCCGACGTCTCGGCGAACGGATGCCACGGGTCGGCGTAGCGCCCCTCGCCGGTCGCGACGACGGCGCGCATCACGGGCGCGGCGAGTCGGCCGCAATGCGGAAGGCGAGCTCCGTCCGCCACTTCGTCATGTCGGGCTCGTCATCCGGATCGGTCAGGTAGAGCTCCAGTCGCGCGCCCCAGTGCTCGCCGTCGTCGCCGGGCGCGCTGTCCCACACGATGCCGCGGGCGGCGCCCCAGTCGAGCAGCGCCCCCGTCGCGGCGACGAGCTCGTCCGGGTGCCCCGTGTGCGTGACGGTCGCGTAGGTGCCCGCCGGGAGCGTGCCCGACAGCACCCGCGGATCCTGGCCCGCGTCGACGGGCTCCGCCGTGGCGACGCCCGCCTCGATCACGAGCTCGCGATCCATGTCGATCACGTCGTACTTCCAGAACGGCGGCCCGGCGGGCGCGATGCCGCGCTCGGCGAGCCAGGCGAACACCTCGCCGTTCAGGGGTGGTACGGCCTCGCCGAGCCGGTCCATCGTCACGGACGTGCGGATGGCGACGTACGGCTGCGCCGTCCGCTCGATCAGGGTCGGTTCGTCCATGCCCCGATCCTGCCGCCTTCCGACCGCGACCGGTAGGACGGCCGGCCGAGCGCGGTTCTTCTCGGTCACCGGTTCCATCTCGGCATCGATCGGGCGGCGACGTCCGGGCCGCGACCTAGGCTGAATCCATGCACGGCGAATACAAGGTGCCCGGGGGAAAGCTCGTGGTCGTCGACCTCGAGGTCGTGGACGGCAGGATCGCCGGCTTCCATCTCGCCGGCGACTTCTTCCTCGAGCCCGACGACGCACTGATCGACATCAACGCGGCGGTGAACGGGCTGCCCGAGACCGCGGACGTGCCGACGATCGCCGCGGCCGTGCGCGGCGCGCTGCCTCCGGGCGCGCAGCTGCTGGGCTTCACGCCCGACGCGGTCGGCACCGCGGTGCGCCGCGCGCTCGTGACCGCCTCGGCGTGGACCGACTTCGAGTGGGAGATCGTCGACGACCCCGCGGTCTCGCCGCACGTGAACCTCGCGCTCGACGAGGTGCTCACGGGCCGCGTCGGCGATGGGCGCCGCAAGCCCACCCTGCGGATCTGGGAGTGGGATCAGTCGGCCGTCGTGATCGGATCCTTCCAGTCGTATCGCAACGAGGTGGATCCGGATGGCGCGGCCCGGCACGGCTTCGACGTCGTGCGGCGGATCTCGGGCGGCGGCGCCATGCTGATGGGCGCCGGGCAGATCATCACGTACTCGCTGTACGTGCCGGCCTCGCTCGTGGCGGGCCTCACGTTCGCCGACTCGTACGCGTACCTGGACGACTGGGTGCTGCAGGCGCTGCGCGGGCTCGGCATCGAGGCGACCTACCAGCCGCTCAACGACATCGCGAGCCCGACCGGCAAGATCGGCGGCGCCGCGCAGAAGCGCCTCGCCAACGGCGGCGTGCTGCACCACGCCACGCTCAGCTACGACATCGACGGCGAGGTCATGACGCAAGTGCTGCGGATCGGCCGCGAGAAGCTCAGCGACAAGGGCACGGCGTCGGCAGCCAAGCGCGTGGATCCCATCCGCCGTCAGACCGGCATGAGCCGCCGCGAGATCATCGACCGGCTGATCGCGTCGTTCCAGACCTTCACGGGCGCGACCATGGGCACGATCCGGCCCGACGAGTACGCCGAGGCCGAGGCCCTGGTCGAGTCCAAGTTCGCCACCGACGCCTGGCTGCACCGGGTTCCTTAGCCGCGCTGCCGCCGGCTTCCGTGAGCTTCCGAGCCCGATCTTCGCCGGAGACTTCTCTCGGGGACGCGCGCATCCCTAAGGTCTGAGGTATGCGATTCGGAATCTTCATCCCGCAGGGCTGGCGCTTCGACCTCGTCGACATCGACCCTGCGCAGCACTGGAGCACCATGCAGTCGCTCGCCATCGCCGCCGACGCGGGGCCGTGGGAGTCGCTGTGGGTCTACGACCACTTCCACACCACGCCGGTGCCGAGCGAGGAGGCCACGCACGAGGCCTGGACGCTGATGTCGGCCTTCGCCGCGTCGACCAGCCGCATCCGGCTCGGCCAGATGTGCACGTGCATGGGCTACCGCAACCCCGCCTACCTCGCGAAGGTCGCCGCGACCGTCGACCACGTCTCTGCGGGGCGCGTCGAGATGGGCATCGGCGGCGGCTGGTACGAGCACGAGTGGCGCGCGTACGGCTACGGCTTCCCGGACATTCCCGACCGCCTGAAGATGCTCGGCGAGGGCGTCGAGATCATGAAGCAGGCGTGGGAGACCGGATCGGCCACGCTCGACGGGCGGTACTACCAGGTCGACGGCGCGATCGTCCGCCCGCTCCCCGTGCAGGACGGCGGCATCCCGTTCTGGATCGCCGGCGGCGGCGAGAAGGTCACGCTGCGGATCGCGGCGAAGTACGCCTCGTACACGAACTTCAACGGCGGCGTGGAGAACTTCACCGCGAAGAGCGACATCCTCCGCGGGCACACGGACAAGCTCGGCCGCGACTTCTCCGAGATCACCCGATCGGCGAACTTCAACACCGTGATCGGCGAGAACGAGGCCGAGGTCAAGGAGCGGCTCAAGGCCATCGAGGCGCGCGTGAAGCCGTACGTCGGCGATGGCATCGAGCGCTACATGCACAACTACTCGGCCGGAGAGAGCCTGGTCGGCACGGTCGAGCAGGTGACGGAGCAGCTCGCCGGAATGCGGGACGCGGGCCTCGGGTACGCCATCCACTACTTCCCGGAGTCGGCGTACGACCCCAGCGGCATCGAGCTGTTCGAGCAGAAGGTGATCCCGGCTCTGCAGTGACCCGCGGCCGGAGCTGAGCGCGGGGCGGGCTTCCGGATGTCGGAGGCCCGCCCTACGCTCGTGCCCATGAGCGAGGTCGCTGCCGAACCTCAGGACGTGCACCCGCCGCCGGACGGCATGCGCACGTTCCTGCACGTCCTGGTGAACACGGCCCTGGCGAACATCACCACGAGCTTCCTGTGGTTCGGTCTGACGTTCTGGATCTACGCCGAGACGCGCAACGTGATCGCGACCGGCGTCATCGGCGGCGCCTACATGCTGTTCATCGCCGTGTTCAGCATGTTCTTCGGCACCCTGGTCGACCGCTTCCGCAAGAAGGCCGTCATGCTGTGGGCGACCGTGATCGCCTTCGGCGTGTTCTGCCTCGACGCGGCGTTCTTCTTCGTCATCGGCGAGCAGCGGATGATCGAGCTGCGCCTGCCGTGGTTCTGGATCTTCGCGGTCGTGATGCTCGCGGGAGCGGTGGTCGAGCAGCTGCGCAGCATCGCGCTGTCCACGACCGTGACGCTGCTCGTCCCCGAGGAGCGGCACGCCAACGCCAACGGCATGGTGGGCACCGTGCAGGGCGTCTCGATGCTGGTCACGAGCGTCCTGAGCGGGCTGTCGGTCGGCTTCCTCGGCATGGGCTGGACCCTGATCATCGGGCTCGTCGCGATGCTGCTCGCCATGCTGCACCTGGCGGCGCTGGCCATCCCCGAGCGCGAGATCGTGCACCTCGAGGGGCAGACCAAGTGGGTGGACATCCGTGGCGGCTGGCTGGCCGTGCGCGCGGCGTCGGGCCTGTTCGCGCTCGTGCTGTTCTCGACCCTCAACAACTTCGTCGGCGGCGTCTACATGGCGCTCATGGACCCGTACGGCATCGACCTGTTCGAGGTGCAGGGCTGGGGCATCTGGTTCGCGGTCGCGTCGACCGGCTTCATCGCGGGCGGCGCTGTGGTCGCTGCGACCGGCCTCGGCCGGCGGCCGATGCGCACCATGCTGCTGATCGCCGCCTTCATCGGGCTCGTCGGCGCCGTGTTCACCCTGCGCGAGTGGGGATGGCTGTTCATCGTGGGCTGCTGGGTCTACATGGCGGCGATCCCGGCCGTCGAGGCGGCCGAGCAGACCGTGATCCAGCGCGTCGTGCCGTACGAGAAGCAGGGCCGCGTGTTCGGCTTCGCGATGACGTTCGAGGCCGCGGCGGCCCCCATCACGTCGCTGCTGATCGCGCCGATCGCGCAGGCGTGGGTCATCCCGTACATGCGCGGCGAGGGCGAGCAGCGATGGGCCTGGCTGCTCGGCGAGGGCCAGAACCGCGGCATCGCGCTGATCTTCCTCATCGCCGGTGTGATCTGCGCGCTCATCGCGCTGCTGGCGTTCCTCACGCCGCAGTACCGGCGGCTCTCGGCCCAGTACGAGCACTCCGCCCCCGCCGCCGCGGAGTGAGGCCGGCGCCCGCGGGCCCGGGCAGAATCGGGGCGCGACCGATCCGCGACGCCTGCGACGTGCCTCCCCCGAAGCCGCCGGAGTGGATCCGCGGGCGCTCGATCCCCCACCTATTCATTGCCACTCCCGACAGAATCGCCGGGCGTATGGTCGCGGACCATGGCGGATTCCGGACCGCGGTCGCGCAGCGCCTGCGCGACCGCATCGCGCACGCGGGCGTCCTCGCGCGCCTGGCGCGCGGCGCGACGACGGCGCCGGGTGGCGACCCACAGCGCGACGGCGCCCGCGAGCACGAGGAGGACGGCGAGGAAGGACCACGGCACGGCGGCCGTCGACGCCCGCGCCTCCACGCGCTGCGGGACGGGCGCATCCGCGGTCGGCACGGCATCGAGCGCCGCGACCGCGTTCAGCACGAAGGCCGGCACGACGCCGCCGACCTCGACCTCGACCGGCCACGTCTCGCCCGGGAGGAGCTCGGGCACGGGGGTGAGCCCCGGCGCGCCGATCGCGAACAGGCCGAAAGGGCCGGCCAGGGTCACGCCCTGCGACGCCGACAGTCGCACGTTGCCCGAGTTCCGCACCGTGTACGTCACGGTCGCCTGGCCCGCGCCGAAGGGGGCGGGCGTGCCGGCGTAGTCGACCCGCAGGTCGTCGACCGCGAGCGCGGGCGCGATGGCGCCGGTGACCCGCAGGTGGATCCGGATGCCCAGGCGGCGGTCGACGGTGACGCCGTCCTCGAGAGGAGGCCTGGTGAGCGCCGTGAGGATGCCGCCGGCGTGGTCACCCGGCGTCGCGTTCGCCGCGACCGTGATCGTGAAGGGCACCTCGACGGCCTCGCCGGGAGCCACCGTCACGCGGTCGGTGGCGGGAACCAGCCACGCGCCGATCTCGCGCGGGGTGACGGCGCGCGGCGCGACGTCGAGCTGGCCGCTCGACGAGGTGAAGCCGTCGGCGCCGTAGATGTCGAGTTCGAGCGGCGCGGTGTCGTGATTGGCGATGATGATCGCGTCGGCGATCGTGTCGCCCGGTGCCGCCTCGTACGCGTAGTTCTCGCGGCCGTCGCCGTGCTCGCCCGTGGCCGTCCGCACACCCCACGTGACCTCCGGGGTGGCGTCCGTCGCGGCGTGCGCGGGTGCGCCCGCGAGTGCCGTCGTCAGTGCGAGCGCGAGCAGTGCGGTCGTGAGCACGGCGGGTCGAGGCGATCTCGCCGGATGGATTCTGCGGGACATCGTCTGCCTTCGTCGAAGGGCCGGGCGGGCGGTGTCGCCCGCCCGGCCGAGGGGGAGCCGCGGGCTCCTGGAGGGTCAGCTCAGCGCGGTCAGCGTGAGCGTCGCCCGATAGGTGCCGTCCGTGGCGTCGATCGGGATCCTCAGGTCGAGCTCGGCACCGATCTTGGCGGAGCCCCGCTCGTGACCCGACGGGGCGTGGCCGAGCGTCGACGACGCCGACAGGCCGTCGCCGCCGAGGAAGCCCGACTGCACGGCGTCGCCGGCGACCGCCCCGCCGCCGGGTTCCGCGAGCGACGGCGTCCATCCGAGGTACTTCCCGGAGAACGTCGACACCGGCGAGTCGAAGTCGCTCACCTGCGCCGACACGGACCACGCGGCACCGCTCCTGCGCGTATCGGTGACGCGCACCGGGTGGATGCTTCCGGTCGCGGCGAAGTGGTCGCCGTTCTCGACCGCCGTGCCGAGATCGACGATGTCGTTCGTGCCGTCGATGCTCCAGACGAACTCGCCCGGATCGCCGGTGGGCACCGTCACCTGCAGGTTCTGCGCGTTGGGATCGGTCTCGGTCTCGTAGACCGCGAGGAACCTCGCCGTACCCGCCGGAGCGACCGCCGCCTCGCCGGTGTCGTTGACGATGTGGTTGATGCCGCCGGTTCCGTTCAGCATGACCGACACCGCGGACTCGATCCGCACGCCCGGCCGCTGCGGCACCTGGATGCCGCTGTCGACGTAGATGTTCTGGCCGTTGTTGTACTGGTTGTCGAAGAACGAGTACACCCCGAGGCCCTGCGCGAGGTGGTGGCGCACGCCGTCGCCGACCCGGTACGACGCCCACCCGAGGCGGCTGCCGTCCCGGTAGGCGTCCTGCGTGGGCGGGTCGTACGGGATCTCGCTCTGGTAGAAGATCGTGCGACCTCGCTCGCCGTTCCAGACCACCTGGTTCTTCTGGTAGTGCTCCACGAAGAGCCCCAGGGCCGTGACGTTGTCGCCGTTGACGACCAGGCCGTGATCTCCCACGTTCGAGGTCCAGCCCACACCCTCGCCATGGTCGGCGCGCCAGGCCCAGATGTGGTCGAGCAGCGCGTCGGGGCTGTTCACCTCGATGCTCGTCGTCGCCTTGCCCGCCCACGGGCCGCCGACACGGATGAACACGTCGGTGAGCGTGGTCGGGTCGGACGGGTCGGAGGCCGTCGCCCCCTGCGGACCGACCTGCACCAGGACGGGCGAGAGCGTCTCGCCGGCGTCGACCGTCACGCCGGCGATCTTCACACCGGCGACGTCGCCGACCTCGATCGCCGCGTTCCCGGCGGTCGGGACGAGCGACGCGTATCCGAGACCCAGCACCACCGTGTCCGCCGCGTCGATCTCGAGCGGGGCGTCGAGGTAGTACACGCCGGGGGTCAGGAGCAGGTTCTTGCCGTCGGCGAGCGCGGCGTTCAGCTGCGCGGCCGTCGCGTCCTCCTTGGCGATGTAGAAGTCATCGAGCGGGATGGACTCTCCGGCGTCGGCGTCCGTCGACCAGTCGTGTCCGGTCGTGTTCTGCTTCGCCCGGGGGACGAAGACCTTGTAGTCGGCGCCGTCGAGATAGAGGAACGGCGACTCGCGGACGATCGGCGTCTCGTCGATCGTCGTCTTGTTGCCGTTGCCGCCGCCGGCCAGGGGGCCGAAGTCGGTCGCCGGTGCGCCGTCCACGCCCGAGAACACCATGTTCCAGACGCCGCCGTTCCAGCTGCCCACCGACGAGTTCCGGGTGAACCACTGCTGCTGGGAACCGCTCAGGATCTCGCCGTCCACATTCGAGTTGGCGAGGTAGCCGCCCGAGGCGTACTCCCCGACCCGCCCCATGAGGGTCAGGTCGCCCTCGATGTCGATGCGTCGCAGCGGGGCGGCCTGAGACACGGCGAACCGCATCTGATGCGGGTCGGCGACGCCGCTCGGGAACGGCCGGTCCGCGTCCGCGCCGATCGGGCGCTGAATGGGGTTGAACGTGAGGTTCGACATCGAGCGCCAGAACCGCGTCAGCGAGCCGGGCTGCTGGCAGTCCCAGGGGTTCGGCTCGCACGCGCGGACGGGCTCGACGTGGATCGCGCCGTTGATCCGGACGTCCTCGGGCGAGGCGCCCAGACCCGCGACGGCCTGGTAGTAGCCGAGCTCCGAGTTGACGATGTCCGTCGCCGTGAGCGGGTCGTCCTCGCCCGCCGCCGAGCCGTAAGTGCCGGGTTTGAAGAAGAACTGATGCCGGTTGAGGCTGAACTCGTCCTCCTGGGACGCGGCCTGAAGGGCCTCGCTGATCTCGTCCGCGGTCCAGGTCTCATCGAAGATCGTCACGTTCGGGCCGAACAGCGAATCCGCGGCCACCGCGGGCGGCGCGGCGACGACCGCTCCTCCGACGGCGATGGCGGCCGCGGTCGCGGCCGCCATGAGGCGGCGCCGAGAGCGCGTGGGGGTGGGCGGGTGGTGGGTCCAGGTGCGATGCATCACGTCGTTCTCCTTTGAACTGGGCTCGTCGGCGGGCGCCGACATCGCTCACCGCGCGATCGGGGGCTCGCGCGGGGAGCGCCGCGTCTCTGCGGTTGGCGTCAACCTAGCGAATGTCTTACTGACTTGTCAGTAGTTTTCGAGAACTCGGCACGTGACCTCTCCGACCGCGCCGTATCGCACAGCCTTCACCCGCGCGCCAGTGATCGTTCACCCGCGTTCGGTGCAATACCGTCCCGTGGGGCGCATACGGGGGGCGATCATCGGCGCCACGGCAGTCGGCGGGGCCGGCGCCGTGCTCGCGGGCGGGCGCGCGCTGCTGCACCGGCAGGCCGCCATCGCACGGCGGCGGATCGGCAATCCGCTCGGCGAGGTGGCGCACGACGCCGACCGCGTGTGGCGCAAGCGCCTCGAGGGGCGTCCCGTAGAGCTCCTCGTGCTCGGCGACTCGATCGCGGCGGGCCTCGGCGCCGAGCGACGCAAGGAGACGCTGGGCGCCCGGATCGCCAAGGGCGTGGCCGCGCGCCTCAATCGACCGGTGCGCCTGCGCACGGCGGCGGTCGTGGGCTCGGAGTCCTCGGCGCTGGAGCGCCAGCTCGACGGACTCGCGCCGGGCTACCGCGCGGACCTCGCCGTGATCGTCGTCGGCGGCAACGACATCACCCACCGGGTGCCCGTCTCCGTCTCGGTCGCGCACCTGACCGACGCGATCCGGCGGCTCCGGGCGGACGGGACCGCGGTCGTCGTGGGCACGTGCCCCGACCTCGGGGCCCTGCGTCCCGTGCCGCAGCCGCTGCGCACGCTCGGCTCGCGGATGTCGCGCCGGCTCGCGAACGCGCAGGCCGCGGCCGCCGGCGCCGCGGGCGCCCGGGCCGTGTCGCTGCGCCGCGCGGTCGGGCCCGTGTTCATCTCCGAC
The DNA here is from genome assembly GCF_039605615.1 of Microbacterium rhizophilum. NCBI lineage: Bacteria > Bacillati > Actinomycetota > Actinomycetes > Micrococcales > Microbacteriaceae > Microbacterium > Microbacterium rhizophilum. The sequence continues at coordinate 161,261 of NZ_JBCNUN010000008.1, read as the reverse complement.
CCGCACGGCATGTTCAGCCTCGACCGCTTCCACCCCAGCGCGCTGGGGTATCGCCGCACGGCGGATGCGCTCATCCCGGCCGTCATCGAGGAGCTCGAGGAGGATCGCACCGACTCGCCTGCGGCTCGCTCAGCGACCGGCGCCGCGGCGGCCGGTCGCTGAGCGAGCTCGCGAGCTCAGGCCGCGGACCAGCCGCCGTCCGAGGCGAGGATCGCGCCGTTGACGTTGGTCGAGTCGTCGCTCAGCAGCCACGTGATCGATGCGGCGAGCTGCTCTGCCTGGGCGACGCCGGGCAGGATCGCCATGGCGCGCTGCACGCGCTCGGCGCCGAGCGGGGATCCGAACGACGCCTGGATGTTCGTGGCGACGCCGCCGGGGCAGACCGCGTTGATCCGGATTCCCGAGCCCGTGTACATGAATGCGCTCGACTTCGTCAGACCGACCACCGCGTGCTTGGACGCCGTGTAGGCCGCGCCCGCGGCCGAGCCGCGCAGGCCCGCCTCGCTCGCGACGTTGACGATCTGGCCCGCGGCGGCCCTCTGCATCGCGGGGATGACGGCGCGCATCAGCTTCATCGTGCCCGTGACGTTCACGGTGAACACGCGGTTCCAGACGGCGTCGGTGACCTCGCCGACCGGCGTCATGTCGTCCATGATGCCGGCGACGTTCGCGAGGCCGTCGATGCGGTCTCCGGCGGCGGCGACGATCTCGGCGACGCCGGCGTCATCGGTGATGTCCGCGGTGAGCGTGACGACCTCGGCGCCGGAGTGGGCGGCGTGGAACTCGTCGAGGCGCTCCTGGCTGATGTCGACGGCGATCACGCGGCCGCCCTCGCGCGCGACGCGGGATGCGGTGGCGCGCCCGATGCCGGATCCGGCCCCCGTGACGATCACGGTCTTCCCCGCGAAGCGGCCGTCGGTGGTCTTCTCCGCGAACGCCGCAGGCGTGGGCGCGGGCACGCCCTCCTCGCCGACGGCCTCCGCCGTCTCCCCGCCCACGGCGGCGATCAGCGCGTCGGCCATCTCGTCCGTGAACGAGCCCTGGCTCATCGAGACGAGCTGGCCGAGCGTCAGGCCCTTCGCCGGCTCGAGGGAGTCGACGCTCGCGCCGCCCTGGCCGAGGAGGTCCGTGAGCGCGGCGCGACCGGCCGGATCGGCCAGCCATTCGCCGACGGTGCTGTGCTTGCTGAGTGCCATGAGGTTCCTTTCACCTGACACGCGTATCTACCGGACAACTCTGTCCGGTAGATACGCTACCCCCGTGACTCCCTCTCGTCCACGGGCCCCGGCGGATCGATCGCCGGCGCCGAACCGCGGCCCCGCCGCGGCGGCCGAGAACCGCCGGGCGCTCATCGCCGCGGCACGCGAGATCTACGCCGAGCAGGGGCCGGATGCGCCCTTCAGCGCGGTCGCCAGGCGCGCGGGCGTCGGACAGGGCTCGCTCTACCGGCACTTCCCCGACCGCGTCGCGCTGGCCGTGGCGGTGTTCGAGGAGAACGTCGGCGCGCTGGAGGACGCTCTGCGCGACGACGGCACGATCCTCGGCCTGCTCGACCGCGTGATCGACCAGGCGTCCGCATCCACCGCGTTCGTCCGCCTGCTGACCGGGCAGCAGCGCGACGCGCGCGCCGCGGCGCTGGGGACGCGCTTCGACGCGCTCGTGCGGACGCTGATCGCGCGGGACCGCGCCGCCGGCCGCATCGGAGCGCACGTCGAGCCGGCGGACGTCGAGATCGCCGTCAGCATGCTGGCGCACGAGCTCGCGTCGGCGTCCGAGGCCGACCGGGTGGACGTCGCCCGCCGCGCCCGCGCCCTGTTCGAGCGCGCCTTCGCGGGTCCTGTCTAGACCTCGAGCGAGGGGTGGCCTCGACCCCTGTGCGAGCGAAGCGAGCGTTGAGCGAAGCGAACTCGCGGGCGCGAAGCGCATGCCGCGATGGAGAGCAGCGACAGCGCCTCGCTCGCCGAGTGGCGGCGCGGAGCGTCGCCCGAGCGCGTGCGAGACGTTTCTGAAGAGAACTGGACGATGTCTGCACCGACCGACAGGATGGACGCAGCCCGCCGCCGAAAGGGGACGAGATGTTCTTCACACGCCGCCGTCGCGAGCCCATCCGGATCGAGACGCCGCCGCCGCCCGTCGTGCGCAAGCTGTGGGGCGACAGTCTCGGGAGCCTCGCGACGAGGGCGATCCAGATCATCGCGATCGTGCTGCTGGCGAGCGGGATCATCTGGGGGCTGCATTCGATCACGCTGGTGGTGATCCCGGTGCTGATCGCGATGATCCTCGCGTGCGCGTTCGAGCCGCTGATGCGGTCGCTGCGCGCGCGGGGGATGGGCTCGCTTCCGGCGACGCTCATCGTGCTGCTCGCGATCCTGATCGTCCTCGGAGCCATCGGATGGCTCATCACGTCAGCTGTGCGCAGCCAGTGGGAGGAGCTCTACCTGCAGGCGCGTCAGGGTGTCGACCACGTGCTGGAGTGGGCGCGCACGCTGCCGTTCGACATCGACGACCAGCAGATCCAGGAGTGGATCGATCAGGCGACGGCGTTCCTCACCAGCGCGCAGTTCGGCAGCGGCGCGCTCGCCGGGGTCGGCGTGGTCGCGGACTTCGTCACGGGGCTCGTGCTGATGGTCGTCGTGCTGTTCTTCTTCCTGAAGGACGGACCCGAGATCTGGGAGTTCCTGCGCCGCCCGTTCACGGGCGAGTGGCACGACCGGGCGCGCCGCGCGGGCCGCACCACGGTCAACACGATGGGCGCCTACGTGCGCGGCACGGCGCTGGTCGCCGCGGTCGACGCGGTCGGCATCGGCATCGGACTCGCGATCCTGCAGGTGCCGCTGTGGCCGGCGCTGGCGGTGCTCGTGTTCGTGCTCGCGTTCATCCCGATCGTCGGCGCCGTGCTCGCCGGCATCCTGGCCGCGCTCGTCGCGCTGGTCGCGAACGGCCTCGTCGCGGCGCTGATCGTGGTCGGCATCGTGGTGCTGGTCAACCAGCTCGAGGGCAACTTCCTGCAGCCGGTGCTGATGGGGCGCGCGCTCAAGCTGCACAGCCTGGTCATCCTGATCGCCCTGACCGTCGGCACGCTCGTCGGTGGGATCGTCGGAGCCGTCCTCTCGGTGCCGCTCACGGCCGTCGCCTGGGGCATCGTCAAGGTCTGGGACGGCCCGGATCTCCCGGCCCGCTGGGCCCGCCGCAAGGACGTCGTGAGCGTTTCATAGCTCGCTTCGCTCGCGCCGCGCGCTATCGATCGCTCGCCCGACGCTCCGCGCCGGGACTCGCGCTCGATGGACGTCGCTTCGCTCCGTCCGGCGCGCTGGTCGGCCGCATCCGCGGCACGGTCGCTTCGCTCCCACATGGGGCACCAGCCGGGGCCGCTGCGCTCGCACGGGGGGGTGGACCCGTGGCTGACCCGGGGCGGCCATCCCGCGCAACCCCCTTTTCTCGGGGGCACCTGATCCGGTCGCATGGGGGCATGACAGCGTACGGCTATCACTGCTCGCACGAGCAGATCCCTCCGTCCCGGCTGCTGCGGCACGCGGTGAGCGCCCAGGAGGCCGGCTTCGACGCGGCGATGTGCTCCGACCACCTCGCGCCCTGGCTGCCCGAGCAGGGTCACAGCGGCTACGCGTTCTCGTGGCTCGGCGCCGCGCTGCAGGCGACCTCGCTGCCGTTCGGGATGGTGACCGCGCCGGGGCAGCGCACGCACCCGGTGACGACCGCGCAGGCGCTCGCGACCCTCGCGGAGATGAACCCGGGCCGGTTCTGGGCGGCGCTCGGATCGGGCGAGGCGCTGAACGAGCACGTCACGGGCGACGCGTGGCCCGACAAGGAGACGCGGGAGCGGCGGCTGCGCGAGTGCGTCGACGTCATCCGCGCGCTGCTGGCCGGTGAGGAGGTCACGCACCACGGCCTCGTGCGCGTCGACCGCGCGCGCATCTGGTCGCTGCCGGCCGAGCCGCCGGCGCTCGTGGCCGCGGCCGTCTCGGCGGAGTCCGCCGCCGAGCACGCGGCCTGGGCCGACGGGCTCATCACGGTGGGGTGCGATCCGCGCGCGGCGCAGGCGGTGCTGCAGGCGTACCGCGACGCGGGCGGGCGCGGCCCCGCGCGGCTGCAGGTGCACCTGGCGCTCGCGTCGACCGACGACGAGGCCCTCGCGATGGCCCGCCGCGACTGGCGCAACGGCGCCGTGCCCGCGCCCGACTGCTGGGACATCGCGCTGCCCGACGACTTCGCGCGCCGCGCGGACGCCGCCACCGACGAGCAGCTGCGGGCCGGGATCATCGTCTCGGCGGATCCGTCCGTGCACCGCGACCGGATCGCGGAGCTCGCGGACGTCGGGTTCGACGCCGTCATGCTCCATCAGGTCGGCGCGGCGCCCGCGGACCAGGAGGCGTTCATCGACACGTTCGGCGAACGCGTCCTGCCCGAGCTGAGGAGCGCGTCGTGACCCGGTACCGGATCTCGCAGCAGCAGATGCTGGCGGGCGCTCGGCGCGCGCCGATCCCGATCGACGCGGCCGACCTGTGGTGGCGCCACGCGGTGTTCTACTGCCTCGACATCGAGACGTTCCAGGACTCCGACGGCGACGGGGTCGGCGACATCCCGGGTCTCATCTCCCGGCTGCCCTACCTCGCCGACCTCGGCGTCACGTGCCTGTGGCTCATGCCGTTCTTCCCGACCGCGCAGCGCGACGACGGCTACGACATCACCGACTTCTTCTCGGTCGACCCGCGCCTCGGGACGCTCGGCGACATGGTCGAGCTGATCCGCGTGGCGCGCGGACTCGGCATCCGGATCATCATCGACTTCGTCATGAACCACACGTCGGACCGGCACCCGTGGTTCCAGCAGGCCCGGCGCTCGCAGGACGACCCGAAGCGCGACTGGTACGTGTGGCGCGACGAGCCGCCGGAGAAGCCGGATCCGCCCGTGTTCCCGGGCGACGAGGACACCACCTGGACGCGGGACGAGAAGACCGGGCAGTACTACCTGCACCACTTCCTGAGCAACCAGCCCGACCTGAACGTGGCCCTGCCCGAGGTGCGCCGCGAGATCGACAAGAACCTCGGTCTGTGGCTCGAGATCGGCATCTCGGGCTTCCGCATCGACGCCGTGCCGTTCATGTTCAACAGCGGGACCGGCGACGCGGGAGCACGCGGGTCCAACGCGGGCGGAACCGGGGCCGACGGATCGGAGACGCACCAGTACAACGGAGTGGACCACCTCGCGCGCGTGCGCGGCTTCCTCTCCCGGCGCAGCGCCGAGGCGTTCCTGCTCGGCGAGGTGAACATGCCGTACGAGCAGGGCAAGTCGTGGTTCGGCCAGGCGCGCGACGGCCTGCAGCTGCAGTTCGACTTCGCCGGGATGCAGCGCCTGTACCTCGCGCTCGCGCGGGGCGATGCCCGGCCGCTGGGCGACATGCTCGGCGCGCGCCCCGAGGTCGACTCGTCGCAGCAGTGGGCGAACTTCGTGCGCAACCACGACGAGCTGACGCTCGACCAGCTCGAGCCGAAGGAGCTCGAGGAGGTGTTCGAGGCGTTCGCCCCGGACGAGGGCATGCGCCTCTACGGCCGCGGCATCCGCCGGCGCATGCCGCCGATGCTCGGCGACGAGCGCGCGACGCGCATGGTGTACGCGCTGATGTTCGCGCTGCCGGGGGCGCCGATCCTGTTCTACGGCGAGGAGATCGGGATGGGCGAGAACCTGGACGTCCAGGGCCGGCTCGCAGTGCGCACGCCGATGCAGTGGTCGGCCGACGGCGGGTTCTCGACCGCGCGCCCGTCGCGCTGGGTGCGGAAGCCGCCGAAGGGCCCGTACGGACCCGAGAACGTGAACGTCGACGACCAGCTGCGGGACTCCGGATCGCTGCTGGCCCACCTCCGCCAGGTGATCGGCCTGTATCGGTCGACGCCCGAGCAGGCGTGGGCGCAGCTCGAGGTGCTGACGGGCGGGCCGCGCGAGGTCCTCGCGCACGTCTGCCGCGGCGAGGACTGGGCGATGCTCGCGCTCCACAGCTTCGCGGCGGAGGGCACATCCATCCGGGTCACGGTGGACGCGGGCGACGGGACCGCCGATGCCGTGCTGACCGATCGGGTCACGGGCGAGGCGATCGATGCGAGCGCGCCGGTCGCCCTGGACCTCGAACCCTACGGCTGGCGCTGGTTCCTGCTGCACCCCGCGGCCGCGAAGATCCGCATCCGCTGATCGGAGGAGCGCCCCTCGGGCGGGGGCCCGAGGGGGCTGCGGTCGCGTCTACCGAGCGCGCGTCACCTGGATCACCGACGGGCGGGGTCCGCCCCACTTGCCGCCGCGCAGCGCGCCCGGCTCGATGTAGTCGGGGAAATAGGACCGCTGCGCGTCCCACGTGCCGTTCTCCCCGGGGTGCTGCACGGCGACGAAGACGCTGCCGTCCTCGTCGTGCACGACGAGGCCGCATGTCTCGCCCTCGCGGGGCACCGCGAGGAACTGCTGCACGTGGCCGCGATCCGGCCCCTCGAGCGGCACGCGGAACAGGCCGTCGTCGAAGCCGATCGTGCCCGGCTGCCCGTCGGTCGAGATCCACAGGTTCCCGTCCGAGTCGAACGTGAGGTTGTCGGGGCACGAGATGGGCGACACCTGGCTGACCGGGAAGCCCGCGAAGTACGTGCTGGGGCTCGTGGCGGGGTCGCCGCACAGCAGCAGGATGCTCCAGCCGAACCGCGTCGACGTGGCGTCGTTGCGCGCCTCGGTGATCTCGATCACGTGGCCGTCGCGGTTGTCGTTGCGCGGGTTCGTCTCCGTCGCGCTCTCCTTGCCGCCCACCTTGCCGCGGTCGGTGTTGTTGGTGCACGCGACGTACACCCGGCCCGTCTTCGGGCTCGGCTCGACGTCCTCGCAGCGGTCCATCTTCGTGGCGCCCACGGCGTCCGCGGCGAGGCGCGTGTTCACCAGCACCTCGTCGATCGTGAAGCCGGGCACCATGCTGCGGCCGTCGATCGCCAGCGGCACCCACTCGCCCGTCCCGTCGAACCTGCCGTCCGAGGGCAGGGCGCCGGTGCCGGTGATCTCCGAGGCGGGGGAGTCGCCCGTGAACTTCGCGACGTACAGCGATCCGCGCGTCAGCAGCGTCTTATTGTGGGCGCGGGCGCCGCGGCCGCCGCCGCGCTGGTAGCGGTCGTGCGACACGAACTTGTACAGGTAGTCGAAGCGCTCGTCGTCGCCCATGTACGCCACGGCGTGACCGGATCGGCCGATCGTCACGTTCGCGCCCTCGTGCTTCAGGCGCCCGAGCGCCGTGTGCTTGACTGGCGGCTCGTGCGGGTTCTCGGGGTCGATCTCGACGATCCACCCGAAGCGGTTCGGCTCGTTCCGGTAGCCGGGCTGACGCGCATCGAAGCGCGGGTCGACGGCCTCCCAGCCGTAGCTCGACGCGGCGGAGCTCAGGCCGTAGCGCTTCTGCTCGGGGCTGACGCCCTCGGCCCGGAAGTAGCCGTTGAAGTTCTCCTCGCCCGACAGCACGGTGCCCCACGGCGTGGTGCCCCCGGCGCAGTTGCCGAACGTGCCGACCGGGAACCGGCCGCGCGGGTCGGCCACGGTCGTGAGCAGGGCGGATCCGGCCGCCGGACCCGTGAAGACCATCGGGGTGTCGGCCGTGATGCGGCGGTTGCGGCGGCCGCCGACCACGTACGTCCAGGGCTCGCCCTTGCGGCGGCGCTCCAGCTCCACCACTGCCATGCCGTGCGCGGCCTTCGACACCCGCAGCTGCTCGAGGCGCTCCGCCTCGTCCGCCGCCGGCGGGAACATGATGCCGGGGTTCGTGTACTCCTGGTTGGCCACGAGCAGCGCCTCGCGGCCGTTCCGCTCGACGATGATGTCGAGATAGTCGTTGTTGTAGCCGAACTGCCGCGCCTGCTTCTTCGCGGTCTGCTTCGTCGGGTCGAACGCGTCGCGGCGGTCGAACAGCGGATCGCCCCAGCGGATGATGGGCGTCCAGCGGAAGCCGCGCGGCACCGTCACCGCGTCGACGTCGGCGGGGACCGGCGCGATCGGCTGGAAGTCGAACGCGCGACCGCCCCCGCGGCCCGTGGCCTGCGCGATCGCGGCGGATGCCGGATCGCCGCCCCCGACGGCGGCCGAGAGCACGAGCGCGCTCGCCCCCGCGGCACCGCCGGCGAGCACGGCCCGGCGGCTCAGCGCGGCAGCGGCGACGTCACGGAAGTACGCGTTGTCCGACGGGTTGGGTGCCGGGTGGAAGCACGCGTTGTCGCACTTGTAGAGGCACGTGACGGGGCTTCGCTTGCCGTGCGTGCGACCCGTCATCAGCAGGTTGAGCAGCGGGCGGCGGCGCGTCTCGTCTTCGGGACGGATCGCCGCGTCGGGTCCGGGGGAGGTGATCGTCATGCCGTCCACGGTCCTCGCCTCGGTCGAGCGCCGGGCGACGTGAAGGTGAACGGAAGGTGACGCATCGGTGTGGCGGCGTGGGGAGTTGTGCCCACTCGTCAGTCCCTCTTCGCCCGCAGTCGTTCCATGTCGAGTCCGTAGTACAGACGTGCGGCGCCGTCCAGCGTGACGGTCGCGGTGGAATCCTCGGCTCGGATCGTCCGCCGTCGTCCGATCGCGTCGATCTCGACCACGTTCTCGCGGGCCGCGGGCAGGCGGACCTTCTCCTTGGTGTCCCACGTGTCGACCCAGGGCTCGGGCGCAGCGAAGAAGCTGCCGTCGCGCGTGGGGCTCGCGTTCAGGGTGTGGCCATCCGCACGATTCCACAGCATCACCAGCGGACCGCGCGGCGTATGGAAGTGCATGCCACGCCGGTCGGGCGCATCCGCGAACGAGAGCCATCGCGCGAAGCGTGCGCCGTCCAGCTGCTCGGCGATGTTGGCGAACGCCAGCAGGGACGGCTTCGGGCTGCGGTCCCGCAGCAGGAGGCCATGGTGGAATTCGCGGTTGCCCGGACTCGCGCCGTGAGGATGGGTCTTGACGTTGTCGTGCAGCTGGAACCACAGCATCGCCGTGACGTCCTCGGCGAGCGCCAGGGCGGCGGTCAGCACGACGTTCTCGGCGGCGTGGCGGTAGGTGTCGTCGCGCCACGCGTTCGGCCGGGTCGGGGCGTACACCTCGGTCAGCCACAGCTCGCCGTCGGCGTTGCCGTGGTCGCGCATCATCCGGCGCGCTGCGCGCACCGAGCCGAGGAAGTTCCAGTACGTACCCGATTTCGGCACGTAGTCGGGGGTGACGTTGCCGCGGCCCGGATGCAGGTTGAACGCCTTCGTGTACTTCGTGAGCCCGGCGTCGTACATCGCGCGCGCGTAGACGTCGTCCATCCCCGCGAGCGCGACGGGGAGCAGCCCCATGTCGCTGTCTCGCCGCCGCAGCTCGCGGCTGAACGCCCGCAGCCACTTCTTCACGTAGGTCGCGGCGCCGTCGCCGCTGAGGAGCCCTTCGCCCTTCATGTTCCACTCGTTCGCGCACTCGTAGTGCGTCGCGTTGAGCTTCTCCGCGGTATCGAATTCGAGGCGCGCGTGCCGAGCGAGCCCCGCGGAGTCCCCTTCGTACGCTCCCGGATCCGCCGGCGACACCACGCGGTGCTGCGTGAAGCCGTAGGTGCTCAGCTGGCTCGCGTCGAAGTGGGCGGGCCGGACATGTCGCACCCCGATCCGCTTGATGAGCTTCCGCTCCTCCTCCGTTCCGAGCAGGTAGGCGGCTGCGAGCCCGAACATCGACTTCTCCGCCGTGTCGGTGAACTCGTGCGGAGGCAGCACCGCGACATTCGTGCGGGAGTAGGCGGTGTCGCCGGACGCGGATGCCGTCAGCTCGACGAACGCGATGCCTCGACCCGGCAGGGTGACCGGCAGCTCGTCCTCGACCACGCTGGACGCGTCGGCATCCACACGCCGGGTGCGCTCGGCGAGGACCGCCCCATCGAAGTCGCGGGCGGTCCAGGTGAGTGTCAGACGCCGCGCGACGCCTCCGTTCCAGACGGCGCCGCGGACGACGAGCGGCTCATCGGCGCTCTCCCACAGATTGAACGGCCGGTCCGTCGAGAGCTCGACCGCGAGCGGCCGCTCGGCGGCCTGCGCCTCGAGCATCGTGGGCCGCGCCTCCGCGCCCACGATGACCCGAGCATGCGCGCGGAACGAGCCCTCGGATGCCGCCTGGCCCGGCACGTGCAGCCGGCGCCCGTCGCGCCACTGCGTGTATCCGGTGTCCGTGATGATCGCGAGCGTCGTGTCGTCGATCCGCTGGCGGTACACCAGCCGTGCGTCGGACTGGTAGGGAATTCCGCCTCGCGGGTCGCGCGTCCACCCCGCGATGCCGTCCGCGGTCTCCCGAGCCCAGCCCGAGCCGACGGGCTCGCGGCGGAGCATGCCGCTGCGCGCCGACGCGGAGCCCGGCGCGACGATGTCGAAGACGATGTCGAGCACGCGACCGTCCGGCGCGAAGGTGCCGCGGATCGAGGTCCCGTCGGGGGCGCCCGGCACGTCGTAGTCGACGATCAGCGCGCGCACCCCGTCGCGTGAGAGCCCGATCGAGGCGGTGCCCGCCCAGACCTCGATGGTCCCCAATCGGTAGCCGGGGAAGCGCTGCACCGGGCGCCCCTCGGCATCCGAGAGCAGGATCGACACGCCCTTGCCCTCGGTGGTGATCGAGTAGCCGTCGCCTCGCAGCACGGGTGGGGGCTCGGCGCGCGCGATGTCCACAGTCCGCTCCTGGGGCTCGCGCAGGAACGGGCCGCTGAGAAGGAGCGAAGCCCCGAGGGCGCCGAAGTACCCGGTGCCCATCAGCAGGTGCCGACGCGTCACCGCCCGATGGGCGGCTCTTGCCTCGCGCAGTTCCGAAGCTCGTTCGAGCGCCGCCTCAGCGTGCTCATCCTCGCGCGCGGCGTCGTCCGATCCCTCGTCCCGCATGCGCTCGATCGGCGCCCCGGGTCAGCCGCCCAGCGCGGCGGCGACCACGGCGCGGGCCTCGTCCTGCACCTGGCGCAGGTGCTCGTCCCCGCGCAGCGACTCGGCGTACAGCTTGTAGACGTCCTCGGTGCCCGACGGGCGCGCGGCGAACCAGGCGCTCGCGGTCTGCACCTTCAGGCCCCCGATCGCGGCGCCGTTGCCCGGCGCGTGCGACAGCTTCGCGGTGATCTCCTCGCCCGCGAGCGTCGTGGCGGTCACGGCGTCGGGACCGAGCCTGCCGAGGGCGGCCTTCTGCTCGGGTGTGGCCGGGGCGTCGACGCGCTGATAGGACGAGGCGCCGTACTCGGCCTCGAGCTCGGCGTAGCGCTGCGACGGCGTCTTGCCGGTGACGGCCAGGATCTCCGCGGCCAGCAGGCAGAGCAGGATCCCGTCCTTGTCGGTCGTCCACACCGTGCCGTCCGTGCGCAGGAACGATGCGCCGGCCGACTCCTCGCCGCCGAACGCGACGGAGCCGTCGATCAGACCGGGGACGAACCACTTGAAGCCCACGGGCACCTCGAGCAGCCTCCGGCCGAGCGCGGCGGTGACCTTGTCGATCATCATCGACGACACGAGCGTCTTGCCGACCGCCGCGTCGGCGGACCATCCGGGCCGGTGCGCGAACAGGTAGTCGACCGCGACCGCGAGGTAGTGGTTCGGGTTCATCAGCCCGGCGTCGGGCGTGACGATGCCGTGCCTGTCGGCGTCCGCGTCGTTGCCGGTCAGGATGTCGAACTCGGCCCGCTTCGCGACGAGCGATGCCATCGCGGACGGCGACGACGGATCCATCCGGATCTTCTCGTCCCAGTCGAGCGTCATGAACTTCCACGTCGGGTCGACGTCGGGGTTCACGACCGTGAGGTCGAGCCCGTAGTGCTCGGCGATCAGCGCCCAGTACTCGACGGAGGCGCCGCCGAGCGGGTCGGCGCCGATCCGGACGCCCGCGCTGCGGATCGCGTCGATGTCGATGATCGAGGCCAGGTCGCGCACGTACGCGTCGCGGAAGTCGTAGGTCGCGATGGCGCCCGCGTCGAGGTCGGCGTAGCGCACGCGCTGCACGCCCTCGAGGCTTCCCTCGATCAGCTCGTTGGCGCGCGCCGCGATCCACGAGGTCGCGTCGGTGTCGGCCGGGCCGCCGTGCGGCGGGTTGTACTTGAAGCCGCCGTCGGCCGGCGGGTTGTGGCTCGGGGTCACGACGATGCCGTCGGCGCGGGCCGGCTCGTCGGCGGCGAGACCGCGGTTGTGAGCGAGGATCGCGTGGCTGAGCGCCGGCGTCGGCACCCACGAATCGCGCGCGTCGATGCGCACGTCGACCGCGTTGGCGACGAGCACCTCGATCGCGCTGCGCTCGGCGGGCAGCGACAGCGCGTGCGTGTCGCGGCCGAGGAACAGCGGACCCCGGATGCCCTGCGCCGTCCGGTAGTCGACGATCGCCTGCGTCGTGGCGAGGATGTGCTGCTCGTTGAAGCTCGTGTTCAGGCTCGAGCCGCGGTGTCCGCTCGTGCCGAACGCGACGCGCTGCGTCGGCTGCGTGGGGTCCGGGATCCGGTCGTAGTAGGCGTTGATGAGCTCGTCGACGTCGACAAGATCGGATGCTTCGGCAGGGAGTCCGGCGCGGCTCGTCATGCCCGACAGTCTCCCACGTCACCACGGTGAGGACGTAGGACGGCCCCGGAGCCTTGACGCGGGGCGTCTCGGGGCCGGGTCTAGGCTGAAGCCCATGCCGTCGGATGCCGCTCCTCGTCGCACGTACAGCTACCTGGGCCCCGCCGGCACCTTCACGGAGGCCGCGCTCGGGCAGGTGCCCGAGGCGCGCGGCCAGATCTGGCGCCCGGTGCACAACGTCGGCGAGGCGCTCGCCGATGTCGCCGATGGGCGCAGCGACGCCGCGATGATCGCGATCGAGAACTCGATCGACGGCGGCGTCTCGACCGCGCAGGACGCGCTCGCGCGGATCCCGAACCTCCGGATCGTCGGCGAGTATCTCGTGCCGGTCGAGTTCGTGCTCGTCGGCGCCCCCGCCACGAGGCTCGAGGACGTGCAGCTCGTCAGCGCGCACCCCGTCGCGTACGCCCAGTGCCTCGGCTGGCTGACCGCGCACCTGCCCACCCACCAGCACGTGCCGGCGGCGAGCAACGTCGCCAGCGCCGTGGGCATCCTCGACGGATCCAGCCCGGCCGACGCGGCCATCGCGCCTCCCGGAATCACGGCGCACCACGACGTGGAGGTGCTCGCCGAGGGCATCGGCGACACGTCCGACGCGGTCACGCGCTTCGTGCTCGTGACCGGACCGGCCACCCCGCCCGCGCCGACGGGTGCCGACAAGACCAGCGTGATCGTCGAGCTGCCCGAGGATCGCGCGGGCACGCTGCTCGAGATGCTCGAGCAGTTCTCGACGCGCGGCATCAACCTGAGCCTCATCCAGTCGCGTCCGATCGGCGACGCCCTCGGCCGGTACCGCTTCGTGATCGACGCGGACGGGCACATCCTGGACGAGCGCATGGCCGACGCCCTGATGGGCCTGCGGCGCTTCAGCCCGAACGTGGTGTTCCTCGGCTCCTACCCGCGCGCGGACCGCGCGGTCGTGCACTACCCCGAGCGCTACAGCGACGAGATCTTCGTCGAGGCGCGCGACTGGCTGCGCGGCCTCGTCGCCGGCGCCCCCGACGCCTGAGGGCACTCCGGGCGAAGTAGCCGGATTACTCCCGACGGCGGACAGGACCGGGCGCGGCGCGGCCTACGGTCGCGATGACCGCATCCGCTTCGACCTCGGGAGACCCCATGACCACCACCGCGCGGGCCGCATCGCCCGCCACCTCCGCCCTGCTCGTGCTCGCCGGCGCCGTCGCGTCCGCGATCCTCACGACCGTCATCGCGCTCGCCGCGACGGCGGCCGGTGCACCGTCGTCCTACGGCCCGCTGCAGCCCGTCGCCTATCTCACGTTCGCCGTCGCGGGCACCCTCGCCGGGATCGGCGGCTGGGTGCTGATCGCGCGTCGCGCGCGCCGTCCCGCGCGGCTGCTGCGCGTGCTCGTCCCGGTCCTCGTCCTGGTGTCGCTGGTCCCCGACGTGATCCTGCTGATCACGTCGTTCATCCCCGGCACCACGCCGGTCGCGGTCGTCGGCCTGATGCTCATGCACCCGGTCGTGGCCGCCGTCGCGGTGCTCGTCGGCCGCCGGATCGCCCCCGCGGCGTAGCGCCCGGCCGCGCCCGCCCGGCCGCGCCCGCGCGGCACCCTCACTCCTCGCCGCGCGGCACCCTCACCCCTCGCCGAGAACACGTGCTGTCAGCGAGAACATGCCATCTCCGTGCGGATTCGGCGTGTTCTCGTGCACAACACGTGTTGTCAGCGAGAGAGGTGGGAGGCGAGCAGCTCGAGGGTCTGCGCGCGACCGGGGGAGCCGTCGAGGGGCTCGCCCTCGTAGGAGCCGGCGGCGGGGGAGACCATCACCTCGTCGACGTCGTGGCGCGCGGCGAAGTCCCGCAGCTGCGCGGCGACGTCCGCTCCGGTGCCGACGAACCAGCGGACGCGGTTCTGGTCGATCATGCTCTGCTCGAGCGGATCGGATCCCGACGCGAGCGCCTCGTCGACCGTCTCCAGCGGCCGCATCGGCTTGTTGGTGCGCAGCCGGGCGAACTGGCGCAGCTGCGGCAGCGCCCGGGCCTCTGCCTCGTCCTGCGTGGGCGAGGCGACGACGTTCGCGGTGATGAAGGTGCGCGGCGCGGGGTTCTCCTCGGTCGGCTGGAACTGCGAGCGGTACAGCTCCATGGCGCGCTCGAGCCCCTCGCCCGCGAAGTGGTTCGCGAACACGTACGGCAGGCCGTAGGCCGCCGCCAGCGCCGCGGAGTAATCGCTGGATCCGAGCAGCCACACCTCGGGCGTCCCGGTCGCGGCGGGCGTCGCATGCACCCCGTACTCGCCGCCGCTCGTGAAGCGCACGGTCGCGCCGTCGGCGCTCACGAGCTTCAGGATGTCGGTGACGTGCTGCGGGAACTGGTCGACCTCGCTGGTCGCGCCGCTGCGGCGCAGCAGCTGCGTGATCACCGGATCGCTGCCCGGCGCGCGCCCGATGCCGAGATCCACGCGCCCCGGCGCGACGGCCTCGAGGGCCGCGAACTGCTCGGCCACGATGAGCGGCGCGTGGTTCGGCAGCATGACGCCGCCGGACCCAACGCGGATGCGCGACGTGCGCGCCGCGGCGGCGGCGATCAGCACGGGCGGCGCGGTCGATGCCACGGCGGGCATGTTGTGGTGCTCGGCGAACCAGTACCGCCGGTATCCGAGCTCGTCGGCCCGCTGCGCGAGCGCCATGGAGGCGGCCACCGCCTGGACGCTGGACTGACCGGTGCGCACCGGCACCAGGTCGAGCACGGACAGGGCGGGGATCATCGCGGTGCTGCTCATCGTGTGAGCCAACCGCGGTCATCCGCCGGTCATTCCCGGATCATCCGATCGGCGCGAACAGGTCGTCCTGCGGATCCTCGGGAGCCGCGTACGCGCGGCGGCTGTGGGTCAGCCCGCACTGCACGAGCAGCTCGGTGAGCTTGATCGCGACGACGCCGGGGTTGATGACGGGTACCTCGAGCACCGACGACAGGTACGCGTGCGACTGGTGCATCGTGGTCGATCCCAGGATGATCACGTCGGCGCCGTCCCCGTCGATCGCCGCGCGGCACTCGCGCTCGAGCAGCGGGAAGACCGACTCCTCCTTGCCCGCCAGCAGCTCGGCCGCGTCCGGCCGCGTGCCGATGTCGCGCACCGAGGCCATCCGCCCCGTGATGCCCTGCTGGGCCGCGGCCTTCGTATACAGCCCGTGCCAGCGCGGCCACATGGTCACGACGGAGAACCGGCTGCCGAGCATGCACGCGAGAAGCATCGAGCCGATCGCGGGGGCCATCACGGGGATGTCCAGCCGCGACCGCAGGGCGGGCAGCGCGGAGTCGCTCATCGAGTTGACGCACACCGCGTCGTAGCCGTCATCCTGCGCGCGAGCGCCGGCGTCGAGCACGAACGCGTCGGCGAGGGTCTGCTCGTACGGGCTGTCGATCACCCGGGCGCCGGCGCGCGCCGCGACGAAGTCGTTGACGAAGTCGGGATGCATCACGCCGGGCGGGATCTGCCCGGCGAACGCGTCGAGAGCCTCCGCCGGCACCGGCACGGGGACGATGTTCAGGATCCGCTTCACGGCGCTTCTCCTCGTGGATGACGGGTGGATGTCAGGTGGATGCAGGCCATCGTGTCGGCCGGAGAGCGCGGTGCGGTAGCCGGAACGCGCGGATCACGGCCAGGTCTGCGCGAAGTGGATCGATGGCGCGCTGTGCGGCTCCCCAACCGGCCGGGCGGCTCATAGCTTTTCACCCAACTCCCCGACGGCGCGGAGTGGAACCGAGCACCATCCGAGCGAATGAAAGCGCCCGGATCGGCGGGCACCACAGCCGCTCCGGGGGAAGGAGTCCCCACCGTGAATTACCGACTGGGCATCGACGTAGGCGGCACGTTCACCGATCTGTTCCTCGTGGACGAGAACGGGGCCGGCGAGATCTTCAAGACCCCGAGCACTCCCCATGCGCCCGCGAAGGGCTTCTTCAACGGCATCACCGAGATCGCGAACGCCAAGGGCCTGAGCGTCGAGGACTTCCTCGGCCGGGTCACGCACATCATGCACGGCACGACGATCACCACGAACGCGACGCTGACCGGCAACGGCGCCCGCACCGCGCTGATCACGACCGCGGGCTTCCGGGACGTGCAGCTGATGCGCCGCGGCGTGAAGAGCGGCAACCAGTACGACTACACGAAGCCCGCCCCCGCGCCGCTGATCCCGCGCCAGGACATCTTCGAGGTCACCGAGCGGATCGATCGCAGCGGCGCCGTCCTCACGCCCCTCGACGAGGCGGGCGTGCGCGAGGCCGCCCGCGCGATCGGCGCCGCCGAGCCCGCGTTCGAGGCCGTCGCGATCAACCTGATGTGGTCGTTCCTCAACGACGCCCACGAGGCGCGCGTCGCCGAGATCGTCGAGGAGGAGCTGCCGGACGTCTACATCTCGCGCTCGTCCGAGGTCGTGCCGCAGATCCGCGTGTACGAGCGGGGCTCGACCGTCGCCCTCAACGCGTACGTCGGCCCGATTCTGAGCCGGTACCTCACCGATCTCACCGCGCGGCTCGAGCAGATCGGCTACAGCGGCCGGCTGTTCATCGTGCAGTCGAACGGCGGCGTGATGCCGCCGCAGCTGATGATGCGCTACGCCGTCAACACGCTGCTGTCCGGCCCCGCCGGCGGGCCCGAGGCGGGTCTGCAGCACGCCCGCCTGCACGGCCTCGACCAGCTCATCACGGTCGACATGGGCGGCACGAGCTTCGACGTCGCGATGATCGAGGGCGGCAAGGCGATCACGACCAACGAGGCGGAGATCGACGGCTACCGCGTGGCGCTGCCCGTGCTCGACATCCACACGATCGGCGCCGGCGGCGGCTCCATCGCCAAGGTGCGCGGCGGCCTGCTCGAGGTGGGGCCGCAGAGCGCCGGTAGCGAGCCGGGTCCGGCCTGCTACGGCCGCGGCGGCGAGAACCCGACGACGACGGATGCGGATCTCCTGCTGGGCTATCTGGATCCGATCGGCTTCGCGGGCGGCAGGTTCCCGCTCGACCTCGGCGCCGCGACGACCGCGATGCGCGAGCGCGTCGCCGATCCGCTCGGCCTCACCGTGCCGCAGGCCGCGCAGGGCGTCTACGACATCGTGAACGCCTCGATGGCCGATGCCGTGCGCGCCATCACGGTGCAGCGCGGGCACGACCCGCGCGAGTTCGCGATCGTCGCGGCCGGCGGCGCCGGCCCGCTGCACGCCGGCCCCATCGCCCGCGAGCTCGAGGCCCCTCTCGTGCTCATCCCGCGCGAGTCGAGCGTGTTCTGCGCCTCCGGCATGGCGGTCAGCGACATCCGCCACGACTACGTGCGGTCGTTCCCGCGTCCGCTCACCGCCGACACCGTCGGCGAGGCGAACGACGTCGTCCGCGGGCTCCTCGACGCGGCCTCCGAGACGCTGCTCTCGGAGGACGTGGCGGCCGACCGCCACCGCTTCACCGTCAGCGTGGATGTGCGCTACCCCGGCCAGTTCAACGAGGTCGAGACCACCTCGCCCACGACCGAGCTCACCGTCGACGGCCTCGCGAACGCGTTCCACGACCGCCACGAGCTGCTGTTCGGCTACGCAGTGCGCGGCAGCGGCGTCGAGATCATGAACATCCGCGTCCACGCGTCCGGCGTCGGCACCAAGCCCACCCCGGCCGAGCACCCGTATGCCGGAGCCGAGCCGAGCGCCGAGGCGTTCGTCGGCACCCGCCAGGCCTGGTTCGACGGCGCCGAGCACACCACGCCGATCTATGCCGGGCTGAAGCTCACGCACGGCAACCAGGTGCATGGGCCCGCCATCGTCGAGCAGCCGACCACGACCATCGTCGTGCCCGTCGGATACGTGCTCGGATGCGACGCCCGCGACAACTACGTCATGCACCGCGCAGACATCACTCTCGACGAGGCCATCGCCCTCGTCGGCAGCCACCAGCTCGAGCTCGTCTGAGCCGCTCCCACCCCGAACCGCGAAGGAACACCGCCATGACTCTCCTCGCCGATGCCCCCACCACCGCTCCCGACTCGATCCGCGTCTCGGTCGTGCGCAACCGCCTCGACCACATCACGCGCGAGATGGGCCAGACCATGCTGCGCACCGCGCGGTCGCCGATCTTCTCGGAGGCCCGCGATTTCGTCACCGTCATCTTCGACGCCGCCGGTCGCAAGATCGCCCAGACCTCGTACATCCCGATCCTCGTGGACGCGACGCCGACCGCGATGGCCGAGTTCATCAAGGTCTTCGGCGACGACCTGCACGAGGGCGACATCTACGTGCTGAACGACCCCTACCAGGGCAACAACCACGGCCCCGACCTCACGTTCGCCAAGCCCGTGTTCGTCGACGGCGCGCACCGCTACTGGACGGTGTCGAAGGCGCACATGATCGACATCGGCGGCCGCGGCGTGGTCGGCTACAACCCGCTGGCCGAGACGGTGCGCGACGAGGGCATGCACTTCGGCCCGACCCGCGTCTACGCCGGCGGCGTGCTGAACGAGGAGTGGCTGAAGCTCTTCCTCACCAACCTCACGCTGCCCGAGGTCGTCGAAGCCGACCTGCAGGCCTGCTTCGGCGCGGTCAATGTCGGCGAGCGCCTGCTGGTCGCCCTCGACCGCAAGCAGGGCGGGGACGTGATGGATCAGATCATCGTCGACATGCTCGCCTCCAGCGAGGCGAACATCCGCGACGCGATCCGCGCCATCCCGGACGGCGTGTACGAGGGCGAGTCGATCGCCGACAACGACGGCCTGACCCGCGAGCCCGTGCGCTTCCACGTGAAGGTGACGATCGCCGGCGACGAGATCGAGTTCGACCTGTCCGGCTCGGATGACCAGGTCCCCGGCTACATCAACAGCCCGCTGTGCAACACCGCCTCGGCGATCTCGCTCGCGATGTACACGTGCCTCGACCCCGACACCCCGCACAGCGACTCGGGCGTCTCGGCGCCGATCACCGTGATAGCGCGCGAGGGCTCGGTCGCCAACCCGCTGCCCCCGGCGCCGGTCGTGCTGTGCACGACGTCGGGCGTCGAGGCGATCGTCGAGGCGACGACGCGGGCGCTCGCCCAGGCGCTGGGTGACCGCGTGCCCGCCGGGTGGAGCCGCATGTTCATCCCGAACACCGCCGGGTTCAACCCGTTCACGGGTCGGATGTTCGGCGAGATGCACACGATCGTGCGCGGCGGGTCGGGCGCCACACCGACCGCCGACGGATACGACACGCTCGGATCGGTCGTGTCGCTCGGCGGCATGCGCGCCACGTGCCCCGAGATGTTCGAGCTGTCGACGCCGTTCCTGCTGCACGCGTACGAGTACACGCCCGACAGCGGCGGCGCGGGCGAGCACCGCGGCGGTCTCGGCATCAGCGCCGACTTCGAGGTGCTGGCCGACGACCTGCGCGCCGTCGCCTGGGGTGCGGGCGAGCTGCCCGAGACCGCGGCGCAGGGCCGCGCGGGCGGCTGGGCCGCGGCGCCGAACCGCCACGTCATCCGCACCCCGGAGGGCGAGGACAAGCCGTTCCACCCGAACGCGTTCCTCGACATCCGCAAGGGCGACCACTTCGTCATCAGCGCGGGCGGCGGTGGCGGCTGGGGCGACCCGGCCTCCCGCGCCACGGCCGCCGTGCTGAGCGACGTCGTCGCCGGCATCGTCTCGCGCGAGCAGGCTCGCGCGGTCTACAAGGTCGTCGTCACCGAGAACCTGGCCGTCGACGAGGCGGCGACCGAAGCGCTGCGCGCCGCCTGATCCCCGCCGCGGCGCCGGCGATCCGGCGCCGCGGCGATCCCGAGCACCACCCGCACCACTCGCCACCCCACCCGAGAGGACCGCTCATGGCCATCACAGAACCCACTGTCCCGTCATCCCGCCCCATCACCGCCCAGATCGCGCTCCAGGCCGAGGATCACGCCCTCGTCAGCGTGCCCGCCGCCGATCGCCGCAGCGGCTGGAACCTGTCGATCGGCATCGTCGGCGTCGTCACCGCGCTGGTGATCTTCGCGATCGCCGGCTTCACCGTCATCCTCGCCGGCTTCTGGCTCGGCCTGCTCGCCGGCGTGCTCGTCGGCATCCTCGGCTTCGGGCTGTCGGCCCTGCTCGGCAGGATGAGCTGGGCCACCGGCGTCTCGAGCACGATCACGTCGCGCTTCTTCGGCTTCGGCCTGAAGGGCTCGTCGCTGGGCGCGATCGTGTTCGCGTTCATGATCCTCGGCTTCCTCGCGCTCGAGAGCGCGCTGCTGTACGAGGGCACGATCCTGATGCTCGGTCTCGAGGACACCCTCGCGACGAAGCTCGTGATCTACGGCCTGCTCACGATCGCGTGGATCACGCTGGCGCTGTTCGGGCTGAAGCTCGCGCTGCGCGCCTCCACCGTGCTGACCGTGCTGACCATCGCGGTCGCGATCTTCGTCGTCGTGCAGATCGCCGCGGGCGGTGCGGACCTGGGTGCCGTGTTCACGCAGGAGGGCATCGTCCCCGGCACGTGGTGGGACAAGGTGCAGGCCGCGATCGCCGTGGGTGGCGCGACCGCCGGCACGATCGCCCTGGTCACGAGCGACTTCGCCCGCTTCGCGAAGACGAGGAAGGATGTCGTCATCCTCGCGGCCGCGGGCCCCGTGGTGCAGAACGTGCTCATGACGGTGCTCGGCGCGCTGGTCGTCGTCGGCGGCCTGCCCGCCGTGGTCGACTACCTGATGGCTCGGGACACGGGACTCACGCCCGAGGCCGCCGCGGCTGCGGCCGGCGGGTTCGCGATGGGCAACACGGGCGCG
Organism: Microbacterium rhizophilum; assembly: GCF_039605615.1. NCBI lineage: Bacteria > Bacillati > Actinomycetota > Actinomycetes > Micrococcales > Microbacteriaceae > Microbacterium > Microbacterium rhizophilum. The sequence continues at coordinate 139,946 of NZ_JBCNUN010000008.1, read as the reverse complement.
TTCTTCGTGGTGATCGCCGGATGGCTCGGCTTCGTCACGATCTACGCCGCGCAGGCGAAGGCACAGGCGGTCAACGCCTACAGCGGGTCGCTCGCGCTCGTGAACCTCGTCAACGCGCTCACGGGACGCAAGCCGTCGCGCGCGCTCATGGTGGTCGTCGGCAACGTGATCGCCCTCGTGATGATCGCCGGCGGGATCCTCGGACTGTTCAGCGCGTGGCTCGCGTACCTCGGCTGCATGACCCTCGCCCTCGTGGGCGTCATGATCGCCGATTTCTACTTCGTGCGCCGTGGAGCCTACGACAAGCGACGCATCGAGAACTGGAACTGGGCCGGAGTGATCTCGCTGGTGGTGTCGGCGGGCGTCGGGATCTGGATGATCGCGGGCGGCGTCTGGGCACTCGGCTTCCTCGTGTCGCTCGCAGTCGCCCTCGTGCTGTACCCGGTGCTGCGCCGGCTGCTGCCCGAGGGAACCGGCACCGGCTTCGCGTCCTCGGCGGCGGCGCTCGACGAGGCCGCCTGACCCGTTCCGGAAGAGCCCGCGGGCGCGCGCGACCGGTCGCGCGCGCCCGCGGGCTCTCGCCTTCCCAGCCGACCTTTACGTGGCGCGTCCCCCCGTGTCACACAGGCGAAATCCCGAGGGTGTTCCCTTTAGTCATGACCGGTGTCGCGACCCTCACGCCGCTCCAGGACCGGCCGGTCCTGGAAGCGCACCGCGTCGCAGCCACCTCCGTGCTCGGCGACGCGGAGCGCGTCGTGTCCCGCGCTCTCAGCAACCACCGGCTGGTCGACGTGTCGGGTGACATCGCGCTCACGCACAACCGCGCCGCCGTCGGTCGCCTGAGCCTGCACTACATCGACTACGTGGCGGGCGTGACGGTGCTGCCGCAGCACGTGCAGGAGTCGTTCTATCTCGTGCAGGTGCCGCTGCGAGGCTCGCTCGAGCTGCGCGGATCGCGGTCGGTCGCCGAGTGCGGTCCCGGTGAGGCGGTCGTCTCGCTGGTCGGCGGCGACGACTCGATGATGATCTACTCGCCGGACTGCCGGCGGCTGCTCGTGAAGATCCCGCTCGCGCTGATGACCGAGCGCGAGTCGGCGTTGTTCGGCTCCGGCGCTCCGACGATGTTCTCGCAGCGGCGGTTCACGATCAGCGAGGGGCCGGGTCGCACGTGGGCCGACCTCGTGGATGCGTGCCTCGCCGACCTCGACGCGGCCGAAGGCCTGGTCTCGCGCGAGGTCGGCGGCCATTACTTCGAGCGCCTGCTGCTGGACGGCCTGCTGCTCGCGAACGCGGAGGTGCGCGGGCTGCGCCCGTCGGCGTCGAAGACGATGGCCCGCGCCGCCGACTTCATCAACCACCACCTGGGCGACCAGATCACGGTCGTCGACGTCGCCGCGGCGACGCACGTCAGCGTGCGCTCGCTGCAGGAGGGCTTCCGCCGCGAGTTCGGCGCGACGCCTCTCGAGTACGTGCGCAACTGCCGGCTCGACGCGATCCACCGCGAGCTCGAGCGCTCGTCGCCGAGCGAGGCCTCGGTCGGCGAGGTCGCGTCGCGCTGGGGCATGCAGCACCTGGGCCGTTTCGCCGCCGCCTACCGCGCGCGCTTCGGCGAGACGCCCTCGCAGACCCTGCGCGGATCCATCGCCTTCGGCTTCGTCGCCTGAGGCGCTGACGACGCGCTGACGCGCGACCCCGCATGGCGAGATGCCCGCCCCGACCGAGGTCGGGACGGGCATCGTCTCTCGGAGGTCAGGCGTCCTTGACAGCCGAGACGTCCAGCTCGATCTTGATCTTGTCCGACACCAGCCAGCCGCCCGCGTCGAGCGCGACGTTCCAGGTCAGACCGAAGTCGGCACGCGAGATCGACAGGGTCCCCTCGAAGCCGGCGCGGACGGATCCGCGGTGGTCGGTCTGCACGCCGCTCGTCTCGACGGCGATCCGCACCTCGCGCGTGACGTCCTTGATGGTCAGGTCGCCGACGAGCGTGAACTCGTCGTCGCTCTCGACCTCGATCGCGGTGCTGCGGAACACGATCTCGGGGAACGCCTCGGCGTCGAAGAAGTCGGCCGAGCGCAGGTGGGTGTCGCGGCCATCCTGCCCGGTCGTGACGCTGGCGGTGCGGATACGCACCTCGATCGACGCGTCGGCCTCGCCGCGCACATCGATCGTGCCGTCGAAGTCGGCGAACGCTCCGCGCACGGTCGTGACCATGGCGTGGCGGGCCGAGAAGCCCACGCGGGTGTGCGCGGGGTCGATCGTCCAGGTGCCGACGAGCGCTGCGGTGTCGGGGGTGAGGGTGGTCATGTGGTGGCCGCCTTTCAGATGTAGGCCTCGGCGTCGATTTCGATGAGGCAGTCGGGGTGGAAGAGGAACGAGACGCCCACGGTGTTGTTCGACGGCTTGATCTGGCCGAAGACCTCACCGTGGGCCTTGATCACGTCGCCCAGCTGCGACGCGTCGGTCAGGTAGCAGTTCGTGCGCACGACGTGCTCGAAGCCCAGGTCGAACTTCTCGAGCACGGCCTTCATGCGCGTGAACGCCTCGACGCACTGGGCGTACATGTCGCCCTTGTGCTCGGGGGCGACGCCGTCGGGGCCGGCGAGCGCCGTGCAGCCCGAGACGATGACGCGCTTGTCGTCGACCTTGATCGCGCGACAGTAGCCGAAGAAGTCCTCGTTCGGCAGGCCCGAGTAGGCGCGCTCTCGCGGGGTGACGGGGGCGGTGATGGTGGACATGATGCTCCTCTTGCTCGGGATCGGTGGGGCGGATCGGATCAGACGGCGGCGGGGGTCAGCACGTTGGCCGCAGGCGAGACGAGCGCGATCTTCTCGCCGTCCCAGCCGTACTTCGGACCGCCGAAGCGCTCGTCGACGGCCGGCATGACCTCCTCGCGGAACATGCGTGCGTTGCGCAGCGACTCCTCGAGCTCCTGCGGGCCGTAGAACGGCTCGATCAGCACCTCGTCGGTGCCGGTCTCGGCGACCTTCAGGAACAGCTCGACGAGCTTCTCGGGGGTGCCGAACGCGGTCTGGCGGTTGTGGAGGTCCTCGACCGTGAGCCTGGCGAACTGGTCCTTGAGGCGCATCCAGTAGTCGAGGTCGCGCGGAAACGCGTCGCCGAGGTCGTTCGCGAGGTGCTTCCAGTAGTCGACCATCAGGTCGAACTCTCGGGCGATCTTGTCCTCGTCGCGGCTGACGAGCGTGAAGAACGGCACGGCGACCTGCCCGGGCCCGTAGCCGTGCTCCTGGCGCGTGCGCTGGAAGAACTCGATGGTCTCGGCGAGGGAGTTGCCCGTCGCGGCCGGCGACTGCGAGCTCGTGATCAGGTTGAAGCCGTTCTCGGCGGCCCACTGCACGGTCGACCAGTTGCCGGACAGCGCCGCGTAGATCGGGAACGGGTTCTGCACCGGCGCCGGCACGAGGGGCCGGTCGGTGGGCTTGTAATGGCTGCCTTGCACGCCGCCGAAACGGCCGGTGTTCAGTGCGTCGGCGGCGATCGCCGCGACCTCGTGCGTCAGCTCACGGGCGCCGTCGAGCGTGCGACCGAACGCCTCGAACTCGCCCTGCGCGTAGCCCACGCCGATGCCGGCCTGCGCGCGGCCGCCGCTGATCACGTCGAGCGTCGCATGGTCCTCCGCGTAGCGGATCGGGTGGTGGAACGACAGCACGTTCACGGCGGTCGCGAGGCGGATGTCCTTCGTGCGGGCGGCGATCGCCGACAGCAGCACGAGGGGCGAGGACACCGCCGCGACGTGGGCGAAGTGGTGCTCGCCTGTCCAGAACGAGTGGTACCCCAGCTGGTCGACGACCTCGGCGAGGGCGAGGTAGTCGAGGTAGTACTGCGTGTCGTCGCGCTTCACGCCGGGGAAGCGGTTCTCGCCGAGCGAGAGGTAGCCGATCTTCATGGTGCGCCCCTTTGTCGTCGTGGTCCGTGGCAGGTGCCGGGCCGACGCGTCGACCGGGCACACTGCGAGTCTGTGCTCGGGGCGGGATGCGGATCGATCCGGCTGACGGCGATCTCTATCCGGAAAGCGCAGACTCCCGCGCACGGCGTCGGACGACGTGCGGGGACGTGCTTTCGTGGCGCCATGGCCGAACCGCTGGAGGGCGCCCGCCGCCGCGGCGCATACGCCGTCGCGGTGGTCGTCGCGGCGCTCACGATCGTCGACCTGAGCAAGGTCAACGTGGCGCTGCCCGCGATCGAGACCGCGCTCGGCCCGGCGCCGGCCGCGCTGCAGCTCGTCGTCGCGGGGTACGTGCTGACCTTCGGCCTCGCGCTCGTGCCCGCGGGCCGGCTGGGCGATCAGCGCGGCCGTCGCCCGCTGTTCATCGTCGGCCTGATCCTGTCGGCGATCGCGAGCGCGGTCTCCGGCGCCGCTCCCGACGCCACCGTGCTGCTCGTCGCCCGGCTCGTGCAGGGCGTCGCCGCGGGCATCCAGATGCCCCAGGTCATCGGGCTGATCCAGTCGCTGTACTCCGGCGCCGCGCGGGCCCGGGCGTTCGGATGGTTCGGCGCGCTGATCGGCACCTCGGTGTCGCTCGGCCCGACGCTCGGCGGCCTCGCGATCGCGCTCGGCGGCCCTGTCGACGGATGGCGGTGGGTGTTCTGGCTGAACGTGCCGCTCGCCCTCGCCGCCCTCGTCGGGGTGCTGGTCCTGGTGCCCCGGCGCGAGGCGGAACGCGTGCGTGGCGGATTGGACCCGGTCGGCCTGCTGCTGTGCGGCGTCGCGGCACTCGCGCTGATGTGGCCGTTCCTGTTCACGACCGGATCTGCGGATGACCCTCCCGTGCGCTGGCTGCTGCTCGTCGTGAGCGCGGTGGCGGTCGCGGGCCTCGTCGCCTGGGAGCGGCGGTACGAGCGGTCTGGGCGCACGCCTCTCGTGCCGTTGGCGCTGTTCGGCTTCCCGTCGTTCCGCCACTCCGTGCTCGTGAGTCTGGCGTATTTCGCGGCCGGACCGCCGCTGTTCCTCGTCACCGCGCTGTTCCTGCAGGGCACCGGGCTCACGCCGCTGCAGGCGGGCCTGGTGACCGTCGGCTTCGCGGTGACGAGCGCGCTCGCCTCCGCGATCGGCGGGCGCTTCCCCTCCCGTGCGCGCGTCCTCGTGGTCTGCGGCTGCGTGATCCTGCTGGGCGCGGTGCTGCTCCTCGCACTGCTTGCGCTGACCGCGCCACGACCCTGGATCACGCCGGGTTTCGTCGCGCTGCTGACGCTCGCGGGCGTCGGCGGCGGGTTCACGGTCGCGGCGAACCAGAGCGTCATGCTGATCGACGTCCCCCTGGACCACGGCGGCGTCGCCGGATCGGTAGGGCAGCTCGCACAGCGCATCGGCACCGCGATCGGTTCGGCCGTGGCGCTCTCGCTGTTCCAGGCGACACTCGCGCACGGCGCGCACCGGGAGGCGTTCGGAACGGCGGCGCTCGCGATCGGCGGCTTCCTCATCCTGGCGGTGCTGTTCGCCCTGCTCGACCTGCGCCGCCGCCGGCGCGCCGGAGCCGAGCGACAGCCCTTCCCGGGAGGGCGCCGCCTGCGGTCCTGAGCGCGAGTGACGCTCGTGAAGGAAATAGCCTGATCCCATGGATCCCGAGGTCTTCTACGTGCTCGTCGGCGCCCTCGCGGTAGGAGCGTTCGCGCGGTGGCGAGGATGGCCCGCGCCACTCGTGATCACGGTGACCGCGATTCTGCTGTCGCTGATCCCGGCGATCCCGACGCTCGACATCGACGGACACCTGCTGCTGAACCTGACCCTGCCGCCGCTGCTGTACTCGGCGGCGCTCGAGGTGTCGTTCGTCGGCTTCCAGCGCAGCATGCCGCACATCCGACGGCTCGGGGTCGGCCTCGTGCTGTTCACGGCCGTGGCGGTCGGGCTCGTCGCGTGGTGGATCATGCCCGAGCTCACGCTCGCGGGCGGCCTGCTGCTGGGCGCGATCGTGGGACCGCCCGATGCCGTCTCGGCCGCGGCGATCGGCCGCAAGCTCGGCCTGCCACGCCGCCTGATGAGCGTGCTGTCGGGGGAGAGCCTGATCAACGACGCGACGTCGCTGACGCTCGTGCGGGTGTTCGCCGCGATCGTCGCCGGCGCGACGACCATCACGATCTGGGACGGCATCTGGTCGTTCATCGTCGCGGTCGTGATGGGCGTGCTCGTGGGCCTGGTGTTCGGGCTCGTGCTGCATCAGCTGCGCGTGCGGCTCGACGATCCGGTCGTCGTCGGCACCGCCGGGCTGCTCGTTCCGTTCGGCGCGTACGCGATCGCCGAGCACATCGGCGGATCGGGCGTGCTAGCGGTCGTCGCGATGGGCCTGTACGTCGGCTTCAACGCCCCGCGCACGAACTACACCACGCGCCAGCAGGACCGGCCGCTGTGGCTGTCGGTCGACTTCCTGCTCGAGAGCTTCGTGTTCGCGTACATCGGGCTGCAGTTCCCGCGCGTGCTGCGCGAGCTCGGCACCGAGAAGGCGGGCGTCACGATCGCGCTGTCGGTCTCGGTGTTCGCCGTGGTGCTGCTGATCCGGCCGCTCTTCGTCTACGGCAGCTACGCGTGGGGCCGCTTCTGGCAGGGGGTGAAGCTCCTGCGCTGGAAGCACTCGCTCGAGGAGTACCGGCGCAACCCGGATCATCCGGGCGCGCGGATGATGCGCAAGAGGCGGGAGGAGCTGCAGCGGCGCGGCATCGAGGTCAACGAGCGCAACCTGCGGCAGCGTGCCCTCGAGCCCGCCCTCAGCGTGCAGGAGCGCGCCGTGCTGTCGTGGGCCGGCATGCGGGGCGTCGTCACGCTGGCGATGGCGGCCGCGCTCCCCGACCTGACCGGCGACGCGATGCCGGAGTCGCACGTGCAGAAGCTGATCGTGGTCGCGTTCGTCGTGACGGTCGGCACGCTGCTGCTGCAGGGCCTGACGCTCGCGCCGCTCATCAAGCGGCTCGGGGTGGGATCCGACGACGAGCGCCGCCAGGACGTCCGGCAGGTCGACGCCATGCGGCAGCGCAACCAGGAGATCGGCAAGGCGTACCTGCGGGCCAAGCGCAGCGAGTGGAAGGAACGCTACGGCCCCGGCGGCGCCGAGGTGTTCGACCGGATGGCGAAGGCGCTGCTGCGGGTCGAGCGCGGCGCCGACAACGCGGGCCAGGTGCTCGACGACGCGGCCGGGTCGGGCCCGGGGTACGAGGACATGGTCGAGCTGCGGCGCGGCTGGCTCGAGGTGCGCCGCGCGACCCTCATTGAGGAGCGCGACCGCGGCAACCTCGGCGAGGAGGTCATGCGCGAGCTCCTCACGGCGATCGACGCCGAGGAGCTCGCCCTCGACACCCGCGGTGCCATCACGCGCGAGTGACCGCGGCTCCCGAAGGGCGGGTCGCGCGGCGCCTCCGCGCTATGCCCACGGCGAACAGCGGTCCGCGGGCCGCTCGCGCTGGCTACCGTGGAATCACGGCGCGGCCCAGGTGTGGGTCGACGTCGCCGGCCTCGCCTAGGAGGAGTGAGATGTTCGAGAGATTCACCGACCGTGCCCGTCGTGTGGTCGTCCTCGCCCAGGAAGAGGCGAAGATGCTCAACCACAATTACATCGGCACCGAGCACATCCTGCTCGGGCTGATCCACGAGGGCGAGGGCGTCGCCGCGAAGGCGCTCGAGTCGCTCGGCATCTCGCTGGACGCCGTCCGCGAGCAGGTGCAGGACATCATCGGCCAGGGCCAGCAGCAGCCGACCGGCCACATCCCCTTCACGCCGCGCGCCAAGAAGGTGCTCGAGCTGTCCCTGCGCGAGGCGCTGCAGCTCGGCCACAACTACATCGGCACCGAGCACATCCTGCTCGGCCTGATCCGCGAGGGCGAGGGCGTCGCCGCCCAGGTGCTGGTCAAGCTCGGCGCCGACCTGAACAAGGTGCGCCAGCAGGTCATCCAGCTGCTGTCGGGCTACCAGGGCAAGGAGCCCGTGGGCGTCAACGCCGGCGCGCAGCAGGAGAGCGACAGCGCCAAGGGCGGGTCGCAGGTGCTGGACCAGTTCGGCCGCAACCTCACGCAGGCCGCGCGCGACAACAAGCTCGACCCGGTCATCGGGCGCGAGAAGGAGATCGAGCGGGTCATGCAGATCCTCTCGCGCCGCACCAAGAACAACCCGGTGCTGATCGGCGAGCCCGGCGTCGGCAAGACCGCCGTCATCGAGGGCCTCGCCCAGGCGATCGTCAAGGGCGATGTGCCCGAGACGCTCAAGGACAAGCAGCTCTACTCGCTGGATCTCGGGTCGCTGATCGCCGGATCCCGCTACCGGGGCGATTTCGAGGAGCGCCTCAAGAAGGTGACCAAGGAGATCCGCACGCGCGGCGACATCATCATCTTCATCGACGAGATCCACACGCTCGTCGGCGCGGGTGCCGCCGAGGGCGCGATCGACGCCGCGTCGATCCTGAAGCCCATGCTCGCCCGCGGCGAGCTGCAGACGATCGGCGCCACCACGCTGGACGAGTACCGCAAGCACTTCGAGAAGGACGCGGCGCTCGTGCGCCGCTTCCAGTCGGTGAACGTCGCGGAGCCGTCGCTGCCGCACGCCATCAACATCCTGAAGGGCCTGCGCGACCGGTACGAGGCGCACCACAAGGTGCAGATCACGGACGGCGCCATCGTCGCCGCCGCGAACCTCTCCGACCGCTACGTCAGCGACCGCTTCCTGCCGGACAAGGCCATCGACCTGCTCGACGAGGCCGGCGCCCGCCTGCGGCTGTCGATCCTGTCGTCGCCGCCGGAGCTGCGCGAGTTCGACGACAAGATCGCCAAGGTCCGCGAGGCCAAGGAGCAGGCCAGCGAGGAGCAGGACTTCGAGAAGGCCGCCTCGCTGCGCGACGAGGAGAAGTCGCTGCTCGCCGAGCGCCTGCGTCTCGAGAAGCAGTGGCGCTCGGGCGACGTCTCGACGGCCGCGACGGTGGACGAGGGCCTGATCGCCGAGGTGCTGGCCCAGGCCACGGGCATCCCGGTGTTCAAGCTCACGGAGGAGGAGACCAGCCGTCTGGTCTTCATGGAGAAGGCGCTGCACCAGCGCGTCATCGGCCAGGAGGAGGCGATCGCCGCCCTGTCGAAGACGATCCGCCGCCAGCGCGCCGGCCTCAAGGACCCGAAGCGTCCCTCGGGCTCGTTCATCTTCGCCGGCCCCACGGGCGTCGGAAAGACCGAGCTCGCCAAGGCGCTCGCGGAGTTCCTGTTCGACGACGAGGGCGCGCTGATCTCGCTCGACATGTCGGAGTTCGGCGAGAAGCACACGGTCTCGCGCCTGTTCGGCGCCCCTCCCGGATTCGTCGGCTTCGAGGAGGGCGGTCAGCTCACCGAGAAGGTGCGCCGCAAGCCCTTCTCGGTCGTGCTGTTCGACGAGATCGAGAAGGCGCACCCGGACATCTTCAACTCGCTGCTGCAGATCCTCGAGGAGGGCCGCCTGACCGACGGCCAGGGCCGCGTGGTCGACTTCAAGAACACCGTGATCATCATGACGACGAACCTCGGCTCGTCGGCGATCGCCGGTGGACCCGTCGGCTTCCAGGTCGAGGGAGACACGACCACGACGTACGAGCGGATGAAGGGCAAGGTCGACGAGGAGCTGAAGCGCCACTTCAAGCCCGAGTTCCTGAACCGCGTGGACGACATCATCGTGTTCCCGCAGCTGTCCAAGCCCGAGCTGGTGCAGATCGTGGACCTGTTCACGAAGCGCCTGAACGACCGCCTGCTCGACCGCGACATGACGATCGAGCTGTCGCAGGCCGCCAAGGAGCGCCTGATCGAGATCGGCTTCGATCCCGCGCTGGGCGCGCGCCCGCTGCGCCGCGCCATGCAGCACGAGATCGAGGACCAGCTGTCCGAGCGGATCCTGCAGGGTCAGCTCGAGTCGGGTCACCACATCCAGGTGGACGTCGAGGGCGGCCGGTTCGTGTTCGAGAACGCCCCGCGCGGCGAGAAGGTCGCGGTGGGCGTGAGCACCCGCGGCGGCATCTCGGCCACGCCGGATCTCGCCGCCGGCGGCAACTGACGGATCCTGTCTCGGAGGGGGCGGTGCCTGTGGGCACCGCCCCCTCCGTCGTTGCGGGCAGACCCAGGAAGCCGCCCATAGGCTGGAGGACATGACCGAGACCGCGACTGCCCAGGCGTTCACGGTGCGCGCCGCGCGCGCGGCCGACATGGTCCAGATCCACCGGATGCTGGAGCCGTTCGTGCAGGAGCGCATCCTGCTCGGCAAGGACCTCGTGGTGCTCTACGAGGCGACGCAGGAGTTCCTCGTCGCCGAGGTCGACGGGCGGATCATCGGCGCCGGCGCACTGCATGTGATGTGGGAGGACCTCGGCGAGGTCCGCACTCTGCTGGTCGACCGCGACTGGCTGCACCGCGGCGTGGGGCGCGCGATCGTCGAAGGGCTCGAGCGGCGGGCGCGCGAGCTGGGGCTCAGCCGTCTGTTCTGCCTCACGTTCGAGGTCGACTTCTTCACGCGGCGCGGCTTCGCACCGATCGGCGAGCAGGTCGTGGATCCGGATGTCTACTCGCAGCTCGTGCGCAGCCGTGACGAGGGCATCGCCGAGTTCCTCGACCTCGCGCACGTGAAGCCCAACACGCTGGGCAACACGCGCATGCTGAAGCTCCTCTAGCCTTCCGGCGCGTGCCGCGGGGACGCTCAGGCGGCCCCGCTTACGCTGGATCCGTGGGATCCGGGCCGCGTCGTCGACACTCGCCCGCCGTGTACCGGCGGCGGCGGATCGCCGTGCTCCTGCTCGCGCTGCTGGTGGTCGCCGGCATCGTCTGGCTCGTGATCGCTCAGCCGTGGCGCGGGCTGGCGGACGTCCTGGCCCAGCCCGCGCCGTCGCCCTCCGCGTCCGCGCCCGCGACGGCCGCGCCGACGCCCAGCGCGTCTCCCTCGCCGAGTCCCACCCCGACCTCCACCGACCCGCCGCGGCCGCAGCCCTGCGACCCGGAGGTGATCGACCTGGTGCCGGTGGTGCACGGCGAGACGTTCGAGACGAAGCCCGTGACCGTCGGGATCACGCTGACGAACACCGGATCCGTGGACTGCACGCTCGACGTCGGGACGTCCAAGCAGCGCTTCGTGATCACGAGCGGCAAGGACACCTGGTGGCGCTCGACCGACTGCCAGAAGGAGCCGAGCGACATGGTCGTCACGCTGACGGCGGGACAGACCGTGGAGAGCGCCGAGCCGCTGACGTGGGATCAGACGCGATCGGATCCCGGCACGTGCGGCGACGAGAACCGGCCCCGCGCCCGCCGCGGCGGGGCGGCGTACCACCTGAGCGTCGAGGTGGGCGACGTGAAGGCGAAGACCACCGCCCAGTTCTTCCTGCGCTGATCCGGCGCGGCATGCGCGGAACGCATATTGGAATTCCGATCCCGAGGCTCCTACCGTGGAGGCATGGGCACGCTCTACTACGGTTCCCAGGGCACGCCGATCGAGATCAACGATCGAGCTCTCGCGCATCTGAAGGCCGTCATCATCGCCAAGCTGCGCCGCGGCGAGGCGTTCACGCTGTCGCTGCAGCATGAGGACGGCAGCGGACGCAGCACGGTCTGGCTGAACGCGGCCATTCCGCTGCGCTTCACCTTCGGGGAGTCGGAGCGGCCCGAGCTCAATCCGCAGTGGCTCGAGGAGCTCGCCGAGTCGGCCAGTCTGCTCGGCGGCATCACGCTCGTGCCGGAGAAGCTCGACGCGTGAGGCCGGATACGGAGAAGGCCCGGAGCGTCGCTCCGGGCCTTTCACGTCGTCCCGCGCAGGTCCCCAGGGTGCCGAGCACCAACCTGCTTCGAGAGTGCGGTGATCCACCAGTCCCCACCGATGCCGCACCCGAACGGGCATGACAAGAGTATCAACGGTCGTTTTCTGAACCTGACAGAATGCTTGATCCTTCCTGGCCGGATCTTTAGATGTGCGTAGCCGTAGGCTGAACGGATGGTGTCCAGGAAGCGCGCGAAGAAGGCCCCCGACGTCGAGTTCCGCTCCGAGGCGCTGGCGCAGGCGCTGGAGCGCCAGGACATGGCCGCCGTGGCCCTCGCGCTGCGCAACGGCAACACCGTCGTGCCCCTGCTGAAGCCCGGCAGGCGCGACGATCCGCTCGACGGCGGCGAGGTCTGGACCTACCGCGATCCGCAGTCCGGGGACGTCGCGCTGCTGCTGTTCAGCGACGCGACGAACAAGCCCGAGAACCTGCCGCCGGGCATCGGCCTCTACTCCGCCGCGTGGCTGCGCTCGTTCCTCGCGAAGCACCGCGACACGATCACGACGGTGTTCCTGGACATCGCCGGCCCGCATCCGATGCAGGCGTCCCCCGCCGACCTCCTGGCGGCGCTGGACCTCGGGGCGTAGCGCGGCCACCGGTCATCGGGCGGAGCGCAGCCGCGTCGAGGGGGCCGCTCAGAACTGCGGCACGTCCTCGAGCAGGTGCAGCTTCCCCTGCGCGCGCACGTCCTCGAGCGCCGCGCGCAGCTTGCCGGAGCGGTCGTCGATCACGCGGTCGTAGCCGAGCCGAGCCGCCTCGCTGCGGCGCTGCGATGCCGCCGACACCGGGCGCACCTCGCCCGCCAGGCTGAGCTCGCCGACCGCGGCGACCTGGCGCGGTGTCGCCCAGTGCAGCACCGAGCCGGCCACCGCGACGGCGATCGCGAGGTCGGCCGCGGGCTCGGTGAAGCGCACGCCGCCCACGGTCGAGACGTACACGTCGAGGTCGCTGGTCTTGACGCCGGCGCGGCGCTCGAGCACCGCGAGCACCATCGCGACGCGGGACGAGTCGACGCCGTGCACGACGCGTCGCGGGTTGGGTGCGCTCGTCGGGATCGTCAGCGCCTGCACCTCGACGGGCATGGCGCGCCGGCCCTCGAGCGCGATCGCGACGCACGTGCCCGGCTCGGGGGAGCCGTGCGAGAGGAACAGGCCGCTCGGATCCGGGACCTCCCGGATCCCGTCGCCGGTCATCTCGAAGCAGCCCACCTCGTCCGTCGGCCCGAAGCGGTTCTTCAGCGCGCGCACGAAGCGCAGCGCGGTCTGCCGGTCGCCCTCGAACTGGCACACGACGTCGACGAGGTGCTCGAGCAGGCGGGGTCCGGCGATCTGGCCGTCCTTCGTGACGTGGCCGACCAGGATGATCGGCAGTCCGCGATCCTTCGCGACCCGGATCAGCGTGGAGGCGACCTCGCGCACCTGCCCCGGCATGCCCGCCGCGCCGTCCGAGAGCGAGGAGGAGACGGTCTGCACCGAGTCGACGATCACGAGCTGCGGCTGGACCGCATCGATCTGCCCGAGCACGGTCGCGAGATCCGTCTCGCTCGCGAGGTACAGCTCGTCGTGCAGCGCGTCGGTGCGTTCGGCCCGCATCCGGACCTGCGCGGGGGACTCCTCGGCGCTGATGTACAGCACGCGCCGGCCCTCGGCGGCCGCCCGAGCGGCGACCTCCAGCAGCAGCGTCGACTTGCCGACTCCGGGCTCGCCGGACAGCAGGATCGCCGCGCCCGGCACGATGCCGCCGCCGAGCACGCGGTCGAATTCGCCGACGCCGCTCGGGCGTCGCGGGGCGTCGGTCGCATCGACCTGGGTGATGGGGCGCGCCGCCGAGGTGGGGATCATCGGGTCGAGCCGGCGCGCGATGCCCGTCTGCTCGGCCGCTTCCACGACCGTCCCCCACTGCTGGCACTCGGCGCAGCGGCCCACCCACTTGGCCGCGGTCCAGCCGCACTCGGTGCACTTGTACGCGGCGGTCGCGGTTCGCTTGCTGGCCATGGATCCAGCGTAGGCGGAGCTTCGGACATTCCTTCGAACCGCGCCCCGGGCGTCCGTAAACGCGGGTCAGCCCTCTCGCACGAGGTCGGTGGTCGCCTTGATCGTCTCGGCCGAGGCGTGCAGCAGGCCGAGCTCGGATTCGGAGAACCTCGTCTCGTGGATCGGGAAGGCGCCCATCGCGCCGACCACCGACGGCACCGACAGGGCGACTCCCGACAGCCCGTGGTAGTCCGTCAGCACGGTCGAGACCGGCAGCACCGCGTGCTCGTCGCGCAGCACGGCCTCCGCGATGCGCGTGGCCGAGAGCCCGATGGCGTAGTTGGTGGCGCCCTTGCCCTCGATCACCTTGTACGCCGCGTGCGCGACGTCGTGCGCGAGCCGGTCGAGCTCCTCGCGCGTGAACGGCTCGCCCGCGTCGGGGTGCCAGTCCAGCAACGGCACGGGGCCGACGGTGGCGCTCGACCACAGCGGGAACTGGCTGTCGCCGTGCTCGCCGACGATGTGCGCGTGGACCGAGCTCGCCGAGACGCCCGCGCGCTCCGCAAGGCGCCAGCGCAGCCGGGAGGTGTCCAGCACCGTGCCCGACGCGAAGATCCGCTCGGGCGGCAGGCCCGTCTGCTCCTGCGCGAGCATCGTCAGCACGTCGCACGGGTTCGACACGATGACGAACACGGCCTTGGGGGAGGCCTCTACGAGCTGCGGGATCATCGTGGCGAAGATCCGCGCATTCGTCCCGACGAGTTCCAGCCGTGTCTGACCCGGCTGCTGCGCGGCCCCGGCGGTGACGATGACGACGTGCGATCCCTCCGTGACGCCGATGTCCGCGGATCCTGCGATGTCGCTGGACCCGGTGAAGAGGGACCCGTGCGCGAGATCGAGCGTCTCGGCTTCGACCTTCGCGGCGTTGATGTCGTAGAGGGCGACGTGACGCGCGGCGCCTCGGATGAGCGACGCGTACGCGGTGGCGGCCCCGACGGCTCCGGCTCCGACGACGGTGATCTTCGGGTTCTCGATGACGGCCATGGCGTCATCCTGTCAGCGGATGCCCAGCGGCGTAAGGCCCGCCCGATTTGGACCGCTCGTGAACCTCCCGTAAACTCGTCGGCGGTGACGTGTCCGAGCGGCCGAAGGTGCAACTCTCGAAAAGTTGTGTAGGGTAACCCCCTACCGTGGGTTCAAATCCCACCGTCACCGCCATCGTCGAAGCCCCGCGAACCCTTGGAAACACTGGGATCGCGGGGCTTTCGCATTCGTGGCGGAAGCTGCTTGACAAGATTCTGACAAGATGCCGGTCAAGTCGACTCACGCTACGGCCATGAGCCGACGCATCGGGGATCAGTGACAGCGTCTACATCAGGACAGCGGTGAGGCTTCAATGTCGGGATGTCGACGACACGTGAGACACACGGACGGGCGCCGTCTCATGCGATGAGTGATCAACGGGCGCCCAGGGCGCTGCGATCCTGCTCACGGATCACGATGACTGGTGCGCCCTGGCGCGCGCGACTGAGCGCGTCCGCGACGTAGTCGAGGTCATCGTCGAAGAGGTCCGCATAGGTATCGAGTGTCATCGCGGCTGAGGCATGGCCGAGCATCCGCTGCACAGCCTTGACGTTCGCCCCAGCGCTGATCGCGAGGCTCGCGGCGGTGTGCCGCAGATCGTGCGGAGTCACAACCGGGAAACTCGCGTCCTTCGCTCGGGTGCGCCTGACCGCCTTGGCGAACCAGCCGTCTTGCGAGTTCGGCAGCCGCAGGTGATTGATGCCGTCGCCGAACAGGAGCTGACTGGGGGCCTTGTCGCGCGCGCGCAGCTGCAGTGACCCGCCGAGGAAGTCGGGGTAGGGAACAGAGCGCGTCACGTGTGTCTTCGGTGTTCCCGTGTGAACCGTACCGTTGACCATGACGGCGTTCTCCTGCACGTGCACGCGACGGCGGTAGAAATCGACGTCGGTGATGCGGAGTGCAGTGGCTTCACCCCAGCGCAGGCCCGTGTATGCGAGGAAATAGACGACCTCGGGATAGGTGGCCTCAGCCGCAAGCTGATCGACCTGCGCATGCGTGAGGTAGACGCGTCGCTTTGGCCGCTTGCGCGGGAGCTTGATGCCGCGCGCTGGATTCTCGTGGATGCGACGGTCGCGCACAGCGGTGTCGAGGACTGAAGCCAGGATGCCGTAGGCACGAATCACGGTCGTGGCGCCCCGGTGGCTGGAGAGCTCGGTCACCCAGGCGCGTACGTCGCTGTACCGAATCGCGCCGATCGGCACCCTTCCCCACCGCGGCGCGACGTGCACTCTCCACGCCGACTCGAGCGGATGCAGCGACGATGGCTTCAACACCGCGGCTTGATCCTGCAGCCACACCTCCGCGAGCGTTGCGACGGTCGCTCGTGAGTCAACAGGATCGATGTACTGGTTCTGCGCTAGTGCCACAGAGACTGCCGCGGCAAACTCCTCCGCTTCCCGCTTAGTCCGGAATCCTCGCTTCGATGTCTGCCTACGGTCGGGCTTGTAGTAGTTGACGTAATACCGCCGGCCCTTGGCCGTCTGGTAGGCGTGGACGCTAGCCACTCGCCGGTCGACCAGCGTTGTAGTTCATGCCCGCGAGCCGCCCCGCGGCGCGCGCCGCGATGATCCATGACGACGCCGTACGGTGCGGCACGCCGAGCTCGCTCTGGATGAGCTTCGCGGGCGGCAGTCCCGCCAGCGCCGCTGACCCGTACAGCAGCTCGATGACCTGCATCCGTGCTTCACCAGACCCGCGCTGCACGACCTCGGCAGCGAGCGACGGTGGCAGCAGCCGCCCCCGCGAGGTGGTCAGTTCGTCGACCGAGATCCAGCGCGCGAGCGGGTCTGCCTCGTCGTCGAGGGTAAGGAAGATGCAGCGCGGCGCCGCGGTCTGCATGATCGCCTGCATGCCGACCTTCGCGACCGTCGGGTAGTTCAGTTCGACGTCGTCTCTGACGGCGGTGTTGGTGACGGACTTGATGACGTACCGGCCAGTATCCGCGACATACATAGCCGTCACCGCCGTCGACACTCCGAGCGTGGCATCCATGGTCGTGGCGATGAATGCGGGAGCAATGCGCAGTGCGGACCCGACGGGCTGCGTCGCATCCTGCGACGTCACGGGGGAGCCTTCGAGCGTTGTCACGTCGACCTTCACCTCCTCAGTTTGTCTAACCGCACGGCGCTTACGCATCTACCGCTTGCAAAGCGTAGCGCATAGTGCTTCACTCGCGTCTAACAACAGTGATCATGCGCAATTGGAGGTGAACGATGGTCACGATCATGCAGGTGCGGTCGGAGGATCCCGAGCACACGTTCCTCACACCGCAGGAGCTCGCCGACCTGCTCCCCGGCGTCCCCCTCAGCCGGTTGGGCTCGTGGCGCCGTACGGGTGACGGTCCGCCTTACGTAAAGTTCGGTCGCACGGTCGTCTACAAGCTCTCCGACATCGAAGCGTGGATGGCGGCGCAGACCCACCGCAGCACCGGCGACACCCTTCCGAGAGGCCTCCGGCGATGATCACCGTGTACACGACGGGAGCCGCTTGCATGCAGTGCCGACTGACGAAGCAGGTGATGGATGCGGAAGGTATCGCACACACAGACATCGACCTCACCGAGCCAGGCAACGCGGCGGCGCGTGACTACGTCACCGACGAGCTGGGTTACGCGCAGGCGCCGGTGGTGGTCATCGACGATCACGACCACTGGTCGGGCTTCCAGCCGATCAAGATCAGAGAGTTGGCCGCGCGGATCGGGAGCGACCGATGAGCGACGAAGCCGACGGCCACGAAGATCGCGACGCACGCGTCGCCCGCGAAGCGGAGGACGTGCGCTTGCAGATCGCGCACGCTCAGGCGCAGTTGCACGACCGGGCGAAGCGCAGGCGGGAGGCGCGACGCCAGTACGCACGGAACTACTACGCGCGGCACCGTGAAGAGCAGCGCGAGTATCAGCGACAGGCGCGGGCGAAGCAGCGCGCGAAGGATCCGGACGCCTACCGAGAGCGCGTCAGGGCACGCAACAAGCGATGGCGCGACAAGCATCTCGAGCAGGCGAACGCCCACCAACGCGAGAAGTACCACGCCGATCCCGAGAAGCGCCGCCAGCGCCGCCGTGAGGCCTATGCCCGGAACCCCGAGGCGCAACGCGCCAAGCGGCGCGCCTACTACGCCGCGAACAAGCAGAAGTCACTCGCCGCGCAGCAGCGTTGGCGCGATCGGGAGAAGCGTCGCGTCGAGGCAGGGCTCCCCGTGCGGCGACTGCACCGGGTATCCCTCGAAGAGCGTTTCGCGAACCGCGCGGCAGCGGATGAGTTCTTCGACCGGGAGCGGACGAAAGCTGAGCTTGCCCTCGCGCTCCGGGAGATTGCCACACCGCCCGAAGTCTTCGCCGCGTGGAAGCGAGAATCCCTTCGAGTTCGCGCCGCGCACCACCTCGCCGCTCAGAAGGAGGAGCTCGAGCGTCTCCGCAAGGCACTCGCTCGCGGGCGCCCCGGCCCGGAACCGACTTCGCTCCTGACGCCCGAGCAGATCGAGGACGCGCGGATGGATGCGATCGCGCGGCAGGTCAACAACCGCCTGCGGCACCGTGAGCCGCCGCGGCGCCGGCACCATCTCGACCCCGCCGCGCCGCACCCGCAGGCGCTCAACAACGACCAGATGGGAATGAACCGATGAACACCCTCCACGACCCCCTTCCGAGCTTCATCGATCGATCGCAGACCGAGGCTGCGCTCTACCGCGTCGCCGTCAGTGCCCTCACTTGGCGGGCCGATGCCGAACCGGGATACAGCATCGAGGACGAACAGCGCTGGTGCCTGGCGCCGCTGGACGGCATCGACCTAGGGCTGCCTTTCCGGGTGCTCGTCGTCGACACGATCCTCGACCCGTCGCGCAATCGCGCCCAGCTCGTTCAGGCGCTCGTCGCGCTCAGCGATGGGTGACGTCGTGAATACGATCCCGAGCGACTTCCCGGTGGCCGATCGTAGCCCCCTCCAGGGTGCTCCGTTCCGGGCTTTCGCGGCATATCCTCACCCCTCCGCTGGCGCTCCGGGCCTCCGGTATTCCACGACCCGGCACTGCACACCCCTCCGGTCGCTTCTCGTGCCACGTACCAGGAAGACGCCGCAGACAGGTCAGGTGGGAGTTACACGCGGGAGCGTGAACTGCCCCGGCGCGAGGCTTGAATCGTGGGCGTCGATGCCGTAGCGGGGGCCGCGATCGTCGCAGTGGTTGCGAGCGGTGCACTCGGGGTCGTCGCCGCCGCACGGCTCGTCGGAGCCGTGTGCGAAGGAAATGGAAAACGGATGCTGCGCCTCGGAGCACTCGTCATCGCGCTGGCATCCGTTGCCTTCGCTGCCGCGCTCGTGCTGACTGCTGCGGGAGCGCCCGAGTGCCTGGGTTGCGCGGTCCTGCCGCGAGACGTACTCGGATGAGTCGTGCGGGGTGCGGTCGCTCATCCCAGTCCGATGTTGAGGCTCGGTACTGGCGGGGTGGCCGCCGGTGCAGCGATGTCGACGAGTGCGCTCTCAGCCGGTACCGCCTGCCGCAGCGCGTCGACCCGAGCTTGGATTGTCGCTTCCGCTCTCGAGCGGGCCAGAGAGTTCACGGGCAGCGGCAGGCGAGGAAGTACCTCACCCAGCGCGAGTTCGTGCAACTCGATAAGGACCTCGGTAAGTGCAGCCGGCACGCCACCGCTGGTCAGCGCGAACTCGGTGCTTGCGCGGAGCTCCGACAGCCACCGTCTCCCCTCCGGCCCTGACATTGGCGTCACCTGCTCACGCACGAGCGCCCGACTCGCTCCCGTAAAGCCGTCCGAGCGGTGGGAATCGAAGACCCAATGGCCCGCGCGACCAACCACGGTAAGCCGATCGACTGATGCCTCACCCTCGAGTTTGCTCACCAGCGCGCGCGTCACTTCGAACCCGGCGTCGTGCGTTGCGAGGTCAGTGAACGGAGCGCTTCGTTTATCGAGATCGGCAAGCAAGAACCGCGAAGCCTCGGATAGCAGGCTGACAGAGCGCGGCTGTCCGACGACGGCCACGTGCGTCTCGAAGCCTTCACGTTGGAAGAGCTCCGCGGTGGCGGTCGCTACTCGAGTGGACGAGAAGGAACCCTCGACCAGGAGCGAGCGCCGGTTCCTTCGGGCATGCGCGAGACAGTCACGCAGCCATACCGAGGTTGCCTCGGCGAAGATGCGTAGCGCCTCCGGCGACCGGGATCGCGACAACTCGACGTAGCGAGGGTGGAACGCGCGCAGGCCGTCTCCGTCGACTACTGCCGCATCATCATGCTCGGCAAGCAGCGCCCGGGCCGCTCGTCCGGCACCAGCTCCAGGCTGACCGACTACAAGCGTCAGCGTCGGAGCTGCGCGCCGATCCATGGGTGGGAACAGGACTGGTGCGATCTTGGCGTCGAAGGTCGCTCGAATCTCGGCGGGTTCCAATTCGAGGTCGGTCACGGCAGCGGTCCCGAGAGCTCAGCGATGCGGCTCGTCAGTCGTTCGAGCAGCGTTTCGAGCGCCGAACGGTTGAAGGCATCGACCTCGACGAGCTCGCGTCGGATCGCGGATGCCTCCGCGATGGCATGCTCATGCAGCATCCCGCCGTCATCAGCGAGACGCAGGACAGCCGCGATCGCAGTGTTCGCGGCCTCGCGGGCGATGTCGAAAGTGGTGGCGTCACTCGCCCTCCACGCAGAAACATGGCCCGTCATTCCAGTCCTCCCATCGGGAGTCTAGTTTCGAGCCACCACCGCGGCAGCTCCGCGAGTCGGGAAGCCCAGCCCGCCAACCGGAAGCGGCGGTCGCTGATCGCGCTTTCGCAGGTGTTCAATGTCGTTAGTTGGTCCTCAAGCTCCTCATGGGAAGAACACCGTGGTGCTGCACCGCTCCCGAGTCCGGCCTCACTCTGCCGCGGAAAGCGCGGCCGCCCGGTTACGCGCTCCGACAGCAGGCAACACGTGCGGTGCAACACAAGCAATACCGCCAATGCACGCAGGCACTTCCTGTGTAAGCGCTCGCCAGTTAGACATGAACGGCGTACGCTGAACCTGTGCGCGGGGGCCTCGAGCGCTGGAAGCGGGGTGTCGAATCGCAGGGGGTTCGGCAGGCGATGGCGTACGCGTTCAAGGGGACCTGCGATTCACATCTTCGCGCGGTGACGGGAGTCGAGGCACTCGCCGCGTACAGCCGCGGAGACGCCGAACACGTCACGCGGTTCACGGTCGAAGAGGGCGCGGTGACCGTCGACGGCCTCGACGCCGCTGAACTCCGCCGTTGGGTCGACGGCCGCGACCCCGTCACCGACGAGCTCCGCGGTCGCGAACTCAGCTCGCCTCGCGCGGATCTCATCCTCGACGGCACAATCAACGCACCGAAGTCGTACAGCATCGCCGCACTGATCAACGACGACCTCGCGGCGGAGTTCGAAGCTCTGCAAGATCGACTCCGCGCGCGCATCATCACGACGTGGCAGCGAGAGCTGAACGCGCGCCGAGGCGTGGGCGGCAACATTCGTGAATCACTTCGCCGCATCGAAGTCGTCGAACTTCAGCACCGCCGTTCGCGCGCTCTGGACCCGCACATCCATCGTCACCTGTGGCTGAACGTGAAGGTGCTCGGCGCGGATGGCAAGTGGTCGAACGTCGACTCGCGCGTCGCGATGAAGCTGCACACGCTAATCAACGCGGAGGGCGAACTCGCGGCGCGCACCGACCCGGAGTGGATTACCGCACTCGCGCGCAACGGCTACACACTCGGTGACGACGGGGAGATCGCGCAGCTCGCCGAATCCGTCCGACCACTCTCGCGGCGCTCGAACCAGATCGAAGCGAACCGCGCCAAGCTTCTGCTGGAGTGGCGGTCGGAGCATTCCGGCCAGCAACCCGACCATGACGTGCTGCAGCACCTCGACAGGCTCGCATGGGCGAAGAATCGCCCGAACAAGCCGGGTGTCGTGGACGAATCGGAGTGGGAGCAGCTCATCCGAGACGAGCTTCGCGGGATCGACGCCGGCGTGCTCCGGGAGCGATCGGCGGCCCGCCCCCGGACGGTAGCGATCCACATGCTTGACCGCGATCTGCTCGCGGCCAAGGCCATCGTGGATGCAGACGGCCGGTCGACCGCATGCGGCGGCAGGTTCAGCAGCTACGACCTGCGAGCCGGCGCAACGCGGGCGGTCGCAGCATCCGGAGCCGTCGCCCACCGCGACGACCTGCAGGAGCTGATCGACGACGTCGTGACCCGCGGGCTCACTCAGACTGTCGACCTGCTCGACTCGGAGGGCAGCCGCCCGCAGCACATCAAGGGGTTCATGGCGTCGTCGACGGCCCGGCTGAAGGTCGAGCTGGCGGCAAGATTCGACGCACTCACGCGGGCCGGCGAGGCGTTCCGGCGCCGCGCAATCCTCGACATCGCAGACGCAGTCCTCGATGCCGATGTCACGCTCGACGAGGGGCAGATCACAGCGGCGTCAGCGATCGCCGGAACGGATCGCCTGGTCTCGGTCACTGGCCCCGCGGGCGCCGGAAAGACGACGATGCTCCGGGTCGCTCGCATCGCGCTCGCTCGGCAAAGACGTCGGCTCGTCGTCGTCGCGCCGACCAAGAAGGCAGCGTCTGTCGCGGGCCGCGAGATCGGCGCGACCGCCGCGAGCCTGCATGCGCTGCTCGCCGACCACGGATGGCGCTGGGGTCGCGACGAAGCCGACGCGGAGGTGTGGAGACGACTGCAAGTCGGCGAGATCGATGAGCGCGTCGGGCGGATCTACACCGGTCCGCGCTACTTCGCGCTCGGCGCGGGTGACCGAGTCGTCGTCGACGAGGCCGGTATGGTCGACCTACACACCGCCAATGCCCTCGCCGCGATCGCGGCCGAGACGGGCGCCGGCATCGCGATGGTCGGTGACCATCTGCAGGCCATGCCAGTCGGTCACGCCGGCGCGATGGCGTGCATGACCCGCCGCGCGACGGCCGTCGTCGAGCTGACGGCGGTGCATCGCTTCCGCGATCCGAGCTACGCCGCCGTCACGTTGCGAATGAGAGAGCCTGCATCCAAGGAATACGCCCTCGCCGTCGCGACCGAACTCGACGAGCGCGACCAGATCCATCGCGTGACGGATGCAGCGCAAGCACGCGACGTCATGGTTGAGGCGTACTTCCGCTGGGCTGGCGCGCGAAAGCGGGTTGCACTGGTCACGAGCACGAACGATGAGGCGGATGCGATCAACGAGGCCATCCAGGAGCGGCGAGTTGAGCTCGGGCAACTGCATCCGGATCGTCTCGCAGTGGGGCAGGGTGAGCAGCGTCTGCTCGAAGGGGACGTCGTTCAGACGCGGCTAAATGACCGGGTGGCGGATGTCGAGAACCGCGCGCTCTGGATTATCCGCCGCATTGGGCCCTCCGACGTCGAACTCGTCGCCCTCGGTGATAGCGGGGACGTGCGGCACGTGTCACTCGACTACGCGGCCGAGCACATGCATCTGTCCTACGCGTCGACCGTGCACGGAATTCAAGGCGAGACGACGGATGCCTCGATCGTCGGCCCCGGCGTCGATGCCTCGGGACTCTACGTGGGCATGACGCGCGGGCGGGTTCACAACGAGGCCATCGCGATCGCGTGGACGGCGACTGCTGCGCGCGAGCAGATCGCCGACAGCATGATGCGCGGCATGACCGAGGTCACGATCGAGGACTCGATGCGGGCGGCGCGGAGCGAGTTGGGACGCTCAGCTCGTGAACGCAATGACGAGGGTCTGGACGCACTGGATCAGGTGGGTGAGTGGATGCGGGCGACCGGCCGTGCCCTCGCCGAGTTGGACGCGCAGATTGCCACCGAAGTGGCGAGCCATCATGGCCGACATGAGGCTGGCGCATCCATCGCTGTCCTTGCCGACTCTCGGGATCGACTGGCGGAGCGCTATGAAGTCGTGAAGGCGCGTCTCGTTGGCGCTGCGAATCAGGTAGACGATGGCGGCGAGGTGACTGCGTTCGCCCACACCCAGCAGCGCATCCGGCGCTCGCCGACGGAGAACTCGACGCCGCAGGCTACGTCGTTCCACACGATGAGCAGGGCATCGACGAGTAAAGGGTGAGGGCCGTACCGCACCCACGCCTTGCATGGCTTCGGGCGCGGGTCTCTGGTGACCGGCAGGGCGTCTGCCTGCAGCTCCCCGTCGGTGTGCGACTGAAGTGGCATATCTGCCGCGATACGCTGCATGATCCGGTGACCCATCAGTCGGTCGTAGCGATCGGCGTACCGCTTGTTCATTCCCGTGTCCGGCCGTCTCCTCCTCCGGCCAGCGCGCCAACTGTAGACATCTCGAAGCTATGTTCTACTCGGGGCTGCCGCCACAGTGATAGAACGGCGGTAGAACCGGCCACTTGATCTGATGCCGCGAACTGGCGCGGCGTGACGCCGCCGAGCACCGACTGTCGATGCTGCGCGAGTTGACCCCGAAGTGGTTCGCAGCTCATGCAAGCGGGTGCGATGCCCGCCATGTCCGACGGGGAGTGGTACACCATTCCTCGATGGATGGGGGCCAGCGCCGTGCAGCGCGGCTGAGCCACTGCTGTGCCCCTGGCGCTGTGGCGTGAGCCGTCAGCGGCCGGCCGCTGTCGCGGATGGCGAAGACTTCGTACGCGATCGCCCTGCTATTGGTTGAGCCGCTCGAGGATGGCCTTCATCTGATCGATCTCCTCCTGCTGGGACTGGACGATCTGGTCGCAGAGTGTGACGATCTCAGGGTCGGTGATATTGGACTGTTCGCAGACGAGGATCGCGCGGGAGTGGTGCGGGATCATCGACCGCAGGAACTGGTCATCCCCGACGAAGGCTTCTACCCGTCCCATGAGGAACGTCGCCACGAACAGCGCGGCGAAGCCGATCAACAGCCCGATGTTGAGTGGCTTGTTGGGGAACATCTTCCACATCACGGCGATCATGATGATCCCCATCGGGAACACCATCATCAGCGCCATGTACAGGTTGCTGATGTTGGGCAGGAAGTCCGCGAAGACGTTGATCATCGCGAAGGTGAGCAGGTACATCACCAGGAAGCTGAGCGCCAGGGAGATGGCGAGCTTCCCGTAGCTCGCCATTCCGCCGTGCTGCATCCCGCCCTGCTTCGAGTGCTGCACGCCCTCGTGCGGGGAGTGGTGCTCGGCCTGGCTCACAGTGCCCCCAGCAGATCCGCGCACGCCTGCTCGCAACGGCGGCACGCCTCGGCGCACACCCGGCAGTGCTCGTGCATCTCGGCGTGCAACTCGCACTCGGCCGCGCACGACGCACAGGCGGCGCGGCATGCTTCGAGCTGCGCGCGCAGGACGTCGGTGTTCGAGCCGGTCTGACGGGACAGCACCGCGGCGGTCGTCGCGCAGATGTCGGCGCAGTCCAGGTTCTTGCGGATGCACGCGGTCAGCTCAGCCACCATCTCTTCGCTCAGGCACGTCTGCGCACGCGGTGCACGCCTGCGCGCACTCCACGCACGCCTCGATACAGCGCACCAGAGCCGCGGTGTCAGTGCCGGCGCCCGCTCGGGGGTGAGTGGTCAGCATCTGCTCGGCAACAGTCATCTCGTCCTCCTTCTGCTCCGTCGGAGTATTTCCCCAACCCTCGGCACAGTACGGTCGCGGTGCAGATTTCCGCACGGGGGTTACATACCCCTGGGGGGTATGTATCATTGGCGCGTGCACGGGTACGCGGACAACAAGGAAGCGCTGCTGAAGAGGCTGCGCCGCGCCGAAGGACAGGTCGCGGGAATCGCGCGGATGGTCGAGAACGACGACTACTGCATCGACATCCTCACCCAGCTCTCTGCGGCGACGAAGGCCCTGGAAGCGGTGGCGCTGTCGCTACTCGGTGACCACCTCAGCCATTGCGTGGCCGAGGCGACCGCGCAGGGCGGGCCGGTCGCGGAGGAGAAGATCCGCGAAGCAAACGCGGCCATCGCGCGCCTGGTGCGCTCCTGAACCTCATCGCCGAAAGGACATCACCATGACGATCGAACGAGTCGAGCTGGGCCTCAAGGACACCGGCGCCGGATGCGCCTGCTGCGCCGCACCCAGCACCTCGACCACGCAGCAGCAGCCCGCGGACGCGGGAGTGTCGACCACGCTGCTGGTGGAGGGGATGACGTGTGGGCACTGCGTTGCCAGCGTCACAGCGGAGCTGTCCGCGGTTCCCGGTGTGGACGCCGTGTCGGTCGCGCTTACTGCGGGCGGCACCTCGGCCGTCACGGTCCGAAGCTCCGCCCCCGTCGACGCAGATGCGCTTCGCGTCGCCGTTGCTGAGGCCGGCTACACCGTCATCGACGCTGCCTGACACGACCGAGCGCCCACCCAATTCCTGCCCTCCCGGCCGTCCAGCGGCGGCAACTCGCAGAGGAGGCTCCGATGAGCCAGCACGACCACACCATGCACGGGCACACCGACCACGACCACGCAACGGAGCACGCGGATCCCGAGGCAACCGCCGAGGGTATGCGCGAAGCCGTCGCGACCGAACCGGCAGTGCACGGCAGCCAGGACCACAGCGGTCACGATCACGGTGCGCACGCTGGTCAAGCCGCTCACGCTGGTCAGGGCGGGCATGCCGGTCACGGTGATCACGTGGGACAGTTCCGCCGCCTGTTCTGGATCATGCTCGCCCTCGCGGTCCCGGTCGTGGCGTTCTCGAGCATGTTCGCCATGCTGCTCGGCTACGCGCTGCCCGACGCCGCGTGGGTGAGCTGGATCTCACCCGCGCTCGGCACGGTGATGTACGTGTGGGGCGGTGCGCCCTTCCTCATCGGCGCCGTGAGCGAGCTGCGCACCCGCAAGCCCGGGATGATGCTGCTGATCGGTCTGGCCATCACGGTCGCGTTCCTGGCTTCGTGGGGTGCGAGCCTTGGTGTGCTGCATCACGAGCTCGACTTCTGGTGGGAGCTCGCGCTGCTGATCGTCATCATGCTGCTGGGTCACTGGATCGAGATGCGCTCCCTGGCCCAGACGACGTCCGCGCTGGACTCCCTCGCGGCGCTGCTGCCGGACGAGGCCGAGCGCGTCGAGGGTGACACCACCGTCACCGTCGCCCCCGCCGACCTGCGCGTCGGCGACGTCGTCGTCGTCCGGCCGGGCGGCCGCGTCCCCGCAGACGGCCGCGTCGTGCAGGGTTCGGCGAGCATGGACGAGGCGATGATCACCGGGGAATCCCGCCCGGTGCGCCGCTCCGAGGGCGACCAGGTCGTCGCCGGCACCGTTGCGACCGATTCGGGCCTTCGCGTGGAGATCACCGCGATCGGCGAGAACACCACACTCGCCGGAATCCAGCGACTCGTTGCCGAAGCGCAGAACTCCTCGTCCCGGGCGCAGCGGATCGCCGACCGTGCCGCCGCGCTGCTGTTCTGGTTCGCCCTGATCGCTGGTGTCATCACCGCCGTGGTGTGGACGATCCTGGGTCTCCCGGACCAGGCCGTCGTCCGCACCATCACCGTCCTCGTGATCGCCTGCCCGCACGCGCTGGGCCTGGCGATCCCGCTGGTGGTGTCGATCGCGACCGAGCGGGCCGCGCGTGGCGGGGTGCTCATCAAGGACCGGCTCGCGTTGGAGAGCATGCGCACGATCGACACGGTCCTGTTCGACAAGACCGGCACCCTCACCAAGGGCGCCCCTGCGGTCACCGCGGTCCACCCCGCCGGAGGGATCGAGCCCGATCGGCTGCTGGCCCTCGCGGCCGCCGCCGAGGCCGACTCCGAGCACCCGCTGGCGCGGGCGATCGTGAACGCCGCCGCCGCAAAGCAGCTGCCTGGGCCAGGCTCCTCCGGGTTCGAGTCCTCGCCCGCAGTCGGTGTGCGCGCGACGGTCGACGGGCACGTGGTGCAGGTCGGCGGGCCTTACCTCCTGGAGCAGGAGGGTGCGGGAGAGCTGCCGATTGCGGATGAGTGGCGCCGCGAGGGCGCGATCATCCTGCACGTCCTCATCGACGGGCAGGTCACCGGAGCACTGCGCCTGGCGGACGAGATCCGCAGGGAGTCCCGCGAGGCCATCGACGCGTTGCACGCCCGTGGCGTGCAGGTCGTGATGATCACCGGCGACGCCGAGGCGGTCGCGGCCTCCGTGGCTGAGGAGCTGGGCATCGACCGGTTTTTCGCCGGCGTGCGCCCCGAGGACAAGTCCTCCAAGGTGAAGCAGCTGCAGGACGAGGGCCGGAAGGTCGTGATGGTCGGCGACGGCGTCAACGACGCCCCCGCCCTCGCTCAAGCCGACGTGGGGGTCGCGATCGGTGCCGGCACCGACGTCGCCATCGCTTCCGCCGGTGTCATCCTCGCCAGCGACGACCCTCGATCGGTGCTGTCGGTGATGGAGCTGTCGCGGGCCAGCTACCGGAAGATGAAGCAGAACCTGTGGTGGGCTGCCGGGTACAACCTGATCGCCGTGCCGCTCGCCGCAGGTGTGCTCGCCCCGTTCGGGTTCGTGCTGCCGATGTCGGTCGGGGCGATCCTGATGTCCCTGTCGACGATCGTCGTCGCACTGAACGCGCAGTTGCTGCGCCGGCTCGACATGCGCCCCGAGGTCACCACCGCCGCGGTCCTGAGCGGCGCCTGACAGGCGGGTTTCGTAGAGTGATGAGCAGGAAGGGGGTGCGCTGATGAGCGTGATGACGTTGCGCCGGGCGATGCACCCGAGCGCCTCAGTCGCGCGCACCTTCCTGCTCACTGCCGCAGCCGTCGTCGCGGTGCTGATCGGGCTGCTCGGGATGCACGTGCTGAGCAGCGGCAGCGCCCACCACGCTCCTGTGGTGATCAGCGAGAGCACGCATCATGGCGGTGAGCGCGCGATGGTCGATGTCACGAGCGCTGACGCGGCCACGGCCACGGCCGGCGATCATTCCGCAACGGAGCCCTGCGCTGAGGACGGCTGCGGGGGCGGCACGGACGCAATGGCGTTCATGGCGTGTGTGCTCGCGCTGCTCGCTGTCAGCGTCGTCCTCGCCATCCGGCCCGGCCGGGTCGTCACCATTGCGCGCGCTCAGGCGCCGCCGCATGCCCCCGTGACGCTCACTGAGGCGCCGCCGGTTCCTCCCGATCTGAACGTCCTCTCCATCAGTCGCACCTGAGGGTCATCTGCTGTCGCAGATTCCGTGCTTCGGCACGCCCCTCAACCACGACTTAGGAGACAGATCTCATGAAGTTCCGCACGATTGCATTCCACGCGGGCATCCTCGCCACCGCGCTCGTCCTCGCCGGTTGCAGCGACACCGGTGGTTCCGACATGGAAGGCATGGACCACGGCAGCAGCGCGAGCAGCTTGCCCAGCGCCTCCGCTGAAGCCAGTGACGCGGTGTTCAACGACGCCGACGTGACGTTCGCGATGGAGATGGTCATGCACCACCAGCAGGCCATCGAGATGTCCGACACTCTGCTGGCGAAAGACGGCGTCCATCCGGACGTCGTCGCCCTCGCCGAGCGCGTCAAGGCCGCCCAGGGCCCCGAGATCGAGACCATGAACCAGTGGCTCGAAGACTGGGGACAGAACACCGAGATGGGAGGCATGGATCACGGCGGCGGCATGATGTCCGAAGAGGACATGGCCGCCCTCGAGGAAGCCGACGGTGAAACCGCATCGAGCCTGTTCCTCGAGCAGATGATCATGCACCACCAGGGCGCCATCGACATGGCCCAGACCCAGGTCGACAACGGCCAGAACCCCGACGCCGTCGCCCTCGCGCAGAAGATCGTCGAGGACCAGACCGCCGAGATCACCGAGATGCAGGAGCTGCTCACCCAGCTGTGAGCACCCGCCACGCCGGTGGCCACCCGTCCGGGTGGTCACCGGCTCTGCTCCTGCCCGACCATCCCGGAGATCTTCCATGCCTTTCACGACTGCCGTTCCCCGACGCCGCCTCGCCGCCTTCGCCGCCCTTGCCCTCACCGTGCCGCTCCTCGCTGGCTGTGCACTCATCCGTTCCGAGGACCCCGACCACGACCCCCAGGTGGCCCTCGAGCACATCCATGGGCTCGCCTCAGACCCCGAGACGGGCGGCCTGCTCATCGCCAGCCACGGCGGCATCTACCGACTCGATGCCCTCACCCCATCCGCCGAGGTGACCGGGCCGGTCGCCGGCAACGACTTCGACGCCATGGGGTTCACCGCCGTGGCCGGATCGCTGTATGCCTCCGGGCACCCCGGGCCGAACAGCCCGGAGCATTTCGGCGCCCAGAACCTCGGCCTCATCCGCTCCGACGACAACGCCCGCACGTGGACGAATATCGCGTTCACCGGCGAGGCGGACTTCCACGACCTCGCCCTCAGCGAATCGAACCCCAGCCGCATCTACGCGAACAACTACGGCATCGTCTACCGCTCCGACGACGGCGGCCGCACCTGGAACGACGGTGTCGGTGTGGACGCACGCGACATCCTCGCTGACCCGAACGACTCGGACACCGTGTACGCGACCGCTCCCGAAGGGGTCTACGTCAGCCACGACGGGGCTGAGACGTTCGAACTCGATGAGGG
Organism: Microbacterium rhizophilum; assembly: GCF_039605615.1. NCBI lineage: Bacteria > Bacillati > Actinomycetota > Actinomycetes > Micrococcales > Microbacteriaceae > Microbacterium > Microbacterium rhizophilum. Next base: position 109,702 of record NZ_JBCNUN010000008.1, on the reverse strand, counting down.
TGCTCCGCGGATGATGCTGATCGCCGCCAACAGCCTCGGGCTGCTTGTGGGAACAAGTTTCGACGGCACACTCGTCTACCAGCTGCCCAGCGGTGAGTGGACCACGGGGGGAGAGTACACAGGAGGGGTGCAAGCGCTCACCATTACACCCGGCGATGAGATCGTCATTGCGGACCAGCGAGGGATATCGCTCACGAGCGACTTCGGCGTCACCTGGGAGCCGCTCTTCCGTCCGGAGCCCCACGTGTGACGCTTACCCAACGCGGTGCGGCTGCCCTGGGCGCATTCGTCAACCACATCTCGGGCCTGGGCGTGGAGGCGATCGCCGGCAAGCCCCACAAGCCAACTAGTGGTCGGTGAGTTTCGTCGCTCCTCGGGTCGGGCTCGGACTGATAGCAGTGGAGAGCGGCGCGAGAGTACGATGACTCTCACGCCCCTCTCCTTACTGACATGGGTCAGCGGCTCATCCCGGCGACGGTGTACGAGACCGGTGCCGCCACAGGCCCCGAGGCGTCAGCCGCGGGGCTATTGGCTTTTGGGACCCGGTCCACCGCAACGTTCGCGAACCTGAGCGATGCGCCGACGTTATCGGCGATGATGTCGCGAGTTTCGCGGGCCTGGCCCGTCTCCTTGTCGGTATAGGTACCGAAGCGGAGGTCGCCGGCGACAATCACCGAGTCGCCCTTGCGGAGCGAGTTGGCGACGTGCCGGGACTGCTGGTTGAACACGACGACGCGGTGGAACACCGTGCCCGCGTCCTCCCAGCGGTTCGTCGTCTCGTTGAGGCGGCGGTCGTTGACGGCGACGGTGAATCGGGCGTACTCGTTGCCCGAGTCGCCGGCGCCGTGCTCGGGGTCACCGGTGAGGTTGCCCTCGATGGTGACCGGGATCCTGGTCGTCATCCTTCTTCCTTTCCTTCGTGAGGCACCACGGTGTCTCGGCCGGCGTGGCTCTGGGTGATCCACGCGTCCCATTCCGGCTCGTCGGTCGCGGTATCCCACGAGCGGGACTTGAGTTCGAAGTGACCGCTCGCGCATCCGGCCCCGGCGTTCTGCAGGCGAGGGCGCGCGAGCGCGAGGCGCTCGTGCCAGCCGACCGGGCCGAAGCCGCTGTCGCTCTCGTCGAACGCGGCGAGGTGCGCGACGTGGAGGGCGGAGAGTTCCTCCACGAGCGCCCCGTGCTTCCACCAGCAGTTCGGGACGACACTGACCGGCACGGTGTAGCGGACGGTGAACCACTCGACCCACTCGCGCAGCGCCGTCCACTCGGCGCGGACCCGGTCCGGCGGCAGGTGCCGCCAGTCGACGGCGTGCGACCCGAGGGGGTCCGTGCTGCGCCCGAGCCGCGGGAGCCCTGCGAGCTCCGCCGCAATGAGGCTCTCGATGTCTTCGGGCTGGAACTCGCTCACGAGACCGCCTCCTGGCTGTGCAACTTGATCCGGAGGCGTTCGAGCGCGATCACCGACGCGACGCGGCGGGCTCGGTGGTAGGCGAGCACACGGTCGCGGTCGATGAGGCTGTGGAGAAGGTCGTGGCAGTACGGATGCAGCGGCACGAGGTCGTCGTGGCGCTCGAACGCCCGCCACGCGCCGCTCGCGAAGCGAACGCCCGCGTAGTCGAGGTGATGCATCTCGAGCTGCTCTGCAGTCGCGGGACGCCCGCATCCCGCGCATGCCAACGGCCGACGCATTCGCTCCTGCTTGCGGAACCAGCGGGCGCGTCGCGCGAACCACGCGGGCGAGCGGAGGAAGTCCGCTCGGTACGAGTTGCCAACCCCGGCCTTCCGGCGATTGCTCACGGCTCGTTCACCGCCTCCGGTTCGGACTCCGGCTCGGGCGTCGGCGCCGGCGCCGGCACCGGTTCCGGGCTGGGCGCGGGTTTGCTCGCCTCGGTGAAGACTCCCTGCTGCTCGGCCTCGGTCGAACGCTTCCCAGCCTGGATGTCGCGTGCGTCGCGCCGCTCGTCCCACCCGCTGAGGTCGAGCAGCACACCGCGCCGGTTGCGGTAGGCCAGTAGACCGACGTTCTGCGGCATGCGCCGGATCTCGTCGACCGACATGAGTGCGAGTCGCTCGTGGTGTTCGCTCGTGGAGTGCCCTGCTTCTCGCGTCGACCATGAGCGCTGCGTGCGTCGCGTCTGGCGGGTGCCGAGAAGGGCTTCGACATCGCGAAGGTGGTTCACGTGCGAGGCGCCGCCGAGCAGCACCTTCGCGGTCGCGGCCGCCCAGATTGTGTCGGCCTCGGCACGCGACCACGATGTCTCCGCCTGTGACAGCGCTTGCAACACGACGAACGTGCAGATGCCGCGGCCGCCGCCGTCCGCCATGATCCGCGGGAGATTGCCCCACCGGAACATGTTCACGATCTCGTCCAGGATCAGGCCGAGCGGATGCTGCAACCGAGACCCCGGCGATGCCAAGGCGCGAACGCGCGCGACCTCGACGATGTCGTCGAGCAGCGCGCCGAGGAACCCGCCCATCGCGGACGCTCCCGAGGCCGACCCGATCAGGTAAAGCGCGTTCGCGCCGTCGAGGAACGCGCGCGGATCGAAGACGGGGTCGCCGGGCCGCGGCATGAGCGCATCGCGGATCTTCGGTACGGCGAGCGGTGCGACGGCTCCCTGCACGCCGAACCAGATCGACGAGACGAGCTTGTCGTCCGACGCGAGCGTTGCTTCGAGGTTGTCGCCCCAACCGGGGGCGCCGTCGGAGCGGAGGATCGACACGGCCGACCTGCGCGCCAGGATCGGACTCGTGCCCCAGCTGTAGAGGTCTTCGATCGTGCAGTTGCCGACGGCCGCCGCGTGCAGAAGACGCCCGAGGACGACCCCGGATGCCTGGGCCCACTCCCCATTGGTACTTGAGGCGCCGAGCGCGGTGCCGGTGATGATCGCGGCGCCGCGTTGCATTGCCACCAGCGGGTCCTCGCAACCTGCGATCGGAGAGACGCGAAGCGGATGGCGCGTGCCGGAGAGTCCCTGCGGGTCGAACACGTGCACCTGCCCGCGGCGCTCGCGCATCCGGAGTGTCGCGGTGAGGTTGTCGTTGGTCGTCGACGTCGTGATCAGCGGCCCCGACCAGTCGAGGATCGCCGAGATCAGCACGCGGTATCCCTTGCCCGAGCGGGGCGGGCCCTCGAGTGCGACAGAGTCCTCGATGGACACGAAGACGTCCATCCCGCGAGAGCTTCCGACCCGCCAGCCCACATCGGTGGCGCGGGGCCGGCTGATGTCGGGCCGGAGCTGTCTCGCCCGCTTCAGCACGGCCTTCGCGGAGAGGTGTCGGCGGATCTCGGACGCCTCGGCGAACCCGGGGCGGCTGCGCAGGTCGCTGATGAACGACTGGTCCGACTGCCGATAGCGGCGGTATGCGATCCACGCCCACACGGCCAGGCCGGCGATCAGCATGACGACGGCGAGGTCGACGAACCGGACCGCGAGCACGGGGATCGTGCATCCCACAATCGCTCCATACCCGTCGGGGTCGCCGGTGATCGCGAGCCAGAGCCCTGAGAACAACGACGCTGGCTCTGGCGGCACGCCGCAGGCGACCCGGATCAGGGCTTCCGTCAGAAGGCCGAAGGCGACGCTGAGGACGACAGCGACGGCGATCACCACCGCAATGCCCCTACCCAGCACTCCGTTCATCGCCGCGTTCCTTAGAAGCCGTTCGCGACGGCTGCCGCGACGCGCAGCCAGGCGTTCTGCGTCGCGCGCCGGAGGTTGTCGAACCGCAAGGGGCCGGACTTGAGGGCGGGGTCGAACGGGATCCGCGCGACTTCCCGCACCGTGCCGCGGAAGCCGTCCGCGATTCGTGCCGCAGTGGCGGACGCGGTGGGTTCAGCCTGTGTGACGAGCACGACGGCGTTATCCGCAAGGGAGCGAGACCGGTCATCGCGCTCGCGCAGTGCGTCGAGCAGCAGCGCAGCGGACTCCGCCGGCTCGGGAGCGGCGAGCGTCGGGATCACCAGCTGGTACGACGAGTCGACCATCCGCAGCCATCGCTCCGCCGACTCGTCGTTGCCGGAGTCGAAGAACACGAGCCGGTAGTAGCGGGCCGCGACCGACATCAGGGTGTCGAACTCGGCCTGCTCGATCCGCTGGTGCGTGGCGAGCAACTCGGGATTCGAGCGCAGGACGTCGTACCGATCGACGCGCTGGTGATGCACGAACCGAGCGATGCCGGAGATCTCGGCGGTCGGGGCGAGAAGGTCCGATGCGGCGGGCAGCAGGTCGCGCACCGTCGTGTCGTAGAGGCCCTGCTCGGTGCGCCAGCCCAGGGTGCCGCGCGTGTCGTTGTTGTCCCACGCCAGGACGTTGCCGCCGCCGTGACGCGCGAACACGGCGGCCAGCATCGCCGTCGTCATCGTCTTGCCGACACCGCCCTTGCCATTCACCACGGCGGCGGTGCGGCATCCCGCCCAGTGCTGCGACACGAGGCGCTCAGCTGCGAGGCGCTCAGCCTGGGCGCGGGACGGGCCGAGCCCCAACTTCGCCAGCAGCGCTCGCCCGCCCCGACCGAGCGCCGATGTGTCTGCGTCCTCGATGAAGGATCGCCGAGTCACGGGCGCCGAGGGGAGCGGCTCAGGGGCAAGGGCCTCAGCCACTCCGAGCGCCTCCTGCTCCTGAGCCAGGGTGCTCACCTCCTTTCCCTCTGAAGCCTCAGCGAATTGGGGGACCTCAGTGCGCCGCTCGGCCGACTTGGCCCGGTGGATCCCGCCGTCCGAGTCGACGAGGATGCGATGGTCGCCGTGATCGCCGGATGTCACGAGCTCGACGGCGGAGGCGGCGTGCCTCGCTTCGGTCGCGGCGCGCTGCACGATCACCTGGCGGATGTCCTCGCCGGACGTAGCGGCGAGCGGTTCGTCCACACCTGCGGGGGTCGTGAAGATCGCGGACGATCCCGTGACCGTCGCGTATACGCGAAGGGTGGTGTCAACGCTCATTGCTGGCCTCCTTCCAAGCTGGCGACAACCAGCCGTCGATGCCGATGTCGGAGAGGGGCGGCTCGGGCCAGACGTGGTCGAGCGCGTCGAGGTCGAGGGGCGTCAGGATCCCGTCGACGTCGTGTTCGAGCTGCACCGCCGAGTCGGTGGCGAACAGTTCGAACTCCCAGGGCGTCGAGGTCGCGAAGCAATCGACCGCGTACGCGTACTGGCCGACGTAGGCGAGGAACACGCCCATGCGCAGCCGGCGGGCGTCTTGCGCGTGCGTCGCGGGAATGTTGAGGCGCTCGCGGAGCGCGGCCGTCTCCTGGTGGTTCACGCGGAAGATGAACTTGTTCTCGATGTCTCCGACGATCGAGTACGCGAGATTGCGCTCCTTCGAGTCGGCGTCGCCGACTGCATCCAGGTCGCCCATCTTGTGCAGGATGATGACGTTGCTGATGCCGTAGTGGCGCGAGAGCTTCAGCCACTGCTGGAACATCTGGAGGGCGGCCAGCGACGTCATGTCGCGCCAGCCCTCCTCGCGGATCAGATAGCGGGTGCGCCTCGCGGAGCGGTCGGACACGACCGCCTGGATCCATGCCGTCGTGCACACCTGCGTGAGCTGCGCTACCAGCTCGCTGCGCGCGAAGAGTTCGCTCGTGTCGACCACGACGATCGGCGCATCGGCATCGAAGGCGACCGTCGACTCGTCCTCGAACAGTCCGGACAGGTCGCCCTCCACGAAGCGACGCAGCACGAAGCACGGCTGCACGGCACCGTCCGAGAGGCGGAAGTCGGTGCCGGAGTCCTCGACGATCGCGCCGAGCTGTTCATACACAGCGCGGAGGGTGGGACGGTCACCGGTCGAGCGGATGCTGCGCTCCAGCGCATCGTGGATCGCGGCGTGCTCGACCGCAGTGAGCCTCGTGGAACCGAGTGCCATCTCGATCAGGGAAACGAGTGTCGTGATGCGACGCTGGCGCACCATCTTTTCGTGCTGCTCGTCGTCGGCATCCGTCCGGCGCGGCCCACGGTCGAGCGGGTTGAGGCGCGCGCTGCTCCCACCGCCGATGCGGATGACGACCCCGCCGGGAACAGCCTCGGCGACGGCGACCCATTCGCCCTTCGGATCGGAGGGGACCACCGCCTGATGACCGAATGCGAGGGACCGCGTTACGAGTGTCTTGACGGTGGCGGACTTGCCGGCGCGGTATGCCCCGAGCACGAGCAGGTTGGTGGAGAACGTGCCGCGGTCGGTCGCGTCGGCGTAGGCCTCCCACGGCGAGAAGTGCCACAGCGCATCCGCGTTGAGGTCGACCCCGAGAATCGGTCCGCGGTGTCCGAGGCCGGCATCCGCGACGAACGGGTAGATCCCCGCGATCTGACGCGACGTCGCCTGATGAGCCGGGATGCGCGGGCGCGCGAGGTTCCAGTAGCCGCCCTGCGTGAGGCCCGGGCCGAAGGCACCCCGGACCGCGGGCTCCGGCAGCGCTCGTTCACGCCGACTGGCCTTAGGTGGTGCGCCGTCGCTTGCGGTGCGCGCGACCTCGCGACGCAGCTCGCGCCGCTCGCGCTTCGTGAGTCCACCCGGCTCGAAGACCGCGACGTGGCGGACCATCACTTCATCCCCAGGCCGAGCGGCAGGGCGTTGACCATCAGCGCCTCCGCCTGCTGGCAGTACAGGATCTGCGGCTCCATCCCGGCCCGGGCGAGCGCATTGCGCATGCCGGCGATCGCCTGGCTGAGCTGATCTTCATCGCGCGCGGTCACGGTGAGGTACGCGCCGTACCGGAACTCGCCGTGGCCGGCGACGATCTCCTCCTCCTGCCGTTCGAGCGCCTCCCAGTCCGCGGCGTCGGCGGCCGACCCGTCGACGCCCCGCTTCGCCCGAAGCTTCTCGTTGCCGCGCCAGACCTTCTTGTCTTCTTCGATGCGTCGCATCGCCTTCTTGACGGAGACCGGCGTGAGGACGATCGACAGGATGTGCGTGATCGCCTCGCCGGTCGACGGCATCCGCGCGAACACGATCGGCTCGACGAATCCGACCGCCGCATCCGACCGCGGCCACTCGTGGATCCACATCGTGGTGTGCACGCCCGAGTCGGAGTAGACGACGCCGTTCGCCGCCCGCGGCTCCTCCAGATACATCGGCCCGATCGCGACCGGGTCGAGGCCCCTGCTTCGCTCATCGCGGTTCTGGATGTTGGCCGCGAACTCGGGATCGAACCCGACGCGGGCGAGAGCCGCGACATCCCGTGCGGTCAGCCACCGTCGCACGTGGATGCGCGCCGCGGTCAACGCATCGGCCAGGTTCCGCGCTTCGAGGTGCGCAAGTGCCCTGACAGCATCCTGACCCCCGCCGAGCGCCTTCAGTTGCGGGCCGAGGGCGACGAGGTCGAGCGTGAACGTCAGGTAGTTGCGGTGCGACACGGCGAACGGCTCCGACCTGTTCATCACCTCGTCGTAATTGCGAGCGACCGGGGACGTGGCGTCCACTCCGTGGCGGCGGCTGACGGACTCGTAGTGGTCGCGAGCGGCTCGGATGGTCGTCGGAATCGTGCGCTCCTGCAGCACGGCCCGCTTGATCCCGGGCCGTTGCGTGAATGAAGCCAGCACCGGCGACCACTGCTGCGCCAGGTCGTACCGCTCCGGGATGTCCTTCATGAGGAACCCCTGCACCTCGACCTCGGCGGTCACCGAGACGGCGCCGTCCTGCGGGTTGTAGACGCAGGCGACCCCGTCCACGTCCCAGAGCTGAATCGAGGCGCGGATGCCGGGGAGATTCAGTGTTCCGGCAAGCTGCGCACGCTCCGGCCGGTAGACGTGCCGGGTCGCCCCCGCCGCGTGCCGCACCTGCTTCATGAGCCAGAGCCCCGCCTGTCGCGGAGCGGAGTCGCCGTGGACCGTGATGAACGCGAACACGCCGACCGGCAGATACACGGGCGCGGCGTAGAGCATGCCGGGAGGGCCGAAGCGATTGATGCCGACCAGTAGCGTCACCGCGGCGACCGTGAGGCACGTCAGCTGCCACGCATCCATCCCCATCACGACGCCCTGCCGGGAACGCCGCGGCAGCCGAACAGGGCGGTCGAGTTCCTGAGTCGTCATCACGCGGTCCTCTCGGTGTGAGTGCGTGGCGGGGCGCTCGTCGGCGCCGCCGTTTGGGGTGGCGAGGTCGGCGTTGCCCCGCTGGCGCCTGTCGCCTTCGGGGAGGTTGTGTCGCCGGTCTGGCCGGCAGGGGATCGCTGGGACGTCCCGGAAGATGGGCCGCCTCCCGCCGGCGGCGCGCCCCTCGCTGGGCCGTGGCGCCCCGTGCCCGCCCCGGCACCGGCGGGCATCGCGGCGATGCGGCTCGGCACCCGAGCCACCGATCGTGCGGCGTTCGACGCGGCGCGCCCTGCGCCCGACCCAATCCGGGAACCGACCGAGTCCGCCGCAACGGCGCCGATGAAGCTGAACAGGCCGAACACAGCGAACGGCGCGAATGCTACGAGCACGAGACCGATCAGAAGTGGCCACGACTGCGGATCCCAGATCGTCCGCACGTTTGCGAGCCCGTTGATGATGAGCGTGACGAAGCCGATCGTGAGCGGGCCCGTGAGCAGAAGCACGACGACGGCCGACACATAGCGCACCACCCACTGCGGCCCGACGGTGCGGGCCGGATATAGCATCCACGCGATCGGACCCACCGCGATCAGGGCCGCGAGCACGATGTTGCGGAACGCGAACACGAGCATGAGGAGCAGGACCCCGATCATCAGCAACCCGTGGATGACGAAGGCGAAGAAGTAGTTCGCCTGCCCGCCTGCCCACATCACCGACTGCAGCGTCGCGAACAACCCATAGGGGCCGTCGCGATTCATGACGTACCAGGTCAGGTCGTCGATGGCGTTCAGCACGTGACCGATCGCCCATAGCGTGATCGCGGTGGCTGGCACCGCGATGAAACTCCGGATAATGGCGCCGACGAGTTCGGCTCTGTCGCCAGAGATGACGGCGCCCGCAATCGCCCACACCATCGCTCCGAACAAGACGGCGAGCACGGCCCACTGCCAGAACGACCATTCGCCGGTAGACGCCGTCCACAGGACCGACGACGTGTCGAAGCGCATGTTCTGCGCGACCGTGAACATCATCGCCGTGGCGGACAGCGCCATCCCGCGCCCGGCGTTCTCGAACGTGACGCACACCACGTCGCCGATCGAGCATCCGTAGTCGACGAGCAAAGGCTTGCCACCGCTCGTCTTGATCGCCGACACGTGCCCCTCGTCGGTCGTGCATACGGTTGCCTTCGCGCCGTCGACGAACACGTTGATGAAGCACTGCTGAGGCTTGATGTCAGCGGTGCTCTGCGGCGTGCAGGAGATCTGCGCGTCGACGCGGTAGCAGTCGACGGGGAAGGCGGGAGACGACCACGGCTCGCCCGTCACCGGGGTCGCGTTGGCGGCCGTGGGTGCTGCGTCGACGGATGCCACGGCTGCGTTGGCTGGCGCGAGGGCGGCGAAGGCGAGGCCGACCCCCACCGCCGCCCCGATGAGCACAGCACGCAGCCGAGACATCAGAACCCGAAGTCGAAGTTGACGAACCACTGGAACAGGCCGCTTGCAGCGCCCAGCACGGCGGCGGCGATGAAGATCCAGAGGATGTTCTCGCCCGCCCACGTGCGCACGCGGTCGGAGGCGAGGCCGCGGAACGCGAGCGCCGCGCCCGCGATGATGAGCATGATGAGGACGACGATCATCGCTCCGGCAAGGATGTAGGACGCGACGACCTGGAAGCCCTGGAAGAAGGGCGCCGAGAAATCGGGCTCGATGTCCGGGACGTCGACGTCCGCCGGGGCGGAGAGTGTGACTCGCATGACTTGCTCCCTCGATTGTTCACTTGAGCTGAAGGCCGAGTGAGGCCATAAACGGTTGCGGATCGATGGCCGCGCCGTCTCGCTGCACCTCGAAGTGCAGATGACAGCCGAACGAGCGACCGGTGTTGCCTTCCGCCCCGATCGGGGCACCGGCGGCGACGGTCGCGCCGACGGCCGCGCGGAGGGAGCCCCACTGCATGTGGCCGTAGAGCGTCACGAGGCCGCCGCCGTGGTCGATGCGGACGGCATTCCCGTACCCCTGATACGAACCCGCGGTGATCACTTCACCGGCGCCGGCCGCGTACACCGTCGCGCCGCAGCCCCGGGCCATGTCGTACCCCTGGTGGTCGATCGAGCAGTAGCTGCATCCGTTCACCGGGTTGAAGCCGAAGCCCCGTCCTTTGAAGTAGTCGCCGGCGAGCGGGTACGCCCACTCGCTGTTGGCGACGAGCGCCGGCCGACGCTCTACCGCGGTGGCGACGGAATGACCTGCCAGCGCGAAGGGGATGGCGATGAGCGGCGTGGTCAGCAGCGCTGCGAAGAGCGCGAAGACGAGCAGTGCCCCTGTCACGATCTTGCACCCGGTCCTCGTGTTCGCGAGGGCTGCGGCAGCAGCGACCGGGGCGCCCATGTCAGGGCTCCAATGACCCCGAGAAGAAGCGGACGACCTTGCAGTCGCCGGGCTGCTGCGCGCTCCCCGGCGTCGGGATCGAGCCGGCGCCGCACAGCACCTGGACACTCACGCGCACGGCCTCCTCGTACGACGTCTCGCTTCCGGCGCCGTCGGCGCGTGTGAAGGTCAGCAGCACATCGGCCGTGCCGATGCGCATGTCACCGGATGCGTCCTCCGGAACGTCGTCGTAGGTGATCTCGCCCGGCACCTCGGCTGTCACCCGCCCTTCCTCGTTCGCGAGCGAGTTCCACTCGTCCTCGGGGAGCACGACGCCCTGGCGCAGTTCGAGCTGCGAGGCGCGCATGTCGTCTTCGCGGTCCTCCTCGGATGTGTAGCGGGTATCGGGCGTGAACCATGTGTCGAGGTAGGCCAGCCACTCCGGTCGGGTGCTCAGCCGGGTGTCGAATGTGGTCGCCGCCGCCAGTGCCGCGCGTACGTAGGTCTCAGGGTCGGTCGTGATCGGCTCGGGTACCCAGCCCTTCTCGGACGCGCTCTCATCGACGTAATCGCCGGTGGGGGGCGCCGTCGCGGGCGGGGCGGACGTCTCGCCGGGGTCGCCGCTTCGAGAGGGGTCGGCGGTCGGCGCCTGTGCTGTGACGGCCGACAGGATGATCGCTACGACGGCTGCGACGACGATGATGCCGCCGACGATGGCCCAGACCAGGCTTCGGCGCGCGGGAGTTCGGGGGTGGGACATCAGTTGCCTCCACCGCTTCCCTCGGGTCCTGCTGGCCTTGACATGAGCGAAGCATATAACACTACACTTTCGAAGGGGAAGCACTTTTCGCTTCCGTTCGATGGACGAGTGAATCTCGCCTGCGTCAGACTGGGGCGGTGCCCCGTTACACCCGCCCCGCGAACAGTGATTACGCGGAGGATCCGATCAAGGCTCTCGGGAACATGATGCAGGCGACCATCATTGGTCATCTGCGGAAGAACCCTGGCCAGACCAGGGGCGAGATCGCCGACGCGCTCGAGATTCCAGCACTGACCGTTTACAACGGGCTCGAGAGGCTGCTCGACGCGGGCTTGATCATCGCGGATCCGCCGCGTCACGTGGCGACGCGCGGACAGCGCGTGCGGTACATCGTGGATGACGCCCAGGTCACCGAGATGGTGATGCGACTGGAGCAGGTGCTGGGCGAGTTCTAGCCGGTTCGCGTGATCTTGGCCGCGTTGGTCTGGCGTGCGGTCGTCTGGCATGTCGACCCCTCTCGGCGATGTCGTCCATCCATCGCTCGCGTTGAGCATGCTCAAACGTGGGCGCGACTCAGCCTTGCACTCGAGCCGGGTCCGCGCAACGGTTGAGTTGAGCATGCCCAACACGTAGCGTGAGCATTCACGTGGCGGACGTTGGGCGTGCTCAACGGTTGTGACCGAGCCTTACCCGAAGGCGGAGGATGGTCAGGGGAACATGACAGAGGATGAAAGCAAAGCAGCGGCGGAGGACCTGGCGAGGCGGTTGCGACTGCTGCTCGACGTCGCCATTGCGGAGACGGGATCGGAGCCGACCTACTCCCAGATCGCCGCGTTCGCGCGCGATCGGGGCGTCAACCTGTCCCGCTCTCGGTGGACGTACATGGTCAATGGGCACCGGTACGTGCAAGACCGCCCGCTCTTCGAAGTGCTTGCTGAGTTCTTCGACGTCGACGCTTCGTTCATTGCCGAGGGGGGCGACGCGCCGATGCCGGCAAAGGTCAGGGCGCAGCTCGATCTGGTCCGATCGATGCGGGCAGCGAAGGTGAAGTCGTATGCGGCGCGAACTCTCGGCGACATCTCCCCGGAGGCGCTTGAGGCGATCAGCCGATTCCTCGACAAGGAAGTGGCGAACAGATAGCGGCTGGCCCGCCGCATGCGTGCGCCGCGACGGGTCGGATGGGTACGGAGGGAAATGGAACCGTGAACATCGAAGCGACCGTGTCGACGGCCATGGCGGAACTCGCGCTCGGCGAGGTCTTCTCCTTCGACGATCTCGTTGGAGCGTTGCAGCGACGCAGACAGCGCCCGATTCGGATCGTCGAACTCACGAAGCTGAGCGACCAGGACGGCATCTGCGCGTTGTGGTTGATGACGGACACGGAGGATCTCGTCCTTCACGCGCGAAGTGAGTCGGCGTTGCATCGGCAGCAGTTCGTGCTCCACGAGCTCGCACACATCATGCTCGAGCACGACCAGCGCGACGAGGCGACCACGCCCGATTTGCTGCTGCCCGACATTCCTGAATCCGCTCGCCAGCGTCTGCTCCGCCGCCAGGACCTCGTGACGGACGACGAGATCGTGGCGGAGTCGCTCGCGGATCATCTCGCTGGTGCGATCCGTGGTTCGGCTCTCCACCACTCTCGCTATCTGGAGATCTTCGGGTGATCCCGATCGCGGCCTCCGCCCTGATGTGGCTGCTCGTTGCGAGCCTGCTCATCCTGCGGCGGGGCCGAGCGGATCGCAGCATCATGTACTCCGCGGTGACGATCGCGGTCGCAATGACGTTCAACGTCGACACCACCTACCGGTGGGCCGACGCGGTGCTCGGTGGCACGAACATCGTCACGCTGCTTGCCGACCTCACATTGATGGTGGGCGTCTTCTTCCTTGGGCGCGGAGTGGCGAAGGCGATGCAGTACCAGTCGCGAGTCGCCCGGATTGCACTCGGCCTTCCAGTGCTGGCGGGCGCAGTCGTCGGCGCCGTCACAGCCTTCGCGTTCATCGACCGGGGTGAGACAACGACGACGTTCATGCTGGACCTCGGGGCGCAGCCGGCCGCCGCGACGTACTCGATCATCCAGTTCACCTACGACGGCGTCGTGCTGACCGCCATGGCGGCTGCCGCCTCTCGTCAGATCGGGCGAAGTCGCGGCGCGGAGCGCCTGCCAGCGGTCTCCGTGCTGGTGGGGAGCCTCACCGGCGTCACTCTCTCCCTTGTGGTCATCGCCATGGATCTCGCGCACATCTTCGGGAACCTGACGCTCATGGACGGGCTCAGCGCCGCCTACGATCCGCTCTTCCTGGCGACGTTCCTGTTCCTCTGCCTCGGGCTCGGTGCTCAGCCCGCATTGCGCTGGGCGCGTGCCCGATCCCGTGGCGAGAAGACGAGTGCGCTCCTCGCACAGGTGACGCCTATCTGGGAGAGAGCGATCGATGTGCGACCGGGGTTGAGTCAGCTTGAGCCGGCGTTTCATCGCGAAGACGCCGAGACTCAGCTGCACCGCCAGATCGTCGAAGTTCGAGATGCCGTCATCGACCCGCGCGTCGCCTTCGCGTTGAGCGATGCTGAGCGGCTGGCAGTCGAGAGTGCCGAAGCACACCTGATGGCGGGCGAGGTCCGGGCCTCCCTCAAGGCGGAAGCACCTCATGTCGGATGTCCGAAGGAGCCGCGTTGAGAGCGCTCGCGATAGTCGCCGGGGCCATGGGTGCCGCAGTCATGGCTGCAGCCGGTGGCATTGGCTTCGTGATCGCCCGGCGGCTGACGGCACCGCCCGGCGCGCGCGTGTACGACCTCGTCGTGCGCGACGTGATTCGGTACGGGCAACACGATGCGGCGGTGCTCGACCGCACCCCGCGGACTCAGGCGCCGGGCTTCTACAACCTCTGGCTCGAGGATGGGGGATGGGTGCGGCTCGGTGCCGTCGTTGACGAACAGGCTTCGACTGTGACCCGCGTTGTGCTCGGGGTCACGCCCGGCGCCGACTTGCGGGGCGGAGCGCGCGCGTCGTGGAGCGGCATCTACTACCGCGACCCTGTCGACGCGGGGCTCGCTCCATGCCTTGGATGTCGCCGTGGACACACCCGCGGGCCCGGCCCCCGCATGGCTCATCCACCCGTCCCGCGGCCCGAGCGATCAGTGGGCGATCCACATCCACGGGCTGGGAAGCCCTCGTGCCGGCACGTTGCGCGGCGTCCTGGTCGCCGCGGATGCTGGGCTGACTTCGCTGGTCGTGTCGTACCGAAACGACGGTGAAGGGCCCCGCGTGGGCTCTGGTCGGTCAACACTCGGCGCGACGGAGACCGACGACGTTCGGGCTGCCGTCAGATATGCGCTTGCTCAAGGGGCGCGCCGAGTGGTGCTGTTCGGATGGTCTATGGGCGCCGCGATCGCCCTGCAACTCGCCGCGGACGCGGAGTTCGACGGAGCCATCGACAGGCTCGTCCTCGAGTCGCCCGTCCTCGACTGGGTGACGACGATCGGCGCGAACTGCCGGCGTGCCGGTCTGCCATCGTGCGTCGGCCTGTTCGCACTCCCTTGGCTGCAGCGTGGCGTGCTTGCGCGGGTCCTCGGCCTCCGGTCGGAGATTCCGCTCGCGGCGTTTGATTGGCTCAAGCCCGCGGCCGAAATGCACGTGCCGGCGTTGATCCTCCACGGCGTCGAAGACACGTCGGCGCCTGTGACGGTCTCGCGTCTACTGGCGCAGCGACTTCCCGACATTGTTCGGGTGGAGACGTTCGATTCGGATCACACCCTGACCTGGAACGCAGATCCTGCGTTGTGGCGGGCCAGCGCTTTCGCCTGGGTATCCTCGTACGCGAACGGCTGAGACTTTGCGAGGCTCGTCCTCGGGTTCGGCTTCTTAGGTCGTGGTGAATCGCCGCTTCTAGGTCGCCCCACCGCTCGACCACGCCGATCGGGTCCGCGGTGTTCATGGGCGTGTCCTTTCATCCTCCCTGGCTGGACGTCGAGCAGGCCATCCGCTGCAGAACACTTGCCGCTTCTACAAGCCCGGGACCTAAGATGGTTCTGATGGGCTCGCTTCGCTCCAACCACATGGACGTGGGGCGGAACGGCTGGGATGCGATAACGAGGATCATTAGGAACGCAATCCTCGTGCTGCTCATGTTGGTCGGCGCGTGGACGGCGTTCCATGCGGGGCCGGAGGTTCTCGCACCTACCTCATCCGCGACGGCAACCGGCCAGGCTCCAGATGCTGACGCCTTGCTGGCGAGCAACCCGGCGTCAGCTGTGTCGATGGTCCTCGCGGGCGATGGTGGCGGGCCCGCACTCGGACTCGCCGCTTGTCTGCTCGGAGCGCTGTGCGGGCTTGCCTTGGTGGTGTCGTTCCTGAGACTGCGACGCGAGCATGCACCGTCGATGCTGTCGGTCAGTCCCGTCCATCCAAGCCGGTCGTTCTGCGAGCCCGGACGTCGGCCCGTAGCGGTTACTTTGACCCAACTCTCGATCTCCCGAACCTGATCCGCCAGTTGCCGCCCTTGGGTGGCGATGTAGCGCCGGTGGCCTGACCGCGCTGTCCTGTGTCGTGGATCTTGTTTGGAGTTGTTGTCTTGAAAGCCTGGAATAAGGCCGCTTTGGTCCTGGCCGCCGCGCTGGTCATGTGCCTCGCGGTCGCGTTGGTTTGGTCGTTCGTCACCGTGATCTTCCTGATCGTATGAATGCTCGCGCTGAGAAGCTAGGACTGTCACATCGACGCGCGATCATCGTCGGAGCGGGGCAGGCGGGACTGGCTGTGTCGGCCGAGCTCGTGCTCCGTGGGCTGGTTCCGCAACGCGACTTCGTCGTGATCGACCGGGCGCCGCGGATCCGCAGCTGGGCGTCGCGATGGCACTCGCTGCGGCTGCTGAGCGAGGCCCGGCACAGCGCACTCCCGCCGTTCCCCTTCCCCGGTGACCCTCGCCGGCACCCACGTGTGGATGAGATGGCGTCGTACCTCGCCGCGTTCGAGAAGCACATCGGCCTCATCCCGCGCTGGGGGGTGCAGGCGATCGACGTGACGCGGGTCGGCAACAGTACGACGCTCGAACTGCGCACGGACGCGGGCGACGTGCAGACCCGGAACGTCGTTTGTGCCACCGGCGCGCATGCCCGTCCCCACGTCCCCGCGTGGTCCTCCGACCTCACGGTGCCAGGCACGGTGTTGCACAGCAGCCAGTACCAGTACCCACGGCAGATCCCCGTCGGGGACGTCCTCATCGTCGGCGGCGGGAACGCGGGGGTCCAGCTTGCCCGAGAACTCCTTGCGAACCACCGCGTCACGCTGGCCACCCGCACCCCTCGACGTCGACGACCCGCGGCCGCGTATCCCGCCATGTCTGGCGACCGGCAGCGGCGCTTCACTGGAGAACGGGTGCCCGAGCCGCTGTTCACCGATAGTTACGCGGCACTGCGCGAGGCCGGAGTCGACATCGCACCCGCGGCGGTCGGAGCGATCGGCGCAGAGGTCGTGCTCTCGGATGGACGGCAACTCTGTCCGACATCCGTGGTCTTCGCCACCGGCTATCGGCCCGGCGACGACTGGCTGCCGGACGACGTGCGCCCTCACCCGCGCAAGCGGGGCCGCACATCAATGCCTGGGCTGTTCACTGCCGGACTGCCCCGGTACGGGTGTCCCGGCGGTGACACGATCCAAGGCGTGCTGCGGGACGCGGCCCGCGTCGCCCGCCACATCATCCAGCGGCCATGAATGGCTGGGAACGGTAAGGAGGCACCAACCATGGGAACCGGACATGACCACGCCGGCGATGCGGGGCGGACACCGCGCAGCCGGCTTCTGATCGCGTTCTCGATCACGCTCTCGTTCTTTCTGATCGAGGTGGTCGGATCGATCATCACCGGCAGCTTGGCGCTGCTGGTGGATGCGACCCACATGCTCACGGACGTGATCGGGCTCGCCATGGCTGTCACAGCCGCGCAGCTCATGAACCGCCCGCCGACCGAGACGCACACGTGGGGATTGCGCCGCGCGGAGGTCCTCGGTGCGCTGGCGCAGGCGGCCCTGCTTCTCGCCGTGGGCCTGTTCGCGCTCGTCGAGGGCATCCGGCGCCTGTTCGAACCTCCGGAGATCGCATCCGGAAGCCTGCTGTTCTTCGGCATTGTCGGGCTGATCGCCAACATCGTCTCGCTTCTCGTCTTGATGGGGGGGCGCAAGCAGAACCTCAACCTGCGCGCTGCGTTCCTCGAAGTGATGAACGACGCCCTCGGCTCGGTCGGTGTGATTCTGAGCGCCGTTGCCATCTGGGCATTCGGGTGGTACCAGGCCGACGCGATCGCGGGCATCGTGATCGCTTCGTTGATCGTCCCGCGCACGATCATCCTGCTGCGCGCTTCCGGGCGGGTGCTGCTCGAGTCGACGCCTCCTGGGCTCGATCTGGGCAGCGTCCGACGTCACATTCTCGAGATGCCCGGTGTCGTGGCGGTTCACGATCTGCATGCATCGCTCGTGTCATCCGACCTGCCGATCCTGACTGCGCACGTGGTCGTCCGGGACAGTGCCGACACCGCGGCTCTCCTCAGCGCATTGCAGGAGTGCGTAGCCGAGCACTTCGACGTGTCCGTCGAGCACTCGACTTTCCAGCTGGAGCCCGAATCACACTCCGGAGAGGACACCGCCCATGCGTGAACATCCACAGCCACGGCGAACCGCTATCGGCGTCATCATTGGTCTGGGCCTGGCCATAACCGCCCCTCTCGGCGCAGGAGCCAACGCCCTCGAAGGAACCTTCTCCCATGACGAATACACGAGCACTGTCGCCGGGATGCTGAACTCGCCCGACTCGACAGGCGCACCGACTGTCGAGCCGGACGACGCGCCTACTCCGCACCCGGGCGAGACGTCCAGTGGGTACGAGACGAAGCCAGCTCAGCAAGGCGCGGACGGATTGATGGCGTTTGTGGGCATCATGTTCCCGATCGTGCTCGTGGGGCCGCTCGTCGGAATCGTGCTCATGATGCGACAGGAACGACGGCGCAGAGAGCGCGGAAGTCGCGCCGTTCGGAGTTCCAATGAGAACTGACCGCGCGGTAGGGTTCGCCTTCGGGTGCGCGGTCGCCGCCGCGGTGCTCACGATCGATCAGGTGACCAAGGCGATCGCCGTGTCCTCGCTGGGCGGACGCGACCGGATCCCGCTGCTGGGCGACCTGCTCGGCTTGCAGCTGGCGTTCAACCCGGGGATCGCACTGTCGTTCGGTGCGGATCAGACCTGGCTGATCACGATCCTGACGTCGGTTCTGACTGCAGGCGTGTGCGTTGCTCTGGTCCGTTCGGCGACCACGCCGAGTTCGATCGCCCTGGGGTTCATCCTCGGAGGCGCCTTCGGGAACCTGGTCGACCGGCTCTTCGCTCCGCCCGCGTTCGGTCAGGGTCATGTGATTGATTTCCTCGCGTACGGAGAGCTGTTCATCGGCAATCTCGCGGACGTCGCCCTCGCGATCGGGGCGATCATCCTCGCCATCGACCTCCTGTGCACGCGGGCATTCCTCACCACCGCCCCCTCGGACGCCGCGGCCACAGTCGGCGCCGCGAAGAACGGATAACTCATGAGCAAGACCAAGCGGACCCCGTCCACCTACCAGCGCAACGCGCTCGCGCCGAGCCTCCTCGCCGCGCCGGTGCTGTTCCTCGCGCCGCTCCTGCTGGCAGGCGAGTGGGCGATGCTCGTCCTGTACGTCGTGTCGATCTTCGCGATCATCATCGGATGGTTTGCGGTTCAGGCGCGCCAGTGGTGGTGGATCCCGGTGTTCGCCGCGATCTGTGTGCTGTGGAACCCGGCGTGGCCGATGCCGTTCGAGGGGCCGGTGTGGATGGCGGCGCAGCCCGTCGCGGCCGTGGTCTTCCTCGTCGCTGGAGCGCTCATCAAGATCGAGCGCCCCTGAGCGCCGTGGACGACGTGTCGCTGCCACCCCCAGGCCTGCTGGAGTACTTCGCGCCCGGCCCGTATCCGCCATCGCCGCTCGCTGCACTGGGTCTGCTGCTCGCGGTCGCCTACCTGGCCGGGGCAATCCGCCTGTGGTGGCTGCGACGCCGGTGGTCGGTAGCGCGCACCATCTGCTTCCTTACCGGCTGCCTCGCCTTGGTCTTGACGATGGGGCTGGGCGTGGAGAGCTACGGTTACGTGCAATTCTCCGTGTTCATGTTCCAGCAGCTCACCCTGATGATGGCAATCCCGCCGCTGCTCGTGCTCGGCTCGCCCGGCACACTACTGCTGCGCGCCACGCCGCATCGCGGCCTCGGGCGTAGGGTGCTGCGTGTCGCGCACGGGGCGCTGCGCAGCCGCGCTGCCCGCTGGGTGCTGAGCCCAGCCCTCGCGGTGCCGTTGTACCTGCTGGCGTACTACGGGCTCTACCTCGGCAACCTCGCCGACCCGCTGCTTCGGCTGCCATGGGGCCATCAGGCGCTTGAGATCGGGTTCTTCGTCGTTGGAATGCTGTTCACGATCCCGGTCCTCGCCGAGGACCCGCTGCCGGTGCGGATGAGCTACGGCGCCCGCGCCATCGACCTGTTCGTCGAGGCCGCCCTCCACGCGTTCTTCGGTGTGTTCATCATGATGAGCACCACGCTGATGATCAGCACTTTCGCTGAGAGCACGCTCGCACTGGGTCTCGATCCCCTTGAGGACCAGCAGGTCGCCGGCGCGCTGGCCTGGTCATACGGCGAGGCGCCCACGCTGATCATGGTGCTGTACGTCATGCACCGCTGGTTCCGCGAGGACTCAGCCCGCGCGCGTGCTCATGACCGCTACGCAGACGTGCACGGCGATGACGACCTCAACCGCTACAACGACTACCTGGCACGTCTCGAACATCGATCCAGGACTGGCCAGTGACCGGTGTACACGCGAGCGCGGATCCAGCTGTCGCTACTCGAGGCGCTGGGTTATCGGCTCAGCTCGCCCGCGATCTCGAGCTGACGCAGACGAACGTCTCAAACCGCTTGCCCCAATCGACAGCGGCAGTCGCCGATCGAGGGTGGAGAGATTGGTCGCAGAAGGGGGACAGCGATCATCGCTTGCGCCCAGCCGACTGCATGACTGCGGGGCACGAGGGGGTCATCCAAACGCATCCAGGATGACGGCGCGAAGTTGATCCGCCGTCGGCGTCCCGGCCAGTCCCACAGGAGTCCGGAACACGCGGCAGGCAAGCCCGACGGGTGGGTTCGCGTCAGCGAACGGATCAACGCCGTCGATCAGCAGTGTTGGCGAGCCGTGAAACTGGATCTTAACCGCCTCCTCCTCCGTGCGAACAGCTTGACGCGTGACCGTCACGTCCTGTCGCCCTTCGATGATCTCGAGGACGCTCCGCTCGAGCGCGACCCAATTGGGACACTCGTCGAAGTACTGCAGCGTGATCTTCATCGAACCCTCGCCTCCGCGCGACCGCGACGCGCAATGGACTGCGCTCTAGGCAGACGTTGCTTATCCCCTCGGAGCAGGTTCAGGCAGACCAGGCCGACGCCGACGACGACGAGGACGTCGGCGATGTTCCCGACGAAGAGGTTCCCGTAGGCGAGGAAGTCCGTGACGTGTCCCTGACCGATCGCGGGCGGGTTACGGAGCCGGTCGACAAGGTTGCCGACCGCGCCGCCGAGGACCACGCCCAGGGCGAGACCCCACCGCAGGCCCCGAAGCCGCACGGCGAACACGACCACCGCCACCGAAGCGAGGACGCCGGCGGTCGTAAAGATCCACGTCGACCCCGCGCCGAGCGAGAACGCGGCCCCGGGGTTGTGGACCAGGGACAGGCCGTACAAGTCACCGAGCAGCGGGACCCGTTCGCCCGGCGTCAGCCGCGCGGCCGCGAGGGCCTTCGTCCCCTGGTCCAGAGCGACGCCGAGCGCGCCGACGGCGAGAGCCGCGCCGACCGCCCGCCGGGTGGGAGGTGGGGCCTTCTCGTCCGCGACGCCGGCGTCAGCCGTCTCGACGGCACCCGGCACATTCACGAGGCGGTCTTCCTCGTGCGAGTCGCGCGGAGCCCGTTGAGGATGACGATGACCTCGGCGATCTCGTGCACCAGCACCACCGCGGCCAGCCCGAGCACGCCGAACAGGGCGAGCGGGAGCAGGGCGGTGATGATCAGCAGGGACAGGATGATGTTCTGGTTGATGATGTGCCGTCCGCGGCGGGCGTGGTCGAACGCGCGCGGGAGGAGCCGCAGGTCGTGGCCGGTGAAGGCGACGTCGGCGGACTCGATAGCGGCGTCGGAGCCGGTCGCGCCCATGGCAATGCCGATGTCCGCGGCGGCCAGGGCGGGGGCGTCGTTGATGCCGTCGCCGATCATCGCGACCGAGCCGTGCTGGCCCAGTTTGCTGATCGCGGCGGCCTTGTCCTCGGGACGCAGCTCGGCGCGCACGTCCTCGATCCCGGCCTGCGCGGCCAGCGCCCGCGCGGTGCGGGCGTTGTCGCCGGTGAGCATCGTCACCCCGACGCCCTGGGCGGCGAGGGTGCGGACCACCTCGGGGACCTCGGGGCGCAGCTCGTCGCGGACGCCGATCGCCGCGACCGGCGCGCCGTCGCGGTGCACGATCACGACGGTCATGCCCTGCTCCTCCAGGCCCGCGACGTGGTCCTTGAGTGTCCCGGCGTCGAGCCAGCGGGGGCTGCCGACGGTGATCCGGGCCCCGTCGAGGGTGCCCTCGATCCCGTGCCCGGGCTGCTCGGTT
Source organism: Microbacterium rhizophilum (assembly GCF_039605615.1). Taxonomy (NCBI): domain Bacteria; kingdom Bacillati; phylum Actinomycetota; class Actinomycetes; order Micrococcales; family Microbacteriaceae; genus Microbacterium; species Microbacterium rhizophilum. The sequence continues at coordinate 87,869 of NZ_JBCNUN010000008.1, read as the reverse complement.
ACGTCCAGGGCGGCGGGGGCTCCCGGCGAGGCGGCGGTGATCGCGGCGGCCAGCGGGTGGGTGCTGTGCTGCTCCAGCGACGCAGCCCACGCCAATGCCTGCGCCTCGTCCACCCCGTCGGCGGTGAGGACGGCGGTGACGGTGGGCTCGTTGCGGGTGAGGGTGCCGGTCTTGTCGACGGCGACGTGGCGGATCACACCGAACCGCTCGAAGACCGCGCCGGACTTGATGATCACGCCGAACTTGCTCGCCGAGCCGATCGCGGCGACCACGGTCAGCGGAACGGAGATCGCCAGCGCGCACGGGGACGCGGCGACGAGCACCACGAGGGCGCGGGTGATCCACAGCTCCGGGTCGCCCAGCAGCGACCCGACGATCGCGACGAGGGCGGCAAGGATCAGCACGCCGGGCACGAGAGGGCGAGCGATGCGGTCGGCCAAGCGGGCGCGGTCGCCCTTCTCAGCCTGAGCCTGCTCCACCAGCTCCACGATCGTGGTCAGCGAGTTGTCCGTGCCTGCCGCAGTCGTCTCGATCTCCAGAGCCCCGGCGGTGTTGATCGCCCCGGCCGACACCGCATCGCCGGGCTCGACCTCGACGGGGATGGACTCGCCGGTGATCGCGGAGGTGTCCAGGCTCGACCGGCCCGCACGCACGATGCCGTCGGTCGCGATCCGCTCACCCGGACGCACCAGCATCAGCTGACCAAATGCCAGATCCTTCGCGGCGACCACCACGGACGCCCCGTCCCGTCGGATCGTCGCGGTCTCCGGGACGAGCTTGAGCAGCGCCCGCAGCCCGCCGCGAGCGCGGTCCATGGCCTTGTCCTCCAGCGCCTCGGCGATCGAGTACAGGAACGCCAGCGCCGCAGCTTCTTCGACGTAGCCGAGGATGACCGCGCCGACCGCACTGATCGTCATCAGCAGCCCGATGCCCAGCTTGCCCTTGAACAGCTTGCGGATCGCGCCCGGGGTGAACGTCGACGCGCCCAGGAGCAGGCCGATCCAGAACGCCACCAGTGCCGGGATCTCCGCCCCTGCCCATTCCAGGACCAGACCGGTGCCGAAGGCGACGCCGGAGAACACCGGGACCATGACCCCGCGGTCCCGCCACCACGGACGCTCCCGCTCTTCCTCGGCCTCCTCACCGACCCGGGTCTCCGGCTCGTCGCAGCCGCACGCCGCGCTCACGCGCCCGCTCCCGTCCCGCAGCAGCCCGGCACCGTGCACTCGGCGTCCACGCACGGCGCGTGCTCGTCCACGGCCAGCGTCACGTCCACCAGCGCCGTGAGCGCCGCCGCGAGGTGCGGATCGGCGATCTCGTAGCGGGTCTGGCGTCCCTCGGGCTCGGCGACCACAATCCCGCAGTCACGAAGACAGGTCAGATGGTTCGACACGTTCGATCGGGTCAGCTCGAGTTCGCGCGAGAGCACGGCGGGGTAGCTCGGGCCGTCCAGCAGGGTCATCAGGATCCGGGAGCGCGTCGCGTCCGCCATGGCCCGGCCGAGCCGATTCATGACGTCGAGGCGAGAAGCAATAGTCAGCATATGCTGACTATACAGCAGGTGCTGACTATTCTTGATCGTCAGGGCGCCGAGTGCGCGACTGCAGAACATCAGAATCACTGCTACTGCCGAGTCGATCCCCGTAGATATCGGACCCGGGTGACTCGGTGCCGGCCGGTGCGGTCGACCGTGCCGGGACTCTAGTACCGCTGGCTAACGTCGCGCGCGCTCGCGGGAAGCCACCGAGGACACGGCTGCGACCGGTATGGCCGTGGTCATCGTTGAACTCGACCGGCAAATCGCAGGAGTGCTCGAGGTGCGCGACGAGCTGCGGCACGAATCAGTCGAGACCACCCGATTGTGGCGGAAGCAGGACATCGACGTCGTCATGCTGACCGGTGAAGAGGACCGCACCGCTCCTCAACGACGCGCCCGCCATCGTCGGGATCGCCCTGGGCGTCACCGGCCCGCGGGCCGCGGCGTCGGTCTCATCAGGGGGCGGAACTGTCAGCAGCGAACACTTATGCTGAAGGACATGCGCCTGACCGCCGTCGACGGTACCCCCACGGGGAGCCGACGAGGTGCCGTCGCATGGATCGTGCTGGTCCTTGGGGCGGTTGCCCTGCTGCTGCTAGGCCTGTGGACGACGTCGGCGCACGACAGCATCGAACGCTCCGCTGCCACGGCGACCGTGAGCATCGGCGGGGACAGAGCCCCGTCGGACTCTGCCGTGCCCGACGCCGAGGTCGTCGTGGTGCTCGCTCCCGAGGGAGCAGGCGCGGAGGAGACGGCATTGTGCCTGCTCGGCGCGCTCTGCTGTGTTCTGCTCGCGATCGCCGCCGCCCGGTCACTCATGCACCGCCCGCGACTGCTCGCGAGGGTTCCGATCGGCGTGCTGCTGTTCTCCGTTCCTCGTCCGGTTCCCACCTTCACGCCGGTACTGACGCCTGCTCTGCTGGGGATCTCCCGGACCTGATCGCGGTCACTGCGACGTCGCCCGCCGGGGACGTCGCCCGCATGCCGTGAGGCGTCCATCGGCTGACGTGGCGCACGCAACCGTCGTGCCCGCGCGCTGAGCGCGCTCCGGCGTGCGTCGGACTGCCGATCACGAGGAGAGCCATGACATCCCATCCCCGGCCGAGCCCTCGCACGGCCGTAAGCCTGCTCGCTGCCGCAGCGCTACTCGTCGCGCTCGTCGGCTGCACACCGCAGGACGGCGTGGCAGCCGGATACGACTCCGGCGTGCAGACCTACGAATCCGGTGACTTCCGCGTCGAGCAGATCCCGGTCGCCGAGCGCGGTGACCCGGTCGTGTTCGACGGCGTCACGGAGTACGACGAGCCCGCCTCCAGCGATGACTTCGCCGGTCGCGTGTACGTCGTGAACTTCTGGTACGCAGCGTGCGGACCGTGCATCGTCGAAGCTCCAATGCTCGAGGAGGTCTGGCAGAAGTACCAGCAACAGGATGTCGGGTTCCTCGGCATCAACATCTACGACCAGCCGGCGTCCGCCCGCGCGTTCGCCGCAGACAACGGGGTCACGTATCCGAGCGTGATCGACGCGGACGATGGTCAGGTGAAACTGGCGTTCGCCGCCGCGACGCCTATCCAGGCGACCCCGACGACGCTCGTGATGGATCGGCAGGGCCGGGTCGCCGGGCGCATCATCGGGCAACTGCAGTCGGCATCGATCCTGTCGACGCTCATCGACGACGTGCTCGCCGAGGTGCACTGAGATGGGTGCGGTCATCGTCGACGGATCGCTGTGGCTGGCAGTCCTGATAGCGACGCTCGCCGGGCTCATCTCATTCGCCTCGCCATGTGTCCTGCCGCTGGTGCCCGGCTACTTCGGCTATCTCGGATCCGCGGTCGGATCACCCGAGGACGGTGGGTCAACCGCGAGGCGCCGGCTGCTCATCGGAGTGGGGCTCTTCATCGGCGGGTTCACCGTTGTGTTCATGGCCGTCACGATCCTCGGTGGCGTGTTCGGGTTGTTCTTCCTGCAGCACTCGAACCTGCTCACCCGGGTACTCGGTGTGCTCGTGATCGCGATGGGGCTGGTCTTCATCGGCGTCTTCCGCACCGCTCAGCGCACAGTCCGGATCCGTCTCGGGCGCGACCTCGGTCTCGTCGGAGCGCCTCTGCTGGGCATCGCGCTCGGGATCGGCTGGACACCGTGCATTGGTCCCACGCTTGCGGCGATCATGTCGGTCTCGTGGAACATCGGCGACCCGTGGCGGGCGGGGCTCCTTGGCCTGGCGTACTCGCTCGGCCTGGGCGTGCCTTTTCTGCTGCTTGCGCTCGGCCTCGGCTGGGCAACCCGTTCCGTCGCGTTCATGCGCCGCCACATCCGCGCGTTCAACATCGCCGGCGGCGTCGTCTTGGTGCTGCTAGGTGTGCTGATGGTCACGGGAGCCTGGGGTCGACTCATGTCCGTGCTGCAGGGGGTGATGGTGAATGTCACCCTCCCGTTCTGACACCGTCTCAGCCGACCCGATGCGCCCGGCCGATCACATCGACCGGGGTGACGACGACCGGATCACGGGCCCGACCCTCGGCGCGACCGGCTGGCTGAGGTGGGCCTGGCGGCAGCTGACCAGCATGCGCACGGCGCTGGTGCTGCTGCTCCTGCTCGCACTGATTGCGGTACCGGGGTCGATCTTCCCGCAGCGGATGGCCAATCCGAACGGCGTGACGCAGTACTTCCGCGATAACCCCGACCTCGCGCCCGTGCTCGATGCACTCCAGCTGTTCGACCTGTACGGGTCGGTGTGGTTCTCGTCGGTGTACTTGCTGCTGTTCGTCTCGCTCGTCGGCTGCATCATCCCACGAATCCGGCACCACGCGAAGGCGCTGCGCTCGCGACCACCGCGCACTCCGGCGCGCCTGGGACGTCTCGAGGACCACCTGATCGAGGACGTTCACGTGCCCCGAGGGTTGGTTGCCGACGTCGAGGCACCGGCCGCGATCGGGGTCGCGGAACGACTGCTGCGCCGTCGGGGGTACCGCACCGAGCGCTATGACGCGGCTGGCACCTGGTCGGTGTCGGCCGAACGCGGCTACCTCCGCGAGACGGGCAATCTCGTCTTCCACGCCTCCCTCGTCGGCGTGCTCGTCACTGTGCTCGTCACCGGTGGCTTCGCGTACACCGGACAGCGGGTCATCGTCGAGGACTCCACGTTCGTCAACAGCCTCAGCGACTACTCCTCGTTCACACCCGGCCGTTTCGTCGACAACACCGCGCTCGAACCGTACTCGCTGACGCTCGACCGGTTCGATGTCACCTATGAGCTGCCGGGCACGCCCGGTGCCGGACAGGCCGGGAATTTCGCCGCACGTCTGACGATCCGCGCTCCCGTTGACCCGGAAGGTCGCAGGGACGTGGTGCGAGTGAACGATCCGATCGACGTCGGCGGCGACCGCATCTACCTGCTCGGCAACGGGTACGCGCCGACGATCACGATCCGCAATGCGGCGGGCGAGGTCATCTACAGCGAGCCCCAGCCGTTTCTGCCCCAGGACGGCATGATGACCTCCCTCGGCATCATCAAGGTCCCCGACGGGCTGCCCGAGCAGATCGGCCTGGTCGGGTTCTTCTACCCGACCCAGGGGACGCTTCCGACGGGCGCATACACGTCCGTGTACCCGGACCTGGTCAACCCCGTCGTCACCTTCAACGTCTTCTCTGGCAGTCTCGGCATCGACGACGGCACGCCCCGCTCCGTGTACACGCTGGACACCTCCGGGATGACGCAGGTCACCGTCGGCGACTCCGGCCTGGAATCCATCGAGCTCACACCCGGACAGACCGCCGACCTGCCCCACGGCTGGGGAACGATCACCTTCGCGGATGTGTCCGGAACAGACGATCCCCTCTCCTCGGTCAAGCGCTTCGCCTCGCTGCAAATCCAGCGAGACGGCGGCGCCGGCTGGGTGCTCGCGTTCGCCTCCCTGGCAACCGCCGGCCTCATCACCGCCCTCCTCGTGCCCCGGCGGCGCCTGTGGGTGAAGGCCACGTTGCAGCCGGGCGACGGCGAAGGTGCGCCGCGGCTGCGGCTGGAGTACGCCGGGCTCGCGCGGGGCGAGGACCCCCAGCTCGCACAGGCCGTGGCCCGACTCCGCGACGACCACCTCCCCGCCGTCACCGACGACCCCGCCTTCCCGCCCTCATCGAAGGAGAACCCATGACCACGCCCACCCCAGCCGACAAGAGGCTGTCGACCCCGGTGAAAGCGACGCTCCTCGCCATCGCCGTCGTCATCGCCCTGGTGCTCGCCGCGATCGTCTACGTGAACGTCACCCGTCCCGCGCCCGTCACACCCGACGACGGTGCGCTCCCCGGTACTCGCAGCAACTCCCACATACTCGACGACGCCGGTCCGGACGCGCCCACGCTCGTGGAGTTCCTCGACTTCGAGTGCGAGGCGTGCGGCGCCTTCTACCCGTATGTCGAAGAGATCCGTGAACAGTACGCCGGAGAGATCAACTACGTCGTGCGGTACTTCCCGATCCCGAGCCACTTCAATTCGATGAACGCAGCGATCGCCGTCGAAGCAGCGTCGCAGCAGGGCCGGTTCGAGGAGATGTACGCCCGGATGTTCGAGACGCAGATCGAGTGGGGCGAGGGCTCCAGCTCGGAAGCCGACCGGTTCCGCGGGTACGCCGAGGAACTGGGTCTCGACATGGACGCGTACGACGAAGCGGTCGCGGATCCCGCCACCCAGGAGCGCGTGGAGGAGGACTTCCTGGCAGGGCAGGAGATGGGCGTGACCGGTACACCGACGTTCTTCCTCGACGGCGAGAAGCTCGAGCTCAACTCCCTTACCGACCTCACCGATGCCCTCGACCGCGCCATCGCCGACTGAGACAGCGCATCCCGTTGAGCGGGCGCCGGCGGCTCGCCCGCTGCTGCCTCTCCGCTTCGCGCTGCTTGCCGCGTTGCTCGGCGGGGTGATCCTCGACCTCGCGTACCCGTCGGTCGGCTGGTGGCCGGCGGCCTTCATCGCCATTGCCCTGGCGCTCGTGTCGCTGATCGGCCGCAGCGCGCGCGGTGCCCTCGGGATCGGTCTCGTGTTCGGTGCGGCTTTCTTCCCGCTGCATCTGGTGTGGGTGGCGGAGTTCCTGGGGCCGCTGCCGTGGGTCGCGCTGTCCGGGCTGCAGGCGGCACTGTTCGCGGCGGGGTCGGTGCCGATCACGCTGGCGTACCGGTGGGCGCACCGGTTTCCACGTCGCAGTCGGTGGGCGCTCACGGCGCTTCTCGTCGGCGGCGCGTGGACCCTGCGAGAGATCGCCATGGGATCCTGGCCGTACACGGGGTTCCCGTGGGCGCGCATCGGACTGAGCCAGGCAAGCGGGCCACTCGCTGACCTGGCGTCTTGGATGGGCATCGGCGGATTGTCCCTGCTGATCGTCGGACTGTGCGCGGCCGTGATCGAAGCGGCACGTGACGGGGCGTTCCGTTCGCTCTGGACGAGCGCCTCCCTCGCCGGCGCGCTAGCAGCGCTCGTGCTGGTGCCACCGTTCCCGACGACGCCGTCCGGCAGCTTGCGGATCGGATGGGTGCAGGCGAACGGCCCCTCGGCATACTTCGACAACCGCGCAGCCGGCGATATCCTCCGCGCGCAGCTGGCCGCCACTGAGCCGCTACTCGGTGCGCCGATGGATCTGCTGGTCTGGCCGGAGGGATCCGTCGACAGCGACCCGCTGAACACCCCCGCTACGGCCGCGATCCTCGATGAAACGGTGCGCCGCGCCGGCGCGCCGCTGCTCGTGAACGCCGCCACCGAACGCGACGGCAGCACCTACAACACCTCACTGCTGTGGACCGGGAAGAAGGCACCGCAGCCGCACGACAAGGCGAACCCCGTGCCGTTCGGCGAGTACGTGCCCGACCGTTGGCTCTACGAGACGATCGCCCCCGATCTGATCGGAATGATCCAGCGCGAGTACGCGCCTGGAAACAACGCACCCGTCGTGGCCCTCGACGACCGCACGCTCGGACTCGCCATCTGCTTCGACGTCATCTACGACGACGTCATCCGCGCCGGTGCACTGGGCGGGGCACAGGCGTACGTGTTCCAGACGAACAACGCCGACTTCCGCGGCACCGACGAGAACCTCCAGCAACTCGCCATCGCGCGGATGCGCGCGATCGAGACCGGACGGACCGTCGTCAACGTCTCCACGACCGGCACCAGCCAGGTCATCGGTGCCGACGGGCGCGTTATCGATGAGGTCCCGGCCGCCGAGGCTGCGGCGCGCATCACGACCGTGCCGCTGCACACCGGGGTCACCGCCGGCGTGCTGCTCGGCCCCTGGATCACCGGCGTCGCCGTCGCGGGCAGCGTCGCAACGCTGCTCCTGCTCCCACTGATTCCCCGCCTTCCGGCGGTGCTTGCCTGCCGCGACCGCGAATGGAGAGCCTCATGATCCGACGACTCAGCACCCTCGGCGCGGCGTTCACGCTGTCGGTCGCCTTGGCCGGTTGCGTCGCCACTGTCACGGTGCAGCCCGCGGCAAGTGCGAACGACCCACGCTGCGCCGACGTGTCGGTGCGCGTACCGGACACCATCGACGACTTGCCGCGTCGCTGGACCGATGCACAGGCGACCGCCGCATGGGGTGACCCGACCGCGGTGGTGTTCAGCTGCGGACTCGAACCTCCCGCGCCGACCACCCTTCAGTGCGTCACCATCGGTGGCGTCGACTGGATCGTCGACGAGACCGACACGCCGAACCTGCGGCTGACCACTTACGGCCGCCAGCCCGCCGCGCAGGCCTACGTCGACACCACCGTTATCTCCGCCGACCAGGTGCTCGGTGTCCTCGCCGGAGCCGTCCAGCAACTTCCCACGACGGGAGCGTGCACCGCTCCAGACAGCGACACGCCACAGGGGAAGGACGCTCCGTGAAGCCCCAGAGCCTGCGTCTTGCAGGACCGGCGATCCTGCTCCTGGCAGCAATGCTCGCAGTCGTCGTCGCCCTGGTCATCGGCGGGGGTGCCTCACCGCGCCTGACCAGCGACCCGGGTGCGCTCGTTAGGTGGGGGCTGCCGGCGGCGAAGCTGCTCGTCAACCTCGCTGCCGCGGCGATGGTCGGCGCTCTCGTGCTCGCGCTGTTCGCGTTGCGGGCCGGCGAACGCGAGTTCGACACGGCGCTGGATACGGCATCGGTCGGCGCGGCCGTGCTGACCGTGGCGAGCGGAATCACCGGGTTTCTGACGTTCCTGTCGTCGTTCAATCCGCAGCTCTCGCTCGGGGCGGAGTTCGGTCAGCAGCTGGGCCGGTTCCTCACCGAAACCGAACTCGGACGGGTCTGGCTGATCACCACGATCGCCGCGGCAACGATCACCATGCTCGCGTTCGCGGTGCGGGGTTGGGTCGCGACCTTGCTGGCCGGCGTCCTTTCGGTTGCGACACTGGTGCCGATGGCCACTCAGGGGCACTCCGGCAGCCTCGCCAACCACGACGCCGCGGTGATGGCTCTCGTACTGCACGTCGTCGGTGCATCCGTGTGGCTCGGCGGGCTTCTCACATTGGTATTTCTGCGCCCGATCATGCGGGAGCACCGCGTGCGGGTGCTCGTGGAACGGTATTCGACGCTGGCGCTCGTCGCGTTCATCGTCGTGACCGTGTCCGGCATCGCCCGCACCATGACCTCGCTCAGTGGATGGCGTGACCTGCTTAGCGCCTACGGGGCCGTACTCGCGATAAAGGTCGGCGCACTGGTGCTGCTCGGCGCCATCGGGGCGGCACATCGGCGGCGGTTCATCGCCAGAAGCGCGACCGGCAGCGGCATGTTTTGGGTGTTCGTTCTGATCGAGTTCGCTGTCATGGGGTTGGCCAGCGGTGCCGCCGCCGCGCTTGCGCGCACGCCGTCTCCTGCCGATGCCACGACACCAGCACTGACCACGGCGGCCGAGATCCTCACCGAAGCGCCCCTTCCGCCCGAGCTGACCCTGAGCCGCTGGCTCACGACCTGGGACCTCGACCTCCTCTGGGCCGTCGTTGCCGGCTTCGCGGCGTTCTTCTATGTTGCCGGAGTCCGGCGGCTGCGCGGGCGCGGTGAGGATTGGGCGTCCTGGCGCACAGGGGCATGGCTGGGCGGCCTGCTGCTGCTCATGTGGGTGACAGGCGGGCCGATCGCCGCGTACGCCGACTACCTCCACAGCATCGACATGCTCGGCCGGATGCTGCTTGCAACCGTCGTCCCTCTGCTGCTCGTCCTCGGTGCCCCCTTGCGTCTCGCGGACGACGCGATCCTGATTCGCACCGACGACAGTCGCGGTTGCCGCGAGTGGATTCATGCGTTCAGACGATCGACCATCGCGCGCGTGCTCGGTCGTCCGCTCGCAGGCGTGGGTCTGTTCGTCCTGATCCTGTGGGTCACGTCGGCCACCGGAGCGCTGCGCTGGGCGCTGGCCGACCCGCTCGCGCACGAGCTGCGCGTGGTGCTGACGCTGGTGAGCGGAGTGCTCCTGATTCGGTCGCTGCGCTCGTTTACGCTGCCGCGGGCGATGCGGACCGTGGTCGCCGGGCTCGCCATCCTGACACCGCTCGCACTCGGCGCCTGGGTGCTCCTGCAGCCGGGGCTCATGATCGCCGACTGGTTCGGCGCCATGGGGCGCGTCTGGGGTCTTGATCCGATGGGCGACCAACGTGTGGCGGGCGTGATCGCCGCGCTCGGGGCGATCCCGATCCTCGCCGCCGTCGTGATCCTCCATCCGAGAGGACGGGCGTGACACCTGCGTGCACTCCAGGGGTGAGCGTCTCCCGCCAGCACCGGAGCGCGCGCGTGGTCCGTGGTCTCGCGGCCGCGCTAGTCTCGACGCTGCTGGCGGCGACCTTTCATGGTGCCGCACAAGGCCATGCCGCCCCGCTGATGAGTATCTCGGCGGCGGTCGCGTTCGCCGTGCCGATCGCGACCGTGCTAGTCGGGCGGCGCCTGTCGCTGCCGCGATTGGCGGCAGCCGTGACTGCAAGTCAGGCGCTGTTCCACCTCATGCTCTCCACAGGGTGGGATACCGTCACCAGTCAGGTTCCCACACCGGCCGGACACGTAATGCATGGGGCGGCCATGACGATGCCGGACGCGCCGCTGAGCGTGTCGGCTCACATGGATACGCGGATGGGGTTCTCTCATGTTGTAGCTGCCGTTGTGACCACCCTGGTGCTCGCATTCGGCGAACGGCTGCTGCTCATGCTGCTGGGTATCGTCACGGGGCGTCGCGCACGGCGGTTCGCCATGTTCCTCGAAGCGGCGCGCGTGCAGCGACTGCGCACACGCTTCCACACCCCGGATCTGGCGCGGCACCTGGAAACTCTCGGAGGAGCAAGGAGGCGAGGTCCGCCCGTCCGGGCGTGACCTCCCCCTCTCATCCCGCGCCGGGAGGATGCTCCCGTGCGCCCACAGAAAGATCCAGAATCATGTCACAGACATTCACACGTACTATCCGGCGCGCGTCGCTCGCCCTCGTGACCGCAGCAGCGGCCACTCTGCTGGCGTCCTCGCCCGCTGCAGCTCACGACAATCTGCTCGACTCGAGCCCTGCCGCGGGAGAGACCGTCACGGCCCTCGACGCGGTCACGCTCACTTTCAGCGGCGAGCTGATCGACTTCGAGCAGACCAGCTATGCGCAGGTTCAGGGGCCTGACGGTCTCTACTACGAGACATCCTGCTCGACCATCGACCTCAACATTCTCACCACCCCGGTCGCCCTCGGCGAAGCCGGCACGTACACGATCGTCTGGAACGCGGTCTCCAGCGACGGACACCCCATCTCAGAGTCGTACGACTTCCAATACGCGCCCGCGGCTGACGCGGAGCCCGTGCTCGGCTGGGATCAGCCCGCCTGCCGCAACGAGGAGACGCGCGTTCAGCCGGGCGCCGAGCCGACACCGGATCCGACGGCCACGGCCGACGATGAGGCGGCGACGCCGGATCCCGAGCCCACCGCGAGCGACGCGGCGACGCCAGCCCCCGACGCTGCCGGTGAGGGCGCGGTCGTCCTCGCCGTCGCTGGGGGCGTCTTCCTCGTCGCAGCTCTCGGGGCAATAGCTGTCTGGGCGGTTCGGGCTCGCGCACGCCGAAAGCGGTAGCGTTCGTCCGCGTCCGCCCCATCGCCTGGACCTCTTGCCGTGGAGGAGAGTTTGAGAAGATCCGGGCGACATCGCGCGTAGGCCGGGCCTGCCCCTAACGTCCTCGAACCGCGGAAACTCCAAGGCGAACGCCGCCCAACTTGGCTGAGGGGAAGCCCCCGGTAAGGAATCAAGTCCCCCGTCACCGCCCCTTCTACCCCAGATCAGCGCCCACTTCGGTGGGCGCTGATCTGCTTGCGGGTAACAATCGGCCGGCGGTCGTCGGCCGGACGGGCCGCGGTGGTTGTCATGAGCACGTGCAGTTTTCGCCGGCGCAACAGCCGGGCTCGACGTAGAGGACGACGCGCAGCAGCTCGTCGAGGGCGGGGGCAAGGTGGGGATCCGCGAGGCGATACCAGGTTCGTCGCCCGTCGGGCACGGCCTCAACGAGCCCGCAACCACGAAGGCACGCGAGCTGATTCGACATCACCTGGCGCGAGACGCCGAGAGCGTCAGCCAGGTCGGAAGGGTATGCCGGGGACTCGCGCAGAGCAAGGAGCACGCCCGTTCGAGTGCTGTCCGAAAGCGCGTGTCCGAGGCGAGCCAATGCCGCGGTGTGCGTCGCGGTCGCAGTAGGAGTAACGACGGCCATGGACGCCAACAGTACACGATAGCGTGTACCAACATGGAGGATCGTGAGACGGCAAACGTCGGAGTGGTCATCGTCGGTGCCGGTCAGGCCGGTTTGGCCGTGGGACATTACCTGGCTCGGTTCGGCACGGACGTCATGTTGTTGGAGCGTGCGGATTCGATCGGCGCGAGTTGGATGCGGCGATAGGACTCACTACGGCTGTTCACGCCGGGCCGCTACAGCTCGCTACCAGGACTGCCCTTTCCCGGCGATCCGTCGTCGCACCCCGGCAAGGACGCCGTTGCGGCGTATCTCGCCATGTACTCCGACCGCCAGCAGCTTCCCGTGAGAACGGGGGTCGAGGTCGTGTCGTTGTCCGGAGAGCGTGGCGAATTTCGCCTGCTCCTGGCGGACGGAGAGGTGCTTGCCGCTGATCAGGTCGTGGTCGCCACGGGAGCATTCGGCGTCCCATTCGTCCCGTCGTTCGCCGCTGGGCTCTCCTCCTCCGTCGTCCAAGTGCACAGCGACCAATACAGAAACCCGGCGCAACTACCCACTGGGACGGTACTCGTCGTTGGCGGCGGGAACTCTGGATTTCAGATTGCACTCGAACTCGTAGAGACGGGGCGCGCCGTGGCCCTCTCCGAAGGAACGCGCTTACGCGCAGTCCCGCAGAGAATTCTCGGGCGAGATATATTCTGGTGGCTCACTGCGACCCGGCTAATTTACGCCCCGACGTCGTCGCGAGTCGGCAGGCGACTACGTGCCAACGAGCCTGTCATCGGCTTGACTCGCCGCGCGCTTCGCCTTGCCGGCGTGAACTTCCGCGGCCGTTCTTCCGCCGCAAACGGTACGCAAATCACCTTCGTGGACGGCAGTCCGATCGAAGTGGATGCCGTCGTATGGGCGACCGGATACAGGCAGGACGACCGCTGGGTGACCATCCCTGGCGCACTCGACGCGGATGGTGCCCTCGTCACCGATCGCGGCGTCACACCTGTCGCAGGGCTTTACACGATCGGACGTCCCTGGCAGAAAGACCGGGGATCGGCACTCCTTGGCTTCGTACACCGGGATGCGAAGGAGCTGAGCAGGGTCATCGGATCCAGTTGATCGCCAGCGAACCGGGGTTCCTGCCTGCGAGCACTTATGGACGCGGCCGGGAGCGTATGGCCTGATAGACGCAGAAACGGGAGCCAAGCCCACAGAGGACGGCTACGACCAGCCCTTGGGACAGCCGAGAGAAACGTGGGCTCCTATCCCGCGGCGAGGCGGCCACGGCTTCTCCAACAGCGCGGCGGAGGCCGGCTTGACAAGAACTTGAGAAGAGTCGAGTGACATCGGGCCCTTGCTAGGCCTGCCGCGAGCATCCTCGAGCCGCGGAAAGTCAAGGCGAACGCATCCCATCGGCGAGCGTTCCACGCCGCATATCGATGGTGCCCTCGTCACGTTGGACTGCGTGGTAACCGCAGAGATCGCGGTCGGTGACCACTTCATGGTCGTCGGTGCCGTAGACGAGCTTGTCGAGGGAGTAGGAAGCGCGCTGCTGTTTCGCGGCCGAAGCTTCGGAAAGTACGACCCGATCGAAGAGACCGTAGCGGCCGCACGCTCGGATGACGCTGCTTAGCAGTCGACCACGATACGCACCCGACAGTCGGCTCCGGCCGACACATTGGCGACGCCGCGATGGATGCAATCGCCGTTCCTCCGCGTTTTTGGTGATCAGTGGGGCCCGGCGTGACTACGATCGCGGGAAGGAGGTGCGATGGATCTCGTCGAACTGATGCTTGCGGGCGACAGGAACGTCCGCGCTCATGACAGCTCGCACAACCTCGCCGACTCGGCACGGTCCTTCCTCAACTGTGTGGCCGGGTGGGACGAGTTCACCGTGGAGCCAGCAAGCCCGGCAGCGGAGCGAGTTCTTGGTGCGGCAATGATGCTCAACCCGGCAATTCGGGGCGGGCGCTCCACGCGCACCGTCGTCCTTGATGTGAATATCGCGAGCGGAACGCTTGTCGCGAATGCCGCGCGACGTGTCCGCGAGACGGTCCAGCCCGAGTGGCTTATCGCGGTGGTCATCAACACACTGACAAACGCCGACATGAGGTGGAGTATCGAGGGCGTCGACTCGCTTTTCGTCTGCGGTGCCTCGTCAGACGCCGGCGAGAGCCACTACAGCAGCCAGCACAGCCTCTCTGTTCACGCCCTTTGAGACCAGTCCGTCGACGAGTTCCTCGAGCTGTGGCTTCTTCATCCCGACGGACTTCGGAGCGGTGACTGGATCCACGACGGTGACCGGGTTGCCGGTCGCGGTTCGAATCACATAGATCAGCGCACCCTCGCAGTGCGCTCGGGAGAACGCTGCCTTGTTGCGGCGCCCGACGGGGGAGGCGCCGGCGACTCTGATGGCAACTCCCTGGTACCCGACGCCAGTGACCTTCGGTGCGATGTGCCGTGCAAGATCCACCGCCTGTTCGGCGGGATCGGTGGACGAGGTGCGCAGCTCGAACGCGTCCGCGACCGTCGGAGCATTTATGTTCCCTTCAAGCGCGACTGCCTGCACCCGAGGGCTCTTGCCGGTGACAACGACTACGCCGAGAACGCTCATATTCGACAGTATGGTTGCTCGCGTGAGCAATCCAGCGCTGCCGCCCGGGACGACGGTGAACGACCGCTACGTCCTGGCAGGCAAGCTCGGCTCCGATGGCGAGGTGTATGAGGCATTCGATCGGCACCTCGACCGGACGGTCGCTCTGAAGATCCTCCGTCCCGACGGTGGTGCTCCTCAGTCGTGGGATGAAGCCAAGCGCCTCGAGCAGCTTCGCAGCGACTTCATCGTCCCGGTTCTGAATGCCGATGTCGTCCTTAACAGCGATGTCCGCTTCATCACCACCGACCTTCTTCCGGACGGGGATCTTGAGGCGGATGCGCGGCCGCATGGCCTTCCGGTGGCTCTCGCTGTTCGGTTCGCCCACGAGATCGCCGCTGGTATCGGTATCATCCACGCCGCTGGGATGATCCATCGCGACATTAAGCCGGCGAACGTGCTTCGGCGGGGCGACAGCGTCCTAGTATCCGACGTGGCAAAGTGTGTCTTGCTCGACGGCGATGGTTACGCACCGAGGGATGGGAGTTGGTGCACGCTTGCCCCCGAGGCAGCGCCAGATGATGGCGATTGCTCCGTCGCCACCGACGTGTACTCCCTCGCCGCTACGGCGTTCTACCTCCTGTCCGGTGAATACCCCGTCGACCATCGGGAGACCCGGGCGCGTCAGCAGGAGCTCCTATCGAGCGGGGTGCTCAGGGACGTCTCAAGCCTTGCGCCACATGTTCCACGTGCGGTCGCGACCGTGGTCCGGCGCGGAGTAAGCGTGGACCCAAACGCGCGTCACGCGAGCCCAAACGACTTCGGCAACGCCCTGGTGACTGCGATGGGTCAGCGTCGCGACTGGTGTCGCGTCGCTCACCCCGGACATGCCTACTGTGCGGAGAGCCCTGCATCCGGGAGTCGGACGGCCATAGGCGTGTGCGCTGAGAGCACGTCTCGCCAGAACGTCAGGATGCGCGCGTTCCACCTCGGATCCGGCCGCGCGCTGGCTGGCGTGCAGGAGAAGATTGTTAACTTCTCGAAAGCACCGGCGTCGCTGCGCGCGTACTTCGCCAGCCTGGGGTAGCGCCATCCGCAAGCTGGACCCGTTTCCCGTCGGTCGGGCTTCCTTCTTGTGCGACCAACCCCAATCTATGCGCGCCCGGGCCTACAGCTCGCGCGCTCGACGTTGCCCAGCGACGGTCGCCTGCGCGTGAACGGTGCCGTTGAGAGTTCGCGTCGTCCGCCCAATCAGCCGCTCTGACTCGAGAACAAAAACGAGAGCGTGAACCGTCTCTCGATCAGTCTCTTCAAAGCCACCAGACGAGCCATGATTGACGAAGTGAACAAGGAGCTTGTCGTGAAGAGCGTCGATGTTGGTTCCTCGAGAACGGAGAACACCAAGCCATACGCGCGGTCTCAAGCGCGTGATCGTTGTGCCGCCGAAACTCCTCGACACTTCAACAAGATTCTGCTCGGCGAGCGAGGAAATTGCTTCCTCGATGAGGGCCGTCGTCAGGTCCACGTCCGCCAGGTGCGCGAGTAGCTGATTCGAGCCAACGGACCCGGCGCCGCCCTCGAGGATGACATCAACCGCGGCATGCAAGACTGCGTCGTCGACTCGGTTAGGAAGTATCCGAGGGGCGCGGCGGGAGTATGCGGGAGCCGATCCGAGTGGGGGCGCGATCTCTGAACCGAACACCGTTCCGGTGACATCCACGACGACCCCATCGAGCCCAAGCGCAGCGAGCGAACTGTAGCGCAGGTGGCGCAATGCGGCCGGAACCTCCACGTCGTCGATGAGGACCGGGACGATGCGTGTCCCTCGCTGAATTCGCCGAATTACCCCCGCGTCGAGTTCTTCGTGGACCCACGGCTTGGTGATCGACGTCTTCGACAGCACGATGATGAAGATGTCGGCGTTCTCGATTCCGTGTGCGAAGACCTTGTCAACCAGCGAATCGCCCGCGCGGATCTCCCATTCGTCGACCCAGGCGTCGACTCCAGCAGTCCGCAGCTTCGTAGCGAACTCGGTGACAAACCGTGCCTTGTCCTCACTCGCGTGGCTGATGAAGGCTTTGGGCGCGTCTGGCATGGGCTCAGGTTAGCGGGGACATCGGACGCCGGCTTCGTCCAGAGGCTCAGGAGTGTGGTCGTGCGCACTACGGTACTCACCATGGATCTATCGCCGGAGATGCAGCAGCTCGCCCTCAATCTGACCGCCGCGGCCGCGCGCAACTCGGCTCAGCTTGTGACCGACAAGGTGAAGTCCCTCAGAGCAGGCAAGCGAACCGACGAAACTATTGCGGGCCTTGAACAGATCATCAGCGAGCTGATCGATGACAAGGCCGAGCTCACCCGAATTGCTCAGTCCTACCAGAGCGAGCTCGTGGCACAGCGCCTCACTCCCGGCGACGTGACGTACATCGCGGATACCGTGCTTCCTATTCTTGAGAAGCTTGCGGAGGCGCAGGGCGGCTTGAAGGGTCAGGCGTTCAAGAAGTCTGTCGATGACCTTCGCCCCCTTCTCTCAGCAGAAACAGCGACAGTCCTGCAGCTCCTCGGTTTCAACTTCCGGCGCGCCGTTGGGGAGCCTCTGACAACGCTCGCCGAGCAGGCGATCCTCGCTCGCGTGAACCGTTCCGAAGACCTGAAGCTTGCCGAGCTTCGAAGAGAACAGCTCTACTTGCAGGTCGCCTTGGACGAGGAAGCGTTCGGGCGACTCACCCAGCTCTACGGCAAGGGCTGACGATCCCAGGAGCACTGCTCAGACACGACTTCGGACGAGGTCCTCCGTGCCGGCCGGTACGCCAGTCCTTGATCGAGCGGCGACGAGGGGATCTCTCGGTGAGTCGGCCGTCACCGCACGGCACTCCGAAGCCTTCGGGGTAGCGGGTGTCAGGGGCTGCCCGACTATGGCGCGCGCAGCACCCGCCTTGGCATGCTCACCTGAGGCTGTAGGCCTGATCCGCACTGGCCTAGGACCGGTCGATTGCGCGTCGTGCTCGCGCGGTGCTGCTTCGTGCCGCATTTCAATCACATACTGCTCGGCTCGGACAGGCTGCACCTACGGTGTCGTCGGTCGTGAGTAGCCTCTCGAACATGGGAAGCATCGACGACGCATTCAAGGGCCTCTGGTCGGATATCTCGGACAGCATGCACGAGCAGTATGCACAGGCCACGGCTGACACAGCCCGTGAGAACGGGCTGACGACGGTGGACAACATCCAGATCACGTTTGAGTCCGACAGCACCGACCCACGTACCGCAGTCGA
Organism: Microbacterium rhizophilum; assembly: GCF_039605615.1. Taxonomy (NCBI): domain Bacteria; kingdom Bacillati; phylum Actinomycetota; class Actinomycetes; order Micrococcales; family Microbacteriaceae; genus Microbacterium; species Microbacterium rhizophilum. The sequence goes on along the minus strand of NZ_JBCNUN010000008.1, from coordinate 69,800 downwards.
TATCGATCGGGTGAAGCGGCGTGCTAATGAGATTCTGGCATCCGGCTCCTAGTCGTGCGAGAGCGTACCTGGCCACTCGTCGACCTTCGTCGACTCCGTGAGAACCGCGTGGGACGCGACCGAAGTCTGAAGCGCGCGGGTTCAGTAGAGGCTCCCAACTCACAGAGGATGAGAGTTGGGGTTCTGCTGCACGGATCGGTGGCATCAGACCTGACATGCGCGTGGGGGTGGGTCCGGAAGGATGCCATCATGCTCTGAGAACCCGTGAGATCGGAGTCGCTGTTGGGGAACGATCCGTAGCCCGGTGGCCAGCGGAAGCGTAACTTCTGCGTGAGCAAATCTTGAGAAGATCCGAGCGACGTTCGGCCCCTCCGAGCGTCCCCTCGAAGGTCGGTGAACCGCGGAAAGTCAACTCGAACGCACCCCAACGTGGCTGAGCGAAAGCTACCGGCAAGGGTTCAAATCCCACCGTCACCGCCACCCGAAACCCCCGCAGAACCCTTGGAAACACAGGGATCGCGGGGGTTTCGCTTTGTCCGGAGTGGGACTCGTGAGCAAGAAACGAGCAAGGCCGCTCACGGGCGCCTGGCACGCCGGCCGCGAAGCGCCGATCGCCGAACCACCACCGGTACGCAGCGGTGGCGGCAGCCCGGCGCGGGATCGCCCCCGCGAAGGCGAGTCAGATGCCGAGGCCTCTGGGCTCGGCCTCAGTGACATCGTTCTCATTGAAGCGGCTGTCGGCAGGCCTCGGTCTGCACCGACTATTACGCGGGACGGGCGTCGCCGATCGTGCGCGGCTGCACCGCCCCGAATGAAGGTACGATACTTGTATCGCAGGAGGTGATCCAATGCCCCTTTCCGTGAGGCTGACCCCGGACGAGGAAGCACGGCTCGATGCGCTTGCGGCGCGAACGGGCCGCTCGAAGACGTTCTATGTGCGCGAGGCGATCGGGGCGCATCTCGACGAGCTCGAAGAGCGGTACTGGGCCGATGAGGTCGTCCGTGACTGGGAGAACTCTGGCAAGCCGTCGCGGCCGGCAACCGAGCTGTGGGATGAGTTGGGCGTGTGACCCGATGGCAGCTCGAGACCTCGCCGGAGTTCGATTATGCTGCTCGGAAGCTCGATCGCCAGGTGCTCCGGCGCATCAAGGCATATCTCGACGAGGTGTGTGAACTCGATGACCCGCGGGTGCGCGGCAAAGGCTTGTCGGCGGGACTCGCGGGGTACTGGAGATACCGGATCGGCGACTATCGGGTGATCGTTGAGATCCGCGACGACGTGCTCGTGATCGTCGCGATCGCCCTCGGGCATCGTTCGGACGTCTACGGCGTGTGAGCAGATTTTGAGATCCGAGCGACGTCGAACCTCTCCGAGCGTCCCGACGAACATGCTCGAACCGTCGACGCGATGCGCCGCAAGCATGGCCTGGGGGACGCGATCAGCCCGGTCGCGCAGCAGGCGGTGGTCGAGCAGACCTACGCGCCGGTGATCACCGCGATCTCTCGCCTACTCGATGCTGGCAAGACGGATGGAACAGTACGCGGCGACGCGGATCCGGGCGACTTCCTCCAGCTCAGCGGCGCGCTGTGGCGCGCCGCGCCGGGCCCGGAAGACCGCGCGGCGCGGATGCTCGCGCTGATCCTCGACGGGCTTCGAGCGGAGTAGTCGGCTTCAGTGCTCCCGGCGAGAGCCCTCTCCAGCGCAGCTCCTCAGGCGTCTTCGTGCTCGGCGTCCGACGCGGCGGGCGGCAGGCGCCAGATCGCCTCGAGCTCTCCGGACACCGTCACCGCCCCCGCGTCGTGGCGCACCAGGAAGGTCTGTCCGCCGGTGGCGGGGGCGGATCACGCCTCCCAGCGCAACTCGCCCGCGCCATCCAGCACGACGACGATGGCGAAACCGACGGGGACGACAACCGGCTCGTCGCCGGGATGGACCCACAGCGCGCGGTAGAACGGATCGGCGTCCGCGGGCAGCGCGAGGAACAGTCGGAAGCTGTCACTGCGCGGGCCGCGCCGCCAGGCAGAGGGCCGCTCGTATAGGTCGGCGCTTCCGACCACGGCGCCGGAGATGGCCGTAGTAGTCGCCGAAGCTCATCGCGCCGTAGCCGATGGCGCCCACGGCGAGCTGGTCGTGGCCGAGGTGGCGGACCGGGATCTTCTCGGTCATGGTGTGCCTTACCTGTGGGGAGAGGCGGGCGCGGTGGCGTCCGCCTGGATGCCGGAGACCAGTTGCGATCCCGCGAACCGTCCAGGGGGCGCCCCCGTGTGGTGGCGCGTGTCCGCGCGAAGAGTCGCGCGGTCGCACGCCGCAGCCGCTTCAGCCCTGATGCGGAACCTGCGGCTGGCTGCGCGATTGCGCCGCCGAGCGGCCACGGCGGACGATCAGGACCGCTCCCGCCATCACGGCGCCGAGCACGAGCAGGATGACGGCGGCGAGCGTCCACGAGACCGCGGCCGTCTGCACCTCGACGGTCACCGGGTCGAGGGGCTGAGCGCCCACGCCGACGGCGGACGGCGCGACCGTGAGCGCGCCGCCGAGCCAGCCGAGCGGCGCGAGATCCGCAACCTCGCGGCGCACCTCGATCGCCGATCCCGGCAGGATCTCGGGCGTCGCCGCGGGCAGCGAGCCGGCGCCGCCCAGGCCGAGCGGGCCGGTGAGCGCGACGGCGTCGGTCGCGGTGATGCGCGTGTTGCCCGTGTTGCGGAGCGTGTACGAGATCTGGGCGGTGCCTCCCTCGAACGGGTTCCATGAGGGTGCGTAGCTGGCCGTCGCCTTCTCCACCGCCACACGAGGCTCGAGGTCGCCCGCGACGCGCACCTGCAGGCGGATGCCGAGGCGGCGGTCCACGCCGAGCACCTCGCCCTGCGCCTCGGTGAGCAGCGACGTGACGATGCCGGCGGGATGGTCGCCCGGTGTCGCGTCGCCGGGAACCGAGAGGGTGAACGGCACCTCGGCGCTGTCTCCCGGCTGGAGCGTCAGTGCCGACGTGTCGAGGGCGATCCATCCGCCGGATCCGTCGCGCGGCTCGTCGGCGAGGCGCACGTCGATCACGCCCTCGGGCGTGGTGAACGCGTCCGCGGCGTACACGTCGAGCTCGAGCGGAGCGGATCCGGTGTTGCGCACGACGATCGAGTCGCGCACCTGCGCACCGGGATCCAGGGCGAAGTCGTAGTTGGCTCGCCCGTCGTCGCCGCCGGGCTCGACCGACCAGGCGATCGCGCCGGGCGTCGCGGCCGGCGTCGTCGCGTGGGCGGCGGACGGGACGAGGGAGAGCAGGAGCGCGGCGGTGGCGACGGTGGCGGGGATGCGGTTCATGTCTCTGATCTGGGAGGGATCCGGGGGCGGGCGGTGATCCGCCCGCCCCCGGGAGGGGTTCAGCTGATGGCGGTGATCGTCACGGTGGCGCGGTAGTCGCCGGCCGCCGTGTCCGCCGGGATCTGCAGGTCGAGCGTCGCGCCGACCTCGGCGCTCGCCGCGTCGGTCGACTCGGCGAGCAGGCGCGACGCGGACAGGTCAGCGCTCGCGCCGCCGGGCGTGACCGCGGCACTCGACGCGGTCACCGAGGGCGTCCAGCCCAGGTGCGAGGCGTCGAATGACCCGGCGCCCGAGGTGAAGTCGCTGACGCTGCCCGACAGGCTCCAGCCGTAGTCCTCGTCGCCGCCGGTGCGGGTGTCGGTGACGACGATGGTGTTCAGCGCGCCGCTCGCGACGAACGAGTCGCCGCTCTGCGAAGCGGTTCCGAGGTCGGCCGGGCTGCCGCCCTTCCACTCCCACGAGAAGCTCCCGCTGGGCTCGGACGGGGCCTCGGGCACCGTGACGACGACGTCGTCGCCGTCCGCGGGCTCGGCAGGGGTCGTCGGCTCGTCGGCGCCCTCGACGTCCGCGGTCACGGTGAAGTCGTCGAGCGCGGTGCCTGCGGCATACAGCGGGTTGGCCGCGGCGCCCTCGGCCGTGACCGTGACGCCGGTGCCCGTGACGGTCACGGTGTCGCCCTCGCGCACGACCTCCGCGTTCGCGACGTCCGCGAGCACGACATCCGTCGCCTCGTGCGTCCCCTGCGGGGTCTCGCCGAAGTCGATGCCGGCCCACAGGTAGGTGTCCGCGACGATCTGCGCGGAGCCACCGTCTACCACGATCGACAGGTTGGACAGCTGCACGTCGAAGAAGTGCGCGGGGTAGGAGAAGCCGGCCTTGCCGCGGGTGTCGATCACGAGCGTGTCGGCGTCCTCGACGTGGCCGCCCGCGACCGGGAACAGGAACCCGGCGTTGGCGGCCGCGCCGGAGCGCTCGGCGCCGTCGGCTGCGCTGATCGCGCCGCCGGCGGATACGTAGTTGCGGAACGAGGCCTTGTAGCCCCAGTCGAGTGATCCGCTGTCGGCGACGACGTCGTTCTCCGCGGCGTTCGCGGGGGCCGCGAGTGTGAGGCTCGCGGCGGTGAGGATCGCGGCGCCGAGGGCGGCGGCCGAGACGCGGCCGAGCGGCCGGGTCATGGGGGACATGTGCATTTCCTTTCTCGTGTGTCCCGTTATCAGACGGGGCACGGGGTGGGTGGGGATGTCTAGGGGCGTGCGCCGGTCACGGACCGCGACGCGGCCAGGGCAGGATCCGGACGCCCGCGAGCTGCAGGGCGGCGAGCGTGGCGATCAGCGCGGCCAGCACCGTCGCGGCGAGCGGGGTCGCGAAGGGCGGCAGCGCACCGAACGCGGAGGGGATCAGCGCGACGTCGTCCCGGCTCACGGTCGCGGTGGCGACCACGGGCCCCGACCGGTCGAGGGCCGCGGCGGTCGTGGTGCGCAGCGGGGCGCCGCCGCGCGCGAGACCCTGCGCCGTGAGCGTGCGCGGGGTGATCGGATTGCGGATGAGCTCGCCCGTGCCGGCCTGGGGCGGGGCGTCCGGCGGCGCGGCCACCGGACGGGCCGCGTCGTAGCTGACGTACAGCGTGGTGGGGACCTTCGCGCGATCGCGCTGGCCTCCCGTCGTCATCCAGTACCCGGCCTGGCCGATCCGCTCCTGGAACGTCAGGAATGCGCCCGGGAACGCGCCCCAGTGATCGGCGTTGTCGAGCGTGAGACGCGCCTGCCCCGGCACGGAGGCGGTCACGCCCAGGTACTCCGGCGCCTGCGCGAAGCCCGACGCGGTGATCTCGGCGCCGCGGATCTCCGCGATCACGACCTCGCCGCCGTCGAGCGGCGCCCACTTGCTCATGTCTTCGCGGGAGGTGGCGAAACCGCTGAGGTGCGCCGTGACGCGGCCGTTGCCGGCGGCGTCGATCACGAGGTGCGGATCCGACGCGCTCCAGTAGGTCATGCCGCCGTAGAGCGCGACCGTGAAGGCGCCGTCCCAGCGGATGTCGGCGCCGTCCGGGCCCACCTCGCCCTCGCCGCCGTCGATCACGACCTGCGACTCGGTGTGCGCCGTGAGCGAGGTGACCGAGACCGGGCGTCCGCCGCGGTCGAGGCACTTCGTGTCCCAGGCGGCCTCGGCCCACGCGCCGCTCGCCGTCGCCTTGACGATCCTCGTGTTCCCCGCCCGAGACGCGTACAGGCCGTCGGCCTGCCGCCACTCGCGCGCTCCGCCGGCGTCGCCCGCGACCCCGGCGGAGAGGAAGTTGCAGCCGCCGGCGAATGCACCGCTGCCCGATTCGGTGTTGACGCCCCACCGGAACTCGGCGTCGTCGATCCGGCCCTCGCCGTCGATGCCCCCGGCGGGGGAATCGGCGGGTTCGGGCACCGTGACCGTGATGCCGGACGGATCGTCGTCGGACGACGCGCCGAGGGCGGCGGTCGGGAGGGCGAGCGGCGCCACGGCGATCGCGATCGCGACCGCGACGCCCGCCGCCCACGCGCGCCTCATGCGAGCGCCGCCGCGCGACGGGCGCGGCGCCGGCGCGCGGCGCGCATGACCGCGACGACGACGTTGCTCAGGATGAGCACCGCGGCGATCGCGATCGCGATCAGCATCGCGACGAGCAGCCAGGCGGGGGTGCCGTCGTCTGCCGTGGCGGAGGTCGCCGCGGCCAGTGGGTTCGCCGCCACCGTGAGCTCCGACTCGACTCGACCGCCGGTGGCGGCGCCCTCGACGGCCAGCAGATGCGTGCCCGCGGCGAGGTCGGACGGCAGCGGCAGCACGCCCGCCACCTCGCCGGATGCGCCCGCGGCCAGCGGCCCGACGGCGGTGACGCCGCCGTCCAGCGTGGCCACGACCTGCTCTCCCGCGGCGAAGCCGCGCGCGGTGAACGGCAGCGCATCGCCCGCGGTGAGAGGGGCGGCGGGCACACCGAGGCGCAGGTCGCCCAGCGCCTCGGGGGGCGCGGCCGCGTCGTGCGCGGGCGCGGCGTCCGCGGGGGCGTCGTCGCCCTCCGTGGGTGCCGGGCTGCCGGTCGCGTCCGCCGTCGCCGCATCCCCATCCGGGACGACGAACGCGACCGGGGTGAAGGTCTCGTTGCTGGGGTTCTTGACGCCGTGCGCGCCGATCGTGATCACGCCGCACTGCACCTCGAGGCAGTCGACCGTGGTGGGCGCGCCGTCCCGGTCGAGCGACGTGAACGAGGGACCGGGGATCACCAGGTCGACGCTCCAGGATCCGTCCGCGCCCATCACGGCCTGCGCGGACGCCTCCGTCTCGCTGCCCGGGAATGCCACGAAGCGCTGGAAGCCGGCGTTGTCCTTCGCCTCGCTGTCGGGCACGTAGAGGTAGTCGGCTCCCACGGCGCCGCCCTGGCTGGGACGCCATCCCGATCCGTCGATCCAGCCGAACAGCACGTAGATGCCGCCGAAGCCGCCCGCGATCGACTGGAACCCCGATCCCGACACGGTCACAGCGGTGGAGTACTCCGCGTCGGCCTTGCCGGAGCCGAGCGGACCCGTCACGGACACCGCGCCTGCGGCCTGTGCGGCGGGAACCGGTCCCAGCAGGGTCGCGCCGACGGCGACGAGCGCCGCCGCGGCGGCGGCGCGCAGCCGGGATGCGTGGCGGCGTGCGGGCATGGTGGACATGTCAGGACCTCCCGGTGGGGGTGGAGACGGACGCGATCCCCGCGCGCACGCGGTCGTCGAGGGGCGGCAGGTCGCGGCGACCGCGGCGACCGGGCACGACGAGCGGCGGCTCGCCGTCGAACGGCCGCACGACGCGCACCGGGTGGCCGTAGACCTCCGTGAGCAGCGCGGCGTCGAGCGCGACGGCGGGGTCGTCGCAGGCACGCAGCCGGCCGTCGTGCAGCACCGCGATCCGGTCGGCATAGGCGGCGGCGAGGTTCAGGTCGTGCAGCACGACCAGCACGGCACCGCCCGCCGCGGCGTGCGCGCGGGCGCGGCGCAGCACGCGCTCCTGGTGGCGGATGTCCAGCGCCGCGGTCGGCTCGTCCAGCACGAGCACGGCCGTGGCCTGCGCGAGCGTGCGTGCCAGCGCCGCGCGGGCGCGCTCGCCGCCGGACAGCGTCGTGGTGCGCCGGTCGGCCAGGTGCGCGACCTCGGCGTCGTCGAGCGAGGCGCGGATGACGGCCTCGTCGTCGTCCGCGAGGGGATGCCCGCGCCACGGGGCCCGACCCATCTCCGCGACCTCGGCGACAGTGAACGGGAAGGACACGTCGTTGCTCTGCAGCAGCACGGCGCGCGAGCGCGACAGCTCCCGCGCGCCGAGCCGCGCGATCGCCGCGCCGTGCAGCGTCACGGTCCCGGCCGCGGGGGCCATGTCGCCGATCAGGGCGCTGAGCAGCGTCGACTTGCCCGCCCCGTTGGGTCCGACGAGGACCAGCACCTCCCCGCGGCGGAGGTCGATGTCCACGTCATGCAGCAGGGTGCGCCCGTCGATCTCGACGCGCAGCCCACGCGCCTCGATCGCGTTCACGCCCAGCCTCCCGATCGGCGGCGCGCGCGGCGCAGCAGCGCGAAGAAGAACGGCCCGCCGACGAGCGCCGTGATCATGCCGATCGGCAGCTCGGCGTACGGCACCGCGGTGCGCGCAGCGAGGTCGGCCGCCGTGAGCAGCGTCGCGCCCCCGAGGAGGCTGGCCGGCAGCAGGACGCGGTGGCCCGGGCCGAGCAGCATGCGCAGGGCATGCGGCACGACCAGGCCGACGAACGCGATGATGCCGCACGTGGCCACTCCCACCGCCGTCAGCAGCGCCACCAGGATGATCGCGGCGATCCGGAGTCGCTCGACGTCGACGCCGAGGTGCCTCGCCTGCCGCTCGCCGAGCGCCAGCAGGTCGAGGGGACGCGCCAGCAGCACGCACGCGACGGAGCCGAGCAGGATCAGCGGCGCCGCGATCGCGACATCCTGCCAGCGAGATCCATTGAGCGATCCCATCTGCCAGAACACGATCTGCTCGCGCTGCTGGGTGTCGCCGAGGAAGATCAGCAGCGCGATCACGGCGCCGCCGAGGGCGTTCACCGCCACGCCGGTGAGCACGATCGTGACGACCTCGGTGCGTCCGCCCGAGCGGGCGCCGAGGTACACGAACAGCGTCGTGAGCACTCCCGCGACGAAGGCGAAGACCACGGCGGTCCAGCCGCCGAGGAACGAGAAGCCGAACACGATCACGAGGCACGCGCCGATCGCGGCGCCGCTCGAGACGCCCACGACCGCGGGCTCGGCGAGCGGGTTGCCGAACACGCCCTGCATCACGGTGCCGGCCACCGCGAGGCCAGCGCCGACGAGAGCCGCGAGCAGCAGGCGGGGGAACCGGATGCTCCACAGCGTCGCGTCGCCCTGCGGGTGTGCGGGGGCGACCGCCCCGGGCAGAGACAGCCACGGCAGGCCCGCGCCGCGGACCGCCTCGTTCCAGTGCAGCGCGATCGACCCGATCACCTCGGCCGGCGGGATCCGCAGCTGGCCGCTGCCCGCGGACACGACGAGCAGCGTCAGCAGCGCGGCGGTCAGCAGGCCGAAGGTCGCCACGCGCGCCGTGCGACGGGGGCTCGCCGCGCGCGGAGTGTCGTCGACGCGGACCGCGCCGGACGCCGCGACCGCGGCGGGCGAGGCGCTCACCGTGCCTCGTCCGGGGCGTACACGGCGACGGCGAGGGCGTCGAGCACGTCGGCGGTGGCGGGGCCGAAGCTCAGGATCTGGGTGTCGTCCATGTCGACGATGCGGCGGCTCTCGCCCGCCGGCGTCTGCGCGAGCGCGGGCAGCTGCTCGAGCAGCCCGTCGATGCCGCCGGCGGACTCGAGGCCCTTCGTCATCACGAGGATCAGCTCGGGAGCTGCGGCGATGAGGCCCTCGTCCGTGACGGGGCGCATGCCCTGCCAGTCGATCTCGGTCGCGACGTCCCGGCCGCCGAGGGCCTCGATCAGCGACTGCGCGCCGGTGCCCTCGCCGAACATGTAGTACACGCCGGCGCCGCCGCGCACGTACAGGAAGGCCATCCGGATCCGGTCCGACTCGCTCGCCGGCGCGACCGCGGCGATCTCGGCGACCTTCTCGTCGATCCGCTGCTGCGTGCGCTCGGCGAGCGCGGCGCCACGGTCGGGCACGCCCAGCGCGTCGGCGACCCCGGTGATGAGCTCGTCCACGTTCTCCGTCGTGCGGGCCGCGTCGAGCACCACGACCGGGATGCCCGCGTCGCGCATCTGCAGCATCACGTCCCACGGGCCGAGGCTCGTGTCGGTCAGGATCACGGTGGGCGCGAGCGAGAGGATCGCCTCGGCGTTCAGGTCGTGGCCGTTCTCGGTGACGAGCGGGCGATCGGCTACCTCGGGGAATGCGCTCGAGACGTCTCGTCCGACGACCTGGTCTCCGAGGCCCAGCTCGAACACGATGCGCGAGAGCGAGCCGTAGATGTCGAGGGCGAGGATGCGGGTCGTGTCGGTGATCGTGACCTGTGTGCCCTGGGTGTCGATCACGGACACCGGCAGTCCCTGCGTGCCGTCGCGGACCGGATCGAGCGCGTCCGCCGCGGCCACCGCAGTGCTCGGGCCGGTCGCGGCGCGCGGGTCGTCGAGGGGCGTCACAGCGGCGAGGCGCGGCGTCGCGGCATCTGCGACGGCGTGGGGGCCGGCGGCGGGCGTGCAGGCGGTGGCGACGAGAGCGATGGCCAGCACGGCGAGCGCTCCCGCCGCGTGCAGGGCGCGGTGGGGCATCGGGGGTCTTTCACAGAGGGGGATAGGTAAGGCTTGCCTTACCCAGAGTCGAACCTAGACCGACTCTGGCCGTTCGCGCAACACTGAGGTTAGCCTTACCTACATGAGCCATCGATTCGATCCGGATGTCGTCGCGGCCGTGCTGCGCCACATGAACACCGACCACACCGCCGACAACCCGCTGATCGTGCGGGCGTTCGCCGGCATCGACGCCGTATCGGCGGAGATGACCGGGTTCGACGGCGAGGGCGGCGACTGGCTCGCTCAGCTGCCCGACGGCGCCGCCGATGACGTGCGCATCGCATGGCCGAACGGCCCGATCGCCGAGCGTGCCGCCGTCCGCCGCGAGATCGTCGCGCTGTACGACGAGGCGTGCGTGCGCCTCGGGGTCGCGCCCCGCGCTCATTGATTCGTCCACCCGCCCTGCTGTCCCCGTCCCCGGAGTCCCCGATGTCCCTCGTCCCCCTGTCCGCAGCCCTGCGCGAGCGCACCCGCGACGCCCACTCGACCAGCGAGGGAGCCGGATTCATGTCCGCGCTGCTCAAGGGCGAGCGCTCGCGCGACGACTACGTCTCGCTCGTCGCCCAGCACTACTTCGTCTATGAGGCCCTCGAGTCCGCCACCGACCGGATGAGGCGGGATCCCGTCGCCGCGCGGTTCATCAGCGACAAGCTCACGCGCCTGCCTGCGCTCATCGCCGATCTCGACTTCCTGATCGGCCCCGACTGGAGCGAGCGGATCCATCCCCTGCCGGCCACAGCCGAGTACGTCGCCCGCATCGAGCAGGTGGGCAGCACGTGGGTCGGGGGCTTCGTCGCGCATCACTACACGCGCTACCTCGGCGACCTCTCCGGCGGACAGCACATCGGCCGCGTGATGCAGCGCCGGTTCGGCTTCGACACGAACGGCATCGGCTTCTACGTGTTCGCGGACATCGCCGACCCGGCGGCCTTCAAGGACGTGTACCGCGACGAGCTCGACGCGGCGCCCTGGGATGACGGGGAGACCGAGCGCGTGATCGCGGAAGTGCTGCTCGCATACGACTTCAACACGCGCCTGTTCGACGATCTCGCGCGCGCCGCCGACGCGGCCGTCGCCTGACCTGCGCGCGACGCCAGTCGCGAAGCGGCTCGGTCCGGTGTCAGCCGTCCGCAGGTGTGGTGGTCCGAGCGGTCCGGTCGGCGAGGAGTTCGAGATGTCGGATCGCGCGCAGCTCGCCCGGTCCGGGACCGAGTTGCCGCAGCGCATCCTGGTGAAGGCGGGCCGTGGCCACGGTGAGGGGAGCGGTGAGGGCGGACCGGTCGGCGGCCTCGACGAGGGCGCGCAGTTGATCGACGATGCGCTCCAATTCGAAAGGGCCGCCGTCGGCACTGTCGACGAGGTCGCGGAGCGTGCCCTCGAGTACACCGCGCAACGCGGGGTGGTGGCGAAGGAGATCGCCGAGGACGGACCGCTCGATGCCGTGCCGGCTGCCGATGAGCAGAGCCTCACCGATGGCCGCGGCATGCGCGAACCAGACGCCGTTGACGAGCAGCTTGGCCAGGTACGCGGCTCGCGGGCGCGGGTCCGTGAACAGCACGGCGTCCTCGCCGCCCAGCAGTGCCAGGTACGGCGCTGCGCGCGCGATCGCGTCGGCCGCGCCCCCTACGTGGAATCTCAGCTGTCCGGCGCCCGCGGCGGAGGGACCGCCGGCTAGGGGAGCGGCAACCGCCTGGATGCCGTGTGCCACGAGCGTCTCGGTTGCTGCTTCACCGCTGTCGGGATCGCAGCTGGTCAGGTCGATCCAGAGCGTCCCCTGCCCCGGCAGCGCTCCCTCGCTCGCAAGCACCTCGATGTGGGTGATGAGCGTCGCCCCGTCGGGCAGGGCGGTGATCACCACATCTGCGTCCGCCATCGAGCTCGTCCTCGCTGTCGAAGCGCCGGCCTGCTGGGCGGCCCGTCGTCGGCTCGACACGACATCGTGCGCCGTGACAGCGTGACTCGCCTCGATCAGACGGCGCGCCACCGGAAGACCGATCCGGCCGAGACCGACGACATGCACGCGAGTAGGCAAGCTCATGCCCTGATTCTTCACCGGCGACAGGTCGTTCTCTTCCCCGTGACCGACAGCCTCCGGCCGCCCCCGATCACGCGGACAGCCGACTGACCAGGTCTTCCCACCCGCGGGCGAGCCGGTCTTCGAATGTCACCTCGGAGTTCTCGCCGTCCTGGGGTGCTGTGTAGAGCAGCAGCGGCACGTCCAGGGCCGCGGTCAGCTGCATTGCGAGGATCTCCAGGTCCGCGGCAGGGACTCCCATCTGCTGCAGAAGCATCCGAAGGTGCCTCTGGGACATCATTGCGGGCGGCCCGAAGGGAACGGGTGTGCGCCCGTCCAGCGCGGCACGCGCGATCTCGTGGTTCTCCGCGAGGAACCGCAGGCGAGCACGCCCGAATGCGACGAGTCGCTCGAGTGGTTCGGCGCCGGGCCCGAGCGGGGGAGGGCCGGTGAGCACGCGCTTCTGGAATGCCCGTTCGCCGTCGCTCAGCAGGGCCATGAAGATGCCCGATCGCGTTCCGAATCGCCGGAACACCGTGCCCTTCCCCAAGCCGGACCGCGCGGCGAGGGCATCCATCGTGATCCTGTCGGCGCCCACTTCGGCCAGCATCTCCCGCGCCGTGGCGATCAGCATCGCCCGATTCCGCGCCGCGTCGGCCCGTTCGGTGGTCATGGGCGCCTCCTGTGTGGTGCGGGCTGCTGACTTGCCAACCCAAGCATAACCGGGGTAGCGTTTCAGATATAAGCGGGGGAAAGTCCGTTTTCGGCGCAAGTGAGATCCGACCACGCCCCCGTCGACCCGCGTGCACACAGAGACAAGGAGAGGAACAGCAGTGGATATCGCTGTATGGATCGTCACGGCGCTCGTCGCCCTCATGCTCGGCGGCGCCGGAGCGAGCAAGCTCGCCCGGTCCAAGGAGAAGATCTTCGAGAACCCGAACATGGGGTGGGCGGATGACTTCAGTCAGCCGGTGATCAGGCTCATCGGGCTCGCTGAGGTCGCCGGAGCAGTCGGACTCGTACTGCCGTGGGCGCTGGACATCCTGCCGGTGCTCACCCCCACCGCCGGATACGGCCTCGCGGTGCTCATGATCGGCGCCGCCGGCGTCCACATCCGCCGCCGTGAGTTCGCCGGAATCCCCTTCGTGCTGCTGCTGATCGCAGCCCCGCTGTTCGTCGCGATCGTCCGCACGATCGCACTCGTGTGAATCGGAGAGGCTCGGCCATGGAATTCGGGACGTTGAGCATCGGGGATGTCACCCGCGACCCGGTCGGCGGCAAGCTCGTCTCCGAGCACGAGCGCCTCCACGCGCTCACCCGCATCGCCGTGCACGCCGAAGAGGCCGGCTTCGACGTATTCGCTCTCGGCGAGCATCACAACCCGCCGTACATCTCCAGTGCGGACTCGACGGTGCTCGCGTACATCGCCGCTCAGACGACCCGGATCACGCTCTCGACCGGCACGACTCTCATCACCACGAACGATCCGGTGAAGATCGCCGAGGACTTCGCCACGCTGCAGCACCTGTCCAACGGCCGGGTCGATCTGATGCTCGGACGCGGGAACACCCCGATGGTGTATCCCTGGTTCGGGTACGACTACGAGGACAGTCTCGGCATCACGTTCGAGCACTACGAGCTGCTGCGCCGGCTCTGGCGCGAGGAGAGCCTCGACTGGGTCGGGCGCTACCGCGCTCCGCTGAGGCAGTTCACCTCGGTCCCGCGACCGCTGAACGGCGCTCCCCCGTTCGTATGGCACGGCTCCATCAGCAGCCCCGAGATCGCGGAGCAGGCGGCCATGTACGGCGACGGCTTCTTCGTCAACAACAACTTCGCGCCGATGGAGCACTACGCCCGCTCCGTCGAGCTCTACCGCGAGCGGTTCGCCGCCCATGGCCACGGCCGGCCGGAGAACGGCATCGTCGGCGCCGGAGGCGGGATCTGGGTGCGCCCGAACTCGCAGGACGCGCTCACCGAGTACCGGCCGTACTTCGATGCGCATCCGATCCACTCCCGATCGGGCCTGTCCCTCGAGCAGGAGATCGCGCGGACCGGCCTCACCGTCGGCAGTCCGGCCCAGGTCATCGAGAAGGTGCTGACCTTCCCGCAGCACTTCGGTCCCCTGCGCCGGGTGCTGTTCGGCTTCGACTACGGCGGCATCCCCGAGGCGAAGATCCACGAGGTGATCGATCTCGTGGGAAGCGAGGTGCTGCCCGTGTTGCGGCGGGAGCTGGCGGTCTGAAATCGCTGACTGCTGCGCGCCCGCATGCGGCTCGGGATCCCGGCCGGGCACATCCACACGCCGGACATGCAGCACTTCGAGACCGACTTCGGGGTCGGCGACGCGACCTTCGACGCATGGCGCAACCCGGATGGTCCGGATCAGCGGGGGAAGTCACAGTCGGCTCATAGCAGTCGCGGGACCAAAACCCGCCACGTCTGCGTTGTCCCTGATGACCCTCAGCAGAAGGAGCAGGCAACATGACCAGCGGAATCCACGACACCGGAGAGATCACCCGCACGCCCGGCACCGAGACGGCCGTCCTGGCCGGCGGATGCTTCTGGGGCATGGAGGACCTCGTCCGGCGGCAGCCGGGCGTGCTGAGCACGCGCGTCGGCTACACCGGCGGCCGCAACGACCACGCCACCTACCGCGACCACCCCGGCCACGCCGAGGCGCTGGAGATCGTCTTCGACCCCGCGGAGACCACGTTCCGCGACCTCCTGGCGTTCTTCTTCCAGATCCACGACCCGTCGACCCTGAACCGCCAGGGCAACGACATCGGCACGAGCTACCGCTCGGCGATCTTCCCCGTCACGCCCGAGCAGGAGCGGATCGCGCGCGACACCATCGCGGACGTGGACGCGTCGGGCCTCTGGCCCAGCAAGGCCGTGACCACGATCGAGCCCTCGGGCCCCTTCTGGGAGGCCGAGCCCGAGCACCAGGACTACCTGGAGCGATACCCGAACGGCTACACGTGCCACTTCCCGCGCGCGGGCTGGGTGCTGCCGCGGCGCGAGGCGACGACGACCGCCGGATGAGCCACGCGGCCGGCGGCATCCACCCGCCGGCCAGACCACACGGATCCGGCGCCCCTCCCTCGGGAGGGACGCCGGATCATTCTCCAGGCGGGCGGCGTCAGATGCCCGCCTCGGCCGGTGCGATGTCGGTCGTGACGGCGAGGTCGCGCGACGCCTCGACGTCCGCCGCCAGCGCCCGGAGGCGCCCCCCGGCGAGACCGAGCGAGTCGGAGCCGAGCAGCTGGTGCAGCGGGGCCGCGCCCGTCGTGGCGACGGCGATGATCGCCGCCGCGGCCCTGGCCGGGTCGCCGAGCTGCGTCCCGGGCATCGCCAGGTGCTGCTCGACCATCTCGCGGATCGCGGGATACGCATCCGACGTCGCCTGCGGCAGCCCCAGGGAGGCCGGACGCAGGAAGTCGGTGCGCATGTACCCGGGCTCGACCAGGTTCACCGCGATGCCGTGACCGGCGACCTCCGCGGCCAGCGACTCCGTGAGCGCCTCGAGCGCGAACTTGCCCGCGCCATACAGCCCCCAGCCGGGGAACGACAGCAGACCGAGGATGGAGGACACGTTGATGACGTGTCCTCCTCCGCGCTCGCGGAAGTGCGGCAGGACGGCGCGCAGCACGTTCCAGACGCCGAAGATCTGCACATCGAACATCGCTCGCGCGTCGGCGTCCGACACCTCCTCGACCGCGGCGAGGTAGCCGTACCCGGCGTTGTTCACGACGACGTCGAGGCCGCCGAAGCGCTCGACGGCGTCGGCGACGGCCCGGGCGACCTGCGCCTCGTCGGCGAGATCGACGGCGACGGCATGAAGGCGCGTGGTGTCGACCCCCTCCAGCGCTTTCGCGAGGCGCTCGGTCGAGCGCGTGGTGGCGGCGACGTTGTCGCCGCGCTCGAGAAGCTGCGTGACGAGCTCGAGACCGAGCCCGCGGGAGGCTCCGGTCACGAACCAGGTGGCCGGGCGATCGGTGGGGTACGCCATGGTCGTTCTCCTTCTCCTGAAGTGGATCCGCATCGCCGGCGAATGCCGACACATCCAGCGTGCGCGCGCGGAGACGGTGGGATCGGGCCATAGCGAGCCCGGTCGATCCTGGGTCACACCCGCGTAGGACGGAGCGTCCCACCCGGATCCGGCGCGCTGCGTCGCGCCGGCGTCACACTGGAGGCATGTCCGAGAGGAACACCGAGCTGGCCGACTTCCTGCGTCGCGCCCGGAGCCAGGTCGACGCGACGCGCGCCGGCCTGCCGGCGGACGGGCGCGTGCGGCGGGTGCCGGGCCTCCGACGCGAGGAGGTCGCCTTCCTCGCCGGGGTGTCGACCGACTACTACACGCGCCTGGAGCAGGGCAGGCGCATCACGCCCTCGCCCTCCGTGGTGCAGGCGATCGGCGGGGCCCTGGATCTCGACGAGGCGGGGCGTGCGCACCTGGCCGATCTGCTCGGCGCCGGTGTCGCGGGCGGCGCGTCCCGCGTCCGGCCCGTGCAGCGCGTGCGCCCCGGCGTGCACCAGCTGATCGAGAGTCTCGACGCCGTGCCGGTCCTGGTGCTCGGGCGGCGGGCGGACGTGCTCACGCAGAACCGGCTGGGCCGGGCGCTGTTCACGGACTTCCAGCGAGTGCCCGCGGCGCAGCGGAACTACGCGCGCTGGATGCTGCTGGACGAGGGGCCGCGGTCGCTCTTCGTCGACTGGGAGCTGCAGGCCCGTGCCGCCGTCGAGAGCCTGCGGCTGGACGCGGGCAACGATCCGGCGGATCGCGCGACGGCCGAGCTGGTCGCGGAGCTGCGCGAACGCAGCCCCGAGTTCGCGCGATGGTGGGACGAGCACCGCGTGTACCAGCGCACGTTCGGATCGAAGCGACTGCGGCATCCGCTGGTCGGCGACCTGACCGTCGACTACGAGACCCTCAGCCTGCCGGGCGATCCGCACACGACCCTCTACCTGTACTCCACCGAGCCGAACTCCCCGTCGCGGCGGGCCCTGGACATGCTCGCCAGCTGGTCGCTGACCGCCGCGCGACGCGAGGACGTGACGTGATCGCCCCCACTCCCGGCCTGGGGGATCTGCTCGCCCGGGTGCCGCCCGGCTGGTCGCGGCAGACGGTCGGAGACGAGCTGTGGGGAGTCAGCCGAGTCGAGCACGCCGGAGGGCGCAGCACCACCGTGACGGCAACGCAGCTCGGAGGCCCCGCGTCCTTCAGTGCCAACGTCTGGCACATCGCCGAGGGCGACGTGCTGCGCCCATGCGAGGTGCCCGAGGAGTGCGTCCTGCGGTTCCTCCGCGAGCTGCCGCCCCGCTGACCCCGGCGGGGAGCAGAATGGTCCGAGCGGTCCATTCGGACCGCGTCGCGCAGACGGGCGGGAGCACACGTGTCCGAGCAGTTCGATGTGATCGTCGTGGGTGCCGGGCCGGGCGGCGAGGATGCCACGGCGGCGCTCCTGCGCGCCGGGATGTCGGTGGCGCTCGTCGAGCGCGAGCTCATCGGGGGCGAGTGCTTCAACTGGGCGTGCGTGCCCAGCAAGGCGATGCTGCGAGCGGGGAACGCGCTGCACGCCGCCCAGCGGCTCCCGGGCGCCGCGGCGCGGCTGGCGCCGCAGGTGGACGCGCTCGCCGTGCTCGCCCACCGGGACGACATCGTGCTGCACCACGACGACAGCAGCGAGGTGGAGCGGTTCACCGCGGCAGGGGCGGCGTTCTTCCGCGGGTCGGGCCGCCTCGACGGTCCGCGGCGCGTGGTGCTGGACGCCGCCGACGGCGCGGTCGTCCTCGAGGCCGCACACGGGGTGATCCTGGCGACCGGGTCCGTGCCGCGGATCCCCGACATCCGGGGTCTGGCCGAGGCGAAGCCGTGGACGAACCGGGAGGCGACGTCGGCCGTTGCGCCGCCGGAATCGCTCGTGGTCATCGGCGCCGGGCCCGTCGCGCTGGAGCTCGCTCAGGCCTGGCGCTCGCTGGGCACGCAGCATGTGACCGTGCTGAGCCGTGCTGCGACGCTGCTACCGCGCCACGAGCCGTTCGCCGGCGACCTCGTCGCCGAGGCGCTCGATGAGGCCGGCGTCTCGCTGCACTTCGCGGCCGACGTGCGGGCCGTTTCGCGCGTCGCCGGCGGCGGCGTCTCGGTCGAGCTGGCGGGAGGCGCGCCTCTCACAGCTGCAGAGGTGCTCGTCGCGACCGGCAAGCGGTCGTCATCCGCGGGGCTCGGGCTCGCGACGGTCGGGGTCGCGGAAGGCGGGTTCATCGAGGTCCGGAGCGACATGACCGTGCCCGGCCACGACTGGCTCTACGCGATCGGCGACGTGAACGGGCGCGCCCTGATGACGCACCAGGCCAGTTATCACGCTCGGATCGCGGCCGCCGCGATCATCGCGCGTGCGGCCGGCGCGGAACCCGAGATGCTCGATGAGGCGGAGGGTCGGGCGGTGCCCCAGGTGATCTTCACCGACCCGCAGGTCGCGTCGGTCGGCCTCACCCTGGCGCATGCGCGCGAACGGCGGCTGCGCGCTCGCCGCGTCGAGGCCGACCTCGGCGCCGTGCTCGGTGCGCGGCTGCACGCGGACGGATACCGCGGCCGGGCGTCGATCACGATCGACGAGGACTCCGACACGATCGTGGGGGCGACGTTCGTCGGGCAGGACGTCGCCGACCTCCTGCACGCCGCAACGATCGCGGTCGCCGCGCGGGTGCCGCGATCCGAGCTGCGCCACGCGATCCCCTCCTTCCCGACCATCAGCGAGATCTGGCTCGATCTCCTCGTCGGCTGAGGCGGGCTCGTACGCCAGTCGCCCTCGTGCACCTATGGCAACAGGACCGAAGGGTCCAGTATGGTGGCGAGTGCACGCCACCCGGAGTGCGCCCCGCGACGTCGGAAGGCAACCGTCATGACTGATCGCCCCGCCGAGCATGGCCACGTCCCGGGATGGCGGTTCACCTTCGTCGCCGGGTTCGTCCCGCTTGTCGCCGGACTGACCATCCTCCTCGCGACCTGGCTCGCGACGGTGCGGCCGGATGCGCCCTACTGGCTCGTGGTCGGCGAGCTGAACTTCACCCACCGCAGCCTCGCCGAGGCCGGCAGCCACGCGGCCGAGTGGATCGATGTGAACGGTTCGGTGAGCGGCGTCAACATCGTTGCCGCGGCGATCGGGGTGATGGTGGCATCCCGATTCGGGTTGCGCGAGGGGCGCCGTTGGGCATGGTGGTTCCTCGCCTTCTGCTTCGTCTGGGTGGGTCTGCATGACGCGGTGATGGCGACGAAGTTCCTGGTGGCGACGGGCGTGCCGCTGCTGATCCTGCCGTACACGTACTGCGTCCTCATGGCCATCGGCCTGATCAGATCGCGGCGAGTGGCCTCGCCATCCGGTCGGGACGTCTGAGGCGGCGCCGTGGCCCCGTTCGTCGACCGGGGATCCGAGGGTGCCGACTACGCTGAGGGACGTGAGTGCCGGGGAAGTGCGCGAGACGCGGCGGCTGACCAGTCGCGGCGCCGCGACGCGTGCGCGCATCATCGCCGCCGCGGATCGGCTGATCACGCTCCAGGGCATCGGGGCCACCACGCTCGCGGACGTGCGGCTCGAGAGCGCGACGTCGAAGTCGCAGCTGTACCAGCACTTCGAGGACAAGGACGCTCTCGTGGCTGAGGTCGTCGAGTCCCGTGGGCGGGACGTGCTCGACCATCAGCGGCGCCGCCTCTCCCGAGTGCGGACCATCGAGGGACTCGAGCAGTGGGGTGACGAGCTCGTCGCGCGCAACGCGCTCACGAACGGCGCATTCGGGTGTCCGCTCGGGTCGCTGACCCATGAGCTGGCCGAGGGCAGCGAGCAGTCGCGGCAGGCGCTCGCGGGTCACTTCCGCACCTGGGTGACCCTCATCGAGGACGCACTGCAGGAGCTCGCACGCCGAGGCGTGCTGCGAGAGGACGCCGACACCCGGGCGCTCGCACACGGGATGCTCGCCGCGCTGCAGGGAGGCTACCTTCTGGCTCAGGCCGCGCGGGACGTCTACCCGATGCGGGTCGCGCTGGACGGTGCGATCGACCGGGTCCGCGCCGCACGGGCGGACACCGGCGCCGACGGCGAAGCCTGAGTCGCCCGCATGATCGACATCAGCGACTTCTACGTGAACCTCGCGGGTGTCTCGGGCACGCTGCTCGGCACCTTCGTGATCGGCGCTTTCTTCTACCTGGACTCGGACATGCACCGCCGGGCCCTCGCGAACGCGGTCGACGACCTCTACATCCGCGCCGGCATCCGCTGGGTGTTCGCGGCGTACTCGCTGCCGGTCTTCGTCTCGCTGACGCTCGCCTCGCTGCCGCGTGTGTACGGGGCGGTCGTCTTCGCGGTCCTGGCGACGGTGCTGCTGCTGACCACCGTGGCGACGGCTCGCCGAGTGCTCGCCGCGGCGGAGGGGATGTCGACGAGCCTCGTGCTCAACGAATGGCTCACGACCGCCGCCGTGCCGGTGCTCATCGCGCTGCCGTGGATCCTCGGCCGCGAGGTCCTCCCGTCGGTCGAGCACTACGTGCCGTCGTTGATGCTCTCCCTGGCGATCGCCTTCTCCAGCACCGCGGCACTGGTGATGGCGGAGTTCGACTCGTCGATGGGAGACGTCCGCGTCGGGCCGCGGCCGGACCGCGGCGCTGCGGTGGGCGCGACCGATCCGCGCGTGACTCCGCCCCGGCGACGGAGACGCGGGTCCGGGCCGCCCGCGTCGTGACGCCCCGTCGGCGAGGCGGACCTCGGCGCTCACGCGCCGCGTGCTCGACGCCATGCGGAACGAGGGTCGCCTGGTGACCGTGAGGCGCCCGGTCTTCCGCTCGTTCATCGAGCGCAACCCGGAGTACGCCGACCGCGTCGCCCGCGACGGCCGCGGCGCCTAGGCGAGATCGACCACGATCTTGCCGCCCGCTCGGCCCGCGGCGATGTCGTCGAGCCCTGCGGTGGCGTCCGCGAGCGCGACGACGCGCGAGACATCGACCTCCAGCGAGCCGACGGCCACCTTCTCCGCCAGCCCGGCCAGGACGTCCGCGGTCGGCGAGGCGATGATGATCCCGCCACCGCGCAGGCCGCGCGCCGCGGCGGTCTCGGCGCCGGGCACCGGCGTGATCGTGGCGACCACGCCGCCCGGCTTGACGGCGTCCAGAGGGACGTCCTCGACCGTGGATCCCCAGAGGTTCACGAGGGCATCCACGCCTTCCGGATGCAGCGCGCGGACCCGCCCCGAGATGTCGCCGGACGCGTACGAGACGATCTCGGCCGCGCCGAGCTCGCGCAGGCGATCCGCGTTCCCCTCCGATGCCGTGGCGACCACGACCGCCCCTTGCCCCGCGAGCAGCTGGACCGCGAACCGGCCCACGGCCCCTGACGCGCCGTTCACGAGCACCACGTCCCCGGGGGCCGCGCCGGTCGCCTCCACGACGGCGATCGCGGCGCCGCCGGCCAGCGGCAGTGCGGCGGCCCGGACGTCGTCCAGGCCGCCGGGCTTGCGCGCGAGCGCCGCCTCCGGCAGCGCCACCAGGTCGGTGAGCGCTCCGATCTGGAACGGCGCCTCGAAGCCGATGTGCCCGATGACCTCGTCGCCCGGTGCGAACCGGGTCACCTCGGCGCCCACGGCCTCGACGACGCCCGCGAGGTCGCGACCGAGCACGAGCGGATACCGATGCTCCATCGCGCCCGACAGCGCCCCCGACGCCAGCGCGTTGTCCATCGGATTCAGCCCCGCCGCCCGCACCTGGACGAGGACATCGCCCGCGCGGAGGCCGGGTGCGGCCAGGTCGATCACCGCGGGGCGTTCGCCCGCGGTCGGGACGGCGACTGCGCGCATGGTGGGGCTCCTTCGGTCGGACGCCTCCGAGAGTAATGGACCCTGCGGTCCAGTTACAAGAGGCCCGCCCCGAGGAGCCCCGTGCGCCTCACTGTCCTCCGAGGCCCGTGGTGGCGATGCCCTGCACGATCCGGCGCTGGAAGAGCATGAACACCACGAGCAGCGGCAGTGCGGCGATCATGGCGGCGGCCATGGTCTGCGCGTACTGCACGCCGTAGGCGTTCTTCACCGTCGCCAGGCCGACCGGCAGCGTCATCAGCGCCGGGTCGTTCGTGACGATGAACGGCCACAGGAAGTTGTTCCAGACGCCGATGAACACGAAGATCGCCACGGCCACCAGGATCGAGCGGGACAGCGGCATCACGATGCTCCAGAACGTGCGCCACGGGCCGGCGCCGTCGATCGCGGCGGCGTCGAGCACCTCCTGCGGCACGGCGTCGAAGAACCTCGCGAGGATGAACACCATGGTCGGTGCGACCAGCTGGGGCAGGATCACGCCCGCCAGCGTGTCGACGAGCCCGAGGGCGAGCATCTCCTGGAACAGCGGCACGATCAGGATCTGCGGCGGGATCATGATCGATGCGAGCACGAGGGCCAGCAGCACGCGGCGCCCGCGGAACCGGGTGCGGGAGATCGCGTAGCCGGCCATCGCCGAGATCAGCACGGTGAGGGCGGTGGCGATGACGGCGACGATCGCGCTGTTGAGCATCCACAGCGGCACGTCGCCGGTCGTGAACACCGAGACGTACGCCTGCAGGGTGAAGCCGTCCGCGGGGATCCAGCTCGAGTCGCTCGCGGCGGCGACCTCGGTCTTCAGCGACGTGACCACGGCCCATGCCAGCGGCAGCAGCCAGGCGGCGGCCAGGAGGATCAGCGCGACGAGCATCGCGATGCGCGCCCCCCGGCTGTCGCCGATGATGAGGCGGGTGTGCGCGCGGCGCTCGGCGTCGCGCCGTGCGGGGCGGCCCTCGCGTCCGGGGACGGTGACGGCGACGGTGGCGGACATCTCAGCGTCCCTTCCGAGCGGTGCGGCCGGGCAGGTACCTCAGCAGCGTGATGATCAGGATGATCGCGAAGAACACGTACGAGATCGCCGAGGCGTATCCCAGGCGGTAGTTCGTGAATCCGGTGTCGTAGATGTACTCGAGGATCGGGCGGGTGGAGCCGTTCGGCCCGCCCGCGGTCAGCAGGTAGATCTGGTCGAACACCTTCAGCGAGGCCAGCACCTGCAGCATCACGATCACGCCGGTGACGCCCCGCAGCTGAGGCAGGATGATCGACCGCAGCCGCTGCCAGGCTCCCGCGCCGTCGAGCATCGCGGCCTCGAGGTGCGTGCCGGGGATCGCCTGCAGCGCCGACAGGTAGAGCAGGAAGTTGAACCCGACGGTCCACCACACGGTCGTCAGCGCGATCGAGAGCATGGCGGTGCCCTCCTCGGTCAACCAGCTGACGCCCTCCAGCCCGAGGCCGTGCAGGAACGAGTTCAGCAGTCCGATGTCGGGCTGGTACATCCATCCCCAGATGCCGGTGACGACCGCGACCGGCAGCAGGTACGACGCGAAGAACGCCGTGCGCCACAGCCACTGGCCGGGGATTGCCGCGTACACCAGCAGCGCCATCACGAGCCCGAGCAGGACCAGCGGCACGGTCGTCAGCAGCGTGAACAGGAACGTCTGCCACAGCGTCCGCCACACCTGCTCGTCGGCGAACGCCTCGAGGTAGTTGCCGAAGCCGATGAAGCCGCCCGGCCCCATCAGGCTCGTGTCGGTGAGGCTCGTGCCGAGGCCCGCGAGCATGGGCCAGACCAGGAACGCGGCGAACAGGATCGCGAACGGCGCCGCGAATCCGTATCCGCTGAGGCTGCGTCGCGGCCTGCGCGCCGACGTGCGCGGCGGCGGGGATGCGGTGCGGGACGGGGTGGGTGCCGTCTGCACGGTGGGGAGGGTCATCATCGTCCTTCCTCGACGAGGGCGGCGCTCATGCCGGTTCCGGCTGGGTCAGGAACACGTCGGCGGCGCGCAGCATCGACTGCACGGTGGTCCGCGCATCCTGCCGCCCCTGGAGGGCGGAGGACAGCGGATCGGACATGCGGGCCTGGAAGTCGCTGCCGGCGCCGACGAACCACGCCGGCGGATCGAGCACGATGATCTCGCTCGCGGCGGCGTAGTCGCGCTGGGGTGTGAGCGCCTGGTACTCGGCGGTCTGCGTCACGGGCGTGTAGGCCGGGATGTGGCCGGCCTCTGCCCACACCTGCGCGCCCTTCAGGATGGCCGCGAGGGTCCGGTACGTCGCATCGGTCACGGCGGGGTCGCGCCGGATCTGCCGCGGCAGGACGAACGCGTGCGAGTCGGCGTAGTTCGCGGGCGTGCCGAACAGCGTCGGCAGGGGACGCCCGGCCACGTCGGGGATGGCCTCCTGGAACGCGGGCAGCTCCCACTCGCCCGAGACGATCATGCCGCTGCGTCCCGTGACGAAGCTCGCGATGCCGCCGCTGTAGTCGAGACGCTGGGCGGCGACCGTGCCGTCCATCATCTGCTGGAGGAACTCGATCACCTCCGCGGCCTTCGCCTCGTCGAGCTCGGCACGGCGCCCCGGGACGAAGGACGAGCCGCCGCCGGTCTGGTTGTAGAGCCCCCAGAAGAAGCGCCACGCCTGCGCGGTGTCCAGCAGGTAGCCGAACGCGATGCCGGTGTCGCCCGTCACCTCGGCGAGACGCCGGCCGGCGTCGAGGAACGCATCCGGGCTCGTGATGCCGCCGAGACCGCCGTCGGCGTCCAGGATGCCGGCGGGGTCTGCGATCGCCGGGTCGTAGAAGGTCAGGAAGGGGTGGGTGTCGAGGGGCAGCGCATACAGCCGGCCCTCGAAGGTGGCGCGCTCCCACACCGCGGGCGCGAAGTCCTGCTGCCGGATCCCGAGATCCGCGAGGCGGTCGAGGTCGAACGGCTCCAGGAGTCCGCCGGGCGCGTAGCCCGCGAGGCGGGAGAGGTGCATCACGGCTGCCTCGGGCGCGCGTCCGCCGGCCGAGGCCATGGCGAGCTTCGTGTAGTACGCCGCGCCCCACGCCAGCGTGACGCTCTCGATGCGGATGTCGCGCTCGGCCTCCATCACGGACGCCTGCATCGCCTGCATGCGCGCGCCGTCGGCGCCCTGGAACGGATCCCAGACGCGTACGGTCGCGGTGCCGCGGGCGGTCGGCCGGGGCGCGCAGCCGGCCAGCGCCGCCGCTCCCGCTCCGGCCAGCGCGAGTGAGAGCAGGCCGCGGCGCGTGAGCCCCTGCGGGGTGCGCTCATGAAGGGTCATCCTCGACCTCCGGTCTTGGTGCAACGTTGCGTTCTAACGTTGAACCAGGATGGACTATGTGCGGCGGCGCGGTCAAGCGGACCGCCGGAACAACCCGGAGGAGACGGATTGACCGAGTCGACCGAGTCCCCGCGGGACGGCACGCCCGCGCCCCGTGCCGCGGGTCTGAAGGACGTCGCCGCCGCGGCCGGGGTGTCGTGGAAGACCGTCTCGAACGTCGTGAACGGCTCCGGGCGCGTCAGTCCGGCGACGCGCGAGCGCGTCGAGGCCGTCATCGCCCAGCTCGGCTACCGGCCGAGCCTGGCCGGCAGACAGCTGCGGCAGGGGCGCACGCGCCTGCTCGCGCTCGCGATCCCGGAGATCCACACGGCCTACTTCGCGGCGCTCGCCCACGCGATGATCGCCGCGGCCCGCACCCGCGGGTACCGCGTCTTCATCGAGGAGACGGGCGGGGATCCGGAGGTGGAGACGGCGCTGGCGCGCGGGACGGGCGAGCGGCTGTTCGACGGCGTGATCCTCTCGCCGCTCGGGATCGCGATCTCCGATGCGGACGCGCTGCGCGGCGCCGTCCCCATGGTGCTGCTCGGGGAGCGGGGCTCCGACGCGGGGGCGCCCAGCACGGATCACTTCAGCGTCGACAACGTCGCGGCGGCCGCCGAGGCCACCCGGCACCTGCTGGCGGCGGGCCGCCGGCGCCCGGCGTTCCTCGGCGCCCAGCCGGCGACGCCCCCGGGGACCGCGTCGCTGCGCCAGGAGGGATTCGAGCTCGCACTGCGCGAGGCGGGGCTCGAACCGCGCGCGGAGTGGATGCTGCCGGCCGACGCGTACACACGCCGCGCCGGTGTCGAAGCAGTGGAGCGCATCCTGCCGCGCGTGGGCGACATCGACGCGCTGGTGTGCGCCAACGACGACCTCGCCCTCGGCGCGCTGCACGCGTTCCGCCGCAACGGCGTGCGGGTGCCGGCCGACGTCGCCGTGACGGGATGGGACAACACGGAGGCGGGGCGCTATGCGGCGCCGACGCTGACCACGGTCGCGCCCGACGTCGAAGGGCTCGCGGAGGCGGCGATCGCGTGCCTGGTGCAGCGCGTGGAGGGCGCCGCTCCCGCCCCGGCGCATCGCACCGTCTCGCACCGCCTGCTCGTGCGGGAGAGCAGCGCGCCGCGCTGATCCTCCGGACGCGAATGGTGCAACGTTGCACTTTCTCGTGGCAGACTGGCCCGACCACCACGACGAAGGAGCCGATGACGTGACCGTGATCCTCGACGCCGCATACGACCCGCGTTCCGCCGGCGACGGCGCCTCGGCGCCGCGTCCGGAGTATCCGCGCCCGCAGATGGTGCGGCCGCGCTGGCTCAACCTCAACGGCGAGTGGCAGTTCGAGATCGACCGCGGCGACAGCGGCCTCGAGCGGAGGCTCGTCGGCCGCGACCTCGCGCGCACCATCGTGGTGCCGTTCGCGCCGGAGTCCGCGCTGTCCGGCGTCGAGGACGTCGACTTCCTCGAGGCGGTCTGGTACCGCCGCACGGTGACGATCCCGGCCGAGTGGGGCGACGACCACGTGCTGCTGCACTTCGGGGCGGTCGACCACGACGCCACCGTCTGGATCGACGGCGAGGAGGTCGTGCGTCACCGCGGCGGGTTCAGCCCGTTCACCGCGCGCCTCGGCGCCCGCGCGGGGGAGACCGTCTCGATCGTGGTGCGCGCCCGCGACCCCCGCGACGGGCTGCAGGCCCGCGGCAAGCAGGCCACCTGGTACGACAACACGCACTGCCAGTACACGCGCACCACCGGCATCTGGCAGACCGTCTGGATGGAGCCCGTGCCGGCCGTGCATCTGCGCCGCCCGCGGATCACGCCGGATCTCGGATCCCGCGCATTCGACATCCGCCTCCCTCTCAGCGGCAACCGCCCGGGCAGCACCGTCGAGGTCGTCGTCAGCGACGCGGACGGCGTGGTCGCGACCGCCGCGAGCCGCGCCGACCTGGATCTCGCGCCGTCGCTGCGCGTCACGCTGCCGGACGACCGCGTGCGCGCGTGGTCCACGGTCGACCCCCACCTGTACGGGCTGCGGATCCGCCTGCGCGACGAGAGCGGCGACGTGATCGACGAGGTCCTCAGCTACGCGGGGCTGCGCTCGGTCGCGATCGACGGGCGCCGCGTGCTGATCAACGGCGAGCGCGTCTTCCAGCGGCTCGTGCTCGACCAGGGCTACTGGCCCGAGAGCCTCATGACGGCGCCGAGCGACGCGGCGCTCGTGCGCGACATCGAGCTCGGGCTGCGGGCCGGGTTCAACGGGGCGCGCCTGCACGAGAAGGTCTTCGAGGAGCGGTACCTGTTCCACGCCGACCGCCTCGGCTATCTCGTGTGGGGGGAGTTCGGCGACTGGGGCGTATCGGGCCAGGGCGATCTCGGCCACAACCAGGCGCCCACCGCGAGCTTCATCACGCAGTGGACCGAGGTCCTCGAGCGGGACCACAGCCATCCGTCGATCATCGGCTGGTGCCCGCTGAACGAGACCCACCAGAACCTGCACGACCGGATCACGGTGCTCGACGACGTCACACGCGGCATGTTCCTCGCGACGAAGCTCGCGGATCCGTCCCGCCCCGTGATCGACGCCAGCGGCTACGCGCACCGCGTGCTCGAGACCGACGTCTGGGACTCGCACAACTACGAGCAGGACCCGGCGCGGTTCGCCGAGCTCGTCGGCGGCACCGCCGACGGACGCCCCTACGAGAACACGCGCGAGGACGGCACCCGGGTGTCCCAGCCGTACGGCGGGCAGCCGCACTTCATCAGCGAGTTCGGCGGCATCTGGTGGAACCCCGATCGCACCGACGCGGACGGGGGCGCCCAGGACGACTCGTGGGGCTACGGACAGCGCGTGCGCGACGAGGCGGAGTTCCACGAGCGCTTCGAGGGGCTCACGGGCGTGCTCCTCGCCGACCCCGAGATGTTCGGCTACTGCTACACGCAGCTGACCGACGTGTTCCAGGAGCAGAACGGCGTGTACCGGTTCGACCGCAGCGACAAGCTCGACGTGGCCCGCATCCGCGCGGCCCAGGAGCGCGCCGCCGCCTCCGAGGACTGAGGCGGCGGCGGTCGGCCGCGCCGGAGACGAGGCGGCACATGGCATCCCAGGACACCTCGCGCCCCGCGTCGGGCGAGCAGGTCCGGCTCCGGCGCGGCGATTACGCGGCGTCCATCGCCTCCGTCGGCGCGACGCTGCGCGCGCTGGAGCACGGCGGGCGGCCGCTGGTCGTGCCCTTCGCGGCAGACGAGGTGCGCCCGTCGTTCCGCGGCGCGACGCTCGTGCCGTGGCCGAACCGGATCGTCGACGGGCGCTACGCGTTCCGCGGCGCGCAGCATCAGGCGGCGCTCACCGAGCCGTCCCGCGGGCACGCCCTGCACGGCCTGGGCGCCTGGCTGGACTACGGGACCGTGGAGCGCCGGGACGATCGCGTGCACCTCGCCGCGACGATCCAGCCGCAGCAGGGCTATCCCTGGCGGATCCGGATCGACACGGTCTTCGCCCTCGCGGACGACGGACTGACCCAGACGGTGACCGCGACGAATCTGTCGCCCGAGCCCGCGCCGTTCGGCACCGCGCCGCATCCGTACCTCGTCGCCGGCCCCGGGAAGGTCGATGACTGGGCGCTCGAACTGCCCGCGGATCGCGTCGCGCTCACCGAGGGGGAGCGCCTGCTGCCGGGCGAGGTCGCGGGCGTGGAGGTCGATCCGGAGCGCTTCGACTTCCGCGCGCCGCGGCGCATCGGCGCGGTCGCGGTCGACCACGCGTTCACCGCCCTGCGCCGCGATCCCGCCGGGCGGGCGACCGTGCGGCTGACCGCGGACGACGGCTCAGGAGTCGCGATGACGTGGGGCCCCGAATGCGCCTGGCTGCAGATCCACACCGCGGACCTCCCCGGCGAGCCCGCGCACCGCGTCGGCCTGGCCACCGAACCGATGACGTGCCCGCCCGACGCCTTCAACAGCGGCGAGGACCTGGTCGTCCTGGATCCGGGCGCGTCGTTCCGCGCATCGTGGACGATCACGGCGCTCTGACGCTGTGCGGTGACCGGGGCCGTGCCCGGGATGAGATCGTGGAGCCGACGCCGAGCACCGAGAGGCTCCCCCGATGACGAAGATCCTGGCATCGCGACTGCCGCTCGTCGCCGCGCCCATGGCCGGCGGCCCCACCACGGTGGCGCTGGCTTCCGCCGTGGCCGCGGCGGGCGCGTTCCCGTTCCTGGCGGGCGGATACAAGACGCCCGCCGCGCTGGCGGCCGAGATCGCGCGGCTTCGGGTCGGGGGCGCGTCGTTCGGCGTCAACCTGTTCGTGCCCTCCGCCGGCCGGATCGATGAGGCGGCGTTCGCGGCGTACGCGGCCGAACTCGAGCCCGACGCGGCGGCGCACGGCCTCGCGCTCGATGCCGCGCCGGTGCCGGACGACGACGCGTGGCACGACAAGCTCGCCATGCTCGTGGCGGACCCGGTGCCGGTCGTCTCCCTCACGTTCGGGCTGCCCGCGCGCGAGGACATCGCCGCCCTGCGCGCCGTCGGCACGCGCGTGCTCGCGAGCGTGACGACCTCGGACGAGGCGGTCCTGGCACGCGAGGCGGGCGTCGACGGGCTGGTCGTGCAGGGCCCGGATGCCGGCGGTCACAGCGCCACGTTCGACCCCGCTCGCGCGATCGGGGCGCGCGACACGACCGACCTCGTCCGAGAGGTGCTGAGCGTCGTGTCGCTGCCGGTGATCGCCGCCGGCGGCGTCGACGGGCCCGACGCCGTGCGCCGCCTCCTCGACGCGGGCGCGGAGGCGGTCGCGGTCGGCACGCTGCTGCTGCGGACCGACGAGGCCGGCACCTCCCCGACGCACCGCCGCGCGCTCGGCGACCCTGCGTTCGCCCAGACCGTGGTCACCCGCGCGTTCACGGGTCGCCCCGCCCGCGCGCTGCGCAACGGGTTCGCGGACCGGCACACGAGCGCCCCTGCGGCCTATCCCGCCGTGCACCATCTCACCCGCGCGCTGCGTCAGGCCGCGGCCACGGCGGGCGACGCGCAGCGCCTCCACCTCTGGGCCGGAACCGGGTACCGCAGCGCTCCCACCGGACCGGCCGCCGACGTCATCCGCCGCCTCTCCGAGGGCGTCCGCCGACCCTGAGCTCAGACCTTCGCATCCTGCCGGGGGATGACGACCTGCTTCACGATCAGCAGGATGGACGCCGTCACCGGGATCGCCACGAGCGCGCCGAGCAGGCCAAGCAGCGTGCCGCCGACGAGGGCGCCGATCACGACGAGCGATCCCGGAACCGCGATCGCACGATTCATCACGCGCGGAGTGAGCAGGTAGGCCTCGAGCTGCATGTAGACGAGGTACACGACCGCGAAGATCAGCGCCGAGAGGGGACTGGTCACGAGTGCCAGCGCCGACGCGATCGCCCAGAACAGCACGGATCCCACGAGGGGGATGAGCGTGACGCTGAACGCGATCACGGCCATCAGCTGGGGAAACGGGAGTCGGAGGATCAGGTGCAGGACGAACGCGAACACCGCGTTGATGAGGGCCAGCACGACCATCCCGCCGAGGTAGCTGCCGACCGAGGCCGCGATCCGGCTCGCGATCTCGAGGACCGAGCCCCGGTTCCGCGCCGGCGCCAGCCGGACCAGCGCTGTCTTCATCGTGGGCAGCGAGGCGAGGAAGTAGAGGCTGAGCACGAGGACGATCACGACCCCCGACAGCCCCGTCGCGACGGTCGTGCCGAGCTGCAGCACGCCGCCGCCGATCGCGGCGATGTTCGCGGGGGTCGTGAGAAAGGTCTGCGCGTCCCTGAGCATGGTGCCGACCTGGTCGCCGAAGTGGTCCTCGAGCCACGCGTACGCGTCCGAGACCTGGAAGTCGGCGATGCGGTCCGGGATGCTGCGGACGAACTGGGCGATCTGGTCGACGACGGTCGGGATGACGAGCAGCAGGATGCCGGCGAGCACAATCGCAGCGCCCGCGCATACCGCGACGATCGCCCCGGTGCGCGACACCCCGCGGTCCTGCAGCCGTCGCACGAGTGGGCGCAGGCCGAGCGCGATGAACAGCGCGAACGCGATGTAGACGAGGACGGTCGAGAGATTCCAGACCGCGACGCCCAGCGCGATCGCGGCGAGCCCGCCGAGCGTGAGCAGGAACCCCACGCGGAAGGGCTGACGCAGGACGGCCCACGAGGTGCGGCCCGCGGTCGACTCGGCCGGGACCGGAGCATCCCCCTCGACCCGCACGGTGGGCTCGGTCGCGGGCGCGTCGTCCTCGCTCATGCGAGCCACTGTAGGGCCGCGGACCGCGGGCCGCGGGCCGCGACGCGGATGTCGGCGCCCCGGGGCACAATGGCGCCATGCAGCTGCGGGAGCTCGTCAGGGCGACGGAGGCCGTCGCGGCGACGTCGTCGCGGCTGAAGAAGGTCGCCGCGCTCGCCGAGGTGCTGCGCGCGCTGGACGACGCGGAGATCGGGCCCGCGATCGGGTTCCTCACCGCGCGTCCGCGACAGGGGCGCGTCGGCGTGGGATGGCGCGGGCTGGCCGCGCTCGCGGTCGACCATGCCGACGCCGCGACCTTGACGGTGCTCGACGTCGACGCGGCGCTCGACCGGCTCGCGGCGGCCGCGGGCGCCGGATCGGTCGACGCGCGACGGAGCGAGCTCGAAGCCCTCGCGCACCGCGCCACGGCACCCGAATGGGACTTCGTGGCGCGCGTGATCCTGGGAGAGCTGCGCACCGGAGCCCTGGAGGGCGTGCTGCTCGACGCGATCGCGAAGGCGGCCGAGCGCGACGCCGCGACCGTGCGCCGGGCCGCGATGCTCTCGGGCGATCTCGGCGAGACCGCCCGGATCGCCCTGGGCGGCGCACCCGAGGAGCTGGCGGCGGTCGGGCTGCGCGTCGGCCGGCCCGTGATGCCCATGCTCGCCTCGACCGCGGCCTCCGTGGCCGATGCGCTGACGACCCTGGGACGCGGGGCGTCGGTCGAGTACAAGCTCGACGGCGCCCGCATCCAGGTCCATCGCGACGGCGACGACGTGCGCGTCTACACGCGCAGCCTCGCCGACGTCACGCACCGGGTGCCCGAGCTCGTCGAGGCCGTCCGCGCGCTGCCCGCCGAGCGGGTGATCCTGGACGGCGAGACGCTCTCGCTGGACGACGACGGATCGCCGCGCCCGTTCCAGGACACGATGGCGCGCTTCGGATCCGAGGCCGCCGCCGCGATCGCCCTGCGACCGTGGTTCTTCGACATCCTGCACGTCGACGGGCGCGACCTGCTGGACGAGCCGCTCTCGACGCGGCTCGACGAGCTCGAGCGCGTGGTCGGGCCGCTGCGGATGCCCGGCATCGTCACCGCCGACCCGGACGAGGCCCAGGAGTTCGCCCGTGGAGCGCTCGCCGCGCGCCACGAGGGCGTGATGGTGAAGGCGCTCGACGCGCCCTACGCGGCCGGGCGGCGGGGGAAGAGCTGGCTCAAGGTCAAGCCCGTGCTCACGTTCGACCTCGTGGTGCTGGCCGTCGAATGGGGCTCCGGGCGGCGCACCGGCCTGCTCTCCAACCTGCACCTCGGCGCCCGCGACCCCGACGGCGCGTTCGGCGAGCCGGGCGGCTTCGTGATGGTGGGCAAGACCTTCAAGGGCCTCACGGACGCGACGCTGAGCTGGCAGACCGCGCACTTCCCGACGATCGAGACGCACCGCTCGGCCTACGCCGTGCACGTGCGGCCCGAGACGGTCGTGGAGATCGCGATCGACGGCGTGCAGCGCTCCACGCGCTACCCGGGCGGCGTCGCGCTGCGCTTCGCCCGCGTGAAGGGATACCGGGAGGACAAGGATCCCGCCGACGCCGACACCATCGGCGCCCTGCGAGACCTGCTGGGCGGCTGATCCCGGGGATCAGGACGGGGAGACGCGCTGCGGCGACTGCGCCTCGGCGAGGCCGGGGCGCGCGCCGCACAGGAGCTGCGCGAACACCGGGTCGCCGTCGGCATCCTAGGCTGAGGCGCATGACCTCCCCCTCCCCGTACTCGTACGGGAACGCGCCGCAGCCCCTTCACCCCTCCGACGAGAAGATGTGGGCCACGCTCACCCACGTCGGCGGCATCTTCCTCAGCGTGGTCGCGCCGCTGATCACGTACCTGGTGTTCAAGGATCGCGGACCCTTCGTGCGGGCGCACACCGCGACCGCGCTCAACTTCCAGCTCACGCTGCTGATCGCGTACTTCGTCGGCGCCATCACGAGCATCGTGCTGATCGGGTTCCTGATCCTCGCGGTCGCCGGCGTCGTCGCGATCGTGTTCCCGATCATCGCGGCCGTGAAGGCGGGCCAGGGGCAGTGGTACCGCTACCCGGCCGTGTTCACGATTCCGTTCGTCCGCTGAGTCGCTGATCCGCGGCCGTCAGAGCGCTGCTCCGTCGGCGGCCGGATGGCCGACTGGCGGTTCATCCAAGCGGTGAGCCCGAAGGTACGAAGCCAGTCGGGCCGCTCGTTTTCGTCGTTCGCTGGAGTCCCAGCCGTCGAACGCGAATTCGCCGAATGCCGACTCCCAGCCGGTCGAGCCGCGAGGAAGCGCGATAGCCCCGTTTTCGAGACGCCGAGGTTGCTCCTTGTCGTCGACCGCCTCGTAGCGTTTGGCGAATGCGCCGCGGACCGCGTCACCGACAGCGGTCTGAAAGCCTTCCGCCTTCGTGCCGAACGTGGAGATGAACGCGATGATGGCCGCCAAGCCAGAAGCCGCTATCGTCTTCATCGCCTTCTGGTACTCCGCATCGGGTGCGTCATCCGCGGGGTCGGGAACCACCAGTTCGATGCCCAGGATGATCACGATGCCACTCACCACCGCGGTGATCGCCGCGACGGCGAATAGGCGATGCTCGAACGCCGAAACTGCTCGGACGGGATCGTGTGGCAGAAGCTGCCACGCACGCGCCGTCATTGCAGCGAACGCGAGGATCGCTAGAGCTCCGACGATGACCAGGACCCAGCCGGCGCCGTTGTACCAGGCGTATGACATCAAGACGCCCACTCCGGATAGAAGCAGGCTCAGGGCGGGCGTGACGAGGCTCTTCATGGAAAGCGGATCTCGTGCTGGATCTCGTGTCCGCACGTCATGAACAGGCCTTCGTCCCTCAGCACGAAGTAGAGATAGCTCTCGCCTTCGTTGCCTCGGAAGCAGTATCCGACGACCGCGGGAGCAGCCAAAGCCGCTGTCGCCGCTGAGACGTTCTCGACACCCATAGCCCCTCACCGCAATCGACGTCGTTCAGATGGTTTGCGGGGGCGCGCAACCATAATGATCCTCTCGGCGATGCGTCTGCGCAAGTGCCAGATCCGGTGTCTGCGGCCGCCCACGCCCGCCAGGAGCGAGGGGAACTCCTTCTTCACGCGCATGAACTGCGGCCGCGCCAACAGCCTGTCCAGGCTGTCCGCCGACGCCGCTCGGGCCGACGCTGCCGAATGCGTGTCCGGATCGTGCACCGCGCCCGCGGCACAGTGCGTCGGATGTTCGTTGGTCGCACCAGGGCTTGAACTGCTCATGGCGTTGTGGTCGGGACTCTTGTTAGCGGGGGCCGGTGGCTTCTTGATCCATGCATTACGAGCTCGCGACTCCGGCGCCGTCGCCTTCGACGTGGAGTACTTGGTTGACAGAGCAACGCGTGATGTAGGGATCGACGTGCTCGATTGGCTCTTCGTCGAGCGCATTCGACTGGGTGCCGACCCGATCCTCATGAAGTCGCTCCTCGTTGCGGAAGCGCTTCAGCGTCCTCGCTGGCTCAGGCGGATAGAGCGGCTGTCGGTGCGTCTAGGAGTGGCACGAACGTCGGGAGTAATGCAGATGCCGGCCGTCCATCCTCTTAGTGACCGGGAGTCCGTTACTAACGCGGTAGACCGCTATGCGGGCAAGTGGTGTCTCACCCTGCAAGGGGCTTCGCCATACCGAATGTGGGACGTCGACTCCGCTCTGACTTGGGCCGTCGCTGCCAGTCACAACGGGGAAAGGAAGTTTGCAGACAGCGTGTTCGAGATTGCGAGGTGGCTTGTCCGTACGAGAGGTGCAGCTCATGCCATCGAGGACGGATCCGTCGGGCTGATCCTTGAGTTGCGTCGATATGCGGACAGGTTCGCTTTGCGCGGCGCGACTTCATCGCGACATCTACTGGTCGTGCAGAGTGCTGGCGACGGATTGCCGGAGCTACTCGCCAAGCTCGAGCCGCCTAAGTCGTCGCAGGCATGGTGGGCATGGGAGTGCGAGATCGCGCAACGCGACGGCAAGGTGCGGGTGCTAGACCTTGAGAATAAGTCGGGCAGCCTGGTGCTTCTCTCAGGCACAGGCATTCTCGGGGCGCGGCAGGATGTCCTTGGAGAGCCCGAAGAAACTCCGCCCGAGCTGGTACGTCGCGGCTGGTTCGCGGCCGTTGCGGAGAGTTGTCTCGAATTGCTTCGTCGCGTGCGCGACAAGATACGAAGCCTCGCCGGCATGCGGTGACGTCCGCGCCATCCCGCGCCGCGTAGGCTCGTGCCTATGGCACTCGGTGCGACGATCCACACGTTCGACGTGCAGCTGGCGGACGTGGATCGCGGGGTCTACGAGGACGTGACCCTGCGGGTGGCGCGGCATCCGTCCGAGACCGCCGCGAACATGGTGATGCGCGTGCTGGCGTACTGCCTCGAGTTCGAGGAGGGCATCGCGTTCAGCGAGGGCATCTCGTCGACGGACGAGCCCGCCGTGCTGGTGCGCGACCTCACGGGTGCCGTGACCGCCTGGATCGAGGTGGGCGCGCCCGACGCCGATCGCCTGCACCATGGCAGCAAGCTCGCCGCCCGGACCGTCGTGTACACGCACCGCGAGCCCGCGAAGCTGCTGGCCTCCTGGGCAGGCAAGCGGATCCACCGGGCGGACGAGCTCGTGCTGCGCAGCTTCGACGCGGGGTTCGTCGACGGCGCGGTCGCCGCGGTCGAGCGCCGCAACACCCTGACGGTGTCCGTGACGGAGGGCCAGCTCTATCTCGAGCTCAACGGCGCGACGCTGAGCTCCGCGGTCCAGGAGCACCGGATCGAGTGACGCGCGCCGGCCGTCACCCGGAGTGCGGCACGACGAGCGACAGCAGCATCACCCAGACGCACACGACGCCGAGCATCGCGAGGCTCCAGCCGATCACGGCGCGCAGGATCTCGCCCTCCCGGCCCGTGAGTCCGACGGCCCCCGCGGCGATCGCGATCGACTGCGGCGAGACGAGCTTCGCGACCGCGCCGCCCGACGTGTTGGCGGCCACGAGCAGCGTGGGATCCACGCCGATCCCGTTCGCCGTGACGGACTGCAGCCCGGCGAACAGCGTGTTGTTGTTGACGACGGATCCCGTGATGAACACCCCGAACCAGCCGATCACGGGCGCGAGCAGCGGGAAGATCGCGCCGAGCTCCGAGATCGCGGTGCCGATGCCGGTGGATCCGCCGGAATGGTTCGCGACGTTCGCGACGACCAGGACCAGCGCGATCAGCACGATGGGCTGCCACAGCGTGCGCAGCGTCTCGCGCAGCTCGCGCCACAGGTCGTCCCCGCGCAGCTGCGGCGTGGTGAGGAACGAGATCAGCACGGAGACCAGGATCGCGGTGCCCGTCGCGTTCACGGGCGTCCACTCCCAGGCGGTCGCGACCGGCTCATCCTGACCGAACGGCACGACCACCCCCGCCACGCCCGGGATGGGAACGCGGGCGACCAGCCACGACAGCGGTCCGTCGACCGCGAACAGCGACTTGAACCAGGGCAGGCTCCACACGCACACCACGGCCGTGAGGATGTAGAACGGGCTCCATGCGACCACCACGTCGCCGAAGCTCTGCGTCGCGCCCGTCGGCTCGGGGGCGCCCGGCTCGCGGTACACGCGGCGCGGCGACCAGACGCGTCCGACCGCGAAGATCACGGCCATCGTGAACAGGCCCGGCACGATGTCCGCCAGGTCCGGCCCGAGGAAGATCAGGATGGCGGCCTGGCTCACGCTGAAGGCGACGCTCACCGCCGCGGTCATCGGCAGCGTCTCGCGCACGCCCCGCCGGCCGTCGAGGATCAGCACCAGCAGGAAGGGCGTGACGAGCGCCAGGATCTGCAGCACGATCACCATCTGCAACGACAGGTCGGACAGATCCACGCCGCCGACCTGCGCGCCGACGATTACCGGGATGCCGATCGCACCGTACGCGCCCGCGGCCACGTTCGCGACGAGCGAGAGCATGGCCGCCTTCACGGGTCCGAAGCCGAGCTGCACGAGCAGCGCGGCGCAGATCGCGATCGGCACGCCGAAGCCCGCCGCGCCCTCGAGGAACGCACCGAACGCGAAGCCGATCAGCAGCACCTGCACACGCTGGTCGGGGGAGATCCCGGCGATGCTCGCCCGGATCACGTCGAACCGCCCGCTCGCGACCGTCAGCCGATACAGCCACACGGCCATCACGATGATGTACGCGATCGGCCACAGGGCCGTGAGGATCCCGGACAGGGCCGCGCCCGCGATGGACCCGGCGGGCATCCCGAACGGCCAGGCCGCGACCGCGATCTGGAGCACGGTGGCGATCGCGCCGGCCGTGACGCCCTTCATCCTGAACACCACGAGGCAGACCAGGAAGACGAGGATCGGCGCGGTCGCGACGAGCGCGGACAGGGCGATCGCGCCGAGCGGATCGATCTGCTGGTTCCACATGGCCGTCACGGTAGCGGGGCCGGGCACGGCGCGGATAGAGCGCCGGCGGCGGCGGCTGCACCCCGGGGGTGCAGCCGGGATTCCATCCACGGGTGGATGCGCCCGCGCGGGTGCGGCGGGACCCTCGAGGCACGATGTCCGCGTCTCGAGGCGGGAGGGAGACCATGGCGGCGGTTTCCCGCGCGATCCGGCCCGGCCGGAGCCGGCGCGTGAGCGGCGCGCTGGTCGTCGCCGCGCTCGGCATGGGCGGGCTGGGCGCGGGCACGCTCGGCACCCCGGCCGAGGCCGAGACGCGCCCGGAGCCGGGCGGGTTCGTCTGCGGCCTCGCCCGCTCGGGCGGCCCCGCCGTCCGCTGCGTGTGGCGGGACGCTCCGCTGGGCGAGTCGCTCCGGACGCGACCGCCCGCGCCGCTGCGATCGGTCGCGCCGACCCCCGCCCCGTGAGTCAGTCGGCGCGGACGAGCCCCGTGCGGAAGGCGACCGCCACCGCCTGCGCGCGGTCGCTGATCCCGAGCTTCAGGAAGATGCGGTGCACGTGCGTCTTGACGGTCGCCTCGCTGAGGAAGAGGTCCTTGGCGATCTGCGTGTTCGTGCGCCCGTCGGCGATCGCCCGCAGCACCTCCCGCTCCCGGCGCGTCAGCTGCTCGATCTCGGCGTGGGCGACGGGGGCGGGCTCGGCGCGCGAGGCGAGCTCGTGCAGCAGCGCGCGCGTCACGGCGGGGTCGAGCCATCCGTCGCCCTTCGCCAGCGCCCGCACCGCCTCGGCGAGCACCGACGGGGCCGCGCTCTTGAGCAGGAACCCCGCCGCCCCCGCGCGCACGGCGTCGCGCACGGCGATGTCGTCGCTGAACGTCGTGAGGATCAGGATGCCCGGGGGATCGCCGTGCGCCTCCCGGTACTCGGCCGACGTGAGGCGCCGCGTCGCCTCCACGCCGTCGGTCCCCGGCATCCGCACGTCCATGACGACGACGTCCGGTCGCATCCGCGCGATCAGCTCGACGCCGGCGTGACCGTCGGCGGCCTCGCCGACCACCTCGATGCCGGTCTCGGCCTCGAGCAGCATGCGCAGGCCCGCCCGGATGAGCGCCTCGTCGTCCACGAGGACGACCGTGAGCGCATCGGGACTCTCGGCAGCCGCCTGCGCACCACTCGCCATCGCCCCAGTGTGACGCGGCACACCGCGTGCCGCCAGATGGACCTCACCCCGGGGTGGGACGGGGCGATTCCACCCGGGGATGGATGCGCGGGCCTCCGGATCGCAGCACGCTGTGACGCAGGACACGATCGAGGGAGTCGTCATGCAGGATCCGCAGACCCCGGCCGCCGCGCGAGGGCCACGCGCGCCCGGGCTGCCGGCGCCCACGCGATTCGACGTCGCGCTGGTGACCGCGGTGGGGGCGGGGTACGCGGCCATCCTCCTGCAGGGCGCGACGCCCGGCTCGCTGCCGCCGGTGCTGCTGAGCGTGCTGCTCGCTCTCGCGCCCCTGCTGTGGCGCACGCACGCGCCCGTGCTCGCCCTGGTGCTGGTGATGGTCGCGCAGGCGGCCGCGTTCCTGCTGGTGCCGGGCTTCACGGTCGACGATCTCCAGTTCACATTCGTGTCGGTGCTCATCGCGCTCGGAGCCGTCGCCTCGCGGCGGCCGCTGTGGACGGGACTCGCCGCGTTCGCCGGAGCGTGGGCGTACCAGCTCGCCACGATGGTCGCCGCGTTCCC
Source organism: Microbacterium rhizophilum (assembly GCF_039605615.1). Lineage (NCBI taxonomy): Bacteria > Bacillati > Actinomycetota > Actinomycetes > Micrococcales > Microbacteriaceae > Microbacterium > Microbacterium rhizophilum. Next base: position 30,111 of record NZ_JBCNUN010000008.1, on the reverse strand, counting down.
GTGGCAGCTGGCGTGGTCGACCTTCGCGACCGGCACCGTCTGCGCCATCGCGTGGGGCCTGGGCCGGCTCGCGCATCGGCACCGCGCGCGCATCCTCCGCCTCGAGGACGACCACGAGGCGGCGGGCGAGGCCGTCCGCGCCGAGCGCGCGCGGATCGCGTCGGAGCTGAACGGCATCATCCGGGTCGCCGTGTACGGGATGCTGAGCCACGCCGCCGCCGCGCGCCGATGGATCCGTCGCGAACCGGATCGCGCGAGCGACGCGTTCGCGGCCGTCGAGGCGGCGGGCGTCGAGGCCATGCACGAGCTGCGCCGCCTCCTCCACCTGCTCCATGACGATGCGGGCCTGGCGCTCCCCACGGAAGCCGCGACGCCGGAGTCCCGCGCGACGCGGCTCGGACGCGCCCTGCACGTCGACCGCGGGGACGTCGTCGTCGCGGCGTGCGGGGTCTTCGCGGGCGTGGTGCTCGCGGCCGCGTCGTTCCCGGCGGCCACGGCACCCCTCGCCGGTGCGTACCTGGGGGTCGTGCTCTGGGTGCTGGTGTGGCGTCGCCGGTTCCCCGTGCCGGTCTTCCTGCTCGTGATCGCCGGGCACGCCGGCGCCGTGCTGCTGTTCAACCGCGGCCAGTTCGTCTTCGACAGCTGGAGCGGGTACGTGCCGCTGCTGATCGCGCTCGCCGCGGTCGCCGGCGGCACCTCGCCGTGGATCTCGGTCCCCGCGCTGGTGGTCGCCTACGGGTATCTGCTGCCCACGGCCCTGGTGTACCCCGACGTGCTCGCCTCGAACCTCATGGGCATCGGCGCGCTGGCGCTGGCGGTGTGGATCACGGGCGTGATCACGGGCCGGCGACGCCGGCGGATCCGGCAGCTCGAGGCCGCCGCGGAACGCGCGGCACGCGCCGTCGCCGCCGAGCGCGCGCGGTTGACCTACGACCTCCACGACGTGATCGGGCACGCGATCACGGTCATGGTGCTGCAGGCGGCCGGCGCGCGACGGATCCTCGCGCAGGATCGCGACCGCGCGGCCGCCGCGCTCGAGCCCATCGAGCAGGCCGGGGCCGACGCGCTCCGCGAGCTGGACGAGCTGGTCGGCGTCCTGCGCCGCGATGATCTGCCCTCCGCGCCGTCGGCGCCCGAGCAGCGGCAGCGCGGACTCGCGGATGTCGACGAGCTCGTCGGGCGCACCCGGCACCTCGTGGCGCACGCGGCGGTGACGGCAGCGGGCGAACCGGCGCGCCTCGAGCCCAGCGTCGACCTCGCGGCGTACTGCGTCGTCCGCGAGGCCCTGGCCAACGCGGTCAAACACGACGGCGCCGATGCGCGCATCGCCGTCGCCGTGAGGTGGGACGACGGGGCCGTGCGCGTCCGGGTGGGGAGCGCAGCCGGGTCCCGCGTCGAGGCCGCGCCGGCCGAGCTGTCGGGCGGCTTCGGCCTGGCTCACCTGCGCGAGCGCGTGCGGCTGGCCGGGGGCGAGCTGTCGTGGGCCGCGGAAGACGGCGGGTTCGCGGTCGAGGCGGTGTTCCCGCTGGTCCGCGCGGCGGCGGCCCTGTCCCGCGCCTGAGCCGGCTTCGCTCAGCGCACCCGCGCGCGGCGCTCGAGGTAGCGCATGGACTCGGCGGACGACGCGACCAGCGCGCGCAGCGAGCCGCCGGGCAGGGCCCGCGGGTGACTCGCCGGGAGGTAGGCGCGCAGCAGCGCGTCGGAGATCCGGTGCGCCGTCTCCTGCAGCAGCGTCGCGGCGCGGCGCGGCGACGAGGCATCGTTGGGGATCACGGCGCCGAGCGCGCCGACGACCACGTCCTCCGAGCCGCGCACGGGCACGGCGAGGCCGCGGGAGGCGGGATGGATCCAGCCGTCGGCGAGCGCGTACCCCCGGCGCCGCGTGGCGTCCACCTCGGCGCGCAGCGCGTCGGCCGTCCCGGGGCCCGCCGACGTGACCGGATGGATCCCCTGCGCGATCACGGCGTCGAGCAGCTCGGGCTCGCCGAAGGCGAGGAACACCAGCCCGCTCGTGGAGTGCTGGATCGGGATCCGCCCGCCCACGATGGAGCCGTTGATCACGGCGTCCGGCGCGGAGATCCGCTCGATGATCAGCACGTCGGTGCCGATCCGCACGCCCAGCTGCACGTGCTGGCCGGCGATGTCGTGCAGGCGCCGCAGATACGGCTCGGCGATCTCGCGCAGGCCGAGCGCGCCGGGCGTCTTGCTGCCGATCTCCCACAGCCGGTTGCCGAGCCGATACGTGCGGCCGGCGGCGGGCTCGAGCAGGCCGTGGTCGACGAGCTCGGCGGCGATGCGGTGCACGGACGACAGCGGGATCCCGGACCGGCGGTGGATCTGCGTGAGCGTGAGGAACGGCGCGTCCGTCGTGAACGCGTCGAGCACCGCGAGCACGCGCGTGAGGGCCGAGGTCCCCTCGGACGACTTCGCCATGGAGATTCCTTTCAACGGGAGACAACCTATCGGTGACCCGGGGTCGTTCCTAGGCTTTCGGCACCCGTCCCGATCGAAGGAGATCGACATGTCAGAGACCCTCGCCCAGGCGCTCGCCCGCGTCGGAGACCCCGTCGAGCTGCTGCGCAGCGTGGACTACCCGGCGTTCACGTTCCCCGTGCATCCGGAGTTCTCGAACTGGCGCACCGAGTCGAAGTCGTGGAACGACACGGTCGCGCTCATGGATCAGTCGCACCACATGACGCAGCTCTTCCTCGAGGGCGAGGACATCGCCGAGGTGCTGAGCGGCATCGCGGTGAACACGTTCTCGAATTTCCGCCCTGGCATCGCCAAGCAGCTCATCTCGGTGGATCACGCCGGTCACGTCATCGGCGACGGCATCCTGTTCCACCTGAACCACGCGACCGCGAGCGGCGAGAGAGTGGTGCTGATCGGGCACCACGTGCTGATCGACTGGGTGCGGTTCCACGCGGAGCGCAGCGGCAAGGACATCCGGTATCGCCTCGAGGGCAACTCGAACATGCGCGAGGGCGACCCGACGTTCTACCGCTACGAGCTGCAGGGTCCGCACGCGCACGCCGTGCTGGAGAAGCTGCTGGGCGGCCCGGTGCCCGAGGTGAAGTTCTTCCACATCGGCGACTTCGCGTTCGCCGGGACGACGGTGCAGGGTCTGCGCCACGGCATGGCCGGGCAGCCCGGATTCGAGTTCTTCGGCCCGTACGCGGAGGGCGAGACCGTGCGCGCGGCGCTGCTCGAAGCCGGCGCGGAGTTCGGGATCGAGCGGATCGGCTCCAAGGCGTACTCGGTCACGCCGCTCGAGTCGGGCTGGGTGCCGACGCCGTTCCCGGCGATCTTCTCGGATGATCCGCTGTTCGCGGAGTACCGCGAGTGGCTCCCGCTCGCGCGGACCGGATCCATCGGCGGATCCCTGAACGGCCCGGTCGGGAACTTCCTGCTGACGCCCTACGACCTGGGCCTGGGGCGCTCGGTGAACTTCGACCACGAGTTCGTCGGCAAGGAGGCGCTGCAGCGGATCGCGGCGTCGCCCGCGCGCCGCAAGGTGACCCTGATCTGGGACGCCGCCGACGTGGCGCAGGTCGTGCGGTCGCAGCTCGAGCCCGGCGTCCCCGCGAAGTACCTCGAGTGGCCCAAGGCGCGGTACGGCTTCTACCAGTTCGACGAGGTGCAGCAGGCCGGTCGCCGCGTGGGCGTCTCGACCGACGCCGGCTACGTCGCGTACGACCAGCTCTACCTGTCGCTGGCGTCGCTCGACGTGGACGTTCCGGACGGCGCGCGCGTGGAGGTGCTGTGGGGCGAGGAGCCGAACTCGGGCAAGGGCAACGTCGAACCGCACCGCCAGGTCCGGATCGGCGCGACCGTCGCCCCCGCCCCGTACCACCAGTACGCCCGCACGACCTACCGGGACCTCGCCGGTTGAGCCGAGCATGTCCCCGTTCGTGCCGGAATGGTGATCCACACGGGCACGAACTGGGACACGGATGGGCCGCAAGCGGCGCGAAGTGGGACATGCCCCGTCGCTAGGGTTGCCGCATGCAGGCGATGCTCGCGACGTTCGTGATCCTGCTCGTCGCGCTCGCGAGCAACCGCGTGCCCGTCGCGATCGTGGCGTGCGGGGTCTCGCTCGCGCTGTTCCTGACGGGGGTGCTCGGGCTGCCGGAGGCGCTCGCCGGGTTCTCCGATCCCACGCCCATCCTGATCGCGTCGCTGTTCATCGTGGGCGACGCCCTCGACGCGACCGGCGTCACGGCGTGGGCGGCCCGTCAGGTGACCCGGCTCGCGGGCACCCGTCGCCGCCGCATCACGGTCGTGGTCTCGCTCGTGGTCGCGGTCATCACGGCCTTCATCAGCATCAACGGCGCGGTCGCGGCGCTGCTGCCGCTCGTGGTGGTGGTCGCGGTGCGGGCCCGGATCGCGCCGTCGCGCCTGCTGATCCCGCTCGCGTTCGCCGCGCACGCCGGATCGCTCCTCACGCTCACCGGCACGCCGGTGAATGTGATCATCTCCGAGGCCGCGGCGGAGGTAGGGGCGCGCACGTTCGGATTCTTCGAGTTCGCGCTCGTGGGCCTGCCCCTGCTCGTGCTCACGGTGGCGACCACCGCGCTGTTCGGAGGGCGCCTGCTGCCCGATCGGAGCGCGGGCTCGTTCGACGCGCCGTCCGACCCCGTGGAGCACGCCGTGCGGATCCGCGAGAGCTACGACGTGACGATCCCGACCGACTCGCTGTTCACGGCCGAGGAGGGCGTGGTCGAGGTGATGCTGCCGCCGCGGTCGAAGTACACGGGCCGGCACGTCCACCCCGGCACGACGATGTTCGAGGGCCGCCTCGTGATCCTGTCCGTGCGCTCGTCCGGCGGGCACGACGGATCCGGCACCGTCGACATCGAGACCCGCGAGGCCGACGCGCGCGGCGGCTGGGTGCTGCGCCCGGGCGACGCCGTGCTCGTCCAGGGTGCCTGGGCGGCGCTCGAGCGCTTCGCGGCGGGGCCCGACGTGGTCGCCGTGACGGAGCCCCGGTCGATGCGCCGCGCCATCCCACTGGGGCGCGGCGCCCGGCGCGCGATCGCGATCCTGATCCTGATGGTGGCGCTGCTCGTGTCGGGGCTGGTCCCGCCGGTCGTGGCCGGGATGCTCGCGGCGGGAGCCGTCGCTGTCACGCGTGCTGCCGATGCGCGACGCGTTCCGCGCGGTGCACTGGTCGACCGTCGTGCTCATCGCCGGCATGATCCCGCTGTCCACGGCGTTCGTGCGGACGGGCGCGGCGCAGGCGGTCGCGGACGGCGTGCTGTCGATCGTGGGCACCGCGAGCCCGTACCTCGTGCTGCTCGGCCTGAGCGTGCTGACGGTCGCGCTCGGCCAGGTGATCAGCAACGTCGCGACGGTGCTCGTGATGGTGCCGATCTACCTGTCGACGGCCGCGACGATCGACGCATCGCCGCTGCCGTTCATGATGTCGCTGACCGTGACGGGCGCCGCGGCGTTCTTCACGCCGATCGCGACGCCGGCCAACACGATGGTGCTGGAGCCGGGCGGCTACCGCTTCGGCGACTACTGGCGCCTCGGCCTGCCGCTCGCGATCGTGTGGACCGCGATGGCCGTGCTGTACGTGCCGCTGATCTGGCCCTTCTGAGCGAGGATGAGTGGCGAGGGATGGTGGCGGATGTCTGACCCTGGTGCGAACGAAGCGAGCGTGGAGCGGAGCGTCGCCCGAGAGCGTGCGAGAGGCTTCTGAATGGAACGAACGAAGCAGGCGGTTCCGGCCGGGCGGGATCTGACGCTCGATCTCGCGCGCGTCGGGTGCGTGCTGCTTGTCGTGGTCGTGCACGTGCTGTTCACGGGCGTCGGCAGGGCCGCCGACGGCTCGCTGCTGATCGAGCGGACGGTCGAGGCGCAGGACTGGTTCGACGCCGCGTCGTGGGTCGCGAACATCATGCCGCTGTTCTTCGTGGTGGGCGGCTTCGCGGCGCGCGTGGGATGGCGCTCGACGGTCGCGCGCGGCGGCGACGCCGACGGCTTCGCGCGGCTGCGACTCGCGCGACTCGCGCGGCCCGCGGTCCCCGTGCTGCTGTTCTTCACGATCGCGCTGGGCGCCGTGCGCGCGATCGGGCTGGACCCGGCGCTCGTGGAGACCGTCGCGGTCGGCGTCGGATCGCCGCTGTGGTTCCTCGCCGCCTACGCGACCGTGCAGGCGCTCGCGCCCTGGATGATCCGGTGGCACGAGCGCTCGCCGTGGGTGACGCTCGTCGTGCTGCTGGCCGGCGCGCTGGTGGTCGACATCGTGCGCCTCGTCGTCGGGATCTACACGCTGGGCCTGGACCGGATCGGCGGCGACGGATACGACTTCGGGCACGAGTTCTTCGGCATCCCGAACGTGCTGTTCGTCTGGCTTTTCGCGCAGCAGCTGGGCTTCGCGCTCGCGGACGGATGGTTCGCGCGGCGCACGCGATGGGAGCTGACCGTGCTGGTCGCCGCCGGCTACGGCGCGGTCTGGGCGCTCGTCTTCTTCGGCGACTACTCGTGGAACATGCTCGCGAACCAGTGGCCGCCGACCGCGCCGCTGGCGCTCCTGGCGGTCGTGCAGGCGGCCGCATTCACGCTGCTGCGGCCCGTGCTCGAGGCCGTCATGCGCACGCGCGTCGCACAGCGGGCGCTGTTCCTGCTCGGCTCGCGCCTCATGACCATCTACCTGTGGCACCTGCCCGTGATCATGATCCTGATCGGCGTCCAGCTGCTGCTCCCCCTCCCGATGCCCGCCCCGGGCGGCGCGGCGTGGTGGTGGACGCGCGTGCCGTTCGCGCTGCTCGTGCTCGCGGTCGTGTGCCTGCTGTCGCTGTGGCTCGCGCGCTACGAGCGGATCCCCGAGGGCGGCGAGCCGCGCGTGCCCGGCCGCACCGCGACGGTCGTCGCCGTGGTGCTGTTCATCGTGCCGCCGCTCGGCATCTCGGCGTACGGGCTCGACTTCCCGCTCGCGCTCGCCGGGCTCATCGGAGCGGTCGCCGCGCTGCGGCTGACCGGACCGCGTCGGCACGTTCCCGCGCCGACCTCCGCCGGCTCCCACCAGGCGGGAGAACGCCCGGAGGGCGCTCGACGAAGTCCGTGACGCGGGCAGTCACCGGGGCATAGTGTGAGGACACTCACCGGGGCACCGCTCGGTGCTCGCCCTTCGGGGCGCTTTCTCATGCCCGGAGGAAATGCGATGTCGATCAACCGTTGGACCCGGATCTCGAGCGCAGCGCTCGCCACTGCGACCCTGCTCGTGCTCGGCAGCGCCGCTGCCGCTCAGGCCGCCCCCAAGCCCGTGGACTACTCGGCGCCCGTGGATTACGTGAAGCCGGTCGACTACGTGAAGCCGGTGGACTACGCGAAGACGTTCCGCGCCCCCGTGGACTACTGAGCCGACACGAAGCGCCCGGCGATCCTGACGGATCGCCGGGCGCTTCGTCGTCTGGGGCGGATCAGCCCTCGGCCTGCGACGGGTGCCCCTCGTCCGGCTGCACGCTCGCGTCGGCCGGATCGGACGGATCCTCGCCCTCGGCCTGCGACGGGTGACCGTCATCGCCCTGGTCGGGCGCGGGCGGGTCGGCCATCGCGAGGCCGTCCTCGTCCGGTGCCTCGGCGGCGGGTCCCTCGTCCACCGTGGGGTCGTCGCCGGTGCTCAGATCGGGGTCCTCGCTCACGAGGTCGTCCTCGGGGCCGCGCTCGTCGCGCGTCGGGTCGACGTCGTCGGGTGTGCTGTTCATTGGTGCTCCTCCCGTTCGGTGCTTCCACCGTCGCGCGGATGCCCATCCTGCGCGAGGGGATTGACAGGGGAGCGCCCGCGACGGCGCGGCCGGCATCCGTCGTGCGTGGGAGACGTGGATGCCGGCCGCGCCGGGGTCACGGGAGGGCGCTCAGTAGTCCTCGCCCTCGGCCTGCGAGGGGTGCCGGTCGAACCAGTAGGGTCGTCCCTCGTGCAGCAGGGAGTCGGTGTCGATCTCGTGGTGCATGGTGTCCTCCTTCGGACGTCGATGCGGATGGGGTGACGGTCAGTACGCCTGCGCGCGCTGCCCGACGATCAGATGGATCAGGGCGAAGCGGCCCTCGCTCTGCGCGGCGAGCGCCGCGGTGACAGCGCCCGGCACGTCGGCGTCCCGCTCGACGCGCATGCCGAAGCCGCCGAACGCGGTCGCCATGCCGGCGAAGTCGGGGTTCACGAGCTGGGTGCCCGAGATCCGGCCGGGGTGGTGGCGCTCCTGGTGGGTGCGGATCGTGCCGTACTCCTGGTTGTCCATCACCACGACCAGCGGGGCGGCGCCGTACTGGCACGCGGTCGCGAGCTCCTGCCCGTTCATGAGGAACTCGCCGTCGCCCGCGATCGTCACGATCTGGCGCTCGGGGAACCGCAGCGACGCGGTGACGGCCGAGGGAATCGAATAGCCCATCGACCCGTTGCCGGCGCTCACCATCGCCGGATACGTGCGCACCGGGAAGTAGCGGTGGGCCCAGTTCGTGTGCTCGCCCGCGCCCAGCGTGACGAGGGCGTCGTCCTGCAGCTGCGGCAGGAGGTGCGCCATGAGGGTGTCCATGCGGGCGGGGGCGTCGCCGTCGATCCGCGCGTCGGGGAGGGCGGCGAACGCCTCCTGCTGTCCGCGCATGCGGGCGGTCCACTCGCCCCACGCCGGCTTGGTCTCGATGTCGAGGGCGGCGAGGTCGCGGACGAACGCGCACGGCTTCGCGACGATCTGGTGCGACACGGCGCCAGAGCGGCCGCGCAGCGACGGATCCATGGAGACCAGGAAGTTGCGTGCCTGCCAGCCCTGGCGCGCGGTGTAGCTGCTGGTCAGCACGTCGCCGGGGACCGTGCCGAGGAACACGAGCAGGTCGGTCTCCTCGAACAGGTCGTAGGTCGGCTTGGGCCGGCCGTAGCCGATCGGGCCGACGTAGCTGGGGGAGTCGAAGCCGACCACGCCCTCCGTGCGCCACTCGGCCGCGGCGGCGATGCCGTGCCGCTCGAGCCACGACGTCAGCTGCGCGGACGCCTCGGGCGTCCAGTCGCTGCCGCCCGTGACGAACAGGGGCTTGTCGCTCTGGCGCAGCGCCTCGAGCAGGGCCGCGGCGTCCGAGCCGGCGATGCCGCCCTCCGCGACCGGGATCGGCGGATGCACCGTGACGGGCACCTGCTGGCGGATGACGTCCTCGGGAAGGCCCACCACGACGGGGCCGGGGCGGCCGGAGCGGGCCGCGAACAGCGCCTCGGCCACGGTCTCGGACGCGCGCTCGGCGGAGTCGAGCACGAGCACGCGCTTGGCGCCCTTGCCGAACCAGCCCTCGATGTCGAACTCCTGGAAGGCCTCTCGTCCGCGATGACCCATCGGGATCAGGCCCACGAACAGCACGAGCGGCGTCGAGTCCTGCCACGCGGTGTGCAGGCCCACGAGCGCGTTCGCGGCGCCGGGGCCGCGCGTGACCATGACGATGCCGGGCAGGTCGCCCAGCTTGCCCTCGGCCTCGGCCATGTACGCCGCTCCGCCCTCCTGGCGGCACACGATCGTCTCGATCGCCGACGTGTGCAGGCCGTCGAGCACCTCGAGGTAGCTCTCACCCGGCACGACGTACGCGCGCGGGATGCCGTGCTCCTCGAGTGTGCGGACGATCGCGTGGCCGGCGGTCTCGGTCGTCGGCGTGATCGCGGCGGCGACGCCGCGGGTGGCGTCCGCGGCGGGCTCGGCGCCGGTGGGCAGGGTCAGGGTCATGGTCACTCCGGGGGAGATCGGCGGGGTCATGACCAGGATCCGGGTGCGACGGGACCTCTTATGGCGCAATCTGCACGAAAGATCCATCGTTCTTTCGTCAATGGCGAGCGATCCTCGTGTTTGCGCCGTCGACGCGCGCAGATCGCCCAGCGCGCTACGAGAAGCGCGCGAGACCGGCGGCGCCCACGGCGACGACCGCCGCGAGAAGCGCCATGGCGGCGTAGCCGCCGGCGGCCGCGGCCAGCGCCGGGCCGAGCGCCGGCCCGAGTGCCGCGACGATCGTGACCGGCGCGGCGAACACGCCGTTGATCGCGCCGTAGCTGCGGGTGCCCCACCGCTCGGCGACCGCGGATCCCTGCACCAGGGTCTGCGCGCCGCGCACCGCGCCCGCCGCGACCGCCGCGGCGATCAGCAGCCAGGCGGGGCCGGGGATCACCGCGAGCAGCGCGAGCATCGCGGCGGCGAGCGCCGCCGTCACGGTGAGCGGCGCCCACGGGGCCGCGGCGTGGGGGATCGCGACGTAGATCAACCGGCCGATGACCTGCCCGGCGCCGAGCAGCCCGAGCGCCCAGGCCGACAGCGTGTAGTCGAGGCCCTTCTCCATGAACAGCGGGATGACCGCGAGCGTCACCATGTACAGCGACGCCGCGATCAGCACGGTGGAGAGCGTGAGGGCCCAGAAGCGCCGCGTGCGCAGCACCGCGTCGACCGCGTGGTCCGGCTCGTCCGCCGTCGCCGGCGGCAGCGCCGCCCAGCGGCGCTCGAGCGTGAACCAGTGCAGCGGGATGGTCGTGACGGCGAGCACGCCCGCCAGGATCAGGAACGCGGTCCGCCAGCCGGCGGCGCCGAGCAGGGCGACCACGATCGGCGCGAAGACCGTGGAGGCCAGCCCGCCGGCGAGCGTGAGCACGGTCATCGCGCCGCGCCGCCGGGTGCGATACCGCCGTGCCAGCACCGTGAACGCGGCCTGATAGAGCACGGCCGCCTGCGCCGACCCCGCGACGATCCATCCGATCCCGAACCACACCGGATCCGGCGCGAGCGCGACGATCGCGAGCCCGGCCGATCCGATCGCGCTGCCGAGCGTCATGACGCCGCGCGGCCCGTGCCGGTCGAGACGGCGCCCGACCCACACCCCGACGAGCGCGGAGGCGATCAGCCCCAGCGAGAACAGCGCCGTCACCAGGGGCAGCGGCCATCCGGTGTCGTCCGCGACGGCCGGGGCGGCGACGATCATGCCGTAGTAGAGGATGCCCCAGCTGATCACCTGGCCGACCGACAGCGCGGCGAGGCGCCACGGCTGCCAGGGCTCGGGCGTCGCGTCGATCATGGCGTGCGGATCCTCCGTGGGATGCGGGACACGCGATGGTACCGGTCTGGCGTGAACCGGGCAGAGGAAGGCCCCCGAGCGGCGAGAGCGGCGGATCCGCGTCAGAAGGGCGGACGGCTGCTCGGGAAACGGATTCGCCGCGCGGGGGCCGGGAGTGAGCCGCGGTTTCGGGTCCCGGGGCTCGGTTCGGGGGTCAGGTCTGCGGCACGGGAGCGATCTCGGCGATGAGCGCCTCGACCCGGGACCGGATGTCGTCGCGGATCGCCCGCACGGACTCGATGCCCTGACCGGCTGGGTCGTCGAGCTGCCAGTCCTCGTACCGCTTGCCGGGGAAGACGGGGCAGGCGTCGCCGCAGCCCATCGTGATCACCACGTCCGACTCGCGCACGGCGTCGACCGTAAGGACCTGGGGCGTGCGGCCCGCGATGTCGATGCCCTCCTCGGCCATGGCCTCGACGGCGACCGGGTTGATCCGGTCCTTCGGCTCGGAGCCCGCGGAGAGCACCTCCACGCGGTCGCCCGCGAGCGCCTCGAGATATCCGGCGGCCATCTGCGAGCGGCCCGCGTTGTGCACGCAGACGAAGAGCACGGTCGGCTTGGTCATGACAGAAAGCATAGATGACGGTCTATGAGTCGCGCAAGGGTCGCACAGGCGTGCGAGATCGCGCCGCGCGGCGACGCCGTGCTCGCGGGCGGATGGGGTCAGACCAGCTCGTCGAGCAGGTCGCGGACGCGCCGGGCGATGTCGTCGCGGATCGGCCGCACGCCGTCGAGGGGCAGACCCGCCGGGTCGTCGAGCTCCCAGTCGAGATAGCGGCGACCGGGATAGATCGGGCATGCGTCGCCGCAGCCCATCGTGATCACGACATCGGCCGCGCGCACGGCCTCGTCCGTGAGCGGCTTGGGGAACTCGCCGCCGACCGGCACGCCGATCTCGTCCAGCGCGGTCGCGATCGTCGAGCGCATGTCGGGCGCGGGCATGGAGCCGGCCGTCCGCACGGTCACGCGGTCGCCCGCGAGGTGGCGCAGGATCGCCGCCGCCATCTGCGAGCGGCCCGCGTTCTCGACGCACACGAACAGCACCTCGGGCTCGTCCGGGCGCTCGCCCTGCGCGCGGGCCAGGGCGTCGAGGCGCGTGGCGGCGAAGGCCGCCGTGCGCGAGGCGAGCTGGCGCGTCGGCCCGTCGCCGCGCGCCAGCAGCTCGTGGCTCTCGTGCACGTACGCCTCGACCGTCTCGGGGCTGAAGGTGCCGCGGAAGCGCAGCGCGAGATCCGCGGCGATCCGGGCGAGGTCGGGCTCGGCGGAGCCGGCGGCGGCGCCCACGAGCTCGGTGACGCTCTCGACGCGGTCGGGCGCGACCGCGAACCAGGCGCGGCGGCCGTCCTGCTCGCGCGTCACGAGCCCCTCGGCCAGCAGCGCCTTCATGTGGTGGCTGACGGTGGGCTGCCGCAGTCCCAGGCTCTCGGCGAGCTCGCCGACGCGGGAGCGTCCGCCCGGCGCGGCGAGGATCAGCCGCAGGATCCGGGCGCGCGTCGGATCCGCGATCGTCGCGAGCGAGGATCCGGCATCCATAGATCCCAGTCTATGACCGGGGCAGCGGCGGGTCGTCCGGTCGGCGGCGCTCCACCAGGATCGTGTCGCGCCACTCGCCCGCATGCGGTCCGCGCCGGCCGCGGGCGATCCGCTCGCGGCGGCCCACCACGCGAAACCCCGCCTGTTCGTGCAGACGCAGGCTCGCGAGGTTCTCGGGGAAGATCGACGACTGGATGGTCCAGAAGCCCGCGGCGTCCGCGGCCTCGACGAATGCGGCGAGCAGGACGCGGCCCACGCCGTGCCCGCGGGCGGCCTCGGCCACGTAGATCGAGTGCTCGATCACACCGCGGTACGCCTCACGCGCCGAGACCCGCGAGGCGGCGGCCCAGCCGAGCACCCTGCCCCCGTCGTCGACCGCGACCAGACGTGCCTGCATCAGTCGGCCGGCGTCGAACGCGGACCAGGTGGGAGGGTCCGTCTCGAACGTCGCATCGCCCGTGGCGATGCCCTCCCGGTGGATGCGCTCGACATCGGCCCAATCGCCGGAGGTCAGGGGGCGGATGTCGATCACGTGACCATTGTGAGGCTCAGCAGCAGCCGCCCGCATCGGTCGAGCACACGCCCGTCGTCGGGAGGATCAGCTCGACGCGGCCGGCGGCCGCGGTGTCGCCCGCGAGCCACGCGACGACCGACCGCACCTGCTCGTAGCCCGTCTTGAGGAGGAACGTCGGGGCGCGGCCGTAGCTCTTCATCCCCACGATGAAGAAGCCCGCCTCGGGATGCGCCAGCTCCCGGTAGCCGTGGGGCGACACCGTGCCGCACGAATGCACGTTCGGATCGATGAGCGGAGCGAGGCGCCGCGGGGCCTCGACGACGTCGTCGAGCTCGAGTCGCAGCTCGCGCAGCATGCCCAGGTCGGGACGAAAGCCGGTCGCCGCGACGACGACGTCGGTCTCGTGCGCCGCGGTGTCGGTGCCGCGCCGTCCGTGGAGGCGCACACCGCCCTCGGTGCGCTCGGCGCGCAGGATCTCGAACCGGTCGACGACCGCGATCCGCCCGTCCGCGACGAGGCGGCGCACGCGCGTGCCGAGTGCGCCGCGTCCCTCGAGCTCGTCGCCCTCGGTCGAGATGCGGTTCGCGGCCGCGCTGCGGATCATCCACGTCACGCGCGTGCCCGGTTCGTCGCGCGCGAGCGAGGCGAGGGCGATGAGGGTGTTCGCGGCCGAATGACCGGCGCCGACGACCGTGGTGTGCCGCCCCGCGAAGCGGTCGCGGTCGGCGCCGAGCACGTCGGGCAGCGCGCCCGTGCTGCGATCGGCGATGGCCTCCCAGCCTAGCGGCGCGAGGCCGGCCGATCCCAGCGGATTCGCCTGGCCCCATGTGCCCGACGCGTCGATCACCGCGCGCGCGGTCTCCTCCGTCACCGTGCCGTCGGCGAGCCGCAGCCGCAGGGCGAAGGGCGTCCGCGAGCGCCCGCTCGTGCGGGTGCGGTCCATGCCTTCGCGGGTCGCGGCGAGCACTTCGACACCCGCACGGATCGCCGGTGCGATCGCATCATGCGCCGCCAGCGGCTCGAGGTACTCGGCCACGAGCTCTCGTCCGTCTGGGGCCCGCCCTGACCGCGGAGCCTCCCATCCGACCTCGGCCAGGAGCCGCGAGGCGGCGTCGTCGACGAGGTGCTCCCACGGCGAGAACAGCCGGGTGTGCCCCCACTCGCGGATCGCCGCGGCGGGCTCGGCGCCGCGCTCGTAGACCACGAAGGGGATATCGCGCTCGGCGAGGTGCGCGGCGGCGGCCAGGCCGATCGGGCCCGCACCGATGATCGCGACAGGCAGCGCGGTGAGACGCGCGTCGCGCGCGGTCGTGAGGGGGGCGGGCATGAGGTCGATCAGCGCCATGGCTTCTCCTGGTATCGAAGTCCATCGATGGATGTCGATGGACAGTCTGCCTCCATCTATCGAAGTCCGTCAATATCGACTATCTTCGATGCATGTCCGCGACTCTCGACGTCATCCAGCCCGCCGCGTGCTGCGCGCCTCTCGTGCGCGAACCGCTCGGCGCGGCGGAGGCCGACGACCTCGCCCGCCTCATGAAGGCGCTCGCGGACCCCACCCGGCTGCGGCTGCTGTCGATCGTCGCGGCCTCCGATGGGCAGGAGGCGTGCGTGTGCGACCTCACCGAGCCGATCGGGCTCGCACAGCCCACGATCTCGCACCACCTGAAGATCCTGGCCGGGGCCGGATTCCTCTCGCGCAGCAAGCGCGGCACCTGGGCGTACTACGCGCTCGTGCCCGGTGCCCTGGAGCGCGTCTCCGACGTGCTGCGGGGGTGACCCCGCCCGCGTGTCAACCCGTTGAGCGCGGCGGGCCGCCCGGCCTAGGTTCGGCATCATGAACGCCGACCTGCCCGACATCCACGAGTGGTACCCGCGCCTGTCCATCGACGCGAAGCACGCGCTGCGCGACAGCGGCGAGCTGACCGAGGAGGTGCGCGCCGAGATCGCCGAGATCACGGGTGCCGACGTCTCCGCCGAGGCGTCGCTGAGCGAGGACGATCGTGACTTCATCCGGACGCAGTCCGAACAGGTCGACTGATCGCGCGGCGCGTCCTCAGCCCTTGAGCCCGCCGGCGACGACGCCCTCGATGATGTGACGCTGCGCGAGGAAGAACAGCACGATCATCGGGATCGTCGTGATCACGCTGGCCGTGATCAGGATCTCCCAGTGCCACTCGCCGCCGAAGCCGAAGTTGTCCACGAGCGCCTTCAGGCCGCGCGGCACCGTGAAGTTGGCGGAGTCGCGCAGGTAGATCAGCGCGCGCATCAGGTCCGTCCAGACCGCCTGCACCTCGAACACCACGGTCACGGCGAGCGCCGGCCGTGACAGCGGCAGCGCGATGCGCCAGAACACCTGCCACGGGTTCGCGCCGTCGACCCGCGCGGCGTCGAACAGGTCCCGAGGCAGGGACAGCATGAACTGCCGCAGCAGGAAGATGTAGAAGGCGCTGCCGAACAGGTTGTGCGCCCACATCGGCGTCAGGGTGTTGACCATCCCGAGCGAGTTCCAGATCAGGAACGTCGGGATCATGGTGACCGCGCCCGGCAGCATCATGGATCCGAGCACCAGGGCGAACAGCGCGCCGCGGCCGCGGAAGCGGTAGAACGCGAAGGCCCACGCCACCATCGCGCTCGAGAGCGTCACGGCCCCCGCCGCGAGCGCCGTGACGATCACGGTGTTCAGCAGCCACAGCCCGAGGGGCGCCTCCTGCCAGACCTGCAGGTAGTTGTCGAGCGTGAACGTCTGCGGGATCAGCCGATTGTCGAACACCTCGCCGCGCGGCTTGAACGAGGCGCTCACGAGCCACAGGAACGGGTAGACGAAGATCACCGCGACCAGGATGAGCGCGGCGATCGTGACGATCCTCGCGACGCGGGAGCGCCGGCTCCGCGACGGCAGCGGCGCGGCGTCGCGCGCGACCGCGTCCGTCGTCGGGGGAGCCGCGGCGCCGGTCAGGCGCTCGGTCAGCGCGCTCATCGCCCGCCCCCGCCCTCGTAGTGCACGAGGCGCCGGGACACGATCGCCTGGATCGCCGTGACGATCATGATCACGAGGAACAGCAGCCACGCCATGGCCGAGGCGTACCCCATGTTGAGGAACTGGAACGCCTGCTGGAACAGGTAGATCACGTAGAACAGCGCCGCGTCGTTGCCGTATGTCGTGTTGCCCGCGCCGAAGAAGGCCGTGTACGCCTCGTCGAAGGTCTGCAGGCCCGCGATGGTGTTGACGACCACGATGAAGAACACGGCCGGGCTGATCATCGGCAGCGTCACGCTGACGAACTGCCGCCACGACCCCGCGCCGTCCAGGCGGGCGGACTCGTACAGCTCCTCGGGCACGCCCCGGAGGGCCGCGAGCAGGATCAGCACGGACGATCCGACGGTCCACAGGCTCATGATCACCAGCCCCGGCTTCACCCACGCGGGGTCGGTCGTCCACGACGGACCGTCGATGCCGATCCAGCCGAGGCCGGCGTTGATGAGTCCGCTCTGCCCGTTGAACAGCAGCAGGAACAGGATCCCGACCGCGACCGGCGGGGTCATCTTCGGCAGGAAGAACACCGTGCGGAAGAACCCGGATGCACGCCCGGCCCGGGCGAGCAGGAGGGCCAGCGCGAGCGACACGATCACGTACAGCGGCACCTGCACGGCCGTGAAGAACAGCGTGTTCGCCAGCGCGAGCGCGACCTTCGGATCGGCGAACAGCTCGGCGTAGTTGTCGAACCCCACGAACGACGGGTCGTTGATGACGTCGTAGTCGGTCAGCGAGAGGTAGCCGCTGTAGATCAGCGGCCATGCCGTGAAGACCGCGAAGCCGATCAGCCACGGGGCGAGGAAGAACAGCGCGGCGCGGTTCTCCCGCAGCCGCCCGCGACGCCGCCGCGGCGGGGAGGCGGTCCCCGCCGCCGCGGCCGTGGCGATCGCGGTCACTCCCCGTCTCCGGAGTTCTCGGCCATCTTCGCCCACGCGTCGTCGAGCGCCTTCTGCGCGGTCTGCTGCGCCTGCGCGAGCGCGTCGGCCGGCTCGGCCTCGCCCGAGAGCACGGCGTTCACGGCATCCTGCATCGCGGTCTCGAACTCGGCGTCGGCCGGGCTCGCCGGCAGGGCGAACGTGTGGTCGTTGGCCTCGTACGTGGCGGCGACCGCGGTGTCCCAGGGCTCGCCGCCCGACGTGACCATGCCCTCGATGAGGTCGTCGGCCTCGGCGTTGCCGGTCAGCAGGCCGGTGAACGGCTTTCCCTCCTCGTCGCGCAGGTCCAGCCGCGCCTGCGCGGCGGCCTCCCAGGTGTCGACGGCGGTCATCACCCGGGCCCACCGGCACGCGGCCTCGGGATTCGCGGCCCCGGCGGGGATCGCCCACGCCTGCCCCGACGCGTACGCGATCGGATCGCCCTGGCGGTCCTTGACCGTGTCGAACGTCACGGGCGCATCCGGCGAGACGTCGTTCAGCACGTTGATGTACCACTGCTCCATCGGCATCGCGCCCAGCACTCCGGTCGCGAACTGGTTGCCCTCGCCGAAGAAGTCCGCCGAGTCGCGGTACGCCTTCACGTCGCCGAAGCCGCCCTGCGCGTCGTAGATGCCCACGGCCCACTCCAGGGCCTCGACCGCCTTCGGGTCGTCGAGCTGGGCGGTCCTGCCGTCCTCGCTGATCAGGTCGACGCCGTTCGCCTTCGCCCACATCGGGAAGAACTCCGGCAGCTTGCTGTCCACCCCGATCACGCTGAGCTTGCCGCCATCCGATTTCGTGAGCGCCTCGTTGGCGGCGCTCATGGCCTCCCAGTCGGATCCGTCGACGTCGGCGAGCGAGAGCCCGGCGGCGTCGAGAAGGTCGGCGTTCGCCATGGTCACCTGCACGACGTTGAACTCGGGGATGCCGTAGACCTGGCCCTCGAGCGTGACCTGCGCGAGCGCCGACTCGACGAACATGCCGGTGTCGATGCCCTCGCCCTCGATGCAGCGCTCCAGCGGCAGGATCGCGCCGCGCGCGGCGAGCGAACCGATCTGATCGCGATTGGCGTAGACCAGGTCCGGCGGATCGCCCGTCGCGGCCGCCGACAGGAACTGCTGCAGGTCGAGCTCGCCCTCGGCCACCTTGACCTCCACGCCGTCGCCGAGCTCGGCCTCGGCCAGGTCCATGCGCGTGGTCGCCACCTCGTCGACGCCGGCGAATCCCATCACGCTGAGCTCGCCCTCGAGCTCGGCGCCCGAGTCGTACTGCGCGTCGGCGTCGTCCGCGCCGCCCGTCCCCACCGCGCATCCGCCGAGGACGATCGCGCCTCCCGCGACCGCCGCAACCGCCATCATCCGGAACCCTCTCATGGGACCCCTCCTTGTGCTGTGTCTCCCCCGTGCGGGGACGATAGGTCCGCGCACGGGGGCGCATAAGGCACTTGACAGAAGCGCTTCTGGAGGAGGCGGCCCCGGTCGCCGTCCGGCATTAGCCGGGCCTCCGGCGCCGCGCAATCCCCTCCTGTGCCGAGCCGCGCCCGCCTAGCGTCGAGTCCGCCGACGGATCGTCGGACATGTCTCACGCAAGGAGCACCCATGAGCCAGAACCACCTCGAGACCCCCGAAGACCTGCTGCGCTTCCAGCTGCGCACGGCGATGACGATGGAGGAGGACTCGCTGGCCGCGCTGGGCGAGCTCGCCGAAGCCGCCGTGACGGCCGACATCAAGAAGCTGTTCCGCCACCACGCCGACGAGACCCGGGAGCAGATCGCGAACCTGCAGAAGGTCTTCCGGCTGCTCGAGGTGCCCGAGTCGACCGCGCCGTCGCCGAGCACGAAGGGCATCAGCAAGCAGGCCGAGTCGCTGATCCAGCGCAGCGAGAAGGCGCTGCGCGACCAGATCACCCTGTCATGCGCGCTCGGCAACGAGCACTACGAGATGGCGGCGTACGAGGGCCTCATCATCCCGGTGACGGCCATGGGCGCCACCGATGTGCTGAAGCTGCTGCAGGACAACAAGGACCAGGAGGTCCACACGAGCGAGGAGCTGTCGACGCGCCTCAAGGAGCTCGTCGGGGCCTGAGCGGCCTCCCGCCGGGGGCCGGTGCACGCGTCGCACCGGCCCCCTCCCATGCCCTCACTCCGACTCGAGGGCCGACGTGCCGTTGGGAGTGCCGACGGGCTTGGACTCGGCCGAGCCGCGCTGGCGCAGGTAGATCGAGAACGCCACCATGCATCCGACGGCGAGGAACTCCGACTGCCAGTTCTGCAGCGTCCGGTTCCAGAACTCCGGGCCGGTGACGTAGGCGCCCCACGTCATCGGCAGCTCGCCGTGCTGGGCCGCCTCGTCGTTCGCCACCACGAGGCCCGCGAGCGACTGCGCGAGCCACGACAGCAGGAACACCAGCCCCATCGCGATCAGCAGCGAGTTCGCGTACAGCCAGAGCCGGAGGCCGCGCACACGCGCCCAGGCGGGGGAGTCCTCGCGCGAGAACTCGGCGATCATCTGATCCCGATCGGATCCGACGCCCTCGTCGCCGGGCTTCTTGGACTCGGGCGATCCGCGCTGCACCAGCCAGACCGTGGCCAGGATGAACACGAAGAACTGGAGGAACTCCGACTGCCAGTTCTCGGCGAGATCGACGAGGAACTCGGACGACGTCAGGAACTCGGCGAGGGCGATCGGCGCCCGGCCGTGGCTCGCGAGCTCCTCGTTGTTGTACGCGTGCCCGGCGAGAGCCTGGAGCACGACCGTCACGACGAACAGCCCGAGGAACAGGAGGGTCAGGCCGTTGTCCCTGAATGCGCGCCTCATCTCACCGTCCCATCAGCGGCAGCGTGATCATCACCGCGAGCCCGCCTCCGACGATGATCGCCCAGGACCAGAAGGCCAGGCGCATTCCGGAGGTCTCCTCGATCGCGGGCTTCGACTCGGTGCTGTGCGTCTCCGGCATGTCCTCGACCGTAGAACGACCCGATCGCGGATCGCGAGCGCTTGACGGGCAGCGCGGACCTGGTGCAGACGGTCTAACCTCCGGCGCGCGATGAGTCAACCCCATTCATGCCCTCCTGAGGCCCGCCTAACGTCGAGGCCATAGCCAGATGAGTCACCACCCAGATGGAGGATGGCACGACATGACCACCACCACACTGACCGCCGAGATCGACGTCGACGCGCCCGTCGACACCGTGTACAACCAGTGGACGCAGTTCGAGTCGTTCCCGCAGTATCTGGGTGCCGTGAAGTCGGTGCAGCAGATCGACGACGTGCGCACGCACTGGACGGTCAGCATCGCCGGCAAGGAGGAGGACTTCTACGCCGACATCGTGGACCAGGTGCCCGACGAGCACATCGCCTGGCAGAGCACGGACGGCACGTTCCATGCCGGCCGCGTCGACTTCGAGCCGCACGGCGACGAGACGCACGTGAAGCTCCGCATGGACTGGGAGCCGGATGGCCTGCTCGAGAGCATCGGCGCGAAGCTCAACATCGACGAGGCCCAGGCGAAGATGGACCTCGAGCGCTTCAAGAAGTTCATCGAGGAGCGCGGCGCGGAGACCGGTGGCTGGCGCGGCGAGGTGCACGGTCGCCAGGAGACGTCCCCGGACGCGTGAGACACGCGGACGCGGATGGATCCGGGGAGAGGACGGTATGTGGGGATATCGGGATTCCTTCCGCCGGATGATCACGGCCTGCTCCATCTGAGCGAGCAGGCGTGCCCCACGATGGCGCGACTCGGGTATCGTCGCCATCGTGGGGCGATTCATCTACGGCGCGGCGGCCGACTCCGTCGACATCGACGACCGCACGCTCGCGCATCTGCGCATCGTCGTGATGAACAAGCTCCGTCGTGGCGAGCCGTTCATGTACGACACCAAGCTGGGCGATGGCATCGGTCGGCGCAGCTTCTGGCTGAGCCCGTCCATCCCCATCCAGTTCCACTTCTCCGGCGGGCGCGCGCCGCGCATCAACCGCGCATGGCTGGACGAGCTCATGAAGGCCGCCAGCGGTCCTAACGGCCTGACCGTGATGCCGGAGCCGCCGGACCCGACGCAGCAGGTCGACGAGGACTGACGTCGCCGACTGCCTCAGACATGAAGAAAGTCCCCCTCCTGCGAGGGGGACTTCTTCATGTCTGCGGGCCTCAGGCCACGGATTGGGCGCGACCGCCGTCGGTGTCGGACGTGTTGTCCGCCTCGGACCCGACGTGCTCCGCGACGAGGGAGATGCCGCCGAGCGCGTTGGCGGAGTGGGCCAGCTCCTCGATCCACGAGCGGTTCAGCTCGGGAGCCACCGGCTCGTCGAACTCGAAGCGCACCGGGATGGACGGATGCATCCAGATGGTGCTGCGCCCCTCGCCGTCCTCCTCGGGGTGCTGCCATGAGACCGTGAAGCTCTCCTGGCGACGCAGCTTCGCCACGACCACCACCTTGAGGTGCGCGAGTGCGCGATCCGCGATGTGGATCGGTGTCGCGTCAGTGCCGTAATGAAGGATGCCCATAGCCGGAGGATAACGGCGGACTCTTCGTGCGCAAAATAATCAGGCGTGCCGAACTCCGGCGGGCGCTTTCGACCGGATCCGCGGGCGTGGACTCTCCGGGTCGCCGATGATCTCAGCTGGTCCGTAACCGCCCGCAATAGCATCGGCCGCATGACCGATGCGCCGATCGACGAAGGCTTCCTCGAACGCGTCCGGGGCCTGCGCGACGAGATGACCCGCTTCCTCTCCGAATACCGCTTCGGCATGCGCGAGATCGAGACGAAGATGTCGATCCTGCGCGACGACTTCGAGCACGCGCACGCCTACAACCCGGTCGAACACCTCTCCTGCCGGCTCAAGACGCCGGACTCCATCGCGGAGAAGGTCGTGCGCAAGGGGATCGATCCGGATCTCGACGCCATCCGGCGCGAGATCACCGACATCGCCGGCGTCCGCGTGACGTGCAGCTTCGTGAGCGACGTGTACCGCCTGTTCGATCTCCTCGTGAGCCAGGACGACATCACCGTGCGCGAGGTGAAGGACTACATCGCCCGGCCCAAGGCCAACGGCTACAAGAGCCTCCACGCGATCGTCGAGGTTCCCGTCTTCCTCTCGAGCGGGATGATGCGGATCCCGGTCGAGGTCCAGTTCCGCACGATCGCGATGGACTTCTGGGCGAGCCTGGAGCACAAGATCTACTACAAGTACGACAAGCACGTGCCGTCGCGGCTGACCGACAGCCTGCGCGAGGCCGCGACCACCGCCGCGGAGCTCGACGCCCGGATGGAGAGACTGCACGGCGAGATCCACGGCACCCGGTCGCGCATGCGTCCGGCGCCGCCGCTGCGCGCGCTCCCGCCCGGGGGCGCATCCCAGGCATAGCGCCTGTTGCGCGGCGTGACACCGGGCCGAGGCGCCGGACACGTCGCGGCGTAGGCTGACCCGCGTGACCGTGAACCCGCCGTACCGCGCCGACATCGTCGGCTCCTTCCTGCGCCCGGAGGTCCTCAAGGCCGCGCGCGCCGACTTCGCGGAGGGCCGCATCGACGCGGACGCGCTGCGCGAGGTGGAGGACGCGCAGATCGCCGATCTGGTGCGCAGGCAGGCAGGCAACGGCCTCGCTCTCGCGACCGACGGCGAGTTCCGCCGATCCTGGTGGCACTTCGACTTCTTCGACGGGCTCGAGGGCGTCTCGATCGTCGACACGGATCACGGCCTGCCGTTCCAGGGCGTGCAGACGCGCCAGAAGGCCGTCCAGGTGAACGGCACGATCGGGTTCGGCGCGCACCCGCACGTCGAGCACTTCCGGTCCCTGCTGCCGCTGGCCGAGGCCGCGGGTGTGCAGGCGAAGGCGACCATCCCGTCGCCCACGGTGCTGGACTTCCGCGTCGAGCCACAGAACCTCGGGGGTGGCTACGCGAGCCGCGACGAGTACGTCGACGACCTGGTCGAGGCGTACCGCGCTGCGGTGCGGGCCTTCTACGAGGCCGGCGGCCGCTACCTGCAGTTCGACGACACCGCGTGGGCCTACCTCTGCAGCGACGTCGAGCTCGAGCGCGCGCGCACCGAGCGCGGCATCGAGATCGACGGCCTCGGCGAGCGGTACGCGTCGATCCTGAACCGGGTGCTGGACGGCAAGCCCGACGACCTCGTCGTGACGACGCACATCTGCCGCGGCAACTTCCGCTCCACCTGGATCTCGTCGGGCGGCTACGAGCCGATCGCCGAGCAGCTGTTCTCGGTCGGCTACGACGGCTTCTTCCTCGAGTTCGACGACGACCGCTCGGGAGGCTTCGAGCCGCTGCGCTTCCTGCCGAAGGGCGCGCAGACCGTCGTGCTCGGCCTCATCACGACGAAGCGGGGCGCGCTCGAGGGCGTCGACGCCGTCAAGCGCCGCATCGACGAGGCCGCGACGTTCGCGCCGCTCGACCAGCTCGCGCTGAGCCCGCAGTGCGGCTTCGCCTCCACGGAGGAGGGCAACGTCCTGAGCGAGGACGAGCAGTGGGCGAAGATCCGCGAGGTCGTGGACATCGCCGCCGACGTCTGGAAGTAGCGCCCGCGCCCAGCGCGGCGACGTCGGAGAGGAGCTGACCCCACGGCATTGACTCATGACACCACCTGGTGTCATCATGGTGTCATGAACCTCGAACCGCACATCGTCGAGCTGCAGCGCCAGCTCGCGATCGCCGCCTCCGCCGGTGACGACGCCACGCGGGAGACCGCCGAGCGGCTTGCCGCGGCGCTGGAGGCCGCGACGCGTCTCGCACTCCTGCAGGCCCTTTCCGAGGCCGCGGGTGAGATCACCCTGCAGCTCGGCTCGGGGTCCGTCGACGCGCGTCTGCGCGGACGGGACGTCGAGTTCGTGGTCGCCCGCCCGGCATCCGACACCACGGATGACACCACGCCCGCCGCCGCGGCTCCCACGGTCGACGAGGAGGGCGCCACGAGCCGGACGACGATCCGGATCCCCGACTCGCTGAAGGCGCGCGCCGAGCAGGCCGCGAACGCCGACGGGGTCTCGCTCAACACCTGGCTGGTCCGCGCGGTCGGATCCGCCCTCGAAGCCAAGGGGACGGCCCGCGCGGTGCGCTCCCCCCAGATCACGGGATGGGTGCGATGAACACCGACACCACCACGGCCGCCCTCACGCTCGACATCGCGTGGGGCTCGGTCCTCGTCCGCGCCGTCGAGCGCGACGACATCGACGTGCAGGTCGCGCCGTCGAATCCCGACCGGCGCGGCGACCGCGAGATGGCCGCGCGCACCCAGGTCGATCGCGCCGGCTCGGGCGTGAGCGTCGTCAGCGCCGCGCGCTGGGCCGCGATCGGGGCCAACGGCTCGATCGACGTCACGATCGAGGTGCCCGTGAGAACGCCCGTGACCGCGAAGGTGCACGGCTCCTTCATCGCCGACGGCCGGCTCGGCGACGTCCGCTTCTCGGGCAGCGCCACCGGGATCCAGTTCTCCGACGTCGGCGACCTGTACCTGAAGACCGATGCGGGGGTCCGGGTCGGCAGGGTGCGCGGCACCGCGGACGTCCGGATCTCCTCCGGCAGCCTGCGCGTCGACCGGATCGACGGGGACGCCCGCGTCAAGAACGCCTCCGGCGACATCGCCGTCGGCACGCTGGGCGGCGTGTCCGACCTCCACACGGCATCCGGATCCATCGAGATCGGATCCGCGCACGCCGACCTCGTCGCCCGCACGGCGTACGGCTCGCTGCATGTCGCCGAGATCGCGGGCGAGCGCGCCGAGCTGCACAGCTCGTACGGCGCCATCACGGCGGGCGTCCCCGCCGGCACCGCCGTCTGGCTCGACGCGCTGTCCAAGCACGGCACGGTCCGATCCAGCCTCGCCGCCTCGGGGGCGCCCGGCGCGGAGGATCCGAAGCTCGAACTGCGCGCCCACAGCGGCTACGGGGACATCGTCATCCGGTACGCCACCACCTGAGCTCCAGCCGACCTTCCGTCCGGGCCCGCGGCCCGGAGCGACGACGACGCCCGAACGGGGCGCCGTCCGTCGCGCCCGAAAATCATCCGCTCCGATCCAGGAGACACCATGACCACCACCACCTCACGAGCACCGGCCATCCGCGTGCGCGGCGTCGAGAAGGCGTTCAAGGACGTCGCGGTCCTCCGCGGCGTCGACCTCGACGTCGAGCCCGGCACGATCTTCGCGCTGCTCGGCTCGAACGGCGCCGGCAAGACGACGCTCGTGCGCATCCTCTCTACGCTGCTGAGGGCCGACGCGGGCACCGCGACGGTCGACGGGATCGACGTCGCCGCCGAGCCGCAGCGGGTCCGCGCCGCGATCAGCCTGACCGGGCAGTTCGCCGCGGTCGACGAGATCCTGACCGGCCGCGAGAACCTGATCCTGGTCGCCCGGCTCCGGCACCAGAAGGACCCGACCGCGATCGCGGACGAGCTGCTCGCCCGGTTCTCGCTCGCCGATGCGGGCTCGCGCCGGGCCGGCACCTACTCGGGCGGCATGCGCCGTCGGCTCGACATCGCGATGAGCCTGATCGGCGCGCCGTCGATCGTGTTCCTCGACGAGCCGACGACGGGCCTCGACCCCCAGGCCCGCATCGAGGTCTGGCAGACCGTCAAGAAGCTCGCGGGCTCCGGCACGACCGTGCTGCTCACGACGCAGTACCTCGACGAGGCCGAGCAGCTGGCCGACCGGATCGCGATCCTGCACCGCGGCACGATCATCCAGAACGGCACGCTCGCCGAGCTGAAGGCCCTGCTGCCCGCGGGCGGCGAGCCGGTTCTCGTCCCGAAGGAGCCCTCGCTCGAGGACGTCTTCCTGGCCGTCGTCGGCCAGGAAGCAGTGGAACGTCTGGCGCTGATCGGCGAGACGGACGAGCCCGAGACCGAACCGGCCGCCGAGGCGACCACGACACGAAAGGCATCACGATGAGCGGTCACGTCCTCGCGGACACCGGCGTCCTCACCGGACGCTCGCTCCGCCACATCCTGCGCAGTCCCGACACGATCATCACCACCGCGGTCACGCCGATCGCGCTGATGCTGCTGTTCGTGTACGTGTTCGGCGGCGCGATCGACACCGGATCCGGCCAGCCGTACCTGGAGTTCATGCTGCCGGGCATCCTGCTCATCACGGTCGCCTCCGGCATCGCCTACACGGCGTACCGGCTGTTCCTCGACCTGCAGGGCGGCATCTTCGAGCGGTTCCAGTCGATGCCGATCGCCCGCTCGAGCGTGCTGTGGGCGCACGTGCTGACCTCGCTCGTGGCGAATCTGGTGTCGGTCGCGCTCGTGATCGCGGTCGCCCTGCTGATGGGGTTCCGCTCGGGCGCCTCGGTGCTCGCGTGGCTCGCGGTCGCGGGCATCCTGATCTTGTTCACGCTCGCGCTGACCTGGATCGCCGTGATCGCCGGCCTCTCGGCGAAGACCGTCGACGGCGCGAGCGCGTTCAGCTATCCGCTGATCTTCCTGCCGTTCCTGAGCTCGGCGTTCGCGCCCACGGAGTCGATGCCCGGCCCCGTCGCGTGGTTCGCCGAGAATCAGCCGGTCACGTCGATCGTGGACACGATCCGGGCGCTGTTCGCGCAGCAGCCGGTCGGCGGCGAGATCTGGATCGCGCTCGCCTGGATGGTCGGCATCCTGGTCGTCGCGTACGGCTTCGCGATCTTCGTGTACCGACGCCGGATCAGCTGAGCCGAGGCCCGCGCCACAGGGGTTTAGCAACCGCGGTTGCTAAACCCCTGCTTAGCAACTACAGTTGCTTGCATGTCACCGGAAGCCCAGTCGCCCATCGGGGGAGTCGCCGACGACCTCGCGGCCGTCGTCGCCCTCCGGGAGCTGGCCGACCAGCTCGAGGACGCCGCGGTCGAGCGCGCGCTGCGCGACGGGTGGGGGTGGGCGCAGATCGCCGAGGCGCTCGGCGTGAGCCGCCAGGCCGTCCACAAGAAGCACCTGCGTCGCGTCGAGCAGGCCGGCATCGACCTGAGGAGGCGCCGTGGCTGACCAGTTCCCGTTCCCGGACTCGGCGACCAACATGCGGCTCGTCGGCATGGCCGCCGTCGTCGAGGCGCAGCGGCAGGGGCTCGTGAGCGTGGAGGCCGAGCACATCCTGCTCGCCCTCGCGGCCGACGCGCACAGCCCGGCCGGGCAGTTCCTGGTGCAGCACGGCCTCGATCACGGGGCCCTGCTCGCGGCGCTGCGCACCGAGCGCGAGCGCTCGCTCGGCGTCGTCGGGGTCGCCCCGCGCGATCCGGCCACGCTCGCCGCCACGCGCATCGGCCGCCCGCGCTTCGGCGCGAGCGCCCGCAACGCGTTCGACCGCGCGCAGAAGTTCACCGCTCGCGCGCGCCGCGGCTGGCACCGGATGAACGCGTTCGACCTGCTCGGAGGCGTCTTCGAGCTCGAGATCGGCACGGTCCCCCGGGCCCTCGCCTACGCCGGCATCGATCGCGAGGCGCTCCTCGCCGAGATCGCCGAGCGCGCCGCTCCCGACAGCGGCTGACCCCGACGTCGGGGACGTGATGCCACCCGCCCGCTGAGGGCGGTGCCTCGTCGCGCCCTCGCGACCCGATCCATCCCCCATCGAAAGCCTTCACTCTGGAAGGAGGGCATTCCCATGCCTTCACACATCCCCTCCCTGGCCATCGAGGCCACGGGACTCGTCAAGACCTTCGGGTCGAACCGCGCGGTCGACGGCGTCGACCTGCGGGTGCCCGCGGGCACCGTCTACGGCGTGCTCGGCCCCAACGGCGCCGGCAAGACCACCACCATCTCGATGCTCGCGACGCTCCTGCGGCCCGACGGCGGCAGCGCGCGCGTCTTCGGCCACGACGTGGTGCGCGAGCCCCACGTCGTGCGCCAGCTGATCGGCGTCACGGGGCAGTACGCGTCCGTCGACGAGAAGGTCAGCGGCATCGAGAACATGATCGTGTTCGGCCGCCTGCTCGGGCTCGGCCACCGCGCCGCCAAGGCCAAGGGCCTCGAGCTGCTCGAGGCGTTCGGCCTGGCCGAGGCCGCCACGCGGCCCGTCGGCAAGTACTCCGGCGGAATGCGCCGCCGCCTCGACCTCGCGTCGAGCCTCATCTCGCAGCCGCCGCTCATCTTCCTCGACGAGCCGACCACCGGCCTCGACCCCCGCACCCGCGGGCAGATGTGGGACGTCATCCGCGGCCTCGTGAGCGGCGGATCCACCGTGCTGCTCACGACCCAGTACCTGGACGAGGCGGATCAGCTCGCCGCCCGGATCGCGGTGATCGACCGCGGCCGCGTGGTCGCGGAGGGCACGGCCGACGACCTCAAGGCGTCCGTCGGCACGGCCGCGCTGCAGCTGCGGCTCGGCGATCCCACGCAGGCCCCGGCGGCGCTCGCCGCGATCGAGGCCGTGCTCGGCGTGGCCGCCACAGCGACGCCGGAAGCCGCGCGCCTCACCGCGCCCATGGCGGATCCCGACCGGATCACCGACCTGCTCGTGCGCCTGCGCGGGCAGGGCATCCACCTCGCCGAGGTGAGCGTGCAGAAGCCGACGCTCGACGAGGTGTTCCTGACCATCACGGGCCATGCGGCCGAGGACGAGGAGGTGGCCGCATGAGCGCCGCCATCATCGAGACCAAGCCGGCGGTGTTCCCCGAGCACCTGGCGCGGCGTGTGGGGCTGCGGGAGACGCTCTCGCAGACCATGACCATGGCGTACCGGGCGCTGATCCGGCTCCGCCGCACTCCCGAGCAGTGGACCGACGTGCTGATCCTGCCGTTCCTATTCACGTTCATGTTCGCGTACCTGTTCGGCGGCGCGATCGCCGGCAGCGTCACCGACTACCTGCCCGCGCTGATCCCCGCCATCATCGTGCAGGGCGTCGTGCAGGCTTCCGTCGTCACCGGAACCCAGCTGCGCGAGGACATGGACACCGGGGTCTTCGACCGGTTCCGCTCCCTGCCGATGGCGCGCATCGCGCCGCTCGCGGGCGCGCTGCTGACCGACACGATCCGGTACGCGCTCATCACGGGGCTGACGATCCTGGTCGGCATGCTGATCGGCTGGCGACCGGGCGGCGGCTGGGGTGTCCTCGCCGGCGCGCTGCTCGTGATCGTCACCGCGTGGGCCGTGAGCTGGTGCTGGGCGCTGCTCGGCGTGACGGCGCGCACGGCCGGCACGGTGCAGGGCATCGCGATGCTCATCATGATGCCTCTGACGTTCCTCTCGAACGCGTTCGTGCCCACCCAGACGCTGCCGGACTGGCTGCGCGTCGTGGCCGAGTGGAACCCGGTCTCGCACCTCATCACCGCGCTGCGCGAGCTCGCGAACGAGGGCGTGTGGGGCGTCGACGTGTGGTGGACCCTGCTGGGCGCCGTCGTGCTGGTGGCGGTCTTCGCGCCGCTGACCGTGCGGGCGTACATGCGCAAGGCGTGATTAGCCTGAGGTCATGACGGACGACGCCGCGCACCTGTTCGAGGAGGCGCGGCGTCGTCTCTCGTCCGTCCCGCGCGAGGCGCTCGGCGAGATCGCCGAGCCGGGACGGATCCGCGCCCTCCTCGGATCCGGTCCGCGGATCGTGCGGGCGGGATCCGCGTGGCGCGTCGGCGTGCTGCTGATCGGCGACGACGCGGTGCACGAGGAGGGCGAGGTGCTGCGCGCCGGCGACCCGGGCCGGCGGGGCTACACGGCGGAGTCCGCGCGGCGCCGCGCCGAGCTGCGCGCCATGGCCCTGCGTGGCGGCTTCGCCGAGGGCGAGACGGTGCATCTCGGCTGGCGCCCGCTCGACCTCGGCCTCCCCGCGGACGGCCCCCTCGTCCTCGACGGCCCGTCGCCGCTGATCCGCTGGACGCCCGCCGGCGCGCTCATGCCGCTCGCCGCGTACCTCTCCGACCGCATCTCGCTGCTCCTCGATCCGCCCGCGGGCGCCTGAGGCGGTCCGCCGCGTCGCGCCCGGGGACCTGCGCTTCCTCCTCGAGAACACGTGCTCTCAACGAGAACACGCCGTTCGAGCGCCGATTCCGCGTGTCATGTCGCAGGACATTGGTGACAGTTCTGTATCAGGACATCGGTGACACTTCGGGTGTGTTTGGTGGTGACACT